>NZ_VRYE01000048.1 GCF_008041835.1 Ectopseudomonas mendocina
ACGGATGCAATCCGGGGATGACCGGCACATTTTCCCCGGATTGCATACGGGCTACGGTGTCGACAAGTGGCTTTATCGCGCAACTGTATCTTTCACCGCCCGAGCGACCTCATTAGCATGAGCCTTTCGCCAATTGCCGGGAAAGCCTGTCATGCACCTGATCGACCTGCGTAGCGACACCGTCACTCAACCTACCGCCGCCATGCGCGAGGCCATGCTGACGGCTGAACTGGGCGATGACGTGTATGGCGAAGACCCCACGGTCAATCATCTGGAATCCTGGCTGGCCAATGAGCTGGGTTTCGCGGCGGCGCTATTCGTGCCCACCGGCACCATGAGCAACCTACTCGGCCTGATGGCCCACTGCGAGCGCGGTGACGAGTACATCGTCGGCCAGCAGGCGCACACCTATAAATACGAAGGTGGCGGTGCCGCCGTGCTCGGTTCCATCCAGCCACAGCCAATCGAAGGCGAGGTCGACGGCTCGCTGGATCTGGCCAAGGTCGAAGCGGCGATCAAGCAGGACGACTTCCACTTCGCCCGTACTCGCCTGCTGGCGCTGGAAAACACCATGCAGGGCAAGGTGCTGCCGCTCGATTATCTGGCCGCCGCGCGTGAGTTGACGCAGCGCCGTGGTCTGAGCCTGCATCTGGATGGCGCACGTTTGTACAACGCAGCGGTCAAGCTCGGGGTGCCGGCGCGTGAGATCACCCAGTATTTCGACTCGGTGTCGGTGTGCCTGTCCAAGGGGCTCGGTGCGCCGGTCGGTTCGGTGCTGTGCGGCAGCGCGGCGCTGATCGGCAAGGCGCGTCGTCTGCGCAAGATGGTCGGCGGCGGTATGCGCCAGGCCGGGGTATTAGCGGCAGCGGGGCTGTATGCGCTGCAGCATCAGGTCGAGCGCCTGGCCGAGGATCACGCCAAGGCCGCGCATCTGGGCGAGGCGCTGGCCGGGCTGGGCTACAGCGTCGAGCCGGTGCAGACCAACATGGTCTATGTGCAGCTCGGTGAGCGTGCTGGCGCGATCAAGGCCTTTATGGCTGAGCGCGGCATCGCCGTCACGGCGGCGCCGCGCCTGCGCCTGGTAACCCACTTGGATGTGGGCAGCGAAGGCATCGAGCGGGTAATCGAGGCATTCGCCGCTTTCCGCTCTCATTGAGCAAGATGTCGGCAGTTCATAGCTGTCGGCTATCAACAAGGTACTAGCCGCAGGCGACAGGCCCGATATAATGCGGCCCTTTGCAGACTGCGTGAAAACTACTGCACTCGGTCATGCTGCGTTAAAAACCGGCTCGTGCGCGAGTCCGATCAGAATGCTCATTTACAACTCGTAAACTGCGCTTCCTCGCCGGTTTTTGCCTTGCCTGACCTTCGCTCGCTACGTTTTCACTTTGTCTGCTTCGCCGGCTTTGCCGTGGCCGCCTGATTCCGTGGATATCCCTATGAAAAGCGCAGAAATCCGTGAAGCCTTCCTGAGCTTCTTCGAAGAAAAAGGGCACACCCGTGTCGCTTCCAGCTCGCTGATTCCGGCGAACGACCCGACCCTGCTGTTCACCAACGCAGGCATGAACCAGTTCAAGGACTGCTTCCTGGGCCTGGAAAAGCGCGCCTACACCCGCGCCACCACCAGCCAGAAGTGCGTGCGTGCCGGCGGCAAGCACAACGACCTGGAAAACGTCGGCTACACCGCGCGTCACCACACCTTCTTCGAAATGCTGGGCAACTTCAGCTTCGGCGACTATTTCAAGCGCGATGCCATCCATTACGCCTGGGAATTTTTGACCTCCGACAAGTGGCTGAACCTGCCCAAGGAAAAGCTCTGGGTCACCGTCTACGCCACCGATGACGAGGCCTACGATATCTGGACGAAGGAAGTCGGCATCCCCACCGAGCGAATGATCCGCATCGGCGACAACAAGGGCGCGCCATACGCTTCCGACAACTTCTGGGCGATGGGCGACACCGGCCCGTGCGGCCCGTGCACCGAGATCTTCTTCGACCATGGCGAGCACATCTGGGGTGGCCCACCCGGCTCGCCGGAAGAGGATGGCGACCGCTACATCGAGATCTGGAACAACGTGTTCATGCAGTTCAACCGTACTGCCGATGGTGTGCTGCACCCGCTGCCGGCACCGAGCGTGGACACCGGCATGGGTTTGGAGCGCATCAGCGCCGTGCTGCAGCACGTCAACTCGAACTACGAGATCGACCTGTTCCAGAACCTGCTGGCCGCTTCGGCCAAGGCCATTGGCTGCACCAACGAAGGCCAGGCTTCGCTGAAGGTGGTCGCCGACCATATCCGTTCCTGCAGCTTCCTGATCGCCGACGGCGTGACCCCGTCCAACGAAGGCCGTGGCTACGTGCTGCGCCGCATCGTGCGTCGCGCCTGCCGTCACGGTAACAAGCTGGGTGCCAAGGGCAGCTTCTTCTACCAGATCGTCGCTGCGCTGGTGGCCGAGATGGGCGAAGCTTTCCCTGAACTCAAGCAGCAGCAGGCGCATATCGAGCGCGTGCTGAAGACCGAAGAAGAGCAGTTCGCCAAGACCCTGGAGCAGGGCCTAAAGATCCTCGAGCAGGACCTGGCTGGCCTGCAGGGCTCGGTCATTCCGGGCGATGTCGTGTTCAAGCTGTACGACACTTACGGTTTCCCGGTCGACCTGACTGCCGACATCGCCCGCGAGCGCGAGCTGTCGGTGGATGAGGAAGGCTTCGAGCGTGAAATGGAAGCGCAGCGCGAGCGCGCCCGCTCCGCCAGCGCCTTCGGCATGGACTACAACGCTCTGGTCAAGGTCGACGCCGACACGCGCTTCCTCGGCTACGAAGGCACCAGCGGCAGCGGCAAGATCATCGCCCTGTTCAAGGCCGGCAGCGCCGTCGACAGCCTCGCCGAAGGCGAGGAGGGCGTGGTGGTGCTGGATCAGACCCCGTTCTACGCCGAGTCCGGTGGCCAGATCGGCGACTGCGGCTATCTGGAAGGTGCAGGCGTGCGTTTCGACGTGCGCGATACCACCAAGGCTGGCGGCGCCTTCCTGCACCACGGCGTGGTCACCAAGGGCGGCCTCTCCGTCGGTACCAGCGTCAAGGCCGAGGTCGAGGCCGAGGTGCGCCAGGCTACTGCGCTGAACCACTCGGCGACTCACCTGCTGCACGCCGCGCTGCGTCAGGTGCTGGGCGATCACGTGCAGCAGAAGGGCTCGCTGGTCGACAGTCAGCGCCTGCGCTTCGACTTCAGCCACTTCGAGGCGATCAAGCCCGAGCAACTGAAGCAACTGGAAGACATCGTCAACGCCGAGATTCGCAAGAACTCCAAGGTCGAGACCGAAGAAACCGATATCGAAACCGCCAAGGCCAAGGGTGCCATGGCGCTGTTTGGCGAGAAGTACGGCGATCAGGTGCGCGTGCTGAGCATGGGCGGCGACTTCTCCGTCGAGTTGTGCGGCGGTACTCACGTCTCGCGTACCGGCGACATCGGTCTGTTCAAGATCGTCAGCGAAGGTGGCGTGGCGGCCGGCGTGCGTCGTATCGAGGCGGTCACCGGTGCAGCCGCGCTGGCTTACCTCAATGGCGCAGAAGAGCAGCTCAAGGAAGCCGCCTCTCTGGTCAAGGGCAACCGCGACAACGTACTCGACAAACTGTCTGCGCTGATCGAGCGTAACCGCCAACTGGAAAAAGAGCTGGAGCAGCTCAAGGCCAAGGCTGCCAGCGCCGCGGGTAACGACCTGGCCGGCTCGGCGGTGGACGTGAAGGGCACCAAGGTGCTGGCTGCGCGTCTCGATGGTCTGGATGGCAAGGCGCTGCTGGCGCTGGTCGATCAACTGAAGAACAAGCTGGGCAGCGCCGTGATTCTGCTTGGCGGCGTGTTCGACGAGAAGGTGGTGCTGGTCGCCGGTGTGACCCAGGATCTGACTGCCAAGCTCAAGGCTGGCGACCTGATGCGTCAGGCCGCTGCGGTGGTGGGCGGCAAGGGCGGCGGTCGCCCGGACATGGCTCAGGGCGGCGGCGTTGATGCCGGCAAACTGGATGAAGCCCTGGCTCTGGCCGCTACTCTGGTCGAGCAAGCTTCGTAACGAGCGAGAAAGCGGGGCCCGCAGTGCGTCCGGCGGGCCTTGGCAGTATGACCCGATGCGGGTTTAATGGGCGCCCTTCGAGGATTCAGGCGGCTTTTTGAAATGGCTTTGATCGTACAGAAGTTTGGGGGCACATCCGTCGGCACCATCGAGCGCATCGCGCAGGTGGCCGACAAGGTGAAGAAGTTCCGCGAGAACGGTGACGACATCGTCGTCGTGGTTTCCGCCATGAGCGGCGAAACCAACCGCCTGATCGATCTGGCCAAACAGATCACCGATGGCGAGCCGGTTGCACGTGAGCTGGATGTGATGGTGTCTACCGGTGAGCAGGTGACCATTGCCCTGTTGGCCATGGCGCTGATCAAGCGCGGTGTGCCGGCGGTGTCCTACACCGGCAACCAGGTGCGTATTCTCACCGACAGTGCGCACAACAAGGCGCGCATTCTGCAGATCGATGATCAGAAGATTCGCGCCGAGCTCAAGGCTGGTCGCGTCGTCGTGGTCGCCGGCTTCCAGGGCGTCGACGAGCACGGCAATATCACCACCCTCGGGCGCGGCGGCTCCGATACCACCGGCGTGGCTCTGGCGGCGGCGCTGAAAGCCGACGAGTGCCAGATCTACACCGATGTCGATGGCGTTTACACCACCGACCCGCGTGTGGTGCCCAAGGCTCAGCGCCTGGAAAAGATCACCTTCGAAGAGATGCTGGAAATGGCCAGCCTCGGTTCCAAGGTGTTGCAGATTCGTTCGGTCGAATTTGCCGGCAAGTACAACGTCCCGCTGCGCGTCCTGCACAGCTTTCAAGAGGGGCCGGGCACCCTCATTACCCTTGATGAAGAGGAATCCATGGAACAGCCGATCATTTCCGGCATCGCTTTCAACCGCGACGAAGCCAAGCTGACCATCCGTGGGGTACCGGATATCCCCGGCATCGCCTTCAAGATTCTCGGCCCGATCAGCGCCGCGAATATCGAAGTGGACATGATCGTGCAGAACGTCTCGCACGATAACACCACCGATTTTACCTTCACCGTGCACCGCAACGACTACAACAACGCCCTGGGCGTGCTGCAGAAGACCGCTGACGAGCTGGGTGCCCGTGAAGTCGTGGGCGATACCAACATCGCCAAGGTGTCCATCGTCGGTGTCGGCATGCGTTCCCACGCCGGTGTCGCCAGCCGCATGTTCGAAGCGCTGGCCAAGGAGACCATCAATATCCAGATGATCTCTACCTCCGAGATCAAGGTATCTGTGGTCATCGAAGAGAAGTATCTGGAACTGGCGGTGCGTGCTCTGCATACTGCCTTCGAACTGGATGCCCCGGCCCGACAGGGCGACTGATTCGACTGATCCGAAAGGCGCGGCAGGTTCCGCGCCTTTCGTCTTTTTGACTGGTATGCGGGAACTTTCTTTCTACGCAGGCTGGTCAATACTTGGGTGGAGATCTGCGGCCTTGATAAAGGCGCAGGTCGGCACCATTTTTTTTGCAGACTGTTGTCCTGAAAAATGTAATCCGTTGAGGAGAAAGGAATGCTTATTCTGACTCGCCGGGTCGGAGAGACCCTGATGGTCGGTGATGAAGTGACTGTCACCGTGTTGGGTGTGAAAGGTAACCAGGTGCGCATTGGCGTCAATGCGCCGAAAGAGGTTGCCGTACACCGTGAAGAAATCTACCAGCGCATCCAGAAAGAGAAGGGTGACGAACCAAGCCACTAATTTTTCTACAAATTTTTGTTTGCAAACGGGAAAAACATGTTTATCATGCGCCCCGTGTTGCGGAGAGGTGGCCGAGTGGCCGAAGGCGCTCCCCTGCTAAGGGAGTACACCTCAAAAGGGTGTCGGGGGTTCGAATCCCCCCTTCTCCGCCATTATTCAGCGAGCCGGGGTTACCCAAGCTGGCGAATCAACCAGAGGTGATCTGGTCTAAAAGCACCAAAGAGTGGACTCATAGCTCAGCTGGATAGAGTACTCGGCTACGAACCGAGCGGTCGGAGGTTCGAATCCTCCTGAGTCCGCCATATTCAATGGCTTGCATTGCTGCAAGCCATTTTGTTTCAGCCAGTGGTGGTCTGGTCTAAAAACACCATAAGATTGCACGCAAGGCGCTGCCTGGAGTGTGATCTGTAACGGACTCATAGCTCAGCTGGATAGAGTACTCGGCTACGAACCGAGCGGTCGGAGGTTCGAATCCTCCTGAGTCCGCCATATTAAATGGCATTGCAGCGATGCAGCGCCATGCTTCAACCAGCGGTGATCTGGTCTAAAAGCGCCATAAGATCGCACGAAAGCGTAGCGAGCGAAGGGTAGGCAAGGCGAAAGCGAACGAAGAAGCGCAGTTTAGTTTTCTAAATGAGCATTCTGAGTTCGGTTTCAACGAAGCGTAACCAAGCGCAGTAGCTTTCGAGTGATCTGTAACGGACTCATAGCTCAGCTGGATAGAGTACTCGGCTACGAACCGAGCGGTCGGAGGTTCGAATCCTCCTGAGTCCGCCATACCGAAAGGGCCTGCAGTGATGCAGGCCCTTTTTCTTTGTGGGTCATTTTTTCACGCAGCCGGCTGCGTCGAAGCTGATCTGCCGGCTGCTGCCGCCTTTGCGTTTTTCGCGGTAGTGATAGCGCTGTTGTCCATTGCTGCTCGTGACTCTGTCCGGCTTGCCCAGGCTGCTTTCCACGTCGGCGCGGCTGAGGCCTGCGCGGATTTCCTTGCGGATGATCGCCTGGCGTTTCTCGCTGCTGCTGAGCAAATTACCGCAACCATCGTCCTGCTGGCCGACTATCACCAGTTCTGCCGAGCTCGCAGGTGCCGTTGCCTTGCGTCTGTCGGGAGTTGCCAGTGGGATGGCCTTGCCGCTGCTGGGGGTGTGGTTGCGTGCGTCCTGCAGGTGCTGTTGCTGATCGCTGGGGCAACCGTGACGGGTGAAGGTGACATGGCCTGTACCATCCACGCAGCGGAACACACTGCTGGCCGAGCTGTCCTGAATGGGGATGAGCAATGTGGCGGCGCATAGTGCTGTGAAGTGCAATCCTCGCATGAGTCGTCCTCCGTGACGGTGTATGTCTCAGGTTAGACCGTTTTTTCTCATGTGCCAGGGTGTCCTGGCGCATATGGCTGGCGTCGCATGAACAGGTTGCGAGATTGAAGTTTGCGATGCAAGCAGTTGTTCTTGCCGCGCTTTTGTCACGTACAAAGCTGTATTGCGGTGTTATCATTCGCCGCGTCAGCCCCGCCGGGGCTTGTGGAATACCACCATGGACTTACCCAGTAGTTACTCAATACTCCCCTCGCACAATCGTGTAAGACCTGATTGATCCCCTTTGGCGTGCCCGCCAACTGGGGGTGGAGCGCGCTATGACTGAAGTAGAAGCCAAAAAGCCGCAAGAGAGCTTGCAGGATCGCCTGGCCCAGGTGATCGAACTACTGCATCGGCACAAACTGGTCGAAGACCTGACTCATCGTCAGGAAGGCCAGCATCACGACCGGGTCGAGAACCTGGTGCATCGTCAGAATCTCGTCGAGCTGCAGCGCAAGCTCGAAGATCTGCACCCTGCGGACATTGCCCATATCCTCGAGGCCTTGCCGCTCGACGAGCGTCTGACCGTCTGGCAGCTGGTCAAGGCCGAGCGTGACGGCGACATCCTGCTGGAAGTCTCCGACGCAGTACGCGAAACCCTGATCGCCGACATGGACGATCACGAGATTCTCGCTGCAGCCAAGGATCTGGATGCAGACGAACTCGCCGATCTGGCGCCAGAACTACCGCGCGATGTCGTTCATGAACTGATGGAATCGCTCGACGCCCAGCAACGCGAGCGTGTGCGCTCGGCGCTGTCTTACGAGGAGGATCAGGTCGGTGCGCTGATGGACTTCGAGATGGTCACCATCCGCGAAGACGTCAGCCTGGAAGTGGTGCTGCGCTACCTGCGCCGCCTGAAAGAGCTGCCGGGGCATACCGACAAACTGTTCGTGGTCGATTACGACGGCGTGCTCAAGGGCGTGCTACCGATCAAGCGCCTGTTGGTCAACGACCCGGACAAGCAGGTCGGCGAAGTCATGGCCGACGATCCGGTGACCTTCCATCCGGACGAGGACGCCTACGACGCCGCGCAGGCATTCGAACGTTACGACCTTATTTCCGCCCCGGTGGTGGACAAGAACGGCAAGCTGATCGGCCGTCTGACCATCGACGAGATGGTCGACCTGATCCGCGAGGAAAGCGAAAGCGAAGTGCTGAACATGGCCGGTCTGCGCGAGGAGGAAGACATCTTCGCCTCGGTGTGGAAGTCGGTGCGTAACCGCTGGGCGTGGCTGGCGATCAACCTGGTCACCGCATTCCTCGCTTCGCGTGTAATTGGCTTGTTCGAGGGCTCGATCGAGAAGCTGGTGGCGCTGGCGGCGCTGATGCCCATCGTTGCCGGTATTGGCGGTAACTCCGGCAACCAGACCATCACCATGATCGTACGCGCCATGGCGCTGGATCAGGTCAGCACCGGCAGTACCAAGCGTCTGCTGCGCAAGGAACTTGGCGTCTCGCTGATCAACGGCATCCTCTGGGGTGGGGTGATCGGCGCCGTTGCCTATGGCTTGTATGGCAGTTGGTCGTTGGGTGTGGTGATGACGGCGGCCATGACCCTTAACCTGTTGCTGGCGGCGTTGATGGGGGTGCTGATCCCTATGACCCTGGCGCGCCTGGGGCGCGACCCGGCCATGGGGGCCAGCGTGATGATCACGGCCATGACCGACAGCGGCGGCTTCTTCATCTTCCTGGGGTTGGCGTCGATCTTCCTGCTGTAATCAGTTCATCAGCTCGACCAGCCGCCAGGTGTCGAGAAAGGCCGTGACGTGGGTAATCCGGCCATTTTTCAGCTGCATGTGCCAGGAGTAGCTGTTCGTGTAGCGACTGCCGTCTTTGGCGGTCGCCTGGCCATCCCAGTAGGCAACGACAAGCGAGCCCTGCGCCACGATCTGGCGGACGCTGGGTACGATGGGCGTGGCCAGTTGGTCGGTGATGGGTTTGACCGCTTCTGTCATGAACTGCTCGCGGCTGCGATAGGTGCCCGACACCGGGCTGTTGCCGGCCACGCCCCAAACCACATCGTCAGCCAGCAGTTGGAAAATGCCGCCCTGGCCTGCACGCTGGTCATTGAAAGCATTCTGGATCAGTGCGGCGTTTTCCCGGGTGACATCGTCGGCCAGTGCCGAACAGCTGAGCAGGCTGGCAAGCAGAAAGGCGATCATTGGGTGCGATGTTTTCATCGGGAGCCTCCTGTTCAGTAAGGGCTGGCGGTAGGGCGTACGATCAGCTCGCTGACGTCGACGTCTGCTCGGCCCCTCGATTGTGCGCGAGATCCCCTTGCGCGTGCTGCAGCGCATTCACCGGGATTACCAGCAAACACTCGATGTGCCTTCGCTGGCTGAAATCGCCAGCATGAGCGTGCCGGCCTTCCATGTGCATTTCAAGGCGATGACCAGCCGCTCGCCGTTGCAGTATCTCAAGGCCATTCGCCTGCATCAGGCGCGGCTGCTGATGATTCGCAACGACATGAGTGCGATCAGTGCGGCGCAGCGCGTCGGCTACGAGAGCCCGTCGCAGTTCAGTCGCGAATTCAAGCGGCTGTTCGGGCGCACCCCGGGCGATGAGACTCGCCATTTCAAGCAGCTCCTGGCGCTGGCACCCGCGGTTGATACCGGTGTGCGCTCGGCCTCCTGAGAGCCCTTTCGCACAGCCATGCCCCTTCTTTGGTACTGGTCGTGAAAAAGCCACTACATAAATGGTCGATTCGAGCTGTTTGGTGTTTGCCTCAAACGCTTGTTTCAGGCTAAGGTTCGGCAGCTTTGCCCGGGCGCTGACCCTGGGCGCTCCTGATCAATAATGAATGCAGCCTGCGAGCTGCTGGCCAAAGGAGCCAAGATGACCCCCAGTGAACTGCTGCTCGAGGGTGTCGAACTCATGCTGTTCGGCATTGGTTTCGTGTTTGTCTTTCTGGTGTTGCTGGTGGGTGTGGTCAGCCTGATGTCGCGCCTGATCGCGACTTTCGCCCCGCCTGTTCCGGCCCCTGCCATCTCCTCTCCAAGGTCCAGCACCCAGTCGGTCGGCCATGAGCCGGACGCCGAAACGCTGGCCGCCATCCAATCCGCTATTGCCCAGCACCGCGCGCGTCGCGGTTGATCAGGTTCAGAGGGAGTACCTGTATGACTGCCGTTAAACAAGCACTCGGGATCACCGATGTGGTGCTGCGTGACGCCCACCAATCGATCCTGGCCACCCGTTTGCGCCTGGAAGACATGCTGCCGATCGCGGCCAAGCTCGATCAGGTCGGCTTCTGGTCGGTGGAGTCCTGGGGCGGGGCGACCTTCGACGCCTGTATTCGCTACCTGGGGGAAGACCCCTGGCATCGTATCCGTGAGCTGAAAAAGGCCATGCCCAACACCCGTCAGCAGATGCTGCTGCGTGGGCAGAACCTGCTGGGCTACCGCCACTACGCCGACGATGTGGTGGAGAAGTTCGTCGAGCGCGCCGCCATCAATGGCGTGGATGTGTTCCGTGTATTCGACGCGATGAACGATCCGCGTAACCTGCAAACCGCGCTCAAGGCCGTGAAGAAGCAGGGCAAGCATGCGCAGGGCACCATCTCCTACACCACCAGCCCGGTGCACACCCTGGACATGTGGGTGGACCTGGCCAAGCAGGTCGAAGATATGGGCGCCGACTCGGTGGCGATCAAGGACATGGCCGGCATTCTCACGCCCTATACCGCCTTCGAGCTGGTGTCGCGCCTGAAGGCCAGCCTGTCCATTCCGGTTCATATGCAGTGCCACGCCACGGCGGGCCTTTCTTCAGTGGCCATCCTCAAGGCCGTGGAAGCGGGTATCGACAACGTCGATACCGCGATTTCTTCCCTGTCGATGACCTATGGCCATTCGCCGACCGAGTCCGTGGTGGCCATGTTCCAGGGCACCGAGCGCGACACTGGCCTGAATCTGGAGCTGCTGGAAGAAATCGCCGCCTACTTCCGTGAAGTGCGGAAGAAGTACGCCAAGTTCGAGGGCAACCTCAAGGGTGTCGACTCGCGCATCCTGGTCGCCCAGGTGCCGGGCGGCATGCTCACCAACATGGAAAGCCAGCTCAAAGAGCAGGGCGCCCAGGACAAGTTCGACCAGGTACTGGCCGAGATCCCGCGGGTGCGCGAAGACCTCGGCTTTATCCCGCTGGTGACCCCGACTTCGCAGATCGTCGGCACGCAGGCGGTGATCAATGTGCTGACCGGCGAGCGCTACAAGTCCATCACCAAGGAGACGGCTGGCGTGCTGAAAGGTGAATACGGCGCTGCGCCGGCACCGTTCAACAAGGCACTGCAGGCCCGTGTGCTGGATGGGGCCGAGGCCATTACCTGTCGCCCGGCCGATCTGCTCGAAGCCGAGATGGACAAGCTGACCGCCGAGCTCAAGGGCATCGCCAAAGAGAAGGGGATCAAGCTGGCTGCCGATGCAATCGACGACGTGCTGACCTATGCACTGTTCCCGCAGATCGGCCTGAAGTTCCTGGAAAATCGCGGTAACCCGGCGGCCTTCGAACCGGCTCCGACCGGCAAGGAAGCACCGGCCCGCGAGGCTGGCAAGCCCGAGGTCTACACCGTTGAAGTGAACGGCAAGTCCTTTGTGGTGCAGGTGAATGAAGGTGGCGATATCGAAGGCCTCAAGCCTGTCGGGGCTGCGGGCGGTGCGGCGCCTGCTGCAGCGCCGGTTGCCGCTGGCGGTGGCGAGCCGCAGGCGGCGCCGCTGGCCGGCAATATCTTCAAGGTGCTGGTGCAGCCAGGCCAGGTCGTAGAGGAGGGCCAATTGGTCATCATCCTCGAAGCCATGAAGATGGAAACCGAAATTCGTGCCTTCAAGGCTGGCACCATTGGTGCGGTCAAAGTCAAGGTGGGTGATGCGGTGGCGGTGGGCGACAGCCTGCTGACCATCGGTTAAGGGAGCGCGGTCATGGAAAAGCTCCTGAAACTCTGGCAAAGCACCGGTCTGTATCACCTCGAGCCTGGCCAGGCCTTCATGATTGCCGTGTGTGTGCTGCTGATCTACCTGGCCATCAAAAAGGGCTTCGAGCCGCTGTTGCTGCTGCCCATTGGCTTTGGCGGCCTGCTGGCCAATATTCCGGTGGCCAATATGGCCGAGGGGGCGGGCTTTCTGCACCTGATCTACGAGGTGGGTCTGCCGACCAGTATTTTCCCGTTGCTGATCTTCCTCGGTGTCGGCGCCATGACCGATTTCGGTCCGATGCTGGCCAACCCCAAAACGCTGCTGCTGGGGGCTGCTGCGCAGTTCGGTATCTTCGGTACGCTGCTCGGCGCCCTGGCGCTGACTGCGCTGGGTATCCCGGGTATGGAGTTCACCCTGAAAGAGGCGGCTTCCATCGCCATCATCGGTGGTGCTGACGGTCCGACCTCGATCTTCGTGACGTCCAAGCTGGCGTCGCATCTGCTCGGCCCTATTGCAGTCGCCGCCTATGCCTATATGGCGCTGGTGCCGTTGATTCAGCCGCCGATCATGCGCGCCCTGACCACCAAGGAAGAGCGCGCCATCGTCATGCAGCAGCTGCGTCCGGTGGGGCAGACCGAGAAGATCATCTTTCCCATCGTGCTGTGCATGCTGATTGGCATGCTGCTACCCGACGCCGCGCCGCTGATTGGCATGTTCGCCCTCGGCAACCTGCTGCGTGAAGCAGGTGTGGTCGAGCGGCTGGCCGATACCTCGCGTAATGCGCTGATCAACATTGTCACCATTTTCCTCGGCCTGACTGTGGGCTCGAAGTTGTCGGCCGAGGCCTTCCTGCAGCTCAAGACCCTGGGCATCCTGATGCTGGGTATGGTGGCGTTTTGCGCCGGCACGGCGGCCGGTGTGCTGATGGCCAAGCTGATGAACGTATTCAGCAGCAACAAGATCAACCCACTGATCGGCTCGGCGGGCGTATCGGCGGTACCGATGGCGGCCCGGGTATCGAATAAGGTCGGCCTGGAGGCCAACCCGCAGAACTTCCTGTTGATGCACGCCATGGGCCCGAACGTGGCCGGGGTGATCGGCTCGGCCGTGGCGGCGGGGGTGTTGCTCAGCTTCGTGGGCTGATGGGGTATCACAGGCATAAAAAACCGGCTCGATGCCTAATGCCGATCAGATAAGATTGCCAAAGCGGCCTTTCGTAGGAGCCCCGCCTCGGGGCGAAGCTTTTCAATTGCGCATCGCCCTGGTTCGCGGCGGGGCGCCGCTCCTACGTATTCGCAGCGGCGACGCTTAATTGACTGGCATTAGCTCGATGCCGGTTTTTTTATGGGCGCGCTTCAGGCTTCTTCAGCGGCCATTTCCACGTCGTGGGCAATCAGTGCCACCAGCGCATTTTGCTGGCGGCGCGACAGCTGACGGAAACGCTGCAGCAGCTCACGCTCGTGCAGGCTCAGCTCGGGGCTGTCGAGGCGCATGCTGAGATCTTCATCCAGAGCGCCTTCCTGCAGCATGCTCTGCTCCAGGCGGGCGATGATTTCAGAGTTCATGCTGCGGTGATGGTTGCGTGCTACGTCAGCGATACGCTCACGCATGCCATCTGGCAAGCGAACGACGAATTTGTCAGCCGTGCGGCTGGAATAGGTAGCCTGTTTCATAGGGCGCATACATTACCGGTTAGTTCAGGGAGCGATACTGGTAGTCAGTGTCGAGATTGTCACCGGTTTGACCGTGTTTCGCACTAGCCGTTCAACCGGTATCGCGTTCTGCGTCATTATGACTCAAGGGTCATCTGAACGGTTCCTTGACGCCAAATACGTGTCGGATTGTGATTCAGGTGGCGGCTTTATGCCAGCACCAATTGTCTGAAATGCGTGACACTCGTCATAACTCACCTTCGCGGCATCGCTTGAGCATAAAAGCCTCAAGTTTCGGTCACTCAATTGTCATCCGTGTTTCACGGGGGTGACACAGCTTGCGCCTAACGTGGTCTACACCAGAAGGCGCATGTAACAGCCTTCGCATCGATAATGATAGTAGAGGGCCGGTACATGAGTGCAGCGATTCGAGTCGACCGTCTGAACAAGAGCTTTGGCCGCAAGCAGGCCTTGTTTGACCTGGCGCTGTCGGTGCAGCCAGGGGAGATGGTGGCGTTGATCGGTGCCTCTGGCTCGGGCAAATCCACACTGCTGCGCCATCTCGCCGGGCTGGCGTGCGGCGACGCCGGCAGTATCGAGGTACTGGGGCGTCAGGTGCAGGCCGACGGGCGTCTCGACGGGGCTGTGCGCCGTCAGCGCGCCGATATCGGCTACATCTTCCAGCAGTTCAATCTGGTCGGTCGTCTCAGTGTGCTGCAGAACGTCCTGCTCGGAGGCCTGGGGCGCATGCCGCGCTGGCGTGGCAGCCTCAGTCTGTTCAATCCTGAAGAGAAGCAGCGTGCGCTGCAGGCACTGGAGCGGGTAGGGCTGGCCGAGTTCGCCGCGCAGCGTGCTTCGACCCTGTCCGGCGGCCAGCAGCAGCGCGTGGCCATCGCCCGCGCCTTGTGCCAACAGGCCGAGGTGATTCTCGCCGACGAGCCGATCGCTTCGCTCGACCCCGAGTCGGCGCGCAAGGTGATGGACATTCTCGCCGACATCAATCGCCGTGACGGCAAGACCGTGGTGGTAACCCTGCATCAGGTCGATTACGCGGTGCGCTACTGCCAGCGCGCCGTTGCGCTCAAGGGCGGGCGCATTCATTTCGACGGCCCCACCGACAGCTTCAACCCCGATTTCCTCAATGACCTCTACGGCGGTGATCTCGATATCAGCCTGCTGCTGCCGCAAGGGCAGCGCCCACGGGCTGTAGAGCGTCCGCTGGCGCTGGCCAAGGCCTGACGTCGCCTCCCTCATTCGAAACAACAACGCCAACCCGCAACAGGAGTGTGCTCCATGTTCAAACGCATCGGCCAGGTGCTGGCTGCCTCTGCGCTCGTCACCGGTTCCCTGCTGGGCTCGGTCCAGGCCGCCGAGGAACTCAACTTCGGCATCATTTCCACCGAGTCTTCGCAGAACCTCAAGGCCATGTGGGATCCCTTCCTGGCCGACATGAGCAAGCAGACCGGGATCAAGATCAACGCCTTCTTCGCCCCTGACTATGCCGGCATCATCCAGGGCATGCGCTTCGACAAGGTCGATGTGGCCTGGTACGGCAACAAGTCGGCGATGGAAGCGGTGGACCGCGCCGGCGGCGAGATCTTCGCCCAGACCGTGGCGGCCAACGGCGCGCAGGGCTACTACAGCCTGCTGGTGGCGCACAAAGACAGCCCGATCAATTCGGTCGAGGACATGCTCAAGAACGCTTCGAGCCTGACCTTCGCCAATGGTGACCCCAACTCCACCTCCGGCTATCTGGTGCCCGGTTATTACGTGTTCGCCCAGAACAACGCCGACGCCAGCAAGATCTTCAAGCGCTCGCTCAATGGCAGCCACGAGGTCAACGCGCTGTCGGTAGCCAACAAGCAGGTCGATGTCGGCACCTTCAACAGCGAGGGCATGGAGCGTCTTGAGGTGACCGCACCGGACAAGGCCGCGCAGCTCAAGGTGATCTGGCAATCGCCGCTGATCCCGTCCGACCCCATCGTCTGGCGCAAGAACCTGCCGCAGGAAACCCGCGACAAGCTGCGCAACTTCTTCATGACCTACGGCGCCAAACCGGAGGAGAAGAAGGTGCTCGAAGGCCTGCAGTGGGGCCAGTTCAAGGCTTCCGACAACGATCAGTTGCTGCCGATTCGTCAGCTCGAGCTGTTCAAGAAACGCACCGAAGTGGCCAACAACGACAAGCTCAAGGGCGCCGACAAGCAGGCTCAGCTCAAGGAGCTGGACGCCGAGCTGGCCAAGCTGGAGCAGCGCATGGCCGAGCGTGAGAAGCAGGGCGGCGCCAGCGCCGGTTGATCCTGGCAGCCCCTCGGTATCGACCGAGGGGCTGACTGCAGTCGTTTTCCCCGAGATGCCTTGATGACCACTTTGACCACCCATACCCCGACCGTCGATAGCAAACGCAGCTGGTTGCAACTGATCGGCTGGGGCCTGTTCTTCGCCGTGCTCGCCTGGTCCTGGCGGGGTGCGGAAATGAACCCGCTGGCGCTGGTGCGCGATGGCGGCAACATGGNNTGGTCACCGTGCAGATCGCCCTGTGGGGCACGGTGCTGGCCATTCTCTGCGCCATTCCGCTGGGCATCCTCTGTTCCGAGAACATCGTGCCCTGGTGGGTGTACCAGCCGGTACGCCGGGTGATGGATGCCTGCCGTTCGATCAACGAAATGGTCTTCGCCATGCTCTTCGTCGTTGCGGTCGGGCTCGGCCCCTTCGCCGGCGTGCTGGCGCTGTTCATCAGCACCACCGGGGTGCTGGCCAAATTGTTCGCCGAGGCGGTCGAGGCCATCGATCCCGGCCCGGTCGAGGGCGTGCGCGCCACCGGCGCCAGTGCCCTGCAGGAGGTGATCTTCGGCGTCATCCCGCAGGTGCTGCCGCTGTGGATTTCCTACTCGCTGTACCGCTTCGAGTCCAACGTGCGCTCGGCCACGGTGGTCGGCATGGTCGGCGCCGGCGGCATCGGGGTGATTCTCTGGGAGGCGATTCGCGGCTTCCAGTTCGCCCAGACCTGCGCCCTGCTGATCGTGATCATCCTGGTGGTGAGCGCCATCGACATCCTGTCCCAGCGCCTGCGCAAGCTCTTTATCTGAAGGAGGAGGAGGGCGCCTGCGGGCGCCCTTTTCAAACGATGAACTTGTCTAGACAAAGCGAACCGCTGTACCGCGAGCTGGCCGCCGTGTTGCGCGAAGACCTGCAACGCATGAGCCCGGGCGACTACCTGCCGGGCGAGATGCAACTGGCCGCACGTTTTTCCGTCAACCGTCACACCCTGCGCCGCGCGGTGGACGAGCTGGTGCTCGAAGGCCGCCTGCTGCGCCGCCAAGGCAAGGGCACCCAGGTGCTGGCCAAGCCACTGGTGTACCCGGTGGAGGCGGGCAGTGCCTTCAGCCAGTCGCTGTCGGCGCTCGGCCACCGTGTCGAGGCCAGGCTGATCGAGCGCCTGCGCCGCACTGGCAGCAGTGAGGAATGCCGCCACCTGCAACTGCCCGACGGCAGTGAGCTGATCGAGCTGACCACCCTGCGCCTGCTCGAGGGCCAGCCGCTGAGCCTGATCCGCCACCGCTTCTGCGCCAGCCTGGCGCCGCTACTGGCCGACTACCAGGGTGGTTCGCTGCGCCAGTACCTGGCCGAGCGCGACCTGCCGCTGGCGCGCACTTTCAGCCTGATTGGTGCGCGTCTGCCCAGCCCCGAAGAAGCCGCGCACCTGCTGATGCCGCGCCATGCGCCGCTGCTCAGCGTACTCACATTGTCCCGCGATCCCGCTGGCCGGGCGGTGGAGCTGGCGCAGTCCAGCAGCCGCGCCGACCGCTTCCAGTACCAGGTAGCGACCTGATGGAGACCCGCATGAACGAAACCGACCCGAACATCGCCGCGCGCCAGCGCTGGATGGGTGTGCTGGCTCGCGCCGGCGACGCCCTCGATGCCCATGAAGCGGCGCTGAAAGACAGCGCCTACCAGCTGATCCGCGCCCCCGAGGTGGGCATGACCCTGGTGCGCGGGCGCATGGGCGGCACCGGCAGCGCCTTCAACCTCGGCGAGATGACCGTGACCCGCTGCGTGGTGCGCCTGGCCGACGGCCGTACCGGCTACAGCTACCTGGCTGGTCGCGACAAGCGCCGCGCCGAACTGGCCGCCCTGGCCGACGCCCACCTGCAGGGCAGTGACCAGGCGCGCTGGCTGGATGACCTGATCGAACCCCTGGCCCGCCAGCAGCGCGAACAGCGCCTGGCCCGGGCCGCACAGACTGCCACCACCCAGGTGGAGTTCTTCACCCTGGTCAGAGGAGAGGATTGATGACTACGCCGCACAGCTCGCACTGGCTGCAACCGGCTTTCGACGACCCGGTGCTCGACGCTCAGGTCAGCTTCCGCGCCGCTCTCGGCGCGCTGGCCGAACCGGGTCTGCCACGCGCCATGGACCGCGCCCACGCCCTGGGTGATCTGACCCCGGCCACCTATGGCCTGTGCCTGGCCTTCCTCGACAGCGACACGCCGCTGTGGCTGGCGCCGCGCTTCGATACGCCGTTGATCCGCGCCAACCTGGCCTTCCATTGCGGCTGCCCGATCGTCGCCGAGCGCGAGATCGCCCTGTTCGCCCTGCTCGATGAGAGCGAGTTGAGCGATCTGTCGGACTTCGACAATGGCAGCGAACGCTACCCGGACCAGTCCTGCACGCTGCTGATTCAACTCGACGATCTGCATGCCGGGTCTGCCTTGCGTTGGCGCGGTCCCGGCATCAGGGACGTGCGCAGCGTCAACCTGCCGTTGCCGGCCGTGTTCTGGCAACAGCGCCAGGCGCGCAGCGCCTTTCCCCGTGGTCTGGATTGCTTCTTTGCCGCAGGCAGCGAAGTGATCGGCCTGCCGCGTAGCACCCGCGTGCTGATCGAAACCGAGGAGGCTGCCTGATGTATGTCGCCGTCAAGGGTGGCGAACGCGCCATCGACAATGCCCATCAACTGCTGGCCAGCCGTCGCCGTGGCGATACCACGATCGCTGAATTGGGCGTTAAACAGATCCGCCAGCAACTGCCGCTGGCCGTGGCCCGCGTCATGAGCGAAGGCTCGCTGTACGACGAGGAACTGGCTGCGCTGGCGATCAAGCAGGCCGCAGGCGACCTGATGGAGGCCATCTTCCTGCTGCGCGCCTACCGCACCACGCTGCCGCGCTTCGGTGCCAGCGAGCCGCTGGATACCACGCAGATGCAGCTGGAGCGGCGTATCTCCGCCACCTTCAAGGACTTGCCGGGTGGCCAATTGCTTGGCCCGACCTTCGACTACACCCACCGCCTGCTGGATTTCGCCCTGCTGGCCGAGGGTGAGTATCCGGCGCCGCAAGCGGCGGTGACCGATGAGCCCAAGCCCTGTCCGCGGGTGCTGGATTTTCTCGCTGACGAAGGGCTGATGACCCGCGAGACGGATGACGGTGCGCCGGTGCCGGATATCACCCGCGAGCCGCTGGCCTTTCCCGCCAGCCGCGCCGAGCGCCTGCAGGCACTGGCCCGTGGTGATGAAGGCTTCCTTCTGGCGCTGGGCTATTCCACTCAGCGCGGTTACGGGCGCAACCATCCCTTCGCCGGGGAAATCCGCATCGGCGCCGTGGACGTGTGGATGACGCCCGCCGAACTGGGCTTCGCCGTGCCGCTGGGCGACATCGAAATCACCGAGTGCGAGATGGTCAACCAGTTCGTCGGGGAAAGCGCCGAGCAGGCGCAGTTCACTCGCGGCTACGGCCTGGCCTTCGGCTATGCCGAGCGTAAGGCCATGGGTATGGCCTTGGTCGACCGCGCCCTGCGTGCCGGCGAATACGGCGAAGAGGTGCAGGGCCCGGCGCAGGAAGAGGAGTTCGTACTGATGCACTGCGACAACGTCGAGGCTGCCGGCTTCGTCTCGCACCTCAAATTGCCGCACTACGTCGACTTCCAGGCCGAACTGGAACTGATCCGCACGCTGCGCCGACAGGCGCCGGCAGAGGAGAACCGCTGATGAACCTTTGCACTGCAAGCGGCGCCCGCGAGGCGACGGCCTACAACTTCGCCTACCTGGACGAGCAGACCAAACGCATGATCCGTCGCGGCCTGCTCAAGGCCGTGGCGATCCCCGGTTACCAGGTGCCTTTCGGCGGTCGTGAGATGCCGCTGCCCTATGGCTGGGGCACCGGCGGCATGCAGCTGACCGCCGCCATTCTTGGTGCGAACGATGTGCTCAAGGTCATCGATCAGGGTGCTGACGACACCACCAACGCGGTGTCGATTCGCCGCTTCTTCGCCCGCACCGCTGGCGTCGACACCACCGAACGCACGGTGGAGGCCAGCGTGATCCAGACCCGCCACCGCATCCCGGAAACGCCGCTCGCGGCCGGGCAGATCATGGTCTATCAGGTGCCGATTCCCGAGCCGCTGCGCTTTATCGAGCCGAGCGAGCAGGAGACGCGGACCATGCACGCGCTGGAGGACTACGGCGTGATGCACGTGAAGCTGTACGAGGACATCGCCACCTTCGGCCATATCGCCACTGCCTACGCCTACCCGGTGACGGTGGACGAGCGCTACGTGATGGACCCGTCGCCGATCCCGAAATTCGACAACCCCAAGCTGGACATGAGCCCGGCGCTGATGCTGTTCGGCGCTGGTCGCGAGAAACGCCTGTACGCGGTGCCGCCCTTTACCCGCGTGGTCAGCCTGGACTTCGAGGATCACCCCTTCGCCGTGCAGCGCTGGGACGAGTGCTGCGCCTTCTGCGGCAGCAGCGAGTCCTTCCTCGACGAGCTGATCGTCGACGACGCCGGCAGCAAGCGCTACGTCTGCTCCGACACCGACTACTGCCGCCAGCGCACCGAGCGCCTTGAGGAGAGCCTGCAATGAGCGCCGCCGAACGTCTGCAACCTGCCGTGGCAGCGGCCGAGCCGCTGTTCTCGGCGCGTGACCTGACCCGCCTGTATGGCCCGGACAAGGGCTGCCAGGGGGTGAGCTTCGACCTCTATCCCGGCGAGGTGCTGGGCATCGTCGGCGAGTCCGGCTCGGGCAAGTCCACCTTGCTCAGCCTGCTCTCGGGGCGCTGCCCGCCGGACCGCGGCACTGTGAGTTATCGCGGCCGTGACGGCCAGTGGCTCGACCTGTACAGCGCCAGTGAAGCCGAGCGGCGCACGCTGCTGCGCACCGAATGGGGTTTCGTCGAGCAGAACCCGCGTGACGGCCTGCGCATGGCGGTGTCGGCCGGCGCCAATATTGGTGAGCGGCTGATGGCCCAGGGCATACGCCACTACGGCGAGCTACGCGCCGCCGGCTTGGACTGGCTGAGCCAGGTGGAGATCGACCCGGCGCGCATCGATGACCTGCCGCGCACCTTCTCCGGTGGCATGCAGCAGCGCCTGCAGATCGCCCGCAACCTGGTTTCCGCGCCGCGCCTGGTATTCATGGACGAGCCGACTGGAGGGCTGGACGTGTCGGTGCAGGCGCGCTTGCTCGACCTGCTGCGCGGCCTGGTGCGCGAGCTGGACCTGGCGGTGGTGATCGTCACCCACGACCTGGCGGTAGCGCGCCTGCTGGCCGACCGCCTGATGGTGATGCGCCGTTCGCGCGTGGTGGAGGCGGGGCTGACGGATCAGATTCTCGACGACCCGCAGCATCCGTATTCGCAGCTGTTGGTGTCGTCGGTGTTGCAACCCTGATGACGCCCCGCAATCGCCAACCCGTAGCCCGGATGCAATCCGGGAAAACCGTGCCCGCCACCCCCGGATTGCATCCGGGCTACGACAGCAATCGAGGTGTGTATGAACAACCTGATCGAGGTCAGCGGCCTCAGCAAGACCTTCACCCTGCACCAGCAGAACGGCGTCGTCCTGCAGGTGCTGCGTGACCTGAACTTCGCCGTGCGCGGTGGCGAGTGCCTGGTGCTGCACGGCCAGTCCGGCACCGGCAAGTCGACCCTGCTGCGCACCCTGTACGGCAACTACCTGGCGGCCGGCGGCAGCATCCGCATCCGTCACCAGGGCGCGCCAGTGGAGCTGGTCGGCGCCGAGCCGCGCCAGGTGCTGGCGGTGCGTCGGCAAAGCCTGGGCTATGTCAGCCAGTTCCTGCGGGTGATCCCGCGTGTCTCGACCCTGGACGTGGTGATGGAGCCGGCGCTGGCCCGTAGCTGGCCACGCAGCGACGCCGAGGCGCGGGCCAAGGCGCTGCTCGGCCGGCTGAATATTCCTGAGGCGCTGTGGCAACTGGCGCCGGGCACCTTTTCCGGCGGCGAGCAGCAGCGCGTCAATATAGCCCGCGGCTTCATGGTCGAGTGGCCGGTGCTGCTGCTCGACGAACCCACGGCCTCGCTGGACGACGCCAACCGCCAAGTGGTGTTGGAGCTGATTCTCGAAGCCAAGGCGGCCGGCAGCGCGCTGATCGGTATTTTCCACGACCGCATCGCCCGTGAGGCGGTGGCCGACCGTTACCTCGACATGAGCGCCGCCGCGGCGCAACCGGAGTACGTCTATGTCGTCTGAACAGATTCTCAGCAACGCCCGTATCGTTACTGCCGAGCGCGAGTTCCTCGGCTCGCTGCTGCTGCGTGACGGGCTGATCGCCGCGGTGGATGAGGGCGCCAGCCGCCTGCCGCAGGCTCAGGACCTGGGCGGTGACTATCTGCTGCCGGGGTTGGTGGAGTTGCACACCGATAACCTGGAAAAGCATATGAGCCCCCGGCCGGGCGTTGATTGGCCTTCGGCCTCGGCGGTGCTGACCCACGATGCGCAGATCGTCGCCGCCGGTATTACCACGGTGTTCGATGCGCTGGCCATCGGCGACATCAACCCGCGTGGCCGGCGCATGCAGCAATTGCCTACGATGATCGAGGCCATTGCCGCCAGCGAGGCAGCCGGGCAGACCCGCGCCGAGCACCGCCTGCACCTGCGTTGCGAGCTATGCCACCCCGATGCCCTGACCATCTACCGCGATCTGGTGGAGCATCCGCTGGTGTCGCTGGTGTCGGTAATGGATCACTCGCCCGGCCAGCGCCAGTTCGCCAAGGTCGAGAAGTACCGCGAGTACTACACGGGCAAGTACCACTTGAGCCCGGCGGAGATGGAGGAATTCCTTCAGGAGCAGATCGCCAATTCGCGCCAGTACAGCGACCGCCAGCGCCGCGCCATCGTCGAGGACTGTCACAGCCGGGGTATCTCGGTGGCCAGCCATGACGACGCGACCCTGGCCCACGTGCAGGAGTCGGCCAGCTTTGGCATGGCCATCGCCGAATTTCCCACCACCCTGGAAGCGGCTCGGGCCAGCCACGAGCTGGGGCTGAAGGTACTGATGGGCGCACCGAACATGGTGCGCGGCGGCTCGCACTCGGGCAATATCGCTGCCGCCGAACTGGCGCGCCACGGTGTGCTGGATATCCTCTCCAGCGACTACTACCCGGCCAGCCTGCTGCATGCGGCCTGGCTGCTGGCCGGGCAGGACAACGATTATGATCTGCCGGCGGCCATCGCCACTGTGAGCCGCGCACCGGCCAGGGCAGCGGGGATGGAGGATCGCGGCGAGATTCGCGTCGCCCTGCGTGCCGACCTGGTCCAGGCCAGAACTCATGGCCAGCAGCCGGTGATCCAGCAGGTGTGGCGCCAAGCACGAAGGGTATTCTGATGCAGGGCAGGTTGATCTATCTGATGGGGCCTTCTGGCTCGGGCAAGGACAGCCTGTTACAAGCTGCACGCGCGCCGCTGGAGGCGCACGGCTGCCGTCTCGCCCGGCGGGTGATCACCCGCAGCGCCGAGTCGGTGGGCGAAGACGCCGTGGGCGTCACCCCGGACGAGTTCGAGCGTCTGCAGTGCGAGGGCGCCTTCGCCCTGAGCTGGCGTGCCAACGGCCTGGCCTACGGCATCCCGCGCGAGATCGACGACTGGCTGAGCGCCGGGCAGGACGTGCTGATCAACGGTTCGCGCGGGCATCTGGCTGCCGCCCGTCAGCGCTATCCAAACCTGCTGGCGATTCTGCTGCAGGTCGACGAAGCGGTGCTGCGCCAGCGCCTGCTGGCCCGTGGCCGCGAGACGCCAGAGCAGATCGAGCAGCGCCTGGCGCGCAGCCGCGAACTGCAGGCCGGCGTTGCTTGCTCCCGGCTCCCATTTATGGGAGGCGACTGCATGGATGCAGGAGGTAGGGAGACGCAGGACGCCAAAGCTGAGGGGCCGGGGGAGAGGGGCGATCAGGCGGACACTATCACCCTGGACAACTCCGGCCCCCTGCCACACACCGTCAGCCGCCTGCTGCAACTACTCGACGAGATGCGCCGGTGCGCCTGACTCTGCTTGGCACTGGCGATGCGCGCCAGGTGCCGGTGTACAACTGCAGTTGCCCGGTCTGCGACGCGGCGCGCATCTCTCCCGCGCGGCGCCGTGGCCCCTGTTGCGCGCTGATCGAATGCGGCGCGCAGCGCTGGCTGATCGACAGCGGCCTGACCGATCTCACCGAGCGCTTCGCGCCGCACAGTCTCAGCGGCATCCTGCAGACCCACTACCACGCCGATCACGCCCAGGGCCTGTTGCACTTGCGTTGGGGCCAGGGGCTGGTGATTCCAGTGCATGGCCCGGACGACCCGGAAGGCCTGGCCGATCTGTACAAGCACCCCGGTATTCTCGATTTCAGCCAGCCGTTCGCCGCTTTCGAGCGCCGCCAGTTGGGCGAGTTGAGCGTCACCGCGTTGCCGCTGAATCATTCCAAGCCGACTTTCGGCTATTTGTTCGAAGGGCAGGGCAGACGCATCGCCTACCTCACCGACACGGTGGGCGTACCCGAAGCCAGTTGCATCGAGCTTGAGCGCGCGCCGCTGGATCTGCTGGTGCTCGACTGCTCCACCGCGCCGCAGCCAGTGGTGCCGCGCAACCACAACGACCTGACCCGCGCGCTGGAGGTCATCGAACGGTTACAGCCGGCACAGGCGGTGCTGACCCATATTGGCCATAGCTTCGATGCCTGGCTGCTGGAGCATCCCGACGCCTTGCCGGAAGGCGTCAGCCTGGCCAGCGACGGTCTGCTGCTGTAACCCGGAGGCATCCGGGGAGGTTTGATCGAACTCGGGCGGCCCCGGATTGCATCCGGGCTACGCCTTGCTGCCCAGTGTTTCGGCCTTGCGCAGCCAGCCTTGGCGCTGTTCCTCATTGGACGGGCGCACCGGGGCGAACTCAGCCAGGCGGCGGGTCCTGATCCCGCAGAAACCGAGAATGGTGCGCACCATCTGCCGATGCGCCGGGGCGCCGTAGACCCAGCGGAAGTACCAGCGCGGCGTGTCCAGAGTCACCAGCAGGTCGGCGCTGCGCCCCGTGAGCAGCTTGTCCCAGAGTTGCGAGCAGTTGCGGTGCTTGAAGGCGAAACCGGGCAGGAACACCCGGTCGAAGAAACCCTTGAGCAGTGCAGGAATGCCGCCCCACCAGACCGGGTAGACGAACACCAGATGTTCGGCCCAGTGGATCAGGCGCTGGGCCTCGAGCAGGTCCGGCTCCAGGCTCTGACTCTGCTCATAGCCGTCGCGCAGGATGGGGTCGAACTGCATCTCGCCCAGTTTCAACTGGCGGACGACGTGGCCCCTGCTGCGTGCGCCGTGGCTGTAGGCCTCGGCCAGTGCATGGCAGAGGCTGTTCTTCTTCGGCGTGCCAAGCACCAGCAGGATTCGTTTGCCATCGCCTTCCAGCGGTGTGGCGCCGCTCTTGCCTTCATTCATGCCGCCCGGCTCCGAGCATGTCCTGCGGTCTGACCCATTGATCGAACTCCTCTTCAGTCAGATAACCGAGTTGCAGCGCGACCTGACGCAGGGTGCTGCCTTCGGCGTAGGCCTTCTTGGCGATTTCGGCAGCCTTGTCGTAGCCGATATGCGGGTTGAGCGCGGTGACCAGCATCAGGCCATTCTCCAGATGCGCGGCCATTTGCGCGGCATCCGGTTGCAGATCAGCGATGCAATGTTGCTGGAAGTTACGGCAGCCGTCGGCCAGCAAACGGATCGACTGCAGCAGGTTGTGGATGATCACCGGCTTGAACACATTGAGCTGCAAGTGCCCCTGGCTGGCGGCGAAGCCGATGGTGGCATCGTTGCCCAGCACTTGGCAGGCGAGCATCGACAGCGCCTCGCACTGGGTCGGGTTGACCTTGCCGGGCATGATCGAGCTGCCCGGCTCGTTGGCTGGCAGGCGTACCTCGGCGAATCCGGCGCGCGGGCCGGAGCCGAGCAGGCGCAGGTCGTTGGCCAGTTTCATCAGGGCCACGGCCAGGGTCTTCAGCGCGCCGGACAGTTGCACCAGCGGCTCATGGCCGGAGAGTGCGGCGAATTTGTTCGGCGCGCTGGTCAGCGGCAGACCGGTGAGCGCCGCCAGCTCGGCAGCGATGGCTTCGTCGAAGCCGGCCGGGGCATTGAGCCCGGTGCCGACGGCGGTACCGCCCTGGGCCAGTTCACAGACGGCGGGCAAGGCGGCGCGAATCGCTGCTTCGGCATGGCCAAGCTGAGCGACGAAGGCCGACAGCTCCTGGCCGAAGGTGATCGGCGTGGCGTCCATCATGTGGGTGCGCCCGGTCTTGACCAGGTTGGCATGACGCTGCGCCTGCTCCTGCAGGCCGTCACGCAACTCGGCCAGTGCTGGCAGCAGGTGATGGCGCACGCCCTGCACGGCGGCGATGTGCATGGCGGTGGGGAAGCAGTCGTTGGAGCTCTGTGCGCGGTTGACGTGGTCGTTGGGGTGTACCGGGCTCTTGCCGCCGCGTTGACCGCTGGCCAGTTCGTTGGCACGGCCGGCGATCACCTCGTTGACGTTCATGTTGCTCTGCGTGCCGCTGCCGGTCTGCCACACCACCAGGGGGAACTGTGTGTCATGTTTGCCTTCGAGCACTTCGTCGGCAGCCTGCTCGATCAGGCGGGCGATGTCCGCCGGCAATTCGCCGCTACGGCTGTTGACCCGTGCGGCGGCTTTCTTGATCAGTGCCAGGGCATGCAGCACGGCCAGCGGCATGCGTTCGGCGCCGATGGCGAAGTTGATCAGCGAGCGCTGGGTCTGCGCGCCCCAGTAGGCGTCGTTGGGGACTTCGATGGGGCCAATGCTGTCAGTTTCGGTACGGCTCATGGCGTTCTCCAGGCATAGTCGGGGTGGCTGGCAGTTTAGGTCGCGCCATCGGAGACTGGTTCCACAACTTCTCTATGGGGTCGATTACCGGCGGGCGTGGGTTGAAGGCGTGGCTGGCAAGTGGCGCATCGGGCAACTGGCAGCCCAGGGCAAAAGGTCGGAACTGTGCGTGGGCAACCGATTGCCCGGTTTGCAGGTCGAGAAAATAGGCAGCGCCATAACCGAGGTAGTCGAGATCGGCCAGGGTCAGTGCGAGCATCCACTGTGGCGTGGTAATGCACCAGTGATTCCAGCGTTTGCGCCGTCCCGGATGGCCGTGCAAGGCACAGTTGACCTGTGGGCGGCTGGACCAGCCAATGGCTGCATCGAGCAAACGGCCCTTGCTGTCGCACAGAGGCTGCAGGGCAACGGGAGCATGTGCAGCGAGACTGGTCATCGGGCACGTCCGTGTGTGCGCAGGCTGGCGATCAATTGCCGAATCGGATGATGCGCATGCCTTGAAGTAATGGTGCGCACAATGCCGAGTTCGTCCATGGATGGGCAAGTACTGGCAATTTGGCAACTGAGCGTTAGCTGTGCCGGTCGGCAGGTTGTCTGTGAGCTGGCGCACAACTCGTCTCCCTTGAGGGATTTTGGCGCAGGGCACAAAATGCCGCCTTTGCAGTCTACCCTGACTCGCTCATAACCTCTGGACGCTCTCCATGCTTCGTTTTAGCAAACTCTGCACCGCCGTTCTGCTCAGCGCGAGCGCCTCCCTGGCCATGGCCGATGCTGCCAGTCACGCTGCCGATGCCGAGCGTTTTCTCAAACTGGCCAATGCCGACAGGCTGACGGTACCGGTCTACGGTCAGGTGCAGCAGATGTTCGCCCAGCGTTTCGCCGAGGCGCCGAATGGCAAGAAGGCCGTGCTGGAAAGCTATCAGGCCAAGGCCAATGCCGCGCTGGACAGGGCAGTGGGTTGGGACAAGCTCAAGCCGGACATGGTCAAGCTCTACACCAGCAACTTCAATGAGCAGGAACTCAAGGATCTGATCGCCTTCTACGAGTCGCCGTTGGGGCAGAAGGTGCTGCAGAAGATGCCGACGCTGACCGCGCAATCCGCGCAGATCACCCAGAGCAAGCTGGAAACTGCCGTACCTGAAGTGAACAAGCTGCTGACCGACATGAGCAACGAGCTCGGTTTGCCGAAACAGCCCTGATGGAGTCCAAGATGTCCAAGCAAGACCTGATCGTCACTGCCCTCGCTGACCTGCAGCCCGAGCATCTCGAGGTGCTGGACGAGAGCCATATGCACAGCCGTGGCCTGGAAACCCACTACAAGGCGGTGATCGTCAGTCCGCTGTTCGCCGGCCTGAACGCAGTCAAGCGGCATCAGAAGGTCTACGCCACCGTTGGCGAACTGATGGGGCAGATCCATGCCTTGGCCCTGCATACCTATACCCCGCAGGAATGGGCAGAGCAGGGCGCAGCCCCGGCCTCGCCGGCCTGCCGCGGCGGGCATTGAGGTAGCCGGATGCAATCCGGGGACGACCTGCGGCAGTTCCCGGATTGCATCCGGGCTACGTGACAGGCTGTCGCGCCTTGTCGCCAAGCCCCCCGGCGATTGCACGCTTTGCTACAATCGAGTCTACGCCGGCCAGCTGAGCCGGCGTTTTTCATGTGCCACCAGTCCGCCCTTTACGTGGGCGACTACTGAAGGAAACCCCTCATGACCGACAAGATCGTCGTCGCGGCGTTGTATAAATTCGTCTCCCTGCCGGATTACCAGGCGCTGCGTGAACCTTTGCTGCAAACCCTGCTCGACAACGGCATCAAGGGCACCCTGCTGCTCGCCGAAGAGGGCATCAACGGCACCGTCTCCGGTAGCCGCAGCGCCATCGATGCACTGCTCGCCTGGTTCCGCCAGGATGCCCGTCTGGCCGATATCGACCACAAGGAATCCTATTGCGATGAACAGCCGTTCTATCGCACCAAGGTCAAGCTGAAGAAGGAAATCGTCACCCTCGGCGTGCCCGGTGTCGACCCCAACCAGCGCGTCGGCACCTATGTCGAGCCGCAGGACTGGAATGCGCTGATCTCTGATCCCGAGGTGCTGCTGATCGATACGCGTAACGACTACGAGGTGGCCATTGGCACCTTCGAGGGCGCCATCGACCCCAAGACCAAGTCGTTCCGCGAGTTCCCCGAGTACATCAAGACCCATTTCGACCCCAGCAAGCACAAGAAGGTGGCGATGTTCTGCACCGGTGGCATCCGCTGCGAGAAAGCTTCCAGCTACATGCTTGGTGAGGGCTTCGAGGAGGTCTATCACCTCAAGGGCGGCATTCTCAAATACCTCGAGGAAGTGCCGCAGGAGCAGACCAAGTGGCAGGGCGACTGTTTCGTCTTCGATAACCGTGTGACCGTGCGCCATGACCTGTCCGAAGGCGACTACGATCAGTGCCATGCCTGCCGCAATCCGATTTCCGTGGAAGATCGTCAGTCCGAGTTCTACAGCCCCGGCGTCAGCTGTCCACATTGCTGGGATTCGCTGCCGGAGAAAACCCGTGAGAGCGCCCGCGAGCGGCAGAAGCAGATCGAACTGGCGCGTGCGCGCAACCAGCCGCACCCGATTGGCCGCAATCCCCGCCAACTGAACGAGGCCTGAGCCATGGCTAGCCGCCTGCTCTATGTGATGGACCCGATGTGCTCCTGGTGCTGGGGGTTCGCTCCGGTGGTCGAAGCACTGGCCGAGCAGGCGGCTGTCGATGGCGTACCACTGCAGATCGTGACGGGCGGGCTACGTCGTGATCAGGTGGCGATAAATGCCGCAGCGCGGGTGCGCTATTTGGGTTACTGGCAGGCGGTCAATGCCAGTACCGGGCAGTTGTTCGACTTCGAGCGTGGTCTGCCGGAGGGCATGGTGTACGACACCGAGCCGGCCTGTCGTGCGCTGGTCACCGCGCGCAATCTCGATGCGTCCAGCGCCTGGATGCTGCTCAGGCTGATTCAGCGTGCGTTCTATGCCCAGGGCGCCGATGTCACCCAGGCCAGTGTGCTGGTGGAGCTGGCCGAGCGTGCCGGCATCCCGCGCATCGAGTTCGCCGAAGCCTTCGACAGTCAGGCCATGCAGGAGGCGACTGCTGCCGACTTCACCTGGGTACAGGATCTGGGCATCGCCGGCTTCCCTACTTTGCTGGCGGAGCGCGACGGCCAGCTGGCGCTGCTGACCAACGGCTATCAACCGCTGGAGGTGCTGGCGCCGCTGCTCGGCCGCTGGCTGGAGCGCGCCGCCCATGCCTGATCGGTTGAGCTGGGCAGAAATCCGTCGCCTGGCCCTGCGTCACAAGAAAGCGCTGATTCTGGCCAACCTGGTCGCCGTGCTGGCGACTCTGTGCAGCGTGCCGATCCCACTGTTGCTGCCGCTGCTGGTAGACGAAGTGCTGCTCAAGGATGGCGATGCAGCGCTCAAGGTGATGGACAACTTCCTGCCCAGTGATTGGGAAACCGCAGCCGGCTACATCGGCCTGATGCTGTTTTTGACCCTGCTGCTGCGCGGTTCTGCACTGATCTTCAACGTCTTGCAGGCGCGTCTGTTCGCCAGGCTGTCGAAGGATCTCGTCTACCGCATCCGCATCCGTCTGATCGAACGGCTCAAGCGCATCTCGCTTGGCGAGTACGAGAGCCTGGGCGGCGGCACCGTGACCACCCACCTGGTCACCGATCTGGACACCCTGGACAAGTTCGTCGGCGAAACCCTCAGCCGCTTTCTGGTCGCGGTGCTGACCCTGGTTGGCACCTCGGCCATCCTGCTCTGGATGCACTGGCAACTGGCCTTGCTGATCCTGCTGTTCAACCCGCTGGTGATCTATGCCACCGTGCTGCTGGGCAAGAAGGTCAAGCACCTGAAGAAGCTGGAGAACGACAGCACCTCGCGCTTCACCCAGGCGCTGACCGAGACCCTGGAGGCGATTCAGGAAGTGCGCGCCGGCAATCGCCAGGGCTATTTCCTTGGCCGCCTCGGCGGGCGTGCACGCGAGGTGCGTGACTACGCCGTGGCCTCGCAGTGGAAGAGCGATGCCTCCAACCGTGCCAGCGGCCTGCTGTTCCAGTTCGGCATCGATGTGTTCCGCGCGGCGGCGATGCTCACCGTGCTGTTCTCCGATCTGTCCATCGGCCAGATGCTCGCGGTGTTCAGCTACCTGTGGTTCATGATCGGCCCGGTGGAGCAGTTGCTCAGCCTGCAGTACGCCTTCTACGCTGCCGGAGGCGCCATGACGCGGATCAACGAGCTGCTGGCGCGTCAGGACGAACCGCAGTACGCCGGGCGCGTCGATCCGTTCAAGGGCCGCGACACGGTGGGTATCGAAGTGCGCGGGTTGACCTTCGGCTATGGTGATGAACCGGTGCTCGATCGGCTCGATCTGTCCATCAGCCCCGGCGAGAAGGTGGCCATCGTCGGCGCGTCCGGCGGTGGCAAGAGCACGCTGGTGCAGCTGCTGCTGGGCCTTTATACGCCACAGGCCGGCAGCATCCGCTTCGGCGGCAGCGCGCTGGAGGAGATCGGCCTGGACAGCGTACGTGACAACGTCGCGGTGGTGTTGCAGCACCCGGCGTTGTTCAACGACACGGTGCGCGCCAACCTGTGCATGGGTCGTGAACGCAGCGACGAGGCGTGCTGGCAGGCGCTGCGCATCGCCCAGTTGCACGACAGCATTGCGCAACTGCCACAAGGGCTGGACAGCGTGGTCGGGCGCAGTGGCGTGCGCCTGTCCGGCGGCCAGCGCCAGCGCCTGGCCATCGCGCGCATGGTGCTGGCCGAGCCCAAGGTGGTGATTCTTGACGAGGCCACTTCGGCACTGGATGCCGCCACCGAGTACGCCCTGCACGAAGCGCTGGCGCAGTTTCTCGAAGGCCGCACCACGCTGATCATCGCCCACCGCCTGAGCGCGGTGAAGCAGGCCGACCGGGTGCTGGTGTTCGACGGCGGCAGCGTGGCCGAAGATGGCGACCATCAGCAACTGATCGCCGAAGGTGGCCTGTACGCCAAGCTCTACGGGCATTTGCAGCAGGGGTGAGGTGCCTGGGAATTGTTCGCGGCTGAAGCGCAATGTCGCCCAGTGTTGTAGGGCGGGTGCAACCCGCCACCAATTTTTGGCGGGTTGCATCCGCCCTACGGATCTGAAGCTGTTTCTACGGGATAGGTAGGAGCGGCTGGGCGGCATTCCGTTTCAGCCGCGATGCTCTCTTGCGCAGGCAACGTCCCCGGATTGCATCCGGGCTACACAGCTGCCTGGCCAGTCGCGGCTGAAGCCCCTCCCACGTGGGGGCCGGCTGCTCCTGTGGGAGGCGCTTCAGCGGCGACGCTTTGCCTTAGCCGTTGCTCATCAAGGCTGCGCTCAACTCCTCGAACAGCGTCTGCACCGAACGTAACGCTCGGCAGTCGGGGCGGGTCAGCAGCCAGAGCTCGGTGTCGCAGCCGGTCAGCGGCGGGCCGAGTGCCTTGAGTTCGGGGTGGGCGCGCAGCACGAAGTCGGGCAGGGCGGCCACGCCCAAGCCGGCGCGCGCCAGTTGCGCCACGGCGTACATGCTGCTGCAGCGGTAATTGGGGGTGACACCCGGCCATTCACGCAGACGCCAGAGCACTGTGGCGTGATCCGGCATCGCCTCGTCCGGGGTGATCCAGCTCTGCCGGGCCAGGTCGCTGCGGTCCTGGCCATCATCGCGCGCGCAGACGAGATAGGACACCTTGGCCAGACGCCGGCCCACCAGATGCTCCGGCGGCTCGTTGGTCAGGCGCAGGGCCAGGTCGGCGTCGCGCCGGCTGAGGTTGGCGAAGTCGTTGGAAGTCACCAGCTCCAGCGCCAGGGCCGGGTAGTTGTGCATGAAGCGCGCCAGCACCGGTAGCAGCAGGCTGCTCAGTACGGCGTCGGTACAGGTCAGGCGCACCGTGCCACTGACCACCTGTTTGCCTAGTTCCAGCGCCACACGCGCAGCATCCAGCGCCTGTTCGGCGCGTTCGGCCTGTTCCGCCAGGGCGCGGGCGGTCTCGCTGGGTTCGTAGCCGCGCCGGCTCTTCTCGAACAGCGCCACACCCAATGCCGCTTCGAGCCGGCGTACGGCGCGAAATACGGTGGATACGTCCACCTGCAGCAGTTCTGCAGCCCGCGCCAGGGAGCGGCCGCGCACCAGAGCGAGCACCAGGGACAGGTCTGTATGGTCGATTTGATATTGCACGGCTGCAATCTCTGCTTGTCTATTCGCCAATTATTATTGCGCGGGCGCCATCTTATAGTGGCAAGGAGGCTGCCATGCAAGTTGGAGGGAGAGCGTATGTACAGCAAGTGTCGAGTCAGGGTTGCGCTGGTGGGCGACTACAATGCGGCGATCACCGCGCACCGGGCCATCCCGGTGGCGTTGCGCCTGGCCAGCGAGGCATTGGGGGTGGCGGTGGAGCATGAATGGCTGGCCACCGACGGCATTGTCGATGACGCTGCCCTGATGGCCTATGACGGCATCTGGTGCGTGCCTGGCAGCCCCTATGCCGCCACCGAGGGCGCGCTACGCGCCATTCGTTTTGCTCGTGAGCAGGGCGTGCCGTTTCTCGGCACCTGTGGCGGCTTCCAGCATGCGCTGCTCGAATACGCGCGCAACCGCCTGGGCTGGACCGATGCCGAGCATGCCGAGCTGTCGCCGCAAGCGCCAACGCCGCTGATTGCGCCGCTGACCTGTGCGTTGCTGGATGTCAGCGAGCATGTGCATCTGGTCTCCGGCTCGCGCATTGCCGAGCTCTATGGCGTACGTGAGATCAGCGAGCAGTACCTGTGCCGCTACGGTCTCGTCGATGCCTTCGTCGAGCCGCTGATGGCTCAGGCGCTGAAGGCCTCCGGGCACGACAAAGCCGGTGCAGTGCGTGCCATCGAGCTTGAGGATCACCCTTTCTTCATCGCCACCCTGTTCCAGCCCGAGCGCGCGGCATTGGAGGGGCGTCTGCCGCCGGTTGTGGCCGGCCTGGTCGGCGCCTGTGCGGTGCAGTCGGTGCACGAGGCGCAACAGGAGGCGGTCGCGTGATCGCCACCACTCCCGAGCCCCTTACTACGTGGTGATGTTCACCTCGGTACGCACGGAGGTGGACGCCGGTTATGCCAAGGCGGCGCAGCGCATGCTTGAGCTGGCTGCGCAGCAGCCCGGCTTTCTCGGCGTGGAGTCGGCACGCAGTGATGGCCTGGGCATCACCCTATCCTACTGGCAGAGCGAGGAGGCCATTCGCGCCGGGCGTGAGCATGCCGAGCACAGCGCCGTTCGCGAGCAGGGGCGCACCGACTGGTATGCCGCTTTCACCACTCGCGTGGCCAAGGTGGAGCGCGCCTACACATTCTCGCGCCCGAGCTGAGTGATAGCGGCAAGCCGGCTGACCGCTTTGTAAGGATTTTTTTACGGCTGTCAGGGTTTTGCGTGCCTTGCCTGGAGGCTGTAAGGAAAATTTGCCGCTGCCGCACTCGGCCACCGCGTCGACGTGTCGCAAAGCATCTTGAGAGCGGGTCTGCACTCGGTTGTCATGAGGTTGTCCGCAACGCATTCGTGCGGCTGCCATAACAATGACAATCAGGAGGCGAAATGACCGCCGTGGCCAAGATCGAGCAGCACAATCCCATCGGAACCGACGGTTTCGAGTTCGTCGAATTTACCGCACCGACTGCCGAAGGCATCGAGCAACTGCGTCAGTTGTTCACCGCCATGGGCTTCACCGAAACCGCCAAGCACCGCTCGAAAGAGGTCTGGCTGTTCCAGCAGAACGACATCAATATCGTGCTCAACGGCAGCCCCACCGGCCACGTGCGCGCCTTCGGCGAGAAGCATGGCCCCAGCGCCTGCGCCATGGCCTTCCGGGTCAAGAATGCCGCCCAGGCCGCCGCTTACGTCGAACAGCAGGGCGCCAAGCTGGTGGGCAGCCACGCGAACTTCGGCGAGCTGAACATTCCCTGCGTAGAAGGCATCGGCGGCTCGCTGCTGTATCTGGTTGACCGTTATTTCAACGAGAGCGGCGACAAGAGCATCTACGACGTCGACTTCGAGTACATCGAAGGCCGCAGCCCCAATGACAACGCCGTCGGCCTGCAGTGCATCGATCACCTGACCCACAACGTGCGCCGCGGGCAGATGGACGTCTGGTCCGGCTTCTACGAGCGCATCGCCAACTTCCGCGAGATTCGCTACTTCGATATCGAAGGCAAGCTCACCGGCCTGTTCTCCCGCGCCATGACCGCGCCGTGCGGCAAGATCCGCATCCCGATCAACGAGTCGGCCGATGACAAGTCGCAGATCGAGGAATTCATCCGCGAATACCACGGTGAGGGCATTCAGCACATCGCCCTGTCCACCGACGACATCTACGCCACCGTGCGCCAACTGCGTGCCAACGGCGTCGATTTCATGACCACGCCGGACACCTATTACGAGAAGGTCGACACCCGCGTCGCCGGCCATGGTGAGCCGACCGATGTCTTGCGCGAGCTGAACATCCTGATCGATGGTGCCCCTGGGGACGACGGCATCCTGCTGCAGATCTTCACCAACACGGTGATCGGCCCGATCTTCTTCGAGATCATCCAGCGCAAGGGCAATCAGGGCTTCGGCGAGGGCAACTTCAAGGCCCTGTTCGAGTCGATCGAGGAAGACCAGCTGCGTCGCGGTGTGATCTCCGAGGAGTGATGCCATGAGCCGCCAATGGATTCGCTTTCCCCTGCGTGAAGGCGAGTGCTCGCGCCAGGCGCATTGCGACCTGCCGCAGGGCACCTATGAGCGCGAGATGGGTCGTGAAGGCTTCTTCGGCCCCACCGCGCACCTGCACCACAAGCATCTGCCCACCGGCTGGATCGACTGGGAAGGCCCGCTGCGCCCGCACGCGTTCAACTTCAACGACATCCCCAGCGAGCGCGACTGCCCGCTGGCGGCGCCGCTGACCCTGCACAACGCCGACGTCAAGCTGCGCGTCTGGCGCACCCATGGTGCCATGCGTCACTTGGTGCGCAACGCCGATGGCGACGAGTTGCTGTTCGTGCATGAAGGCAGTGGCCATTTCTATTGCGATTTCGGCCATCTGCAGTACCGCGACGGCGATTACCTGCTGATCCCGCGTGGCACCGCCTGGCGCATCGAGGCCAGCACACCGAGCTACTTCCTGCTGATCGAGAACAGCGACGGCGCCTACCAGTTGCCGGACAAGGGCCTGCTCGGCCCGCAGGCGATCTTCGATGCGGCGGTGCTGGAGCACCCGCATATCGATGACGCCTTCAGGGCGCAGCAGGATGAGAACACCTGGCAGATCAGGATCAAGCGGCGCAATCAGATCAGCACCGTGACCTACCCGTACAACCCGCTGGATGTGGTCGGCTGGCACGGCGACAACACGGTGGTGCGGCTCAATTGGCGCGACATCCGCCCGCTGTTCAGCCACCGCTACCACCTGCCGCCGTCGGTGCACACCACCTTCGTCGCCAATGGCTTCGTGATCTGCACCTTCACGCCGCGCCCGGTGGAATCGGACCCTGGAGCGCTCAAGGTGCCGTTCTTCCACAACAACGATGATTACGACGAGGTGCTGTTCTACCACCGGGGCAACTTCTTCAGCCGCGACAATATCGAGCAGGGCATGGTCACCCTGCACCCGTGCGGCTTCCCCCATGGGCCGCACCCCAAGGCGTTGAAGAAGAGCCAGGAGGATCCGGCCACCTTCATCGACGAGGTGGCGGTGATGATCGACACCCGTCGTGCTCTGGAAGTGGCCGATGCCGCTGGCGCGATGGACGTGGCCGAGTACGTCAACTCCTGGCGCGCGCCGGGCACACAAGGTTAAGGGCGGGCACCAATCGTCCCCTCTCCCCTTGGGGAGAGGGCTAGGGAGAGGGGGCTGGCAACACACCCTCTCCCCCGGCCCCCGCTTCGCGCCCCAGCCCTTCGCAGAGCTCAGGGCGCTACAGCGGGCGAAGCAGTGCTTCGCTTTCTCCGCTTCCGCCCCACAAGTGGGGGAGGGGGGAACAGCCCGCACGCGAACAGATGAATAGGTAGGAACCATGAAACTCGCATCACTGAATCAAGGCCGCGATGGCGTGCTGATCGTCGTTTCCCGCGATCTGACCCGCGCCGTCGTTGTGCCGCAGATCGCGTTCACTCTGCAGGCTGCGCTGGACGACTGGGCCGTGACCCGGCCCAAGCTCGAAGCGGTCTATCAGCGCCTCAACGATGGCCTGGAAGAGGGCGCCTTCGCTTTCGATCAGGCCGCCTGCCACAGCCCGTTGCCGCGTGCCTACCACTGGGCCGATGGCAGCGCCTACGTCAATCACGTCGAGCTGGTGCGCAAGGCGCGTGGCGCCGAGATGCCGGAATCCTTCTGGCACGACCCGCTGATGTACCAGGGCGGCGCCGATGCCTTTATCCCGCCGTACAGCCCGATTCGCCTGGCCGACGAAGCCTGGGGTATCGACCTGGAAGCCGAGCTGGCGGTGATCACCGACGACGTGCCGATGGGCGCCACGCCGGCCGAAGCGGCAGGGCATATCCGCCTGCTGATGCTGGTCAACGACGTGTCCCTGCGCAACCTGATTCCCGGCGAACTGGCCAAGGGCTTCGGCTTCTACCAGAGCAAGCCGTCGTCGAGCTTCTCGCCGGTGGCCATCACCCCGGACGAGCTGGGCGAAAGCTGGAAGGATGGCAAGGTGCATCGTCCACTGGTGTCGCATATCAACGGCGCGTTGTTCGGCCAGCCGGATGCCGGCGTGGACATGACCTTCAACTTCCCGACCCTGGTCGCCCACGCCGCCAAGACCCGGCCGTTGGGTGCCGGCACCATCATCGGTTCCGGCACCGTTTCCAACTACGACCGCAGCGCCGGATCGAGTTGCCTGGCAGAGAAACGCATGCTGGAGATCGTCGAGCAGGGCGAAGCGAAGACGCCGTTCCTCAAGTTCGGCGACCGGGTGCGCATCGAGATGTTCGACGCAGCCGGCCAGAGCATCTTCGGCGCCATCGATCAGGTGGTGGAAAAGTACGAAGTCCGCTGATCTGTGGGGGGGGCGGCTGTAGGAGCGGCTTTAGCCGCGATTCTCCAGCAGTCGCTTAAAGCATCGCGGCTGAAGCCGCTCCTACCAGGTCGCGTTTCGCAAGGAATCCGCAATGCTGAAACTCTACGGCTATTGGCGCTCCAGCGCTGCCTACCGCGTGCGCATCGCCCTCAACCTCAAGGGCCTGGCCTATGAGCAGGTGCCCGTGCACCTGGTCAAGGATGGCGGCCAGCAGCACAGCGCCGACTATCGCGCGTTGAACCCGCAAGGGCTGCTGCCGCTGCTGGTGGACGAGGAGAACGGCGGCGTGCGCATCGCCCAGTCGCTGGCGATCCTCGAATACCTCGAGGAAATCTTCCCAGTGCCGGCGCTGCTGCCGGCCGACCCGGCCGAGCGTGCGCAGGTGCGGGCGCTGGCGCTGCATATCGCCTGCGATGTGCATCCGCTGAACAATCTGCGCGTGCTGCAGTACCTGTCCAGCGAACTGGGCGTCGCCGATGAGGCGAAAAGCACCTGGTACCGGCACTGGGTCGCACTCGGCCTGGCCGCTGTGGAGGAGGGCCTGGCGGTATTCGACGGACGTCTGTCACTCGGCGAGCGCCCCGGATATCTGGAAGCCTGCCTGATTCCGCAGCTGTATAATGCGCGGCGTTTTAACTGTGACCTTGCCGCGTACCCACGCATTGTCGCCATGGCGGCGCGCTGTGAACCCCTGGAGGCCTTTCAACTGGCCGCACCGGAGGTACAAGCCGACGCCCAGTGACACCCCCGGCTTAACCAAGCCTTGCATTCCGCTGCGCCACAAGCGTAGCGGGTCCGATTCCGTCACAGATAAAAACAAACAGGTGACGCATGACCCGTGAAAAACCGAAGAACCTCTGGCTGTCGCGCTGGGGTTTCATCCTCGCTGCAACCGGCTCGGCCGTGGGCCTGGGCAACATCTGGAAATTCCCCTACATCACCGGTGAGTACGGCGGCGGCGCCTTCGTGCTGATGTACTTGGCGTGCATCCTGGCCATCGGCATTCCGGTGATGATGACCGAGATCGCCATTGGTCGTCGTGGCCGCGGCAGCCCCATCGACGCCATCGGTCGCGTGGTGCGCGAGAACAATGGCAACCCGCTGTGGAAGGCCGTCGGCGGCATGGCCATGCTCGCCGGCTTCATGATCCTGTGCTTCTACGTGGTCGTCGCCGGCTGGGCCTTCGCCTATACGTGGAAGATGCTCGACGGCTCGCTGGCCGCCACCAGTGTCGAGGCGCTTGGCGGGGTGTTCGAGGCGCACAACGCCAACCCCTGGCAGCTCGGCGGCTGGAGCGTGCTGGTAGCGCTGCTGACCCTGTGGATCGTGGCCAAGGGCGTGCAGAAAGGCATCGAGAATGCCGTGCGCTGGATGATGCCGGGCCTGGCCCTGATGCTGATTGTGCTGGTCGGCTACGCCTTCACCAGCGGCAGCTTCAAGGCCGGTTTCGATTTCCTGTTCCATTTCGACGCCTCGAAGATCACTGGCGAGGCGCTGCTGGCCGCCCTGGGTCATGCCTTCTTCACCCTCAGCCTGGCCTCGGGGGCGATCCTCACCTACGGCTCGTACATTCCCGACGGTCAGTCCATCGCCCGCACCACCTTGCTGGTCGCCATCTGCGATACCTGTGTGGCGCTGCTGGCTGGCCTTGCGATCTTTCCGATCATCTTCGCCAACGGCATGAGTCCGGGCGCAGGGCCAGGTCTGATCTTCATGAGCCTGCCGCTGGCCTTCCAGCAGATGCCATTGGGCACCGCGTTCGGCGTGCTGTTCTTCGCCATGGTGTCGATCGCCGCGCTGACCTCGGCCATCTCCATGATCGAAGCCACGGTGGCCTATCTGAACGAGAAACACGGTATCAGCCGTCTGCGTGCAGCGCTGGCTTCCGGCGCCTTGCTGCTGGTGATCAGCCTGCTGGCGATGCTCTCGTTCAACCTGCTGGCCGGCTGGACACCGCTGGGCAAGAACTTCTTCGACTGGCTGGATTACCTCACCTCGCGCTGGATGATGCCGCTGGGCGGCATCTTCATGGTGGTGCTCGCTGGCTATGCGCTGCGCTGCGAAATCATGCGCGACGAACTGGACCTGCCACCTGCAGGCTATGCCCTGTGGCTGTTCATGGTGCGTTACGTCAGCCCGGTGCTGATCATGGTGGTGTTTCTGCATGCGCTGGGTTGGCTGCTGTTCGATCCGGTCGCCCAGTGGTACTGGATCGCTGGTGCCATCGGCCTGTTGGCGATCGCGGGTGAAATGCTGCGGCCACGGGTGATGCCGGTACTTGCCGGACGTTGAGCCTGGTCCAGGTCAAGCGGGGCGCAGTTTCGTCAGAAACTGCGCCTTTTTTATGGTTCGCGTATCGGCAAGGCGCACAGGTGGTCGGCGAGAAATCGCCGGTTTTTGGGCACCAATAAGCGGATAATTGCCGAATCTTCCCGTCTGCACGTAAGACTCTGGCTATGCTGCAAGTAATGCATTGGCTAAGTGCCAGCACTCAAGCGGTGCCACTCTCCTGCCGGTAGCCTGTAATCGATATGGCATAGCAGTTGCGTAGCCAGTCGATCAGGCCGGGCTCACGAGGCGCGGCTATATAAGAAAAATCTGGAGTCGCCGTTATGTTCAAGTCTGCCACACGCCTTTTCGCCAATCTTGCCGTGGGCAAGAAGCTCCTCATTGGTTTCGGTCTGGTGCTGTTGCTGACAGCCGCCATGACCGTCAGCGGCTACCTTGCCGTCCAGGCGGTATTGAAAGGGCATGAGCAAGTCGGGGAACTGGCGCAGGTGAACCAGGAGATCCTCCAGGCACGTCGCCTGGAGCGGAACTTCGCCATCGAGCAGACTGAAGACAGCGCCGCGCGCGTACGCGAGAGCCTGCTCAAGGTGCAGGGCATGCTGGAGCATCTCGGGCAGGATGTGGCCGAAAGCTCGCGCATTCAGACCATGCAGCAAGCCACGTCCGAGTACCTCAAGCAGTTCGATAACTATGTCGAGCAGCAGGGCAAGGCACGTGAAGCCCGCCAGGATATGCGCACCGCAGCGGCGGAAGCGCGCGATCAGTTCGAGGTGATCGAACTGGACATGTATGACGCAGTACGCGAGCTGCGGCTACAGGGCGACCGCCTGCGTGGCAGTGATCCGCTGACCCTGGCAGAAACCGCGTCTGGCCTGAGCAAGCGCATGCTCGATCTGCGCAGCCAGGAAAGCCTCTACATCATCGACGGTTCTGCCGAGGCGCTGCAGGAGTGGGAGTACACCAGCGAAGACCTGCAGACCGTCGCCGGCAGCCTGAAGGTGTGGCTCGACGATGATCAGAAGGCATCCATCGATACCGCCTTGCAGGCGTTGACCTTTTACCAGCGTTCCTTCCTCTACTACCAGCAGCTGCGTGAGCAGAATCAGGCGACCGAGAAGGCCATGATCGAGCGCGCGCGCTCGGTCGTCGATCTGGCCGAGTCGGCTCAGGCCAGCGCCGAGACTCACATGCTCGCCGATACCCAGCGTGCCTTGGTGATGCTCGGCATCATGGGCGTCGCTGCGGTGGTGCTGGGGCTGTTCGCCGCGCTGCTGATCACTCGCCTGATAGTCGCGCCGCTGCGCCAGACCGTGGCCTTTGCCCAGCGTATTGCGGCGGGCGACCTCAGTCAGGACATCCCGCAGGACCGCCGTGACGAAGTCGGTCAGCTGCTTGCAGCCATGCAGGACATGACCGTCAGCCTGCGCAACCTGGTCGGTCGCATCGGTGGCGGTGTCGGACAGATCGCTGCGGCTGCCGAGCAACTCTCTTCGATCACCGCACAAACCAGTGCCGGGGTGCAGACGCAAAAGCTGGAAACCGAACAGACCGCTACCGCCATGCACCAGATGGCAGCCACCGTGCAGGAGGTGGCGCAGAACGCCGAGCAGGCCTCGCTGGCCGCGCGTGATGCGGATCTGGAGGCGCAGCAGGGCAATCGCGTGGTGCAGCAGGCGGTGGATCAGATCGACAGCTTGGCCAGCGAAGTGGAGCAGTCGGCCAAGGCCATTGCCGACCTCAATCAGGAGAGCGCGCGTATCGGCACTGTGCTGGAGGTGATTCGCAACGTCGCCGAGCAGACCAACCTGCTGGCGCTCAACGCTGCCATCGAGGCGGCCCGCGCGGGCGAGCAGGGTCGCGGTTTCGCCGTGGTCGCCGATGAGGTGCGAGCACTGGCCAAGCGCGCGCAGGACAGCACCGAGGAGATCGAAAGCCTGATCGCCGGGCTGCAGCGCATGGCCAAGGGCGCTGTGCAGCAGATGGACAGCAGCCGTGACCTGACCCGCCGCACCGTCGAACTGGCGGGCGAGGCTGGGGACGCGCTGGGGCGCATCACCCAGGCGGTGAGCACCATCGAGCAGATGAACCAGCAGATCGCCGCCGCTGCCGAAGAGCAGAGCGCTGTGGCCGAGGCGATCAACGAAAGCGTCACCCGTGTGCGTGATATCGGTGAGCAGAGCGCCAGTGCCACGCAACAGACTGCGGCCTCCAGCGCCGAGCTGGCGCGTTTGGGTGTCGAGCTGCAGGAGTTGGTGCGGCAGTTCCGTACCTGATCGTCAGCCTGGCTGGGCTCAGGCCCAGCCAGGTATGACTTCAATCGCCAGGGCGGCAATCGGCGCTTGGCGTCATCTGCATGTCCAGCACGCGAATGCGCCCTGATGCGGGGTAATGCCAATGTACGTCCAGATCCCAGAAGCGCGCGCCATAGCGGCGCTCCGGCTGCGGCTGCTGGTAGGCCGGACGCGGATCCTGCGCCAGGCATTGCTCGATCAGCTCCACCAAGGGTTCATCCAGACGCAGCGCGTGTTGGCGCGCCAGGTGTAGCGCATCCTCCTGCCAGTCCACAGCTATCAATGGCGGCGGAGCATCGGCCATGTCGTTGCGGGCATCGCTCACGGCGTCGGCGTAGGGCACGTAGGGCTTGATATCCAGCACCGGGGTGCCGTCGAGCAGGTCGATACCGGACAGGTGCAGGCGGCCTGGTTCCACGCGTTCCAGGCGCACCACGGACTGGCCGATGCCATTGGGGCGATGGGTGGCGCGGGTGCTGAACACGCCGACCGTCTGGTTACCGCCCAGACGCGGCGGGCGTACCTTCAGGCGCGGCTTGTCTTCCAGCGCCTGGTGAAACAGAAACAGCAGCCAGACATGGCTGACCTGTTCCAGGCCCTGTACGGCCTCGCCCTGATCGAAGGGCGGCAGCAGCTCCAGCACGCCACGTGCGGCGGGCGCCAGGTGCGGCTGGCGAGGAATGGCGAATTTCTCCTTGAAGCAGGAGTGAACGATACCGACCGGGGAAACCAGATGCTGCATGGTGGCTTGCCTAGCGTCTATTGACGGGGGCGTCGTAGGTCACGCGGCAGCCGGCGTCGCGGAACGGGCCGGTGAAGCGAATCCAGCCCTCGCCAGGGCTGGTCTGGGCGCAGGTCAGGTGGCCATCGACTTTGCTCTGCCAGAGAAAGAACGGCGCCGGCGCAGCGAAGCCGGGCAGGCTCAGGGCGAGCAGGGCGGTGAGGAGCAGGGTACGCATGATGGTGGTCTCCAGAGCGTGACAGGCACAGCCTAACATGGCCTCAGAAGCGTTCCTTCTCGCCCAGATAGCGCCATTGCCCGACCGGCAACTTGGCCATGGGCACACCGCCGATGCGGATGCGCTTCATGCCCAGCACCTTCAGGCCCAGCGCCGTACAGATCTGCCGCAGCAGGTCAGGAGCCGGATTCTTCAGCGCGAAGCGCAGGCGTTGTTCGCTCTGCCAGCTGGCCTTGCACGGCGGGAACTGCGTGCCCTTGTGCAGCCAGCCTTTCTTCAGGCGCTCCAATGTGCTGGCAGGCACTTCGCCGGCGACTTCGACCAGGTATTCCTGCTCCAGCTTGGCCGCGTCCTCGCGCAGCTTGCGTTGCGTGCGCCAGTCCTGGCTGAGCACGATCAGGCCACTGGCGCCGGTCTGCAGCGGCAGGCTCTGCTCCTGGCGCAGGAAGTGGCTATGCAGGATGCGCTGGGCATGCGGGTCTTCTTGCCAGTGCCGTTCGCGCACCAGCAGGTGCTGCAACTGTGCGGCGTTGCAGCCAGTCGATCCATGCACCAGCAGAGTGACGGGCTCCACGGGATCAAGGCTGGCATCGGGGTGCAACTCGACGCGTTGATCCTCGACCTTGAATTGCGGCGCCTCGACCACCTGGCCGTCCACCGTCACCCAGCCCCCAGCGATGTAAAGATCGGCTTCGCGGCGCGAGCAACCGAACAGCTCGATGACGCGTTTGGACAGACGGGTGGCTTCGCTCATGACGGCGCTCGACAAAAAGAAGGTCATTGTACCGGCAAGGCGTTGCGCTGCCGGAAAGAAAAAGCCCCGCATGCTGCGGGGCCCGTCATGCAGGGGTCTGGCTCAGACCAGCTCGCCCCACATGTCGTATTCGTCGGCATCGACGATGCGCACGCGCACCTTGTCGCCCGGCTTGACGTTGGTGGAGTCGATGAACACGCTGCCGTCGATCTCCGGGGCGTCGGCCCAGGAGCGCGCCACGGCGCCTTCGCCATCCACTTCGTCGACCAGGACGTCCATCTCCAGACCGATCTTGGCCTGCAGACGCGCCGAGCTGATCGCCTGCTGATGCGCCATGAAACGCTCCCAACGCTCCTGTTTGACCTCATCCGGTACCGGCTCCAGGCCCATGTCGTTGGCCGGTGCGCCTTCCACCGGCGAGTACTGGAAGCAGCCGACGCGGTCGAGCTGCGCCTCGGTCAGCCAGTCCAGCAGGTACTGGAAGTCTTCTTCGGTCTCGCCAGGGAAGCCGACGATGAAGGTGGAGCGAATGGTCAGCTCCGGGCAGATCTCGCGCCATTTCTTGATGCGCGCCAGGGTCTTGTCTTCGAAGGCCGGACGCTTCATGGACTTGAGCACTTTCGGGCTGGCGTGCTGGAAGGGGATGTCCAGGTACGGCAGCAGCTTGCCGGCGGCCATCAGCGGAATCACGTCATCGACGTTGGGGTAGGGATAAACGTAGTGTAGGCGCACCCACACGCCCATCGACGACAGCGCTTCGCACAGTTCGAGCATGCGCGTTTTCACTGGCTGGCCGTTCCAGAAGTCCAGCTTGTACTTCATGTCGACGCCGTAGGCGCTGGTGTCCTGGCTGATCACCAGCAGCTCCTTGACGCCGGCCTTGACCAGGCGCTCGGCTTCGCTGAGCACATCGCCCACCGGGCGGCTGACCAGCTTGCCGCGCATCGACGGGATGATGCAGAAGCTGCAGGTATGGTTGCAGCCTTCGGATATCTTCAGGTAAGCGTAGTGACGCGGGGTCAGCTTGATGCCTTGTGGCGGCACCAGGTCGATCAGCGGGTTGTGCTCGGTCTTCGGCGGGATGACTTCGTGCACGGCATTGACCACCTGCTCGTACTGCTGCGGGCCGGTTACCGCCAGCACGCTCGGGTGCACGTCGCGGATGCTGTCCTCGGCCACGCCCATGCAACCGGTGACGATCACCTTGCCGTTTTCGGCCAGCGCTTCTCCGATGGCGTCCAGCGACTCGGCCTTGGCACTGTCGATGAAGCCGCAGGTGTTGACCACCACCACGTCGGCATCCTGGTAGGTCGGCACGATCTCGTAACCTTCCATGCGCAGCTGGGTCAGGATGCGTTCGGAGTCGACAGTTGCCTTCGGGCAACCAAGGCTGACGAATCCGACTTTCGGGGTGGCGGTGGACATGCGGGCTAACCTCTAAGGGCGCCTGGCTGGCGCCTCTGATCAAAAAGTGCGCAATTCTAGCGATGGATCATACGCTTGACCAGTGCTGTAAAAGACGCGCAAACGAAAAAGGCCACTCGTTAGAGTGGCCTTTTTCTGAAGGTGGTTGCGGGAGCAGGATTTGAACCTACGACCTTCGGGTTATGAGCCCGACGAGCTACCAGACTGCTCCATCCCGCGCCGGCAATTCTACGCTTGCTTAAAGTGTTGTCAATCGATTTATTGCTTTTGATCGAAAATATTAATTTTCCGCCAAAGCAAAAAGGCCACTCATTGAGTGGCCTTTTCGTGAAGCTGGTTGCGGGAGCAGGATTTGAACCTACGACCTTCGGGTTATGAGCCCGACGAGCTACCAGACTGCTCCATCCCGCGTCTGTGGGGCGGCATTCTACAGCCAGATGCTCAGCTGTCAACCGCTATTTTCGAGAAAAGTGTTTTCAACTCAGGTGCTTAGCGTTAAACAGCTGTTAGACTTCAGTGCTCCAGGCCAGGCTGGGCGAGGCTTCCGAGGGTGATGTGCGCAAGATAATCCACGTGGACTGCGACTGCTTCTACGCCGCCATCGAGATGCGTGACGACCCGAGTCTGGCCAATCGTCCGCTAGCCGTGGGTGGTTCGGCGGATCGGCGCGGGGTGATCGCCACCTGCAATTACGAGGCGCGCGCTTATGGCGTGCGTTCGGCCATGGCGTCGCGGCATGCGTTGAAGCTGTGCCCGGATCTTCTGATCGTCAAGCCGCGTTTCGAGGTGTACCGCGCGGTGTCACGTGAGATTCACAGCATCTTTCGCCAGTTCACCGATCTGATCGAGCCGCTGTCGCTGGACGAGGCGTATCTGGATGTCAGCGACTCGCCGCATTTCGCCGGCAGTGCCACGCGCATCGCCCAGGAAATTCGCCGGCGTGTGGCGCAGGAGCTGCACATCACCGTGTCTGCCGGTGTAGCGCCGAACAAGTTCCTGGCCAAGATCGCCAGTGACTGGCGCAAACCCAACGGCTTGTTCGTCATCACCCCGGATCAGGTCGACGATTTCGTCGCTGAGTTGCCGGTCAACATGCTGCATGGCGTCGGCAAGGTCACGGCGGACAAGCTGGCGCGCTTAGGCATTCGCACCTGCCTGGATCTGCGCGACTGGAACAAGCTGGCGCTGGTGCGCGAGTTCGGTAGTTTCGGCGAGCGCCTGTGGCGCCTGGCCCACGGCATCGACGAACGCGAGGTCAAGGTTGACAGCCGCCGTCAGTCACTCAGCGTGGAGCACACCTACGATCAGGACTTGCCCGATCTGCAGGCCTGTCTGGACAAACTGCCGGCGCTGCTCGAGGAAATGAAGGGGCGCCTGCAACGCCTGGACGCCAGCTATCGACCGGACAAGCCCTTCGTCAAGGTGAAGTTTCACGACTTCACCCAGACCACGCTGGAGCAGGCAGGGGCCAGTCGCGATCTGGAAAGCTATCGGCAGTTGCTGGCCAGCGCCCATGCCCGTGGCGACAAGCCGGTGCGCCTGCTTGGCGTCGGCGTCAGGTTGCACGACTTGCGCGGGCGACAGGAGCAACTGGAGCTGTTTGCGTAGCCCGGATGAATCCGGGGTGTTCTTGAGCCTGAACCCGGATTGCATCCGGGCTACGCATGCAAGTACCTGCAAAGCGGCTGTTTGTAGGAGCCCCGCCTCGGGGCGAAGCCTTTCGATCCGACAGCGCCGGTGTTCGCGGCGGGGCGCCGCTCCTACAGGACAGTGTGCGTCCTGCAGGGCGAGCGTCGTGTCATTCTGCCCAGAGGCGAATTGGCTTGCCGCTGGCCGGCCACAGTTGCAGTTGGCCGATGGCGTTGACGTCCCAGCGCTGCACTTCGCTTAAGGCAGCGAGGAAGCGTTGTTCCTGCTCCATGAGGGCGGGGGCGCACAGCTTGCGGGTGCTGCCGGCTGGGTCGAAGCTGAGCGCCTGACCCTTGAGCGTATAGCCGGCGAACCAGTGGTTGCAGCCGGCATTGCCATGGGCGCGGCCGTCGGCAGCAAAGGTAATGGTCAGGTGGCTGCGGTCGATCAACGGCCGTTCACCGATCCATTCCACGCGGTAGCTGTGTTCGGTTTCCAGTTGTGGTGCATCACTGGCGCAACCGGCCAGCATGGCAGCGAACAGGGCGAGGAGCAGGGTACGGTGCATGGTTCAGGCCTCCTGGCAGGTGCGGCAGAGATGACGGCCGGCATCGTTGTGCCAGCCCAGTTCGGCGATGCGAGCTTCGGCTGCCGGGGCTTGTGCCGCTTTGCCGAGGGCCGCATCGACGGCAAATTCGAAATCCAGTTGCTTGCCGCAACCGTCGCAGTTGACCCGCCAGTTATGAATGGCCAGCTCCTTGAACTGCGGCCCCTTGCACACGGCCAGCCATTGGCCAGGCGGGTTGATCAGGTGGCGAACCTTTTCCACCTCCAGGCGCATGTGCAGGTCGCGACTGCCCTTGAGGGTGACCAGTAGCACGTCGTTTGCCTGGATCGAGCCGCCGTTGCCGGTGACCTGATAGCGGCCCGGCGCCAGGGCGCGGCATTCGGTGAGGGTGTGTTGCGGGTTGAGCAGGGAATAACGGAAATCGTGTTCGGCCATGGGTCCTCCGGATCAGCCGGCATGCTATCACGCACCGGCTTTGTCCTCATCGCTCCGCCGACTGGTTCCTAGCAGCCTGTCGGACTTGAATTTATAAATGGACAGAGCGCGACAAAGACAAAGCGAATTGCCCACTATTTGA
>NZ_VRYE01000049.1 GCF_008041835.1 Ectopseudomonas mendocina
GCAGCGGCAACAAGTCCGGATCCGGGGTGTGGTGGCTGCCGGTGAATGAGGCTTCGGCGAGGCGGCGAGAGGGGGTGGAAAAGTGGAGTCGTGCTGGTAGCATGTTGTGAGCGGCTGAAGCCTTATGGGGCTTTGTTTGGCGACAAGAATCATAAGGCTTTCAGTCGTTTTTGTTTATGCGGTCATGAGAATTCCGGGCTAGGTTGTCTTTTGTGAGTCGGATGGCAGCCACATCGCTTCTGCGAATCATGCCTGGAACTTCCAAAAACCGTGCATAACCCTCTGCTACAATGCGCTTGCATTTGGAGAGAATAACAGTTCTATGTTTTTCGATTTGATGGGCAATCTCGTTAAGAGCGTTTTCCATTGAACTCGCTTGAATGGCATGTTCCAAGGTCAGATAGCCAAGAATGTTGCATTCTTTTTCTGAGAATACGTCTGTCGAGTTTGGGACTGGTAGGATCAGCGCATTGCTAGGTAGCTTTTTGGCTTTTTGAAGCCTATTCAAGTAATAACGAACGACGGTGTAGTCAGAGATGACGGTGACTTCTTTGATTGGCTTGCCTGTAATTTCGGATATTACACTGCGTCGATGAGAGAGAAATTGGCGGCAAGCATTGGTGATTGCTACAGGGTTCCGATACCACTCTGGATCAAGTTCGTGAGCGATCATGAAAAAAACGCGGATGAGGGGCGCCCGGCGCTTCGGAGGATGCTTTTCTACCCAGATTAGGATGTCCTCAGGGCAGCAAGCCCTGATACTATCGACGAAATTTTCCCGCATCCTGCTCATCGCTTTCCTACCTGAAATTGGTTCAGATAGACAGTGTAGTCAGGGATAGGGCTTCCGAAAGGGTAAGGTGTATGAACAGTATGGCTTTGCAACGTGTTGGTTTCTCAGGCGCCAGCCTATATGAACCCAAGTCCGTACTGCTTTCTTTGCAGGCGCGTCTCATGAGTCAGGCGCTGCGCAAGATCACCGGTAACATCAAGAACGCCAACTGCCTGGTGATCTTCATCAACCAGATTCGCATGAAGATCGGCGTGATGTTCGGCAGCCCGGAAACCACCACCGGTGGTAACGCGCTGAAGTTCTACTCCTCGGTTCGTCTGGATATCCGCCGCACCGGCGCGGTCAAGGAAGGCGAGGAAGTGGTCGGTAGCGAAACCCGTGTGAAGATCGTCAAGAACAAGGTGGCGCCGCCTTTCCGTCAGGCCGAGTTCCAGATCCTCTACGGCAAGGGTATCTACCGTAACGGTGAGATCATCGACCTGGGCGTGCAGCAGGGGCTGGTCGAGAAATCCGGCGCCTGGTACAGCTACCAGGGCAACAAGATCGGTCAGGGCAAGGCCAATGCTGCCAAGTTCCTGGAAGACAATCCGGCAGTGGCCCGTGAAATCGAAGACCAGATTCGTCAGAAACTGCTGGTCAGCAATGCACCAGCAAAGGCTGCCGCTGACGATCTGGCTGACGCAGAAGTCGACTTCTAAGTTATCAGCGCATGAGCGTTGTATTGGATAACCCGCTCGCCGTTCGGCGAGCGGCCATGGATCTGCTGGCGCGACGTGAACATGGGCGTGTCGAGTTGATGCGCAAGCTGCGCAAGCGCGGCGCTCCCGAGGAGCTTATCGAGGCTGCTTTGCAGCGGCTTGCAGAAGAGGGCTTGCTGTCCGAGGCGCGCTATCTGGAAAGTTTCGTTGCCTACAAGGCGCGCGCCGGTTACGGGCCGCAGCGTATCCGTGAAGAGCTGGGTCAACGCGGGCTGGCGCGTGGCGATATCGATCAGGCTTTGCGTGACAGTGGTATCGACTGGTTCGAGCAATTGCGTGAAACCTGGCAACGCAAGTTTGCTGGCCGACTGCCCGTCGATGCCCGCGAGCGGGCCCAGCAGGGCCGGTTTCTGGCGTACCGGGGTTATTCGTTGGAGATGATCGGGCGTCTGTTGCGCGGTTGCGATGAATAGCGCGGAACTCGGCTCAGGCAGGCTGAACCGTAAGTTGGCGTAGGTGGTCGGGGACATCTGGTGCGCCCGCCAGGCGCAGACCTTCGCCCAGGGCCGTGGCTTGCGGGTGAGCTTTAGGCAGCAGAAGAAACTCCGGGGTATCGGCTTTTTTCAGCAGTGACAGGCGCGCGTAGGGTATGCCGTTGTCCAGCAGCAACCCCATGAATCCAGGGTCACTCCAGGCTGCTTCCGGCATGGCCAGGACGTGGTAGCGATTTTGCAGATTGTTCAGGCCCGCTTCATTGAGTTGATAGCGCAGCAGATTGGCTGGTAGCTGCACTTCCAGTTCGCGTCTGCGTGCATAGGCAATGGCGCCTGCGAAGGCTTCGCCTTGCGTTTCTCCCGACCAGAAGACGCGCGCACCTCGCCAACTGGCTTGGCGCAGTTCGATTGGCTCGCCGGCCAGAAAGCGTGGCAAAGGTTGGCCGATGGTTCTGACGAAATCCCTGTAGCTGATGATGCGCACGTGCCTGCAGTGTTCGCTGGCTGCATAGTCTTCGAAACTTGCGTAGCCGGGGGCCGGGCAGGGGCAGGCGAAACCATCGATCAGGCGTAGATCGAAAGACTGCAGGTGCTGCGCTTGTGCTTCCACGACCTGGGTCAGCGCATGGTGGGCCTGGGCCTTGTCTTCCTGTACAGGCCCCGAGAGTGCCCCACGAGACAGGTTGAGCAGCAACTGCAGTTGTGGGCCTTCATGCCAGCCAATGCTTGCGACCGGTGCAGGCAGTGCCTTGAATGGCAGGCGCAAGGCACTGGCCTTGGCGAAAATCTGTCGTGAACCACGGCCAAGCAGGCCCAGGCGTTGCGCCAGGGCTGCCAGACGGCCACTCAAGGTTGAGGATTCGGGCAGGCTCATAGCCGACAGATCATTCCAGAGGCATCCACAGCAGTGTGGCAGACACGCACGCCTATTGCCCATACGGCTTGGCATGGCAGATATGTATCTGCTGCTGTAAGGGGCTGTGGCAAAATAGCCGCATTCATTTGCGAGGGTGCCTCCATGCCCAGCTTGGTGCTGGATATTGCGTTATCGGCCGAACGGTTGCAGGCAGTCTATCGCGGGGTTGCCAACCGGATTATGGCGCAAAGCCGCGATGGGCGTCGCGTCAGTTTACCGGCCCATCATCTGCGGCCGTATCTGACTCATGCCGGGATCTATGGTTCCTTCGTACTGGAGTTCAGCAACTCCGGTGAGTTGCTCAGCTTACGCCCTCTGGACTGATTCTGGCGGCTTGCCTCGCGCCAGCAGTGCCTGCACAGCTATAATCGCCGCCTTGCCAATTTCACCATCTATCGAGCTAAGCCTGCCCATGTACTCACTGGCCCGCGAGCTGCTGTTCAAACTGTCCCCGGAAACCTCTCACGAGCTGTCCATCGATCTGATCGGTGCCGGTGGCCGGCTGGGGCTCAATGGTCTGCTGACCAAGGCGCCGGCCAGCCTGCCGGTCAGTGTGATGGGGCTGCAGTTCGCCAATCCGGTTGGTCTGGCTGCCGGACTGGACAAGAACGGTGATGCCATCGACGGCTTCGCTCAGCTCGGTTTCGGTTTCGTCGAGATCGGCACTGTGACCCCGCGTCCGCAGCCCGGCAATCCCAAGCCGCGTCTGTTCCGCCTGCCGGAGGCCGAGGCGGTGATCAATCGCATGGGTTTCAACAACCATGGGGTCGATCATCTGCTGGCGCGCGTTCAGGCGGCGAAGTTCAAGGGCATACTGGGGATCAATATCGGCAAGAACTTCGATACGCCGGTCGAGCGGGCGGTGGATGATTACCTAACCTGCCTGGACAAGGTGTATGCCCATGCCAGCTATGTCACGGTCAATGTCAGCTCGCCCAATACGCCTGGGCTGCGCAGCCTGCAGTTCGGTGACTCGCTGAAGGAGTTGCTCGAGGCGCTGAGTCGTCGTCAGGAGGATCTGGCTCAGGAGCACGGTAAGCACGTGCCACTGGCGATCAAGATCGCCCCGGACATGAGTGATGAAGAAACCGCGCTGGTGGCATCAGCGCTGCTGGGCGCCGACATGGATGCGGTGATCGCCACCAATACCACGCTCAGCCGCGAAGGTGTCGAAGGTCTGGCCCATGGGGATGAGGCCGGCGGCTTGTCGGGCGCGCCGGTACGCGACAAGAGCACGCATATCGTCAAGGTGCTGGCCGGTGAGCTGTCGGGCCGTCTGCCGATCATCGCGGTCGGCGGTATTACCGAGGGCAAGCATGCAGCAGAGAAGATCGCGGCCGGGGCGAGCCTGGTGCAGATTTATTCGGGATTCATCTACAAGGGGCCGGCGCTGATTCGCGAGGCGGTGGATGCGATTGCCGCGCTGCGCAAATAAGCCGCTTAAATGAATAGGGCTCCCGAAGGAGCCCCTGGGCTTGCGCCCGCCGCCCGGAGGGGGTCGGCATGGTGAAGTCGGGTGTGATCCTGATCAGCCGACAGCGTGAAGTTCGTTGAGTCGATGAATACCGGCCGTGCCGGTCAGCCCATCCCAGTTGTCACCACGGCCCTCACGCCAGCCATTGAGCCAGGCCTGACGAACCGAAGGTAGTGTAAAGGGGCAGAGTTCGCGGGATTTACCATTGATGCCGTACTGATAGCCGCGCAAAAAAGCTCTTTCTAACGGATCACGCTTAAGTCTTCTCATAGGGTGTTGCCCTCACTGTTGACTGTTATGTCCCGTTGGCCTTGTGGCAAGGCCGGGCAGACGTTCTATCTGCCAACGAAAGTCCGCTGCCGGCGTGGCGAACTTCCTGCGCCTTCGCCGTTGCAGCGAAAGCCCTAGGTAGTGTTCTAACGAATGCACCGAGGCCTGTGAATGATCGATTTGTCATAAGGGCGTAACCTAAATGCAGGTGAAGCCATAAGGGGGCTGGAAATACATCCAGTTTCTTGCAGCCGAACACCGTGATACCTGGCTGTGCGCCCCGATGCCGCTACTTTGCGAGTGCAAATAAGAGCGCTTACATATTCCGACGAAGGGTCGCGCTGTGACCTTTTGTCACTTATTTTGAGTCGAGGTGCATCGCTGTACCTCCCTGATTGCCATAGGCAGTGGAACATCCATGTCTGAACGTTACGAAATCGTACTGACCTGCCCCAAAGGGCTCGAAGGCCTGTTGCTGGAAGAGGCCAAGGCGCTGGGCCTGGAGGAGGTGCGCGAGCAGACTGCTGCAGTACGTGGCCATGCCGAGATCGAAGTGGCCTATCGCCTGTGCCTGTGGTCGCGCCTGGCCAACCGGGTGCTGCTGGTGCTGTCGCGCTTTGCCATGAACAACGCCGATGAGCTGTACGACGGCGTGCAGGCAGTGGACTGGCGTGACCATCTGCAGCCGGCCGGCAGTCTGGCGGTGGAGTTCAGCGGCAACGGCTCGGGTATCGATAACACCCACTTCGGTGCACTCAAGGTCAAGGATGCGATCGTCGACCGGCTGCGTACGGCCGGTGGTGAGCGGCCCAGTATCGACAAGCTCAACCCGGACCTGCGCGTGCATTTGCGTCTGGATCGTGGTGAGGCGGTGCTTTCCCTCGATCTGTCCGGGCACAGCTTGCACCAACGCGGTTATCGCCTGCAGCAGGGGGCTGCGCCGCTGAAGGAAAACTTGGCGGCCGCGATCCTGATTCGCGCCGGTTGGCCGCGTATCGCTGCCGAGGGCGGTGCATTGGCCGATCCGATGTGCGGTGTGGGTACTTTCCTGGTGGAGGCGGCGCTGATGGCTGCCGATATCGCCCCCAATCTCAGGCGTGAGCGTTGGGGTTTTTCCAACTGGCTCGGCCATGTGCCGGCCATCTGGAAAAAACTGCATGCCGAGGCCGAAGCACGCGCTGCGGCCGGCCTGGCCAAACCACCGCTGTGGATTCGTGGTTATGAAGCCGACCCGCGTCTGATCCAGCCAGGGAGCAACAACGTCGAGCGCGCCGGATTGTCCGACTGGGTGAAGATCTATCAGGGTGAACTGGGCAGTTTCGAGCCGCGCCCGGATCAGAATCAGAAAGGTCTGGTGATCAGCAATCCGCCCTACGGCGAGCGCCTGGGCGACGAAGCCAGCTTGCTGTACCTCTACCAGAACCTCGGCGAGCGCCTGCGTCAGGCCTGCCTGGGCTGGGAGGCAGCGGTATTCACCGGTGCGCCGGAGTTGGGCAAGCGCATGGGCCTGCGCAGTCACAAGCAGTATTCGTTCTGGAACGGTGCGCTGGCGTGCAAGCTGCTGCTGATCAAGGTGCAGACCGAGCAGTTCGTTACTGGCGAGCGGCGTGCGCGCGAGGACGATCAAGAACCGGTGAGTGAAGCACCACAGCAGGCGCGCCTGTCCGAAGGCGGGCAGATGTTCGCCAACCGCCTGCAGAAGAATCTCAAGCAACTGGGCAAGTGGGCGCGCCGCGAAGGTGTCGAGTGCTACCGCCTGTACGATGCCGATATGCCCGAGTATGCCGTGGCGGTCGATCTGTACCGCGACTGGGTGCACGTACAGGAATATGCCGCGCCACGTTCGGTCGACCCGGACAAGGCCCAGGCGCGGCTGCTCGACGCCTTGGCGGCGATCCCGCAGGCGCTGGGCGTGGCCCAGAATCGTGTGGTGATCAAACGCCGCGAGCGTCAGACCGGTACCAAGCAGTATCAGCGCCAGGCGGCGCAGGGCGAGTTCATGGAGGTGAATGAAGGCGGGGTCAAGCTGCTGGTCAACCTTACCGATTATCTGGATACCGGGCTGTTCCTCGATCATCGCCCGCTGCGCCTGCGCCTGCAGCGCGAGGCGGCCGGCAAGCGTTTCCTCAACCTGTTCTGCTACACCGCCACGGCCACTGTGCATGCGGCCAAGGGCGGCGCGCGCAGTACCACCAGCGTCGACCTGTCGAAAACCTATCTGGACTGGGCGCGGCGTAACCTGGCGCTCAACGGCTTTTCCGACAAGCATCGCCTGGAGCAGGGCGATGTGATGGCCTGGCTGGGCGAGGATCGCGGGGAGTACGACCTTATTTTCATCGACCCGCCAACCTTCTCCAACTCCAAGCGCATGGAAGGCGTGTTTGATGTGCAACGCGATCACGTCGAGTTGCTCGACCTGGCCATGGCGCGTCTGGCCCGTGGCGGCGTGTTGTACTTCTCCAACAACTTCCGCAAGTTCCAGCTCGACGAGAGTCTGGTGGCGCGTTATCAGGTCGAGGATATCACCGCGCAGACCCTGGACCCGGACTTCGCGCGTAATCCGAAGATCCACCGCGCCTGGCGTTTCACGGCGCGGTAGGTTGTCGCGCCTGCGGTCTGCAGGCAATCCGGGGCTTGGATCCAAAGGAGCCCCCGGATTGCATCCGGGCTACGGTTATTTCAGCGCTTGGGCTGGTTGTAGGTGTACAGCAGCACCTGATCGAGGATCGAGGTGGCGCCCCAGGGTTTCGGGTCGTTGAGGATGGCTACCACAGCCCAGTCCTGGCCGTTGCTGTCGCGGCTGTAGCCTGCGATGGCGCGCACGTTGTTCAGGGTGCCGGTCTTGATATGCGCTTCACCCACCAGCGGGGTGCGCTGCAGGCGGCGGCGCATGGTGCCGTCCATTGCCACCAGCGGCATCGAACTGCGGAATTCGGCGGCATAAGGGCTGCGCCAGGCCGCCTGGAGGATCAGCGCCATTTCGCGTGCGCTGATGCGTTCGGCGCGTGACAGTCCGGAGCCATTCTCCATGACCAGATGCGGCGCGGTGATGCCCTTGCGCGCCAGCCAGTTGCGGATCACCCGCTGCGCGGCCATGGCATCGTCCTGATCGGCGTCGGTACGGAACTGCGCGCCAATGCTGAGAAACAACTGCCGGGCCATGGTGTTGTTGCTGTACTTGTTGATGCCGCGGACGATCTCCACCAAATCGGGGGAGAAGGCGCGTACCAGCATGCGGGCATTTTCCGGTACGGAGCCCTGGCGGTCCAGGCCGAGAATCTTGCCGCCCAGCTCCTGCCAGATGCCGCGTACCGCTCCGGCGGCATAGCTGGGGTGGTCGAGCAGCGACAGGTAGGTTTGCGCGCTGCAGCCTTCGGCCAGTTGGCCGCTGACGATCAGGGTGGTGCCATCGTACTGGTCCACCGCGTTGTAGCGGATGTCCGGCCAGGCCGGGCATTTGCCTGCCTTGAGCAGGCGTACCTGATTGTCGATGCGCACGGCGGCGATGGGCGGATCCATGGCAATTTGCACCTTGCCGTCTTCGGCGCGGGTGATGAAGCGCTGCGCCTTGAGGTTGACCAGCAGGGAGTCGGGCTTGACCAGGAAGGGTTTGTTGGCGTCGCCACCGTCGTCGTTGAAGGCCGGCAATTGCGGGGCGACGAAGAAGCTGCGATCGAGCACCAGGTCACCCTGTACCTGACGCACGCCGTTGATGCGCAAATCGCGCAGCAGCAGCCAGAGTCTTTCCATGTTCAGTTTCGGGTCGCCACCTCCCCTGAGGTAGAGGTTGCCATGCAGCACGCCATCCTTCAGTGGGCCGTCGGCATAGAACTCGGTCTTCCACTGATAGTTGGGGCCAAGCAGTTCCAGGGCCGCAAAGGTGGTCACCAGTTTCATGGTGGAGGCCGGGTTGACCGAGACATCGGCATTGAACTGCAGGCCACCGCTCTGGCCGTTCAGTGGGACGGTCACCACCGACAGCGCGTTGTTGGAAATCTTGTTGGCCTTCAGGGCCTGCTCGACCTTGGCCGGCAGCGTGGTGCCGGCGGCATGGCTGGACAGGGCGAGAGGCAGAAGCAGGGCGCATAGCGCCAGTTGGCGAAACCGCTGGATCATCGGCAGAAACCTTGCGCAGCTAGGCGGTAATGAGAAGTCGGACAGACGACCGTCCGACCCCGGTAAAAGTTGCCGACATTATGCCGCAAGAGACGGCTCTGCAGTCGGGTTTGGCAGGTGAAAAACAATGCGGCCAACAGCTGCCGTGCAGACCCCGGACAGGGTGATCAGGCGAGACAAAGCGGGCGCTCTGCCGGGGAAACTGCTAAAGTCCGGCGCGTTATCACCTCTGAGGATTGTTTCATGGCGACCAACCGTTCCCGCCGTCTGCGCAAGAAGCTCTGTGTCGATGAATTTCAGGAGCTGGGCTTCGAGCTGACCCTGAACTTCAAGGCCGACTTGAGCGACAAGACCCTCGACGATTTCGTCGATCAGTTCCTCGACCAGGCCATCGCCGGCAATGGTCTGGATTACGTGGGTGGCGAGGACTTCGGTCTGGTCTGCCTGGCCAAGCGTGGCTCGGTCAACGAGGAGCAACGTGCTGCCGTTGAAGCCTGGCTCAAGGGCCGCAACGAGCTGGAGAAATTCGAGCTCAGCCCGCTGCAGGACGTCTGGTACCCGGAAAACCCGATCAACCAGGCGTGATCGCGGCTCGGCGCCGGATTCTCTGGCGCCCGTCATCAGGCAGCCTGCCCGATGCCAGCGTTGATTGTGCGGAGCGCTCCTACAGCGCTCCCGCCTTTTCCAGCAACGCCTGTTCATCCACCGCGTCGATCTGTTCGGCCAGCATGAATCGTTCGGCGTAACGCCGGTAGATGCCGGCGCGAATGAACAGAGCGAACAGTTGCGGGTCGATGTGCGCGCCCTTGCACATGCCGACCATGATGTTCAGCGCCTCCGACAGCTTCTTGCCCTTCTTGTAGGGACGATCCACGGCCGTCAGGGCTTCGAAGATATCGGCGATTGCCATCATGCGTGCTGGCAGGCTCATCTGCTCGCGCGTCAGGCGCTTGGGATAACCGGTGCCGTCCATCTTCTCGTGGTGCCCACCGGCGATCTCGGTAACGTTCTGCAGATGCTTGGGGAAGGGCAGACGATCGAGCATGAGAATGGTCTGCACGATATGGTGGTTGATGATGTAGCGCTCTTCAGCCGTCAACGTGCCCCGGGCGATGCCCAGGTTGTGCAGCTCACCACGGTTGAACTTGTAGGCCGGCACGTCCAGTTTGAAGCCCCAGCGGTTGTCTGCTGCAATCACGTCCTGCTCGGCACGTGCGATCAGGTGCTCAGGGCGATCAGCCAGCAGCGGCTCTTCCACTGGCAGTGGCGGCGCCGGTGTGCGCTCCATGCGCTTGGCTTCTTCCCAGGAAACCCCCAGGCGATTGTCCAGGGTGCGTAACCAGTGGCGTTCGGCGATACGTCCGAGACGGGCCTGATCTTCATCGGCCATGGCTTCTCCACCAAGATTGATACGTGCGATGAAGGCGAACTCGTCGTCCAGGTCGCTCAGCAACTGGTCACGCAGGGCGGCCAGTGCCGTGTCGTCACCGCCCTCGGCACGACCCTGCCAATAGGCGATCCAGGCATCACGCTTGAGCACTTCGAAGCGCATGCGTATTTCATGGATGCGGTCATACAGGGTTTCCAGCTTGGTCGCCTTGTCCACCACGTACTCGGGGGTGGTGACCTTGCCGCAATCGTGCAGCCAGGCGGCGATATGCAGCGCTTCCCATTCTTCGTTGCTGGGGTTGTAGTCACGAAACTCGGGGGCGTCGCTCTCGGCAGCGGCGCGGGCCAGCATCAGGGTGATTTCCGGCACGCGCTGACAGTGACCGCCGGTATAAGGGCTCTTGGCATCGATGGCGCCGGCGATCAGCTGGATGAAGGCATCGAGCAGTTGCCGCTGCCTGGCCAGCAGGCGCTGGCTCTCGATGCACAGGGCGGCGCTGCCCGATACGGCATCGACGAAGGCAACGCGATCGGCATTGAGCATGCTTTCGCTGTTCTCGCCGCTATCGCGTTGCAGCAGTACCAGTACACCTACGGTATCGCCCTGGCGGTTGTGCAGGCCGGCAGCGATCAGATGCAGGCGCGGGCTGTCCATGGCCGACAGCAGCCCCTGGAACTGCCCCGCCTGATCGAAGCCGATGGACGTGGCAATGCTCGCGCCACCGCTGGCCGGGCCCTGCAGCCAGGCGGGCAGGCTGGGCGCATCATGGGCCAGCGGTTCAATACCCAGCTCGGCCAGGCTCCTGCTCTGGCCGTCGAGCACCAGCCCCTGTGGTTCCAGGCGACCGCTGTCGTTGTCCAGCAGATACAACAGGCCGCCCTGGGCCGCACTGATGGAGACGGTGGCATCCATAACGCGCTTGATCAGCGCGTCGAACTGGGTTTCTGCCGAGAGGCTGGCAGCAATATCGAGAAAACTCGACAGGGTGTCCTTCATGCGGCTCATTGACACCGCCAACTGGTCGACCTCGAGAATCGGCGAGCGGCCGCTGGCCGGATAGCTGAAGCCGAAACGGCGGATGGCCTGCGCTTCCTGCACCAGGCTGCGTAACGGTTTGACCACCAGGCGTGACGTCAGCCAGCCCAGCGGCAGGCACAGCAGCAGGGTGGTCAGGGTAATCAGGGCGCCCTGCCAGCGGATGCGATAGGCATCGGTCAGTAACTCCTGCTCGGGTACCAGCAGGGCCAGGTGCAAGCCCTGCGGGCCACCCTCCTGAATATGGCGCCGGGCCATGGCCCAGCGCCGTCCGGCCAGTTCGACGGTGCCGGCGTCCTGTTCACTCAACTGCCCCGTCAGCAGTTCGCCGAGTGCCGGGTTGAGTTCACTGACCTTGACCAATGACCCCTGGCCGTCTAGGTCCTTGAGCAGGCGGCTGCTGTCGGGGTAGGCCACGGCGTTGCCTTCGCCGTCGGCCAGTACGATCTGGGTGTTGGCGGTGACGCGGTGGTTGGCTAGCGTGGCCGAGAGGTCAGCCAGGGTAAGATCGGCGCCGATCACGGTGGTCAGGCCACTGCGTCTGGCCAGTGTGGTACCGATTTCCTGGGTGGAGAAAAACAGATAGGGCGCAGTCGTGATCTGTCCGCCATCGCTGCGGGCACGCTTGAACCACTCGCGCTGGCGAGGATCGTAGGGCTCGTTGAGTTTCTGGCGGCGGCTGAGCGGGTTCAGCGAATCGTCGAAGAACAGGTAGTCGCTGTCGGTTGTGGCGCTGCTGCGGTCGATGCTCCAGACCTGATAAGCGGCTTTTTCGGGGGCATTGAAACGCTGCTTGAGCATGTCGCTGCGCAGCGGTCTGACCATGAAGAAGTCGCCATCCCCGTAGCCGAGGTAAATCGACGCCAGTTTGGGGTTGTCGCGCAGGGCCTGAACGAATAGCGGCAGCAACTGCAGGCGTTCGTTCAGTGTGTCGGCCTGTGTGGCAGGCTGCAACGCCAGCAGGCTGAGCAGATGGCGGATGGGCCGATAGGTGCTGTCCAGGTCCCTTTGCACGTCCTGTTGAATGCGCTCGAACAGGGTCGCGCTGCTGGAGAAGATCATTCGGCTGGTTTGCTGATAGTTGAACAGGCCCAGCACCACGCCAGTCAGCAGCAGTAACAGCGTGAACAGAACGCTGATATGAACATGCAGAGGGAAACGACGTTCGTACAGGGGGGCATCGCATATCACTCCTTGCAAGCGCTGCTGGCTAGAACAGCATAGTGAAGAGTGAGCGAATCTGCCGAAACGTTATCAAGGTCGTTACGGGGTGCGCTCGGGCTGCGCCGGTTTGTTCAGACGCAGGCGCAGACCATGCACCAGCAGGGCGACCGTCAGGGTCAGAGAGATGCCGATCAGCGCATTGAGCAGGCGTACCTCGGCCAGGTGCCAGTCCTGCGACAGGCTCTCGGCCAGGAGCACGAAGCACAGGCTGGTCTGCAGCACGAACAGGCCGTAGTGATTGGCTTGCAGGGCGCGGCTGAGAAATACCAGTGCCAGCAGGGTCATCACCATTATGGGTGGGCTTTGCAGGCTGTGGCCGAAGAGAATCAGCAGACCGGCCGCGCTCAGGCTGGCCAGGCTGGCTTGCAGGGCGCGAACCAGGCTGCCCTGAAATTCCAACTGCAGCGTGCTGATGACCGTCAGCGTCAGCCAGTAACCGCGCGACAACCCGGCCAGATTGACGATCAACCCGGACGCGGAGAACGCCAGCATGCAGGCCAGGGCGTGCAGGCGCCATTGCTGACGGGGAAGGCGCTGCGCATGGCGCCTGAGCACCTTGAGGATCGCGAGAAAACGCGGCATGTACGGCCACATGCGCAGACCATGCAGGCCGCGCAGGCCGAAGGCCAGTAGCATCACCCACAATCCGCCGAGAATGAACAGCATGGCCACTGCATAGGGATTGTGCAGGTTGCCGATACCAAACTGCCCTTGGCCGAGACACAGGCAGATGCACAGGCCGATACCCAGCTTGCCAGCTTCGCTGCCGAAGCGCTGCAGCCAGGCCAGCAGCAGGCCGAAGGCGGCGAAGATGCCCAGGCTCACCAGTGGGTGACCACCGGCCCAGAAACCGAGGCCGGCACTGCAGGCGCCCAGGCCGGTGAGCAGCAGCATGCGCAGCATGCCGAAGCGATGCAGCGGGTTGGCCTGGGCGGCCTGAAAGGCGCCGGCAGAGGCCCAGAGAAATCCGCTGTGCGCGGTGAACAGGCCGAGCACCAGCGGCAGGGCGCAGCCCAGCACCGCGACCACGGCAGGGCCCCAGGCCGGCGGGCCGGCATGCCAGGTGAATGTAGTGCGAATCAGGTTCTTCATGCGCGTGTTCGTCAGATCGGGCTCGTGCGGCCAGTCATCTCCCGCGCCATTTCCGTCGCGTAGCTGTCCGTCATGCCGGCGATGAAGTCGATCACCCGCATGAACGAGCGATACAGCGGCCAGCCCGGTTCCGGCGCATAGTAACTGAGCAGATCGAGAATACGCCGATGCTTGAATGACAGCGGACGACCGCTATGCAGCTCCAATGCCGCGCCGCAGAAGGCGTTGAGGAGAATTTCCAGCGTGGTGTAGGCGCCAATTTCATGCAGCGTCTTGCGCTTGTCGTGGAAGATCTTCTCGCGCGCCAGGGACTTTGCACTCTGTACGCAGCGTTTGGCTGCGCCGTGCATGTGTTCCACCAGATCGCCCTGCAGGCCACCACCGAGCAGGGTCTGCTGCTGTTCGACGAAGGCGCTGGCCGCCGCGTTGGTCAGGTGTTCGATGGCCTTGCCGCGCAGAATCGCCAACTTGCGTCGGCGCGAGTCCTTGGGGCCGAGCTGGCGATAGGTCTCCGGCAGGTCGTCGCCGACCAGATCGAGCAGCAGCGCCTCGACTTCGGTGTAGTCGAGCAGCTCCATTTCCACGCCGTCTTCCAGGTCGATCAGGCCGTAGCAGATATCGTCCGCTGCCTCCATCAGATAGACCAGCGGGTGGCGCGCCCAGCGCTGCTTCTCCAGTTGCGGCAGTTCGAGCTTGGCGGCGATCTGCTCGAGCAGCGGCAGCTCGCTCTGGTAGCAGCCGAACTTGTGCTTCTTGTAACCCTGGGCATCGGCGTGACGGGCCGTCCAGGGGTACTTCAGGTACGTGCCGAGGGTGGCGTAGGTCAGCCGCGTGCCGCCGTCGAACTGGTGGTATTCCAATTGGGTGAGCACACGAAAACCCTGGGCATTGCCTTCGAAATTGAGGAAATCGCCGCGCTCGGCATCGCTCATCGCATCCAGCCAGCCGCGCCCGGCGGCTTGCTGGAACCAGTGGCGGATGGCGTCTTCACCAGAGTGGCCGAATGGCGGGTTGCCGATATCGTGAGCCAGACAGGCGGACTGCACGACCATGCCCAGGTCGCTCGGTGTGCACCAGTCCGGCAACTCGTCACGCAAGATCTCGCCAACGCGCATGGCCAGCGAGCGGCCGACGCAGCTGACCTCCAGTGAGTGGGTCAGGCGCGTATGGATATGGTCGTTGCTGGAAACCGGATGCACTTGCGTCTTGCGCCCGAGACGACGGAACGCACCGGAGAAGATGATGCGGTCATGATCCTTGTGGAAGGGGCTGCGGCCCAGCTCTGCCGAGCTGGGTGCGGGTTTGCCGAGACGTTCACGGGTGAGCAGGGTGTGCCAATCCAAGGCCGATCCTCGCCAGGTTGATCCAGGCCCCTAGCTTGGGTGTTCGTGCCGCTGCCTGCAACCCCGGCTTGGCTACAGACCGGCAGCGTCGATGTCCACCAGCAGCAAGCGGCGACCGTTGTCGATGAACTGGCCAGCCGTGAGGCAGTACTGGTTGGTGGTGGCGTCACGGTATGTGGTGGAGAGGGTCAGGCGCCGCTCTTCCCAGCCTTCGGTCAGCAGTTGATAGAAGTAGGGGCGCCAGGACCAGTTGTGGCCGAGGTAGCGATCATCGGCGTGCCAGGCCTGCTGGCGCCATTCCAGGTTCGGTGTGAGCTGGGTGCCGTGACGATCACACTGATAGGTGCGCAGCAGCCAGGGGTAATTGTCAGGCGAGCGCAGGCCGCTGGTTGGCGCGCCGCTCTCGGCCCAGGACTTCAGTTCTGCCATCAGCTCGGCCAGTTGCTGACGCAGATTGACCAGACGCGCGCGCTCGGCGAGTTTCTGCTGCACGTAGCTGTCGCGCAGGCGGGCGAAGCGACCGACGAAGGCATCGCTGGCGAAGAACTCTTCTTCCGGCCTGGCGAACAGAAAGCCCTGCACGTAGCGCGCGCCGCATTCCAGAGCGAAATTCAATTCGGCCTCGGTTTCCACCCCTTCGGCGATGATCCAGCAGCCGGTTTTCTCCGCCATTTGCGCCAGTGCCTTGACCACTTCGCCGCTGGGGCCGCCACGTGCGGCCTCCTGGAACAGGCGCATGTCCAGCTTGAGGATATCGGGTTGCAGCGCCAGCACGCGATCGAGCTGCGAGTAGCCGGCGCCGAAGTCGTCGATGGCGATGCGCGCGCCAGCCTCGCGGTAGCGCGCGACCACGTCAGGCAGGCGCTGGCTGGCGCCGCCCAGCTCGGTGATCTCGAAGACGATGCGCGTCGGCTCGATACCGCTGCGCTGCAGTTGGATCAGGCTGGGCAGCGGTTGCGCCGGGCGCAAACGGCTGATCCAGCGTGGCGAGATGTTGATGCTGAGGAACCAGTCCGCCGGTGCCTGGTGAAAGCGGCGCAGGGCATCCTCGCGAACCTGTCGGTCGAGGCGACGCAGGGCGGCGGGCGGGGTCTTCGGATCGGCGAACAGTGGCCCGGCCGAATGGGCCTGGCCATGAGCATCGCGCAGTCGCGCCAACGCCTCCACGCCGGCGATACGGCCGGTGGCGGTGTCGATAAAGGGTTGGAAGACGGCGAAGGGCTGTCCGTCGATCACCTGGGGCGTCCTTAGTCGTGGTAGTTGAGCCGCACGTGGCAGCTGAGCGGCTCAACCAAGCAAGAACGCGGCCAGTCCAGGTCTAGACCAATACCGGTATCAGTCCACGCTGCTTTGCCGGCGTCTAAGCAGTGGCGCCATGATCAGGGCCAGACGTAACCAGCGCCGCCAACCGCGTTTGCCGCCGAGCAGGCCGGCCAGTGCCAGAACACCGCCCGTGAGCAAAAAAGGTGCATTGCCCTGGCGCAGGCGCTGCCCGTATTCGCGTACCTGTTTGAGTGGCTGGCTGATCTGCAGCATTTCATGGCGCAGTTCCTGGCGATGCATCTCCAGGCGCATGCGCAGCACGGCTTTGCGCAGCTCTCGGCGCGAGGCGCCTGGGGGCAGAATGGGCGTCATGGCAGCAGTTGCTCGCGGTCGCGTTGCAGTTCTTCCAGGCTGGCGCTGAACGGTGGCTCGGCATTGCGCAGGCTGGTCAGCAGCCAGGCGCCGCAAGCGAGCAGGCCGGATCCGTAGAACAGGCACAGGCCTATGGCGACTGTCAGGCGGTGCGACTCCCAGTAGAGAATCAGCAGCACAGCGGAAAGGCCCATCAGCAGAAGCAGGGCGAAGGCCAGGCACAGGCCGCCGAGCAGCAGCGCGCGCAGTGCCTGGTTGCGCTGGTCTTCCAGTTCGTGGGCCAGCAACGCCACATGACCCTGGAGCAAGCCCAGAAAAGCTGCGCCCAGACGTCGTGGCGAGGGTCCGTTGGACATGGGCGCAGTCAACGGCGGCTGATCAGCAGGCCGAGCACCAGGCCGATGGCGGCCGACAGACCCAACGCCTGCCAGGGGTGCTTGTGCACGTAGTCTTCGGTGGCATCGACGGCCATCTTGCCCTGCTCGCGCAAACCCGACTCGGCGTTGTGCAGGGTTTCACGGGCGCGGCTCAAGCTGCTGCGAATGTCCTCGCGCAACGCTTCGGCCTGTTCACCGGCAAGGCTGGCGGAATGCTGCAGGAGCTTCTCGGTGTCGCCGACCAGAGCCTGGAACTCATCCAGCAGGGCGTCCTTGGTGCTTGGTGTGGCGGCTTTGCGGGGGGCATGTGAGCAATCCTCTGCGTTGGGTACGTACTGTTTACGAGTGCTCTGCTGTGTAAGGGTTCCGCAAGAATAGTCTGAAAGTGACTGGGTTGGCGTGTGGTACAGCGCTTGCGTTTTGCGGGTGCGTAAGACTTGTCGGGTGCTCTGTGGTGGTGCCTTTCGAGATAGGCCCAGGACGGCATGAGCGACGAATAACCCATTAATTTATAAGAAATAAATGCCAGATTTCCGGTTTCTGGATGCGCCATTCTGGAGCTTCCGGCCGGTGCGTTCGAGAGCGCTCCTCAAGAGTTTGCTGCATTGCGGTGCAGAATATCTTTGATATGCCTTCGTTTGGTGCTTTTTCTTCACTGCCGAAGTTTCCTTCCTAGATGGAAAACATCAACAGTGCCGTGGCCACGCTGATCCACGGCTCCAATACCCTGTTCATCCTGCTGGGTGCGATCATGGTGCTGGCCATGCACGGGCTACGCCTTTCTCGAGGTCGGCACGGTGCGGCAGAAGAACCAGGTCAACGCCTTGTCGAAGATTCTTTCCGACTTTGCCATCTCGGCCCTGGCCTATTTCTTCATCGGCTACTGGATCGCCTACGGCATCAACTTCCTCGAACCGGCTGCGGTGCTTACCGAGAACCACGGTTATGGGCTGGTGAAGTTCTTCTTCCTGCTGACCTTTGCCGCGGCGATTCCGGCGATCATCTCCGGTGGCATCGCCGAGCGCGCCAAGTTCGGCCCGCAGCTGTGCGCCACGGCGTTGATCGTAGCCTTCGTCTATCCCTTCTTCGAAGGCATGATCTGGAACGGCAACTACGGCTTGCAGGCCTGGCTCGAAGCGCGTTTCGGCGCCGGCTTCCATGATTTCGCCGGTTCCGTGGTGGTACAGGCCATGGGCGGCTGGCTGGCGTTCGGTGCCGTGTTGCGGCTCGGTCGTCGCAATGGTCGTTATCGCGACGGCAAACTGGTTGCCATGGCGCCGTCGAACATTCCATTCCTGGCGCTGGGCTCATGGATCCTGATCATCGGCTGGTTCGGCTTCAATGTGATGAGCGCGCAGACAGTCGAAGGCGTCAGTGGCCTGGTGGCGGTCAACTCGCTGATGGCCATGGTTGGTGGCACCGTCGCAGCCTTGCTGATCGGCCGAAACGATCCGGGCTTCCTGCACAACGGCCCGCTGGCAGGTCTGGTGGCGATCTGTGCCGGCTCGGACCTGATGCACCCGATTGGCGCTCTGGTCACGGGTGCGATTGCCGGTGCGCTGTTCGTCTGGGCCTTCACCGCGACGCAGTTGAAGTGGAAGATCGATGACGTGCTCGGTGTCTGGCCGCTGCATGGCCTGTGCGGCGTCTGGGGTGGCATCGCTTGCGGTATTTTCGGTCTGGAAGCTTTCGGTGGCCTGGGTGGCGTCAGCCTGGCCAGCCAGGTGATCGGCACTGCGCTGGGCGTAGTGGTCGCGTTGGTGGTGGCTTTGTGGTGTATGGCCTGCTCAAGGCGTCGCTGGGCATTCGCCTGAGTCAGGAAGAGGAATACAGCGGCGCTGATCTGTCGATTCACAAGATCGGCGCGGTGAGTCAGCACTGAGATACATGCCAGACGCTGTCAGGCAGCGCCTGGAGCAGGCAAGGATGCTGCGAACTGCAGGAGCGGCGCCCCGCTGCGAACCGGTACGGCGTGGGCTCGAAAGCTTCGCCCCGAGGCGGGGCTCCTACGCAAAGATGCCCAGCCGCAAATTGTAGGAGCGGCGCCCCGCCGCGAACCAGGTGGCGTTGGATCGAAAGCTTCGCCCCGGGGCGGGGCTCCTACCCAAAGATGCCCAGCCGCAAATTGTAGGAGCGGCGCCCCGCCGCGAACCGGTACGGCGTGGGCTCGAAAGCTTCGCCCCGGGGCGGGGCTCCTACCCAGAGATGCCCAGCCGCAAATTGTAGGAGCGGCGCCCCGCCGCGAACCGGTACGGCGTGGGCTCGAAAGCTTCGCCCCGAGGCGGGGCTCCTACGAAAAACTGTTTTGCCGGTTTGGATCAGTCGCGACGACCTTCGACCGGCTTGCCGGCGACGGTGCCTTCCTTGAGCATGATCTGGTATTCCTTGCCGTCGGTTTCCACCTGATGCAGGCGTACCAGCAAGTGGCCCCAGTCCTTGGCGAACCACAGCACGGTCTTGCGGGTGCTTTGCGTGGGGTCACGCACCCGCTCGACCTTGATCGCATCGATCAGGCCAGCCTTGGTGCGTACCACTTCTTCGCCCAGTACACGGAAGTCGTAGGTTTCGATTTCGTCACCGTCGACCACTTGGTAGCTCACGCTCTTTTTGCCCGCCGCGACATCCTGCTGCAGGGCGACCTGATAGGTCGACTTGTCCAGCAGGCCACGGTTGAGCGGAAAGGTCACGGCATCGCCACGGTCATTGCCGATGACTTGTTTCTGCTCCCAGTCGAAGTCCTGTTCGACCTTCTTGCCTTTACCCAGGCCGCTGCGGTTGAGGCGGTAGGTCAAGGGCAGTAGGGCACCGTTGTCGACGCGGAAGGTGCTTTTTTCGGTAAGGCTGGCAACCAGCATCGAAGCTTCGAAGTTGAGGGTCCAGCGGCCGTCGTCCTCACGCTTGAGGCTGCGTTCGGCGCTGCCGCTGACCGGCAGTTGCTTCCAGTCCGCCGTGTAGCTGGCGGAGAAAGGCTGCAGATCTTCGGCAAGGGCTGGCAGGGCGAACAGGGTCAGGGCGAACAGCAGGGCGCGACGCATAGGGTCTCCTAGGTTCGAATCAGGTGGCCGCTGGCAGGCAGCGGCTGGTCATCCAGCATTGCGCCTTGGGCGCCAAGACGCAAGCGGCCTTCGGCAAACCAGCGCACCGCCAGCGGATAAATCAGGTGTTCCTGTTGGTGCACGCGGCTGGCCAGGCTTTCGGCCGTGTCATCGGCCATCACGGGCAGCACTGCTTGTACGACCATGGGGCCACCATCGAGTTCCTCGGTGACGAAGTGCACGCTGCAGCCGTGCTCCCTATCACCGGCTTCCAGCGCGCGCTGGTGGGTGTGTAGCCCCTTGTGTTTGGGCAGTAGCGACGGATGGATATTCAGCAGGCGCCCGGCATAGTGCTGTACGAAGCCCGGCGTGAGGATGCGCATGAAACCAGCCAGCACCACCAGGTCAGGCTGGTGGGCATCGATGGCTTGGATCAGGGCAGCATCGAAAGCCTCACGGCCGTCGAACTGCTTGTGGTCGAGCAGGCTGGTGGCTATCCCGGCCTGTTTCGCCCGCTCCAGGCCATAGGCACCGGCGCGGTTGCAGATGACCGCGGCGATGCGGGCCGGATTGCCGTCGTGGGCGATGCTGTCGATCAGCGCCTGCAGGTTGCTGCCTGAGCCGGAGATCAGGACGACGACATTGCAGGGCATCAGTGGGCTTTCAGGTTGTTCAGCTGCACCTGGGCTGCGCCTTCGGCTGCTTCGGTGATCTGACCGATGACCCAAGGTTGCTCGCCGCTGGCGCGCAGGCTGGCCAGGGCGGCTTCGACCTGATCCTGTGCCACGCAGATGACCATGCCGACGCCACAGTTGAGTACGCGGTGCATCTCGTGCTCGTCGACGTTACCTTGTGCCTGCAGCCAGTCGAATACCGCCGGACGCTTCCAGCTGGCCACGTCGATCACCGCCTGGGCGCCTTGTGGCAGCACGCGCGGAATGTTGTCCAGCAGGCCGCCGCCAGTGATGTGGGCCATGGCCTTGACCGCGCCGGTGTCCTTGATCAGCTTGAGCAGCGGCTTGACGTAGATACGGGTCGGTGCCATCAGCAGGTCGGCCAGGGCCTTGCCATCCAGTTGCACCTGCTCGATGTCGGCGCCGGACACTTCGATGATCTTGCGGATCAGCGAGTAGCCGTTGGAGTGCGGGCCGGAGGAGGGCAGGGCGATCAGCGCGTCACCGGTAACGACCTTGGAGCCGTCGATGATTTCGCTCTTTTCCACCACGCCGACGCAGAAACCGGCCAGGTCGTAGTCTTCGCCTTCGTACATGCCCGGCATCTCGGCGGTTTCGCCGCCGACCAGGGAGCAGCCGGCCAGCTCGCAGCCGGCGCCGATGCCGGTGACCACGGTGGCGGCGACGTCGACGTTGAGCTTGCCGGTGGCGTAGTAGTCGAGGAAGAACAGCGGCTCGGCACCACAGACCACCAGGTCGTTGACGCACATGGCCACCAGATCCTGGCCGATGCTGTCGTGCTTGTTCAGGTTCAGCGCCAGGCGCAGCTTGGTGCCGACGCCGTCGGTGCCGGACACCAGCACCGGTTGCTTGTAACCGGCCGGGATCTCGCACAGGGCGCCAAAGCCACCCAGGCCACCCATGACTTCCGGACGGGCAGTGCGCTTGGCCACGCCTTTGATGCGCTCGACCAGGGCTTCACCGGCATCGATGTCGACGCCTGCGTCCTTGTAGCTGATGGAGGGTTGCTTGCTCATAGATCCGGGCCTTTGAATGGGGAGTTCGTGTAGGCGCCGACGTGGCGCAGGCTCATTCAGGGAACCTGGCGCGCGTACCGGCTGGCGAAGGCGCGCGATTTTATCAGGCTTGCCCGGTAGCGGCCACTCGCGTGCATGCGCTTCGTCGCAGGCGCTGGCTCTGGTTGCCGGGGCTTGAGCGGCTGTTTAAGGTATAGGCCTTTGTGCCCGCCCGCCGTACGGCCATCCCTTGCGAGAGTCCCCCGATGCGTTTGCCCATCCGCCTGCTGTTCTTCTGTCTGTCGCTCCTGAGCCTGCCAGCACTGGCCGCGCCGGTTACCGGTCTTTATCAGGTGCGTGAACCTGTGGCGGATCAACAGCCGGAAAGCCGCGACGCGGCCATGCAGAAGGCCCTGCAGACCCTGGTGCTGCGCTTGACCGGTGATGCCAAGGCGCTGCAGAGCGCTGGCTTGGAAGGCCTGCGCAAGGATCCGCAACAGATCGTCAGCCAGTACGGTTATGAAGGCGACGCGCTGTTGGTCGAGTTCGATCCGGCCAGCACCGATCAGCAATTGCGTCAGGCTGGCCTGGCCCTGTGGGGCGCCAATCGACCGGTGATCCTGACCTGGTGGCTCAACGAAGCGCCAGAAGGCAGCCAGCTGGTCGGCGAGAGTCAGAGTGCGTCGGCGCTGCTGCGCGAGGCGGCTCAGCACCGCGGCCTGCCGCTGCGTTTGCCTCTGGCTGATTTGAGCGAGCAGGCACTGGGCAATGCCGATGTGCTGCTGGCCAACGATCCACAGGCGCTACGTGAGGCCTCCGAGCGTTATGGCGCCGATGCCTTGCTGGCCGTGCAGGCGACCGAAAGCGGCGGCAGTTGGCAGGCGACCTGGCGCCTGTGGCTGGGCGACGAGCGTGAACAGGGCAAGGCTGAGGGCGCCGATCAGGCTGCGCTGGCCGATGCAGTGCTGCTGGCCGTGGCCGAGCGCCTGGCGCCGCGGTTCGTCGTCAAGCCTGGCGCGGCGCACAGCCTGACGCTGGTTATCGAAGGTGCTGACCTGGGGCGTTTCGCGGCGCTGGAGCGCTTGCTCGAACCCTTCGCCGCGCGTTTGCAGGAGATCGACGGTCAGCGTCTGGTCTATCAGGTCAGCGCCAGCCCGGAGCAGCTGCGCGCGCAGCTGGCACTGGGGCAGTTGCAGGAAGTCAGCGAGCCGCTCGACGCCGCAGCGCCGGTAGAGGCTCCTGAAACGGGCGCAACCGAGGCTCCGCAGGTGAAACCGCGCACCGATCAGTTGCGCTTTCGCTGGTAGAATTGGCGCCGGCTGGATCACAGCCCAGTTACGCGGCGCCTTCCTGGCGCCGTTGCGCATCGAGGACGCGAGCATGACCGATTCCACCCGCTGGCTATGGATGGCTGGGCTGTTTCTGCTCGGCTGGTTGCTTTACCTGCTGCACCCGATTCTTTCCCCCTTCCTGATCGGCATCCTGTTGGCCTACCTGGGCGATCCGCTGGTCGATCGTCTCGAGCGGCATCGGCTGTCGCGCACGGGGGGCGTGGTGGTGGTATTCGCGCTGTTCGCTCTGGTATTGCTGATCCTGCTGCTGGTGTTGGTGCCCATGCTAGGACGACAGCTGGTGCGTCTATATCAGCTGGCGCCGGAAATGCTCGATTGGTTGCAAGGCACGGCCTTGCCGTGGTCGCAGTCGCATCTGGGGTTGCAGGATGACCTGCTGCAGGTCGATCAACTCAAGCAGGTCTTTACCGACAACATTGGCAAGACCACCGATGTGCTCAAGGCGGTGCTGGCCCAGGCGACATCCTCGGGGTTGGCACTGCTGGCCTGGCTGGGCAACCTGATGCTGATTCCGGTGGTGAGCTTCTACCTGATGCGCGACTGGGATCTGCTGGTCGAGCGCGTGCGCCGCCTGCTGCCGCGCCAGCGCGAAGGATTGATCGTCAAGCTGACTGGCGAATGTCATGAAGTGCTGGGCGCCTTCCTGCGCGGCCAATTGCTGGTGATGCTGGCGCTGAGCGTCATCTATTCGGTTGGCCTGATGTCGGTGGGGCTGGAGCTGGGGCTGTTGATCGGTGTGTTGGCGGGCCTGGCCAGTATCGTGCCGTACATGGGCTTTATCGTCGGTATCGGTGCGGCGCTGACCGCTGCGCTGTTCCAGTTCGGTTTCGAGCCCTATCCGCTGATCGGCATCGCTGTGGTGTTCATGATCGGCCAGTTGCTCGAGGGTATGGTCCTCACGCCCCTGCTGGTGGGCGATCGCATCGGCCTGCACCCGGTCGCGGTGATCTTCGCCATCCTCGCGGGTGGCCAACTGTTTGGCTTTACCGGCGTGCTGCTGGCCTTGCCGGTAGCAGCGGTGATCATGGTTCTGCTGCGCCATGCCCATGATTTGTATAAACTTTCCGGTCTTTACGGAGAGTCCAACAGCGGTTCTGATGAACTGACGAGGTAGGTTCTGTTCCCGTTTCGCCGCGGCCGCGCCGGAGCCAGTTTTTGCGCGGGGCAAGGCATGAGGAGAGAGATTTGGTTATTCCAAATGAACGACGAATAACGCAGCAGCGCGCAAAAACTGGCCCGGCCCTCCGGGTTGCGCGGCAAATGGCGCCATGCTGCGTTGTGGAGCTTGGCAAGGGAGCGACCATTACCTGCGCTCCACGCCTGGCCTGGCGCCATTTGGCGCAGCAACGCGGCTCGCGCCGAAACGGGAACAGACCCTGAGCATGAAACCCATCCAGCTTCCCTTGGGGGTGCGTCTGCGTGATGACGCCACCTTCGCCAATTACTACCCCGGCGCCAATGCCGCGGCCCTGGGCTATGTCGAGCGCTTGTGCGAGGCCGACGCCGGCTGGACGGAAAGCCTGATCTACCTGTGGGGCGCCGAAGGCGTCGGGCGCAGCCACCTGCTGCAGGCGGCCTGCCTGCGTTTTGAGCAGCGTGGCGAAGCGGTGGTGTATCTGCCGCTCAGCGAAGTGGTGCAGCACGGCCCGGAGTTGCTCGACAACCTTGAACTGTGCGAGCTGGTCTGCCTCGATGATCTCGATGCCGTGGCCGGACGCAGCGACTGGGAAGAAGGGCTGTTCCACCTGTTCAACCGACTGCGTGACAGCGGCAGGCGCTTGTTGCTGGCAGGCACCATGTCGCCACGCGAGTTGCCGATTCAACTGCCTGATCTGAAGTCGCGACTGACCCTTTCGCTGGTCTTCCAGTTGCACGAGCTGTCCGATGAAGACAAGCTGCGCGCCCTGCAGCTGCGCGCCTCGCGTCGTGGCCTGCAGATGAGCGATGAGGTCGGCCGCTTCATCCTCACCCGTGGCGAACGCAGTATGAGCGCGTTGTTCGAGCTGCTGGAACGCCTGGATCAGGCCTCGCTACAAGCCCAGCGCAAGCTGACCATTCCCTTTCTCAAGGAAACCTTGGGCTGGTAGCTGCTTCGGGAGTTCATGTGTTGGAGCGAGCTCTGCTCGCGAATTTTTAGCTGCACAAGCGCTTCGCGAGCAGAGCTCGCTCCCACATCAGGACATTTATTCACCTGCGAGTTTACGGTCGTACTGAAAACGCCAGCGGGTGTAGAGCAGGGCGCAGCAGAACAGGCCGAAGCTGATTACCGCCTCCAACGCGCCGAACAGTGCGCGCGCCGGGTCGATGGCGGCCAGTACGCCCTGGATGAAGTAGATGTTGACGACGAAGCAGGTCCAGGCGTGGGCACGGGCGTTGCCCATCAACATCCCGGGGGCGAGCAGCGCCAGTGGCAACAGTTGAATGGCCAGCACCACGCCGACCCGCGCGCCATGCAGATCGGCGAAGGCCAGGTTCCACACCAGCAGCAGGGTCAGCAGGGCGATGAAACTGAACAGGCTCAGTGCTCGACTGAGTTTGACCCGTGGCTCCAGCCATTCAAGGCTGGGCAGGGGCTTCTTTGCTCGGGCCACGTTCAGCGCTCCAGTTTGCTGGCGGTTTGCGCCAGGCGTCGACCCAGTGCACGGCACAGGGCGATTTCATGTTCGTCCAGCGCGCGTTTACCGTCGCCGCCCGCATGGTGGCTGGGGCCGTAGGGCGTACCACCGCCGCGGGTTTCGAGCAGGGCCGATTCGCTATAGGGCAGGCCGCAGACCAGCATGCCGTGGTGCAACAGAGGCAGCATCATCGACAGCAGGGTGGTCTCCTGGCCGCCATGCAGGCTGGCGGTGGAGGTGAACACGCCTGCCGGCTTGCCGACCAGTTCGCCGGTGAGCCACAGGTTGCTGGTGCCATCGATGAAGTACTTGAGTGGCGCCGCCATGTTGCCGAAACGGGTCGGGCTGCCCAAGGCCAGGCCCGAGCAGTTCTTCAGATCATCCAGGGTGGCGTACATGGCGCCGTCCTCCGGCACGCTCGGCGCAACGGCCTCGCATTCGCTGGATACCGCAGGCACCGTGCGAAGGCGCGCCTCCAGGCCAGCCATCTCGACGCCACGGGCAATCTGTTTGGCCATCTGCGCGGTGGCGCCATGGCGGCTGTAGTAGAGCACGAGGATGTAGGGCGCGCTCATGCCAGCAGCTCCAGTACTTTTTCCGGTGGGCGGCCGATCACGGCCTTGTCGCCAGCGATGAGGATCGGGCGCTCGATCAGCTTGGGATGCTTGGCCATGGCCTCGATCAGTTGCGCCTCACTCAAGCTGGCATCGCTCAGGTCCAGCGTCTTGTATTCGTCCTCGCCGCTACGCAGCAGGTCGCGTGCGGAGATACCCAGCTTGCCGAGCAGGCTCTTGAGCTCGCTGGCGCTGGGTGGCGTTTCCAGATAGCGCACGACGTGCGGTTGCAGGCCGCGGGCTTGCAGCAGCTCCAGAGCACCGCGGGATTTCGAGCAGCGCGGGTTGTGGTAGAGGGTCAGGTCGGTCATGGTGGCTCGCATCCGGCTTGAAGTGGCGGCTATTCTAACCGCCTGATGCGCGGATGCACGCAAACCGCTGGGGCGGCTTTGCTGCGACCTTTTTACGCGGCGCATTGTCTGTCTGTTCAGGGTTGAGGGCTAAGGAGAGGTCATGCTGCGTCGTTTGAAGGACTGGATGGGGTTCTGGCTCAGCCTGTATCAGCGTTTCGTGGATAACCGCGGCGCAGGCAACGCAGCGGCGTTGACCTACACCACCTTGTTCGCCGTGGTGCCAATGATGACCGTGACCTTCGCCATGCTCTCGGCGATTCCGGCATTCAAGGGCGTGGGCGAGGAAATCCAGGGTTTCATCTTCAACAACTTCGTACCGTCCACTGGCGAGACGGTGCAGGAATATCTGCGTGAGTTCACCACCCAGGCGCGGCAACTGACCTGGTTCGGTGTGGGTCTGCTGGCCGTTACCGCGTTCCTCATGTTGGTGACCATCGAGAAGACCTTCAACGTGATCTGGCGGGTGCGCCAGCCGCGCCGTGGTATGTCCAGTTTCCTGTTGTATTGGGCGATTCTCAGTCTCGGGCCGTTGCTGCTGGGCGCAGGCTTTGCGATGAGTACCTATATCGCCTCGCTGTCACTGATTTCCGGGCCGGATGCCGTCGTGGGTGCCAAGACCCTGCTTGCCTTCGCTCCGCTGCTATCGAGCATCGCAGCCTTCACCTTGCTCTATGCGGCGGTTCCCAATACCCGGGTGCCGCTGCGCCATGCGTTGCTCGGCGGCCTGTTCAGCGCCGTGCTGTTCGAGGTGGCCAAGGCGCTGTTCGGCCTCTATGTGCGGCTGTTTCCCGGTTATCACCTGATCTACGGCGCCTTCGCCACAGTGCCGCTGTTTCTGGTGTGGATCTATCTGTCCTGGTTGATCGTGCTGCTGGGAGCCGAGCTGGTGTATGGCCTGTCGCAACCGCGGCACTGGCGCCGCGAGCCTATCCCCAAGGGGCTGATTGTGCTGGTGGTGTTGCGGCTTTTGCTCAAACGTCAGCAGAAGGGCGAGGCTCTGCATTATGGCGACATGCAACGTGCGGGCTGGCGGTTGCCCGAAGACGAGTGGACGCAGGTGATGGATTTTCTCGAGCGCGAGCACCTGGCATGCAAGGCCAATGGCGGAGGGTGGGTGCTGTGCCGCGATCTGCACAACTTCTCCCTGTATCAATTGCTCGAGTGCAGTCCCTGGCCATTACCGAGTTTGTCGCAACTGCCCGCTCAGCTCGACGAACCCTGGTATCCGGCATTGCGCGAGGGACTGGAGCGCCTGCAGGCGGAGCGCGAGGAGCAGTTCGGAGTCAGTCTGGCGGATTGGTTACCGGGCAAGGGCTGAGCAAACTTGCGCGACATTGTGGGCGACGGTGAATGAGAGAAGGCGCCGAAAATGGGTGACAAAAAGCGTCAGTTTCAGGCGTTGTCTAGTCCTGCCGTGGCCTGGACGCAAGGGGTAGGCGCCAAGGAATGCGTTGTACAAGGGCTGGCACGCTTCTAGCTACTGCAGGAGCAGTTGCTATCGAACTGCCAGCAGGGGCAGGGATCGCTGAGGACGCAGGCAGTAATGACGGTAAAAAACAGGGTAATCCACCTTCATCGACGCGATCCGCAGGAAGCGCTGACGCGGCTCAATCGAATCACCGGGCTGCACTTCGCACGCTGGCCGGAGTCGTTGCTCGAGCATGTGGCTGCCGAAAACCTGCAGCCAGACGCTGACGATTCAAGTCCGCAGACCGCGCCCAGCCCTGGAGTTTCCTCTGGCTGAAAGCAAAACCCCGCGTCACTGCGCGGGGTTCGATGTTGCCGTTCTGGTTCAGGCCATGGCCTGGCGGCTCTCGCTGTTGGCCAGCTCGACGGCTTGAACGAAGAATTCCTCGACCACCAGGCTCTGCGCCGGTACAGCTGAGCGCAAGCGTACCTGCATGTCTTCGATCTTCATCCGTACCGGCATGCGAGCGATCCCGGAGAGCAGGATCTTGCCATGGGCATTGACCTTGCCATGGTCGACATTCACCTCGCGGCGCTTGTCCCCGTCGCGATAACTCACCAGCAGCGATACCGGCAGGTTGGCCAGCCCCGGCAATTGCAGCCAGGTGGCGACGTTGTATTCGGCCACGCGCCCCTCGTAGGGAGTGACCAGCAGGTGAGCGACGTCGACGATGCGCGAGGGCACGGAGCCAATCAGCTTGTCTTGCGCTTGGGACATGGTGAAATTCCAGGCAGGGTGAGACTTGAGTGCCTGGAATTATAAGCAGCCACCTGTTGGCGAAACTGTGTACTCGGCGGACAGGCCGCGTGACTGGAGTCGCAGTTTTGTATATCAGGCCAGGCGTAGCGGGTGGCGGGTAACCGATGAGGTCTGCAGGTTACTGTCGGGCAGCGGCAAAATCGCTTGGTTATGCACGCTGGCCAATTGCAGCCAAAGATGCTCGCCGGAGCTGAACTGGCCGTTGGGCAACCACAGGCCGTGGTGCCAACCGTTGCCCGGTGCCGGGGTGCTTTGCAGTACGCCAGGGTGAGTCTGCGCATTGGGTGCACGCCGCAGCCAGACCGGCCGCGGCAGGCCTTTCAGATAGCGCAGCCCGAGGTGCAGGCCTTCGCTATTGAGATGACGCCAACGCACCAGTGCCAGGGTCGGTGTGGCATTGGTCAGCAGCAGAACCAGTTGCCCGACCTGCAGTTGTCCACCCTCGTTGGCGTTGCACAGCAGGCGCGCGCCGCCCGGGCTGGCGTCGAGAATCTGCGCCTCGGTACGCTGCGGCAGTTTATCCAGCAGCTGCGCATGAATGGCCGGCAGACCCACCACCAGGCTGCATTGGCCTTCCAGTTCGGCACGTTCATGGCGACGTTGCTGGCGGCCCAGCCAGTGCTGGCGCACTCGTTCGAGCAACTGGCGCTCCTGCGCGCTTTGCAGGGGCGCGGGTTCGTGCAGGGCAATCAGTAGCGCGCCCAGTTCGAAGCGGCGCAGATTGGCAGCTTCGCCTTCGATACGTTGTTCGAAACTGAGGCAGGCCTGTGATTCGCTGAGGTCGACCACTGGACCTTCGGCATCGTCTTCATCGTCCCAGGCTTGCAACCTGGCCAGTGCTGCCAAAGGGGCCAGCGCGCTGAACAGGGCCAGGCATTCGCCTTCATCGAGATGGAAGGGGTTGCTCAGGGCCAAGAGCAGCATCTGCTGGTAGAGGCCGCGCAGGGTGCTGGCCGGTTTCGGCTCGAAGGCCGCCGCCACTGGTTCGTCCAGGCACTGCTGATGCTCGCCGATCCAGTACAGCAGGTGGCTGTCGCGCCAGAGCGTTGCAGGTGGCTCCTGGTACAGTTGGTAGTGGCGCAGCAACTGCTGCGCAAGAAAGTGCTGGGCCATGTACAGGCACCAGGCCAGGTGCGGCATCGACGGCTGGCGACCCTGCAGAATTTGCAGCAGCAGGCGTTTGAAACCGCTGGCCAGCTCGCTGCACAGGCGCACGAACAGTGTGCTGGGTGGGTGGGGATTGGCGAAGCTGGCGTAATGCCGATACTCGTCACTGAAGCTTTGCAGCGCACGCTGCCTTTCCAGTAAGGTCAGATGGCTGCGATTGAGCGAAAACAACAGGCCCAGCACTTGTTGCAGGCCATGTTCCTGCTCCAGATGGCGAGCAGCCGCGAGTCGCTGGGCGATTTCCGCCGGCGATAAACTGTTGTCCTCGCGGATGTCCGGTACTTCCAGGCGCAGGGCATCCAGCGTCATATCAACCCCGGGTGGACGAGGATCGAGTACATGGGCTTAGGGCTCCGGAAATTCGGCAAGGCTGTCTTGGTTATCTGCACCGGTTTGCTGCTAACGGCTTGCGCCGAAGATTTCGGCCCTGACCAGCATGGACGAAAGGTAACGGCTGACAGCCTCGATGGCCAGTGGCTGATCATCAATTATTGGGCCGAATGGTGCGCGCCGTGCCGCACCGAGATTCCTGAACTCAACGCGTTGGAAGAAACGCTGAAAAACCAGTCGGCGCGGGTGATTGGCGTCAACTTCGACGCCTTGCAGGGCGATGACCTCAAGCGTGCGGCTGACAGTTTCGACATCCGCTTCACCGTGCTGGCGCAGGATCCGGCGGCGCGCTTCGAACTGCCACGCACCGATGTCTTGCCGGTCACCTACATTGTCGATGCCGAGGGCAAACTGCGTGAGCGCCTGGTCGGCGAGCAGACGGCAGCCGGCCTGCTGACGCATCTTCGAGCGCTGCGCGGGGAGTAGGCCGGACGCCGGGTCTACGGCGTGAGGTGAGTGTCACGGGGACGTGCCCAGCAATGCACCTTGGGGCGGGCACGTACTGCACCGTTCCAAATGGAGTTGCTGCGCACCCGGGTTTCAGCCGTTCACCAACCGGGCACCCCACTCATGTCCGGTAGCTGGTGGGCGATGCCCTTGTGGCAATCGATGCAGGTGGCTGCGCCGCTGGCCAGGGCGCTGGAGTGCATCTGGCGGGCGCGCGGGCTCTGTTTGGTGAAGTCCATGTAGTCGAAGTTGTGGCAGTTGCGGCATTCCAGCGAATCGTTGGCCTTGAGCCGTGCCCATTCGTGTTCGGCCAGTTCGCGACGCTTTTCCAGAAACTTCTCGCGGGTGCTGATGGTGCCGAAGATCTTGCCCCAGACTTCCTTGGACGCCTGCATCTTGCGCGCGATCTTGTCCGTCCACTGGTGCGGTACGTGGCAGTCCGGGCAGGTGGCGCGCACCCCGGAGCGGTTGCTGTAGTGAATGGTGTCCTGCAGCTCGACGTACACGTTGTCACGCATCTCATGGCAGGAGATGCAGAACTGCTCGGTATTGGTGGCCTCCAGCGCGGTGTTGAAACCGCCCCAGAAAATGATCCCGGCGATGAAGCCGCCAAGCGTGAGAAAACCCAGGCTGTAATGCACGCTTGGGCGGCGCAGGATGCCCCAGTACTCCTTGAGCAGGGCCATTAACGACTTCATGAAAGGCCTCCTCAGGGTTTTGCCGTGCCGGCTGCTTCGTCGCCGAGCAACTGGTCGATATTGCGGAAGGCGTTGCCGACCAGAGGTTTGACCTCCTGCTGGGTGACGTGGCACTGGGTACAGAAGTAGCGCCGCGGCGACACGGCTGCCAGCGGCTGGCCGTCGCGATCCATGTAATGAGTGATGCTGATCATCGGCGCCTGGCTGCGGGCGCTGCCGGCGCGGCTGTGGCAGGTCAGGCACTTGTTGCCGTTGGCGTCGACCTGATAGCCGCGAATGCTGTGCGGGATGGTCGGTGGCTGCTCGGGGTAATTGCGCTCGCGGCGCAGGTCCTTGTTCTCCTCGTTGCCCAGCACCGGTGCCGGCAGGGTCTGACTGAGGGTGCCGCCGGGGCGGCGGCCGTCCGGCGCGGGGGCGTCGAGTGGGTAATCGAGCTCACCGGCGATGGCCAGACCAAAGGCGGCGAGCAGTAACAGAGGCAGAAAACGCAGAGTCATGACGGTTCTCCTCAGGCCAGGTTGACCAGTTCGATCTTCACCGCACACTTCTTGTAGTCGGTCTGCTTGGAGATCGGGTCGGTGGCGTCCAGGGTGACCTTGTTGATCAGTTTGTTGGCGTCGAAGAAGGGCACGAACACCAGGCCACGCGGTGGCTTGTTGCGCCCGCGGGTTTCGATGCGCGCGCGGATCTCGCCGCGCCGGCTGATCACCTTGACCTCGCTGCCGCGTCGCGCCTTGAGTGCCCTGGCATCGTCCGGGTGCATGTACACCAGGGCATCGGGTACCGCGCCGTGCAGCTCCTCGACGCGCTGGGTCATGCTGCCGGTGTGCCAGTGTTCGAGCACGCGGCCAGTGCTGAGCCAGAACGGGAAGTCGTCATCCGGCGCCTCGGCTGGCGGTTCGTAGGGCAGGGCGAAGATCAGCGCGCGCTTGTCCGGGTAACCGTAGAACTGCACGCCGCTGCCTTTTTCCACGTAGGGGTCGTGGCCCTCGCGATAGCGCCAGCGCGTCTCCTTGCCATCGACCACCGGCCAGCGCAGGCCGCGCTCGGCGTGATAGCTGTCGAAGGGCGCCAGGTCATGGGCATGGCCGCGACCGAACTGGGCGTATTCCTCGAACAAGCCCTTCTGCAGGTAAAAGCCAAAAGCCTCGGCTTCGTCGTTGGCATAGCCGGCCTCGATCTGTTCGCGGGGGTACTGGTCGACCTGGCCGTTGGCAAACAGCACCTGGTACAGCGTCTTGCCCTTGTATTCCGGGGCCTTGGCCAGCAGTTCGGCAGGCCAGACTTCGTCGGTGGTAAAGCGCTTGGAAAACTCCACCAGTTGCCACAGGTCGGACTTGGCCTCGCCCGGTGCCTTGACCAGTTGGTGCCAGAACTGCGTGCGGCGCTCGGCATTGCCGTAGGCGCCTTCCTTCTCCACCCACATGGCGCTGGGCAGGATCAGATCGGCAGCCTGGGCCGAGACGGTGGGGTAGACATCGGAGACGATGACGAAGGCTTGCGGGTTGCGCCAGCCGGGGAGGATCTCCTGCATCACGTTGGGGCCGGCCTGCATGTTGTTGCTGACCTGGGTCCAGTAGACCTTGAGCACGCCGTCCTTGAGCTTGCGGCTCTGCTCCACGGCATGAAAGCCGGGCTTTTCCTGGATGGTGCCGGCCGGCAGCTTCCAGATCTTCTCGGCGGTTGCACGGTGTTTGGGGTTGGCCACCAGCATGTCGGCGGGCAGACGATGGGAGAAAGTGCCCACCTCGCGCGCGGTGCCGCAGGCCGAGGGCTGGCCGGTGAGGGAGAAGGGGCTGTTGCCCGGCTCGCTGATCTTGCCGGTGAGCAGGTGCAGGTTGTAGATCAGGTTGTTGGCCCAGACGCCACGGGTGTGCTGGTTGAAGCCCATGGTCCAGAACGACATGACCTTGCGTTTGGGATCGGCATACAACTCGGCCAATGCCTTGAGGCGCTCGGCCGTCACGCCGCTTTCCCGGGCGGTGCGCTCAAGGGTGTAGGGTTTGACGAAGGCGGCGAACTGCTCGAAGGACATGTCCTCCCAGGTATTGGCCTTGGCCGCGTTCTTGGCCTGCATTTCCAGCGGGTTGTCGGCGCGCAGGCCGTAGCCGATGTCATCGGCACCACGGGCGAACTTGGTGTGCTTGCCGACGAAGTCCTTGTTCACCGCGCCACTTTCGATGATGTGGTTGGCGATGTAGTTGAGGATCAGCAGATCGGTCTGCGGTTTGAACACCAGCGGGATATCGGCCAGGTCGAAGCTGCGATGCTCGAAGGTGGACAGCACCGCGACCTTGGTATTGGGATGGCTGAGGCGACGATCAGTGACCCGGCTCCAGAGGATGGGGTGCATTTCGGCCATGTTCGAGCCCCACAGCACGAAGGCGTCGGCGGCCTCGATGTCGTCGTAGCAGCCCATCGGCTCGTCCATGCCGAATGTGCGCATGAAGCCCATCACCGCCGAGGCCATGCAGTGGCGCGCGTTGGGATCGATGTTGTTGGAACGGAAACCGGCCTTCATCAGCTTGTTGGCGGCGTAGCCTTCCCACACCGTCCATTGCCCTGAACCGAACATGCCGACGGCCTCGGGGCCATGCTCGCGCAGCGCCTCCTTGGTCTTCTGTTCCATGATGTCGAAGGCCTGCTCCCAGCTCACCGGCTGGAATTCACCCTGCTTGTCGTACACGCCATTCTTCATGCGCAGCAGCGGTTGGTTGAGGCGGTCGACGCCGTACATGATCTTCGACAGGAAGTAGCCCTTGACACAGTTCAGGCCGCGGTTGACCTCGGCCTTGACGTCGCCGTGGGTGGCCACCACGCGGTTGTCGCGGGTGGCGACCATCACGCTGCAGCCGGTGCCGCAGAAGCGGCAGGGCGCCTTGTTCCAGTCCAGGCGGGTCATGTCCGCTTCGGTGATCAGGTTGCTGGCGGTCGTCACCAACGGCAGACCGGCGGCAGCGGCGGCAATGGCAGCAGCGTTAGCCTTGGCGAATTCACGGCGGGAAAGCTTCATTCTGAGTCTCCTTCTGTGTCGAGGAGTTCGTGGTAAACCAGAGCGGCATTGAGCACGCCTGGCAACGCGTTGATCTGTTCGAGGCGGGCGAGGATGTGGCGCTCGTGTTCGGTTTCCAGCACCACCACCAGCTTGCCTTGCGGGCTTTCCTGATGCAGTTCGAGGCCTTCCAGCTGGCGCAGGTTGGCTTTCACCGCAGCCAGCCATTCGGGCCGTACGTGCACCAGCAGACTGGAAATATGCATAGAGGCGGCCATGTTCCGTGGCTCCGTAGGTAAGGAAGGATCAGGTGGGTGGGCCAGGTGGGCCCAGCAGCATCTGCATGAACCAGATGATGAATCCGTAGCCGCCGACCAGCGCGACCGAAAGGATGGGGAACAGGCAGACCACGAGAAAGACGAACAGGCGAGTTTCCTTGCCTTTCATGGCGCTGCGCTCGGGCGGGGTAGCCATTCGCTCTTCTCCGTTGCGTTCGCAATTGAGTCTAGACCCTAACGTTAGTAAGGGCAAAGTCTGTTGAGCTGGATCAAGGAAAAGGAATTGCACGAGCGCTAATGGCACGCGCTCGCGATTATCGATAGCGTGCTAATATTTCGTCTGGTTTCATTCACCTGCAGGCGTCACCCGGTTCGGTCTTGCGGCATGTTCCGGCTATCGCTTGCATCCAGCTTCGTGAGCCAGTCCATCCATGTCCGTGACTCATCTGAGCCGTGGCAGCGCCGGTTATCGGCGTGCCACCCTGGCGCTGTTTTGCGCAGGTTTCGCCACCTTCGCCATGCTTTACTGCGTGCAACCCCTGCTGCCGTTGTTGGCCGCACACTTTCGCGTGTCTGCGGCCAGCAGCAGCCTGGCGCTTTCGCTGACCACCCTGAGCCTTGCCCTGTGCCTGCTGGTATCCGGTGCACTGGCCGAGAGCTGGGGGCGCAAGCCGGTGATGGTCGCGGCGCTGGGCCTGGCCGCGCTACTGGGGATCGCCTGCGCGCTGGTGGAGCAGTGGAGCAGCCTGCTGATTTTGCGTGCGCTGCTGGGGCTGGCGCTGAGCGGTTTGCCGGCGCTGGCCATGGCCTATGTCGGTGAGGAGTTCGACCCTGAAGCGCTACCGGCAGCGATGGGGTTGTATATCGGTGGCACGGCGCTGGGTGGTCTGCTCGGACGTTTGCTGGCCGGTTTGCTCAGCGACCTGGGCGGTTGGCCCTGGGCCCTGGGCGGCATTGCCGGGCTGGGTTTGCTGGTGCTGGGGCTGTTCATCTGGTTGCTGCCGCCGTCGCGGCATTTTACCGCCCAGCCGCTGTCGGTGCGCGGGCTGCTGGGCAACTTCGCCCTGCACCTGAAGAACCCGCGTTTGCGCGTGCTGTTCGCCCTGGGCTTTCTGCTTATGGGCGGTTTCGTTGCACTGTTCAACTATGTCGGCTTTCGCCTGGCGGGTGCGCCATTCAACCTGTCGGCGACGGTCATCGGCCTGCTGTTCACCGTGTACCTGCTCGGCATTCTCAGTGCTGGCTGGGCCGGGCGCCTGGTGCCACGCTTTGGCGCGCGTCAGGTGCTCAATGGCGGCATCGGCCTGATGCTGCTAGGCGTAGCGCTGTGCGCTGCGCCCTGGCTGAGCGCGGCGGTGGTCGGCCTGGCGCTGTTCACCCTGGGCTTCTTCTCGGCCCATGCGGTGGCCAGCGGGCAGGTCGGCATCCATGCGCAGGGCGCCAAGGCGCAGGCATCGGCGCTGTACCTGTGCGCCTATTATCTGGGCTCCAGCCTGGTGGGCTATGTCGGCGGTTATGTCTGGGAGCATGCCGGCTGGCTGGCATTGCTCGGCGTTCTGGCTGCGCTGTTTGTCGTTGCGGGTGCTCTGGTGCGGCGTATCTAGCCTGTTTGCCACTCGTTCAGTGCAGGTTCAAGGAGGGTTCAGCGGGGATTCAGTCGTCTTCCGGCAGACTCGTTGCCAGGTTGATCAAAACCGCAACGAGAGGAATGACGCCATGAAAATCACCCTGAACCGTATCGCCTTCGCTACCTGCCTGGCCCTGGGTGCAAGCGCTGCCCAGGCCAACGACAATTTCGTCGGCCTGACCTGGGGCCAGACCGACAACAACATCCAGAAGTCCAACGCGCTGAATGCCAACCTCGGCAATCCGAAGCTGGACAAGGTGATCGATGGTGAAGGAACCTGGGGTATCCGGGCCGGCCAGACGACCGCTGACGGCCGCTACTACGCGACCTACGAGAATGTCTCGGACAGTCACAATGGCTACAAGCTGCGTCAGCAGAATCTGCTGGGCAGCTACGACATGTTCGTACCGCTGGGCAGCAACAACACCAAGCTGTTCGGTGGTGTGACGGCCGGCCTGGTCAAGCTCGAACAGGAGAGCCGTGGCTTCTCCCGTGACAGTGACATCGGTTTTGCCGCAGGCCTGCAGGCCGGTATTCTGCAGGAACTGAACAGCAACACCTCGATCGAAGCCGGCTATCGTTACCTGCGTACCAATGCCAGCACGGAAATGGCGCCGCATGGTGCAGACAAGGTCGGGTCGCTGGATCTGCACAGCAGCTCGCAGCTCTACCTCGGCGCCAACTTCGCCTTCTAATGGCGGCATAGCGTTACCAGGCCGGGCATCAGTCCGAGTGAAAACGTAGCGAGCGAAGGTCAGGCAAGGTAAAAGCCGGCGAAGAAGCGCAGTTTACGACTTGTAAATGAGCATTCTGAGCCGGGTTTTAACGCAGCATGGCCGAGCGCAGTAGTTTTCACGCTGACTGATTTGCCCGGCCTTCGCACAACTTAATAGGGGGAGTCTCATGAAATTGCTGGTGGTGGAGGATGAGGCGCTGCTGCGTCACCATCTGTTCACTCGCCTCAGCGAAAACGGGCATGTGGTGGATGCCGTGCGCACCGCCGAAGAAGCACTGTACCGAGCTGAGTCCTTCAATCATGACCTGGCCCTGGTCGACCTCGGTCTGCCTGGTATGAGCGGTATCGACCTGATCCGTGAGCTGCGCAGCCAGGACAAGAACTTTCCGATCCTGATACTCACCGCACGCGGTAACTGGCAGGACAAGGTCGAAGGGCTTTCCTGCGGTGCCGACGACTATGTGGTCAAACCGTTCCAGTTCGAGGAGCTGGAAGCACGTCTGAACGCGCTGCTGCGACGTTCTTCCGGGTTCACCAAGTCGACCATCGAAGCGGGCTCCCTGGTGCTGTACCTCAATCGCAAGCAGGCCACGGTGGATGAACAGTCGCTGCAGCTGACCGCCTACGAGTACCGCATCCTCGAGTACCTCATGCTGCACCATCAGCAGGTGGTGGCCAAGGAGCGCCTGATGGAGCAGCTCTATCCGGGCGATGACGAGCGCGATCCCAACGTCATCGAGGTACTGGTCGGGCGTCTGCGGCGCAAGCTGGAGTCCGTGCTCGACGGCAAACCGATAGAAACCGTGCGTGGCCAGGGCTACATGTTCAACGAGCGCTGCAAGTGAGGCGCGCGCGCGTTGTGTGGCGCAAACTGCGCACGCGCTTCGCGTCCCTGCGGCTGCGCCTGATGCTCGCCAGCGCGGCGCTGGCGATGCTGTTCATGCTGCTGTTGATGCCGGTGCTGCAGGGCGTGTTTCTCATGGCCCTGGAGCAGACCATCGAAAAGCGCCTGGCCTCCGACGCGGCAGCGCTGATATCCGCCGCGCGTATCGACGACGGCCAGTTGCACATGCCGGAGAAGATGCCGGACGAAGAATTCGACAACCTCGATTCGCACCTGCTGGGCTTCATCTTCGACCGTGAAGGCCAGATGATCTGGCGCTCGCGCTCATCCATCGACGAACTGGTGCGCTACCTGCCGCGTTATGACGGTCGCGGCCACGAGTTCGTGCGCATTCGCGACGAAAACGGCCAGGAATACTTTGTCTATGACATCGAAGTAGACCTGCTGCGCGGCGATCAAACCGCGCTGAGCATCGTCACCATGCAGCCGACCCGCGAATACCAGGGGCTGTTCAACGGTTTCGCCTGGCAACTGCGCCTGTGGCTGGGCATCGCCCTGCTGGTGCTGCTGGGGCTGCTCTGGTTCGGCCTGACCTGGGGCTTTCGCAGCCTGCGTGGCCTCAGCGACGAGCTCGACGGCGTAGAGGCCGGCACCCGCCAGCGCCTGAGTGACGAACACCCGCGCGAACTGCTGCGCCTGACCAACTCCCTCAACCGCCTGCTCGACAGCGAACGGCGTCAGCGCGAGCGCTACCGCGACTCCCTGGAAGACCTCGCCCACAGCCTGAAAACCCCGCTCAGCGTGCTGCAGGGCATTGGCGAAAGCCTGGCTGTGCAGCCCGACAATCGCGAGCAGGCGCAACTGATGCAGGCGCAGATCGAACGCATGAGCCAGCAGATCGGCTATCAACTGCAACGCGCCAGCCTGCGCCGCAGCGGCCTGGTGCGCCATCGCGAACAGGTCTGGCCGCTGCTCGATGGCTTGTGCCGCTCGCTGGACAAGGTCTACCGCGACAAGCGCGTCGAAGCGACCCTGGACGTGCCCGCGCACAGCCAGATCACCATGGAACGTGGCGCGCTGATGGAACTGCTTGGCAACCTGCTGGAAAACGCCTACCGCCTGTGCCTGCAACAGGTGCGTGTGAGGCTGCAACCCCTGACCGACGGCTGCCTGCTGACCATCGAAGACGATGGCCCCGGCGTGCCCCCGCACCAGCGTGAGCGGGTACTGCAGCGCGGTGAACGACTGGATGCACAGAACCCGGGGCAGGGTATCGGCCTGGCGGTGGTGGAAGATATCGTCGACAGCTACGACGGCGAGCTGAGCCTGGAAGATTCGGAACTGGGCGGCGCCTGTTTCAGGGTGCGGTTGTACGACTGAGCCTTGCTGTCAGGCACGTTCTTCCGATTCTTGTACGGAACAGAACCGCTGCCGGTCCAGGCGAGTCCTGCAGCGGAACAAGGTCGATACCAAATGTGAGCCCTGATCAATTGAACGCTTCGCCCTCGCGGCGCGAACTACGGAATGGCCAGGGCGCAAAGGCCCAGAACAGGCCGGATATACGAATGTCATCGCGCTGGTGACAGGTGCCAAAGCGAAGCTTTGCTCACTACTTGTGGGGAGAGTCCATGTCAGTTTTTAGATGCTTGGTGTACGGTCTTCGTTGTGGTGCCATATACGAAGAATGACGATAGTTTCTGTGTGGGCTGAATAGCGGACTCTATATTTTCCGAAAACTGCGTCTCGAATGGCTTTTGGGCTTGGAGCAAGCTCAACAGCGCGGCCCATTTCTGGATATAGACAAAGATTCTCGATGCGGGAAAGGAGCTCTGCTGCAATGCGTGCAGCAGCAAGAGGATCGTTCTCTGCTATGAATTCGCGCAGGCGAACGAGGTCTGCCACCGCGTTTTCTGAGTAGGCCAGTCTCACTGACCAGCCTTCGGTGGGGATAGCTCATTGTCGGTGCCCCAGCTTTGCAGCCAGGCAGCTACAGCTTCGCCGGATACAACTCGGCCCTGCGCCACTGACTCCATCGCTTGCAGTGTTTCTTGCCAGCGGTTCTGCTCTAGCTCCTGGCGCTCAAAGAACTCTCTAAGTGCTTGATTAATAAGCCAACTTTTACTTCTCTGAAGCTTCTCGGCCATAGCGCCAAGATTTTCTTCGAGTTCCGGTTGAAGCCGGACGGTTGTGACGCTCATGGATATGCCTCCATACTTTTGAATGCAATGTATTACACAGTATTCATGCGGGCAAGCAGGCTCGGCGCGCGAGTGCGCGTGTTGCACTCAGCTCCTGCAACCGCCCGCGACAGCACCCAGGATGAAAAGCGACATGAAGAACGGCAAGCCTATCGCCTCTGGCGCATTGCCAGCAGGCTTGGGTCAGAACCTAGTGCATATCCGCCTGACCTGTCCATCCACGAAGCCCGATGCACAGGCAGCCATGCTGCCTTACCCCTCCTGTGCCCGATACGCCCCCGGTGTCAGCCCCGTCCATTTCTTGAACGCGCGATGAAAGGCCGAGGGTTCGGAGAAGCCGAGTTGTTCGGCGATGTCCTGAATCGCCAGTTCGTCGCGGCCCAGGTGGTAGATGGCGAGGTCGCGGCGCAGGTGGTCCTTGAGTTCCTGGAAGCTGGTGCCTTCTTCGCGCAGGTGGCGGCGCAGGGTTTGTGGGCTGGTGTGCAGGTGCTGGGCGACCTGTTCCAGGTCCGGCCAGGTGCGGCAGTCGCGGCCGAGCAGGCGACGAATCTGGCTGATCAGGCTGCCGCCGCCGTCGGGACGGGCCAGCAGATCGGCGGGGGAGTGTTGGAGGAATTGCTTGAGCGTGCGTTCGTCCTGCAGCAGCGGCATGGCCAGGTAGCGGGCGTGGAACAGCAGGCTGGTTTGTCCGGCGGCAAAGCGCCGGCTGCAGGGGAACAGCAGTTCGTATTCGGCGGCATGCGCGGGTTCGGGGTAGGCGAAGGTGGCTTCTTCCAGGCGAATGCGCTGGCCGATCAGCCAACTGCCAAGGCGATGCCAGATCACCAGCAGGCTTTCCACGAGAAAATGATCCGGGTCCCATAGCGTGCTGTCATCGACGCTCAGGCGCGCCCAGTCACCTTCGCGTTGCAGGCGGATGCCCGGTGCGTCGGGGAACAGGCCGTAGAACATCGCGCCACGGCTCAGGGCTTTTTCCAGGCTGCGACAGTGGATGATGGCGTGGCTCATCATGGCGAAGGTGCCGCGTTTGCTCGGCTGGCGGCCGAAACCCAGGTATTCGTCGTCCAGCGCTTCCCACAGCAGTTGCATCAGCCGGGAGAATTGCTCCGGGGCGATGCGTGCGCGCGGCTCGACCAGCACGGCGCTCTGGATGCCAGCCTGGCGCAGTATCGGGTCGCAGGCCAGGCCGTGGCGGTCCGCACCGCGCAGGGCGGCGCGGACGAAGTGGCTGGCAATGGTGCGTTCGCGCATGCTGGGTTTCCGAAATCGAGGGTGGTCGATGGTAGGCAGTTGCTCCCAGCCAGGGCAAGCCAACCGAGCGATTGGGTCAACCGAGGCTGAGCGCATGGGTCATTGAGGGGCGGCGGGGCGGCCCTTAACCTCAAGGACATAACAACAGCGGAGGACCCGCCCCATGCAACGCAACCATTTCGACACCGAGCACAACCTGTTCCGCGACGCCTTCGCTGCGTTTCTCGATAAAGAGGTGGTGCCGCATCAGGAAGCCTGGGAAGAGGCTGGTGTGGTGGATCGCAGCGTGTGGCGCAAAGCCGGCGAGATGGGTTTTCTGTTGCCCTGGGCGGACGAGGAGTACGGCGGAGCGGGGCTCAAGGACTTTCGTTACGAGCAGATCATGTGCGAGGAGCTGGCGCGCATCAACGAGCCCGGTTTCATGATCCCGCTACACTCGGCGCTGTGCGGCCCCTATATCGCCGAGTACGGCAATGCCGAGCAGAAGGCGCGCCTGCTGCCGGGCATCATCAGCGGTGAAACCATCCTGGCGGTGGCGATGACCGAGCCGTCTGCCGGCTCCGATCTGGCCGGCATGCGCACCACGGCCGTGGACAAGGGCGATCACTGGCTACTTAACGGCTCCAAGGTGTTCATCTCCAACGGCTACCTGGCTGATGTAGTGATCGTCGCAGCCAAGACCGACCCGGCCAACAAACACGCCATGGGCCTGTTTCTGGTGGAGCGCGGCATGCCCGGTTTCGAGCGCGGCAAGAAGCTGAAGAAGCTCGGCATGCACAGCCAGGACACCGCCGAGCTGTTTTTCAATGACGTCAAGGTGCCCAAGGACAACCTGCTGGGCGATGCCAAGGGCGGCTTCTTCTACCTGATGAATATGCTCGCTCAGGAGCGCCTGACCAACGCCTGTGGCGCTGTGGCCGGCGCCGAGGCGGCGCTGCAGACCACCATCGACTACGTCAAGGAACGCCAGGCCTTTGGCCGCCCGGTGGCGCATTTCCAGAACACCCGTTTCAAGCTGGCCGAGATGCGCACCCAGATCGACGTGGCCCAGGTGTTCACCGACCGCTGCGTGCTTGACCACAACCAGAAGAAGCTCACCCCGGAAGTCGCCGCCGAGGCCAAGCTGTTCACCACCGAACTGCTCGGCAAGGTGGTGGACGAGGGCGTGCAACTGCACGGCGGCTGGGGCTACATGTGGGAGTATCCGATCTGCAAGATGTACGCGAATGCGCGCATTCAGCGCATTTTCGCCGGTACGTCGGAGATCATGAAGGAGATCATCAGTCGCGGGATGAAGCTGTAGCGCTGTAGGGCGGGGCAACCCGCCACGAGTGGCCTGTGATGGATCGTACCTGCCGTGCCAGGGGGCTATCGTCAGTAGCGCTCGCCGTGCGATGAGCAGGTGAACCCCAGGATAAGAAGAAGGTAACCGCCCATGACTCTGCAACTGCCGCTGCAACGCTTCAACCACTGGCTGGATCGGCAAGCCGATGCCGTCTGGCTGCGTCAGCCGGTCAATGGCGTGTGGCATGACTTCACCTGGCGCCAGGTCGACGAGCAGGCGCGCCGCCTGGCCAGCGCGCTGCTGGCGTTGGGCTGCGTGCCGGGCGAGCGCGTTGCGCTGCTGGCGAAGAACTGCGCCGAATGGTTTATCAGCGACCTGGCGATCCAGCACGCCGGGCTGGTCAGCGTGCCGTTGTATCCGCTGCAGGCGCCGGAACAGATCGCCTATGTGCTGGAGCACGCGGGCTGCAGGGTAATCCTGGTTGGCAAGCTGGATGAGCCGGACAAGCTGGCCACCGGTATCGCGGCGCATATCACCCGCATCGCCATGCCTTATCCGACCATGCCTGCCGAGCACCAGTGGCAGGCCTTGCTGGCGGCGCATGAGTCGCTGCTCGGCGCGCATCTGCAACGCGGCGAGGATCTGCTGTCGATCCTCTATACCTCCTGCACCACCGGGCAGCTCAAGGGCGTGATGCTCTCGGCCCACGCCATGGCGTTCTCTGCGGCTCACGCCACGGCGGAGCTGAACATGACGCCGCAGATCAGTTCTTTTCCTACCTGCCGCTGTCGCATGCCGCCGAGCGCTTTCTGGTCGAATTCAACAGCCTCTACTGCGGCGCACCGGTGGCCTTTGTCGAGTCGCTGGAGACCTTCGCCAGGTGCGTCCCACTGTGTTCTTCTCGGTGCCACGGTTGTGGACGCGCTTTCAGCAGGGCGTGCTGGAGAAATTGCCGGCGCACAAGCTCGAGAGCCTGCTGCGTATCCCGCTGCTGGGGCGGCTGGTTGCACACCGGTGACCGCAGCCAGCTGGACGAGGCGGGCTACCTGCGCATCACCGGGCGGGTCAAGGACATCTTCAAGACCAGCAAGGGCAAATACGTCGCGCCAGCGCCCATCGAGGGCAAGATCGCCAAGACTCATTGGGTCGAACAGGTGTGCCTGATGGGCAGCAACCTGGATCAACCGTTGGCGCTGGTCGAGCTGTCACCCGCCGCTCGCCAGCAACCGCGTGAGTTGCTCGGCCAGTCACTTGCCGAGCATCTGCATGCAGTCAATCAACGACTGGAGGCGCACGAGCGTGTCAGCCATTTCTACCTGGTCAGCGAGGCCTGGACAGTGGATAACGGCAGCATGACGCCGACCATGAAGATTCGCCGCAACGTGCTGGAGGTGCGTTATGCCGAGGCCATTGCCGCCATGCCCGGTGATGCCGTCATCGTCTGGGAACGTTAATCCGTAGCCGGATGCAATCCGGTTACGTTAAACAAGCAAATCGGGAGTCACCATGTCCGGCCCACTGTCTTCGCTGAAAATTCTCGACTTCTCCACCCTGCTGCCGGGGCCGTTTGCCTCGCTTCTGCTGGTCGACATGGGCGCCGAGGTGCTGCGGGTGGAGTCGCCCACGCGCATGGACCTGGTACGCGTGCTGCCGCCGCACGATGGCGGAACCTCCACTAGCCACGCCTACCTTAACCGCAACAAGCGCAGCATCGCCCTCGATCTCAAACGGCCCGAAGCTGTGGAGGTGGTTAAGCAGTTGGTCAGCGAGTACGACATCGTGCTCGAACAGTTTCGTCCCGGCGTGATGGATAAGCTGGGCGTCGGTTACGAGGCGCTCAAGGCGATCAACCCACGGCTGATCTACGTGTCGATCACCGGTTACGGCCAGAGTGGGCCTTATCGTGATCGCGCCGGGCACGACATCAACTACCTGGCGCTGGCCGGCATTGCCAGCTACACCGGGCGCCGCGACTGCGGCCCGTTACCGCTCGGCGTACAGTTGGCCGACCTGGCGGGCGGCTCGCTGCATGGCGTGATCGGCCTGCTCGCAGCCGTGGTGCAGCGCCAGGCCACCGGTGTGGGGCAGCAGGTCGATGTGAGCATCACCGACTGCGTGTTCAGCCTGCATGGCATGGCGGGCGCTGGTTACCTCGGTGCTGGCGTCGAGCCTGACATGGAAAACCAGGCGCTCAATGGCGGTAGCTTCTACGACTACTACCGCACGCGCGACGGTCGCTGGTTCTCTGTCGGCAGCCTGGAACCGCAGTTCATGCAGCAGTTCTGCGCCGCCATTGGCCGCCCCGAGCTGGCCGCACGTGGCTTGTCGCAGAAGCCCGAGGTTCAACGCGCGCTCAAGCGCGAGATCGAGATCGAGTTCGAGAAGCGTGATTTTGCGCAATGGTGCGAAGTCTTCGCTGAGCTTGATGCCTGCGTCGAACCCATGCTGTCGCTGGCCGAGGCGGTCGAGCACCCGCAGATCAAGGCGCGTGGCCTGGTGGTGGAGGTGCCGCGCGGAGGATTACCGGCGCAGTCGCAACTGGCCTGCCCACTGAAATTCTCCGAAGGTTTGCCACCGCCCAGGCATGTGGGGACGGCAGTCGGCGCACACACCGAGCAGGTGCTGCTGGAGTTGGGTTATGACGCCGAACAGATCGCGGCGTTGAGGGCGTCCAGGGCGCTGGGTTGAGCCGCAAGCTGCAGCGCGTGGTGATTGCCGGTGCGCGCGGCGCACCCTACGGGATTTTGAGGCTAGCGTAGCCGGTGTGGGCGATTTCGATGCTGGTGTAGGGTGCGCTGTGCGCACCAATGCCTTATGGAGGGCCTGCGGTCATTCCTGGCGGTGTTCACCAGCGTTATGGAGCTTCCCTCATCACTCCTGACGCTGCTCACCACTGAAGGTCAGCGTTACCTTGCAACGCCGGCAATAGTAACGGCGGCCCTTGGCGACCAGCGCATGACGCTGGGCCGAGAAGGGGAACTCGCCATCCACGCAACTGCAGCGGTAGATGAAGCGGTTGACTTTGCGGCGTTCGACTTCATAGCTGTGGCAACGATGCGGCGGCAGTTCGTAGACGCCGCGCATGATCAGTTGCCATTCCTCGCCATGCGGCTGAATGCGTGGGCCGAATAGCTGATGGGCGACCATGTGGGCGACTTCGTGCGGCACTGTCTGGCGCAGGAAGTCTTCCTGGTTGGCCCGGTGCAGCTGCAGATTGAAGCGCAGCTTGTTTTCCGTCAGGTGCGCGACCCCCGCCTTCTGCCCACGCAGCTTGAAGCTGATCTCGGGGCGGGCAAAGCGTTGCTTGAAGAAGGCTTCGGCCTGCTGGTAGCAGGCTTCGACGCGGGCGTGAATCTGTTCGGGCATAGGCGGGGGAGAGCAGGGGCTGGCTGAGCGCTGATTATGCCGTAAGCCGGCAGCCCGTGCCGCTGCCAATGAAAAGGCCGCCCGAGGGCGGCCATGTCGATACCTCAACTATTCAACTGGTGTAGACCGGGCCGATGCCCATGCCCCAGAGAATGACCGAGCTGGCAATCATGGCCACCAGCACCACCAGGCCTACCGCCAGCACTGAACTGGAGAACATGAAGCCTTCGTCCTCGGGAATGTTCATGAAGGTCGGTATGCCGACGTAGAGCAGGTAAACCGTGTAGCAGATGGCGACCGTGCCGACGATCATGCCCAGCCACAGGTGGGGGTACAGCGCTGCAAGACCTCCGATGAACAGCGGGGTGGCGGTGTAGGCGGCGAACACGACGCACTGGGTCAGACTCGGGTTGGCATCGTAGGTGCGCGCCATCCAGTGGATGAAAGCGCCCATCACGGCTACCCCTGCGAGCATCGCCAGGTAGGACATGATGGCCATCACCATCGCACTGCCTTCGGTCAGCATCACCGGCGCTCGGTCGCCGATGGCCCAGCCGACCTGGGTGGTGCCGATGTAAGCCGAGACGGCAGGAATCGCCGCGAGAATCAGTACGTGGGTCAGGTACATGTGGCTGATGGTTTCTTCCTCGCCACGAATTTCTTGCCATTCTTGGTCGGGATGGGTGAAGAGCCCCCAAACGTGGTGGATCATGCCAGACACCTCCTTTTCTTATGACAGTCGCCCCCCGGCGGAGGCCCGGTGCGCATGGACAGCGTTACCGGGTATCAGGCCAAATCGTTGCGACCTTATGTCGCAGTATAGGCAGAGCCTGAAGCCGGCGTGATGCCTGGCTTTAGAGCAAATTGCTCTGTGCCGGTCAGCGGTAATAGCGCTCTAGAATTTCCATGGCCAGGTTGATCGACTGCAGCCGCTCTGTGCTGCCGCCTCTGTCCGGGTGATGCAGGCTGACCATTTGTCGGTAGCGCTGCTTGATGCGTGACAAGTCGAGGGTTTGTTCGTGGTTCAGCTCGAACAGCTCCAGCGCGGCCTGTTTTTCGTCACCGCCCTGCATGCGTGTCCAGAAGCTGGTGAGCAGGCGCTCGACGTCGCGTTCGTCGGTATCGCGCAGCTGGCTCATGTCCAGGTAGTAGTCGCGCAGCTCGTCGCGCTCGCTCAGTGCAGCTGTGCCGGGCTGATAGGGCAGCAGGCGAATGCACAGCGGGCTGATTTCGAGCAGATGCGTCTGCGCCTGCCGGAGCTGATCGCGCAGGCGGTAAAGGGCGTTGAACAGCAGAAAGTGGGTGCGAAACAGCACCAGCTTGTCGGTCAGCGGCAGGTTGGGCAGGTGGCCGCTATGGCGGGCCTTGAGCTGCTGGATCAGGGCGTATTCGGCCAGCCCGTCCGGAGCGGCCTGCAGCAGTTGCAGTACCTGGTCGGCGAGATCCTGGCTGGGGTCGAGGTCGTCATTCATCGGCCGAGCCTAGCATTTAACCGCCGATGGGGTAGGGGCGCGGCGCCTTTGTGCGTAAAATGTCGCGCTTTCGTTCTCACCCCTCGGATTTCGACGCACCATGGGCACCCTTTCGGTCAACCAGAACAAACTGCAGAAGCGCATTCGCCGCCTGGCCGGCGAAGCCATCACCGACTTCAACATGATCGAGGATGGCGACAAGGTGATGGTCTGCCTGTCCGGCGGCAAGGACAGCTACACCATGCTCGACGTGCTGCTGTACCTGCAGAAGGTGGCGCCGATCCAGTTCGAGATCGTCGCGGTGAACATGGATCAGAAGCAGCCCGGTTTCCCCGAGCATGTGCTGCCGGCCTATCTGGAATCCATTGGTGTGCAGTACCACATCATCGAGAAGGACACCTACTCGGTGGTGAAGGAGAAGATCCCCGAGGGCAAGACCACCTGCTCGCTGTGCTCGCGCCTGCGTCGTGGCACCCTGTACACCTACGCCGACGAGATCGGTGCGACCAAGATGGCGCTGGGGCACCACCGCGACGACATTCTGGAAACCTTCTTCCTCAACATGTTCTACGGCGGCACGCTCAAGGCCATGCCGCCCAAGCTGCTCTCCGACGATGGCCGCAACGTGGTGATCCGCCCGCTGGCCTATTGCGCCGAGGCCGATATCGAGGCCTACAGCCAGCTCAAGGAATTCCCCATCATCCCCTGCAACCTGTGCGGTTCGCAGGAGAACCTGCAGCGCCAGGTGGTCAAGGAGATGCTGCAGGAGTGGGAGCGCAAGAGCCCGGGCCGGGTCGAGATCATGTTCCGCGCGCTGCAGAACGTGCACCCCTCGCAACTGGCCGACCGCAACCTGTTCGACTTCAAGAGCCTGAAGATCGACGACAGCGCCACGCCGCGCTTCCTCGATGTGATGAGCCTGTAAGCCATCGCGGCTAAAGCCCCTCCCACGGCTCGCGTCGCATGTGGGAGCGGCTTTAGTCGCGACGCTTGCCAGGCCGCAAAGGCCTGGAGTATGGTTCGGCCATCGCTTTGGAGAATCTCATGTCCGCCAGCCTCAACCTTCTGTCCATGCTGCAAGCCGGTGCCTCACGCGCCGCGTTGGCGCGTGCGCAGTTGGTCGTGGCGGCGGCGTATTACTTCTTTGGGTATTGGTTTAGCCACAGGCGCGCCTGATACCCCACAGGCGGCCTGAGACACCAGGGTCGCCACCAGATACGTTTTCCAGAAAACCCCCGGTCGGCAACCCGACCGGGGGTTTTGTTTTTTCCGGCCGAAAAACGGCCAACCACTTAGAGGATGTGCAGATGAACCGTTACCAGAACTATTACCGCAACGACTGGCGATTTAGCAGCGTCACCACCGCCCTGACACCTTTGCAACGAACACTCAGTTAGCGCCGCCGCGGTATCGACCGCGCCGGCCAAGGAACCGCCAGATCATGAACAGCTCCGCTCAACTCGCTTCTACCGTTACCCCCACCGCCCGCCGCAGCGCCCAGCCGCTGCCCAGCCCCGCCGTCTTGCGCCAGCGCCTGCCGTTGCCCAACGCCCTTGCCGAACGTATCGCCGCCGACCGCGATGCCATCCGCGCCGTGCTCGATGGCCGTGACCCGCGCCTGCTGGTGGTGGTCGGCCCCTGCTCCCTGCATGACCGCGCCTCGGCGCTCGAATACGCCGAGCGCCTGGCTGAGCTGGCGCCACAGGTCGATGACCAACTGCTGCTGGTGATGCGCGCCTACGTGGAGAAACCGCGTACCACCGTGGGTTGGAAGGGGCTGCTGTACGACCCGCATCTGGATGGCAGTGGTGATATGGCCGAGGGTTTGCGGCAGTCCCGGCAGTTGATGCTGGATATCCTCGCTCGCGGCTTGCCGCTGGCCACCGAGCTGCTGCAGCCGATGGCCGCCGGCTACTTCGACGACCTGCTCGGCTGGGCAGCGATTGGCGCCCGTACCAGCGAGTCGCAGGTGCATCGCGAGATGGTCAGCGGCCTGGATGTGCCGGTGGGCTTCAAGAACGGCACCGACGGCAGTGTCGGCATCGCCTGCGACGCCATGCGCTCGGCGGCGCACCCGCATCAGCACTTCGGCATCGATGACCTCGGCCATCCGGCCCTGCTGCATACCGCGGGCAACCCCGACACCCATCTGGTACTGCGTGGCGGCCACGGCGCACCGAATCATGATGCGGCAAGCGTCGCCGCTGCGCGGCAGGCACTTGAGCGCCAGGGCATCGCGCCGCGCATTCTGGTCGATTGCAGTCACGGCAACAGCGGCAAGGATCCTTTGCGTCAGCCTGCGGTGCTGGACAGCGTGATCGAGCAGCGTCTGGCCGATGACACGAGCCTGCGCGGGGTGATGCTGGAGAGTCACCTGTTCGACGGTTGCCAGGCGCTTTCCGGCGAGCTGCGTTACGGCGTGTCGATCACCGATGGCTGTCTGGGCTGGAGTGGTACCGAGGCTGCGTTGCGCCGGGCCGCCGAGCGTTTGCGCGGGTAGGGCGGGTGTAACCCGCCAGTCCTAGATAGGCGGGTTGCGCGCGCTAGGGTTTTTACAGGACTTGAGTGTTCGGCGTGCTGCGTGCAGGCTCTGTCGTCCGTTTCATGAAGGATTCGATTCATGCGTGATTACAAGTGGCTGCACGAGTTCTGCCTCAACCGTTTCGGCTCGTCCAGGGCGCTGGAGGCCATGCTGCCGCAGCCGCGCAGCGAGGCCGATCTGCGCGCGCTGAGCGATGATCGCTACCTGTCGCTGATCAGCCTGCGCATCTTCCGCGCCGGCCTCAAGCACAGTCTGGTGGACGCCAAGTGGCCGGCGTTCGAGGAAGTATTCTTCGGTTTCGACCCGGAGAAGGTGGTGCTGATGGGCGCCGAGCGCCTGGAAAACCTGATGCAGGACACGCGGTTGATCCGTCACCTGGGCAAGCTCAAGAGCGTGCCGCGTAACGCTCAGTTCATACTCGATGTGCGGGCTGGACGCTTACAGGGCAGTCCCTCATCCGGCGCTGCGCGCCACCTTGATCCACAGGGATGTGGTGAATGCAGCACTCCCGCCGGGAGCGGGAGCTGCCTCCCAGAGGGAGAAGGGCATCAGGCTCGACCTGCGGCCGATTTTTCTTTTGGCACCCTGATCGCCGATTGGCCGGTGACCGACATCGTCGGGTTGTGGAAGTATCTGGCCAAGCATGGCAGTCAGCTTGGCGGCCTGTCGGCGCCGCGTTTTCTGCGCATGGTGGGCAAGGACACCTTCATTCCCACCGATGACATGGTCGCCGCTCTGAAAGCGCAGGACGTGATCGACAAGGCGCCGACCAGCTTGAAAGACCTGGCTGCGGTGCAGGCCGTGTTCAACCAATGGCAGGCCGAAAGTGGTCGGCCGCTGTGTCAGCTATCGGTGATGCTGGCGCATACGGTCAATCACTGAGCGATTGCTGCAAGGCCTCCAGCCATTCCTTGGGCACGTCACGCTTCATCGCCAACTGGCATTGCTGGCTGTCAGGGTCGAAGACGATAACCGCCTCGCCCTTGTCCAGGGCGCGGCGTACGCGCTGCACGCGGGTTTCCAGCGGGGTTTCATCGCCGTTGTCGGTGCCGTCGCGGGTGACGAAATCTTCGATCAGGGCGGTGAGGGTATCGGCTTGCAGCAGGTGAGCGGGGATCAGCACAGCGAATCGACTCCATTTGTTGGCAGCCATGATAGAGCTAGAGGGCGCTCAACTGCGAGAGCGTTCAGGAGCGATTGCCGGGGCGTTTCAAAAAAGCTATGTCTGAGTTAACTGTTGCATATCCCTATACCCCAACGCCTCTTTCAAGCAAATCAATGGGTTGAGCTGTGTTTTGTAGCGCTCAAGCAGGCGGCGCCAGCCCAGATAGTTCGTTAGGTACTTGGTGGCCACACCATGAAAAGGAATCATCCAGCTCTTGAGTCGGCTGTCGTAAGCATTCAAGTTCTGGATGTGGAAAGCACCTTCAACCGGTCGATTCTGGCGCGGGTTAGGGCCTGTTAACACAACCTCAGTCCGTAGACGTCTCGGGTAAAATTATCACACCCGAGACACATGACATCGAGCTTCTCAAGGCGGTAGC
>NZ_VRYE01000005.1 GCF_008041835.1 Ectopseudomonas mendocina
TGGCATAGCCGTAGATCAGCAACGACAGCAACATAGCCGGATGGTAGGCAGCGCTGCCACGGCCCGCATAGACGCTCTCCAGCTTCGACAGATCCAGGCCCTCTACGACCTCCACCACGTAGCGCGCCAAATGTGACTCGGGCAGCCAGTCCTGCACCGACGGCGGGAGCAAGTAGTCGATTTCGCGGTTTATCGGTCGAAAGCGGCTCATACAGTCAGGTTCCAGGAGCGATGCGCAATTCTACCGGCGAGGGGAAAAGTCCGACAGGCTGCTAGGGTGGATTACGCCAGCGGTGCAGGCCTTTTCGGCAGGGCGGGCGGCAGGTACAGGCCGAGGTAGGCATCGAACACGCGCATGCCTTCTTCGGCCAGGCGCGGGGTGATGTGGCCGTGCAACTGCACGGAACGCGCATAAACACGATCACCCAGCGACATCGCCAGGTTGAAAACGTCGATATCCGTCGGCAATTGCGGCAGGGGGAAGTGACGGTCGAACAGTGCGTGCATCAATCGGCCCAATTCCAGGTCGTGCTGTTGATCGGCCTGGGTCACTTCGGCCAGGCCGTGCTGTGCCAGGATCAGTTGGCGCGCTGCAGCATCCTCGGCATAGATGGCCAGCATGCGCTGCTCGATCAGGCGCGAGAGGTCGTGCCAGCTACGCAGGGCAGTGTGATCGATCGGCTGCTGCAGGCTGGCGCGAAAGGCTGCATGCACGTCGGCAGTCAGCCCTTCGAGCAGGGCCGGTACGCTGGCGAAGAAATGGTAGATAGACGAGGGCGGGATACCGGCGCGTTCAGCCACCGTGTAGATCGACAGGGTGGCCATGCCTTGCTCGGCCAACAGCTCGCGCGCTGCCGTGAGGATCTGGGCGATCCTCGCCTGGCTGCTGGCGCGGGGTTTGCGCGGGCTGGCAGTGCGCGACATGAACAAGCTCCTCGGTTGTGAGGCGCTATTGGACGTCAGGCGCGGTCACTTGGGCAAGCAGGCTGAGCCGCCCGGCACGCTTGAGCGGGTGTGGGCGGCTTCTGCGCTTACACGGTATGCAGGTACCAGTTGTATTCGAGGTCGGAGATGGTGGTCTCGAACTCCTGCAGCTCGGCTTCCTTGCAGGCGACGAAGATGTCGATGTACTTCGAGCCGATGTACTTGTTCATCACCTCGCTGTCGTCCAGCTCGCGCAGGGCATCGCGCAGGTTGTTCGGCAGGCTGGGCTCGAGCTGTTCGTAGGCGTTGCCCTCGATCGGCTCGCCCGGTTCGATCTGGTTGGTCAGGCCATGGTGAATACCGGCAAGGATCGACGCCAGCATCAGGTAGGGGTTGGCATCGGCGCCGGCCACGCGATGTTCGATGCGCACGGCATCCGGACTGCCGGTGGGGATGCGAACGGCCACGGTGCGGTTGTCCAGTGCCCAGCTCGGTGCGTTGGGCACGTAGAACTGTGCGCCGAAGCGGCGGTAGGAGTTGACGTTGGGGCAGAGGAAGGCCATCGACGCGGCCATGGTATCGAGGATGCCGCCCACGGCATGGCGCAGCGAGCTGTTCTGCAGCGGATCGTCGGCGGCGAAGATGTTCTTGCCGGTCTTCTTGTCCAGCAGCGAGATGTGCACGTGCAGACCGTTGCCCGCCTGGCCCGGGTAGGGCTTGGCCATGAAGGTGGAATCCATCTCATGGTCGTAGGCGATGTTCTTGATCAGACGCTTGAGTAGCAGCGCATAGTCGCAGGCCTTGATGGCGTCTTCGACGTGATGCAGGTTGACTTCGAACTGTGCCGGGGCGCTTTCCTTGACGATGGCATCGGCCGGGATGCCCTGTTCCTTGGCGGCTTCGAGCATGTCCTGCAGGCAGTCGACGTACTCGTCGAGGTCGTCGATCAGATAGACCTGGGTGGAGTGCGGGCGCTTGCCGGAGATCGGCGAGCGCGGCGGCTGCGGGCGGCCGTTCACGTTCTCCTGGTCGATCAGGTAGAACTCCAGTTCGAAGGCTGCGCAGATACGCAGGCCCAGTTCGTCGAACTTCTGCACCACCTGGCGCAATACCTCGCGCGGGTCGGCGAAGAAAGGCGTGCCGTCCAGCTCGTGCATGGTCATCAACAGTTGCGCGGTCGGGCGCTTCTGCCAGGGTTCGTTGCACAGGGTATTGGGGATGGGGAAGCAGATACGGTCGGCGTCGCCGATGTCCAGGCCGAGGCCGGTGCTTTCGACGGTGGAGCCGTTGATGTCCAGGGCAAAGAGCGAGGCCGGCAGGTTGATGCCTTTCTCGTACACCTTGTGCAGGGCATTGCGGTCGATGCGCTTGCCGCGCACCACACCATTCATATCTGCAATAAGAAGGTCGACGAACTGGACCTCGGGATGTTCCTTGAGGAACGCGTTCGCTTCGTTAAGCTGAACGGCACGCGGGGGTACCGACATGATGCAACACCTTTTTGTTAAATATATCAATCATGCGACTGCATGGGTGTGAGTCAATCCGAAACGCACTTTACTGTCAAGCAGGCCACATAGTGCCCTGTAGTGGGGCGTGATGGCCATTTTTGGGGCATTTCAGGGTCTTTCACAGGGCTCCAAACGCAGATCTTTCAGGGTGCTCAGTGGGGTGTGTTCAATTTTTTACAGGGCTATTGTGTAAAAAAATGAACAAGGCTAAGCTCGGTTCAAACCCACTAACAGCAATAATACGGGTGTCTCATGTTTTGCCTGCCGGCCATCGGCGTCAGCGCTTGTGCCAGGACCATCGGTCACGCTACCTCTACCCGCAGCAGCGAGGCGAGTCGGCCCCTCATGCGGGTCCGAGTGGCCATGAACCTGTCCGCTGCCATGCGGCAACATCCTTTCTGTGCGACCGCCGCGTCGCGCGACCTGTCTGACCAGGCGTTTCGTTCATTGCATACCCTGCACGATAGCGTACGTGGCCGCATACCGCTGCCTGGCGTGCACCTTGGCGCGCCTCCTGCAGTGTGCAAACCACTGGCTGGTTTCGCTGGGCGCGCGCTAGGCCGCGAGATAGACAGCTCGATGTTCGACGGCAAGGGTGAGCGATTTTATTTCGGTGGAGTGAAATGCAAGGTGCCGGAGGTGCCACACCCCTAGTAGCATCCACACGAATATCTCGCCTTCTTCCAGGCCTTTGGTGAGGCTTGCAGGGAGAGGGCGGGGCAACGCTGAACCCGCTATAACACAAGCAGGTTCTACAACCCTGAGGTCTCTATGAGTACCAAGCTAGACCAGCTCACGAGCTGGCTGAAAGAACGCAAAATCACCGAAGTCGAATGCCTGATCAGCGACCTGACCGGCATTGCCCGCGGCAAGATCTCGCCGACCAACAAGTTCCTCGACGAGAAGGGCATGCGCCTGCCCGAGAGCGTGCTGCTGCAGACCGTGACCGGCGACTACGTCGAGGACGACATCTATTACGACCTGCTGGACGAAGCGGACATCGACATGTTCTGCCGTCCGGACGCCAACGCTGTATTCGTCGTGCCCTGGGCCATCGAGCCCACCGCCATGGTGATCCACGACACCTTCGACAAGCAGGGCAACCCCATCGAGCTGTCGCCGCGCAACATCCTCAAGAAAGTGCTGCAGATGTATGCCGACAAGGGCTGGAAGCCCATCGTCGCACCGGAGATGGAGTTCTACCTGACCAAGCGCAACAGTGACCCGGACTTCCCCCTGGTGGCGCCAGTAGGACGCTCCGGTCGGCCGGAAACCGGTCGTCAGAGTTTCTCCATCGACGCGGCGAACGAGTTCGACCCGCTGTTCGAAGACATGTACGACTGGTGCGAACTGCAAGGCCTGGACCTGGACACCCTGATCCACGAAGAAGGCCCGGCGCAGATGGAAATCAACTTCCGCCATGGCGATGCGCTGCACCTGGCGGATCAGATTCTGGTGTTCAAGCGCACCATGCGTGAAGCCGCGCTCAAGCATGACGTGGCCGCTACCTTCATGGCCAAGCCGATCACCGACGAGCCCGGCAGCGCCATGCACATCCACCAGAGCGTGGTCGACATCAAGACCGGCAAGAACATCTTCTCCAACGACGACGGAACGATGAGCGAGCTGTTCCTGCATCACATCGGTGGCCTGCAGAAGTACATCCCCGAGTTGCTGCCGCTGTTCGCGCCCAACGTCAACTCGTTCCGCCGTTTCCTGCCCGACACCTCGGCGCCGGTGAACGTGGAGTGGGGCGAGGAAAACCGCACCGTGGGCCTGCGCGTGCCGGAGGCCAGCCCGCAGAACCGTCGCGTGGAAAACCGTCTGGCTGGCGCGGACGCCAACCCCTACCTGGTGCTGGCGGCGACGCTGCTGTGCGGCTACATGGGCATGGTCGGCGGGGTCAAACCCGGCGCGCCGGTCAAGGGGCGTGGTTACGAGCGACGCAATCTGCGTCTGCCGGTGACCATCGAGAGCGCCCTGGAGCGCATGGAAGCCTGCAAGGACGCCGAGAAATTCCTCGGCGAGAAGTTCATCCGTGGCTATGTCGCGGTCAAGCGTGCCGAGCACGAGAACTTCAAGCGGGTGATCAGTTCCTGGGAGCGCGAGTTCCTGTTGTTGTCGGTGTAGTTCCGGCGCAGCTGTAGGGTGGGCTTCAGCCCACCATTGCAGGCCGACTCGGTGGGCTGAAGCGGATCGCCGCCCGGCCCACCCCACAGTGCCGCGAGCCGGCAGGGCCAACAAATAAGGTGTGGTAATGAGCAAGCAAGCGAACAATCCCAAGACAGCCCAATGGCAGGCCCTGAGCCAGGCCCACCACCTGGCGCCGTTCAGTGACTACAAGCAGCTGGCCGAGAAGGGCCCGCGCATCATCACTGAAGCGAAGGGCGTGCACCTGTGGGACAGTGAGGGCAACAAGATCCTCGATGGCATGGCCGGCCTGTGGTGCGTGGCCGTGGGCTATGGCCGCGAGGAGCTGGTCGAAGCTGCCGCTACGCAGATGCGTCAGCTGCCGTTCTACAACACCTTCTTCCAGACCGCGCACCCGCCGGTGCTGGAGCTGGCCCACGCCATCTCCCAACTGGCACCGGCTGGCATGAACCACGTGTTCTTCACCGGTTCGGGCTCCGAAGGCAATGACACCATGCTGCGCCTGGTGCGCCACTACTGGGCGTGCAAGGGGCAGCCTGCGAAGAAGATCATCATCGGTCGCGAGAACGGCTACCACGGCTCCACTGTGGCCGGCGCCAGCCTCGGCGGCATGAAGTTCATGCACGAGCAGGGCGATCTGCCGATTCCGGGCATCGCCCATATCCCGCAGCCCTACTGGTTCGGCGAGGGCGGCGACCAGTCGCCGGAAGAATTCGGCATCTGGGCCGCCGATCAGTTGGAGAAGAAAATTCTCGAGCTGGGCGAAGAGAACGTTGCCGCCTTTATCGCCGAGCCGATCCAGGGCGCCGGCGGCGTGATCATCCCACCGGAGACCTACTGGCCGCGGATCAAGGAAATTCTCGCCAAGTACGACATCCTGTTCGTCGCCGACGAGGTGATCTGCGGTTTCGGCCGTACCGGCGAGTGGTTCGGCAGCCAGTACTACGACCTCAAGCCCGACCTGATGACCATCGCCAAGGGCCTTACCAGCGGCTACGTGCCGATGGGCGGGCTGATCGTCAGCGACAAGGTGTTCGATGTGATCGAGGCGCATGGCGACTTCAACCACGGCTTCACCTATTCCGGTCATCCGGTAGCGGCTGCGGTGGGCCTGGAGAACCTGCGCATTCTCAAGGACGAGGGCATCGTCGAGCGGGTGAAGGCGGAAACGGCACCCTATTTGCAGCGACGACTGCGGGAGCTGGCGGATCATCCTCTGGTGGGCGAAGTGCGCGGCATCGGCATGCTCGGCGCCATCGAATTGGTGCAGGACAAGGCGACGCGCAAACGTTATCCGGGTGACAAGGCGGTTGGCATGATCTGCCGCGGCCACTGCTTCAACAACGGTCTGATCATGCGCGCCGTGGGCGACACCATGATCATTGCCCCGCCTCTGGTGATCAGCCAGGCGGAAATAGACGAACTGGTGGAAAAAGCGCGCAAGTGCCTGGATCTGACCCTGCGTGACCTGTCGGTCTGAGCGCCCGCAGTCACGGAAAGTTGTCAGCGGTGCCATGACCTTGCCAGACTGCGCCAGAGTGTGCGAGCCGGGCTGATTCGAACGGCTTGTGCGACCTCTGGATTACCGACACAACAACAGGAGCTGTACGCATGAAAACATTCGGCAAGACCCTTCTCGCGTTGTCCCTGACCGCGGCCGTGGCAGGCGCTGCTCAGGCTGACAGCAAGGTGCTGCATGTCTACAACTGGAGCGATTACATCGCTGAAGACACCCTGGCCAACTTCGAGAAGGAAACCGGCATCAAGGTCGTCTACGACGTTTACGACAGCAACGAAGTGCTGGAAGCCAAGTTGCTCGCCGGCAGCTCCGGCTACGATATCGTGGTTCCTTCCAACCCCTTCCTGGCCAAGCAGATCAAGGCTGGCGTATTCCAGAAGCTGGACAAGTCCAAGCTGCCGAACTGGTCGAACCTGGACAAGGATCTGCTGCATGCGCTGGAGCCGAGCGACCCGGGCAACCAGTACTCCATTCCCTACATGTGGGGCACCATCGGCATCGGCTATAACGTCGAGAAGGTCAAGGCCGTGCTGGGTGACAACGCGCCGGTCGACTCCTGGGATCTGGTTTTCAAGCCGGAAAACATCGAGAAGCTGAAGTCCTGCGGCGTTTCCTTCCTCGATTCGCCGACCGAGATCCTCCCGGCCGCCCTGCACTACCTGGGCTACGCTCCGGACAGCGGCAAGGCTGACGAGCTGAAGAAAGCCGAGGAACTGTTCCTCTCCATTCGTCCTTCGGTGACCTACTTCCACAGCTCCAAGTACATCTCCGACCTGGCCAACGGCAACATCTGCGTCGCCATCGGCTACTCGGGCGACATCTACCAGAGCAAGGCGCGCGCCGAGGAAGCGAAGAACGGCGTGGAAGTCGGCTACAACATTCCGAAAGAGGGCGCCGGCTCCTTCTTCGACATGCTGGCCGTGCCGGCCGATGCCAAGAACGTCGAGGCCGCCCACGTCTTCCTCAACTACCTGATGAAGCCGGAAGTGATGGCCAGCATCACCAACTACGTGCAGTTCCCCAATGCCAACGCCGCGGCTACGCCGCTGGTGGATGAGGCCCTGCGCACCGACCCGGGCGTATACCCGAGCCCGGAAGTGCTGAAGAAGATCTACACCTTCCCGGACCTGGCTCCGGCGGTGCAGCGCAACATGACCCGCAGCTGGACCAAGATCAAGTCCGGTCGCTGATCGCAGCAGTGCTACCTGGCGGGCACGCCCGCCAGGTTTCTAATGGACACTTTACAGGGCCACGATGGCCATCGATGTGCGCGTGTTCGGGCCGAGAGCCTTGGATGATACCGGTGCGGCTTGATCTGGCAGTCGCTGATTCCCAACGCGTTTTCCTATAAAGTGCCGCGCTTTTTTAAGCGGCGCACCAAAGCGAGGATGAAACTGTGCGAGTAACCCTGCCCAAGACTCTGATCGCCCTGGCAGCCGCTAGCCTGAGTGGAGCCGCCCTGGCTCAGCAGACGGTGCACATCTACAACTGGAGCGATTACATCGGCGAAGAGACGCTCGCCAAGTTCCAGGCGAAAACCGGCATCAAGCCGATCTACGACGTCTTCGACTCCAACGAAACCCTCGAAGGCAAACTGCTCGCCGGCCGCAGTGGCTACGACGTGGTAGTGCCCTCAAACCATTTCCTCGGCAAGCAGATTCGCGCCGGCGCCTTTCAGCCGCTCGACCGAAGCAAGCTGCCGAACTGGAGCAATCTGGACCCCGCGCTGCTCAAGCAGCTGGAGACCAACGACCCCGGTAACCAGTACGCCGTGCCCTACCTGTGGGGCACCAATGGCATCGGCTACAACGTCGAGAAGGTAAAGGCCGTACTCGGTGTCGACGAGATCGACTCCTGGGCCGTGCTGTTCGAGGCGGAGAACATCAAGAAGCTCAGTCAGTGCGGCGTCGCCTTCCTCGATTCGGGCGATGAGATGATCCCGGCCATGCTCAACTACCTCGGCATGGACCCCAACAGTACCAATCCCAACGACTACGCCAAGGCCGAAGCCAAGCTGCTGGAGGTGCGCCCCTACGTCACCTATTTCCACAGCTCCAAGTACATCGGCGACCTGGCCAACGGCAACATCTGCGTGGCGGCCGGTTTCTCCGGCGACATCCTGCAGGCCGCCGACCGCGCCGAAGAGGCCGGCAAAGGCATCGAAATCGCCTACAGCATTCCCAAGGAAGGCGCCAACCTCTGGTTCGACATGATGGCCATCCCCGCCGATGCCGCCAACGCCGAGCAGGCGCATGCCTTCATCAACTTCCTCCTCGAGCCCGAGGTGATCGCCGAAGTCAGTGATTACGTCGGCTATGCCAACCCCAACACCAGGGCGGACGAGTTCATGGACGAGGAAGTGCGCAATGACCCGTCCGTCTACCCGCCACAAGCGGTGCTGGACAAGCTGTATATCTCCGCCGAATTGCCGGCACGAGTTGAGCGCCTCAAGACCCGTACCTGGACCAAGGTCAAGTCGGGTCAGTAATCGTTCCTGTCCGGCCGCAGGGGTCGGGCACAATCTTCCGGGAGTTTTCCTAAATGGCTGTTGCCTCCAGCGCCTACAAAAAAGCCCTCGAGGGAGATCAGACACCCAAAGAGGTGCTGGTCAAGATCGATCGGGTGACCAAGAAGTTCGACGAGACCGTGGCGGTCGACGACGTCTCGCTGACCATCAACAAGGGCGAGATCTTCGCCCTGCTCGGTGGCTCCGGTTCCGGTAAATCCACGCTGCTGCGCATGCTCGCCGGCTTCGAGCGGCCCACCTCCGGGCGCATCATTCTCGATGGTGTCGATATCACCGACATGCCGCCCTATCAGCGGCCGATCAACATGATGTTCCAGTCCTACGCGCTGTTCCCGCACATGACCGTGGCGCAGAACATCGCCTTCGGCCTGCAGCAGGACAAGCTGCCCAAGGCCGAGATCGAAGAGCGCGTGGCCGAGATGCTCAAGCTGGTGCATATGACCCAGTATGCCAAGCGCAAGCCGCACCAACTCTCTGGTGGTCAGCGTCAGCGTGTGGCCCTGGCCCGCTCGCTGGCCAAGCGTCCCAAGCTGTTGCTGCTCGACGAGCCGATGGGCGCGCTGGACAAGAAGCTGCGTTCGCAGATGCAGCTGGAGCTGGTAGAGATCATCGAGCGCGTCGGCGTGACCTGCGTGATGGTCACCCATGATCAGGAAGAGGCCATGACCATGGCCCAGCGCATCGCCATCATGCACCTGGGCTGGATCGCCCAGACCGGCAGCCCGGTGGACATCTACGAGACCCCGACCAGTCGCCTGGTGTGCGAATTCATCGGCAACGTCAACCTGTTCGACGGTCAGATCGTCAGCGACGAGGCCGACCACGCGATCATCGATTGTCCGCACCTGGACAAGCCGATCTACATTGGCCACGGCGTCAGCACCCGTGCCGAGGACAAGAAGGTCAGCTACGCCCTGCGTCCGGAAAAACTGCTGATGGCCACCGCCTTGCCGGCCGACCACGAGCACCCCGAGTACAACTGGAGCCGCGGCCACGTACACGACATCGCCTACCTCGGTGGCCACTCGGTGTACCACGTCAAGCTCACCTCCGGGCAGATCGTGCAGTGCTTCATCGCCAACGCCGAGCGCCGCGGCAAGCGCCCGACCTGGGACGATCCGGTGGTGGTGTACTGGGAAGACGACAGCGGCGTGGTACTGCAATCATGAAACCGAGCAAACTGGCGCGCTATCTGCCCACTGGGCGGCATGCCGTTATCGGCATTCCGTTCCTCTGGCTGTTCCTGTTCTTCCTGTTGCCCTTCGTCATCGTGCTGAAGATCAGCTTCGCCGAAGCCGACGTGGCAATTCCGCCCTACACGGAAATCTACCAGTGGGCGGACAACAAGCTGACGCTGCTGCTGAACTTCGGCAACTACATCTTCCTCAGCGAAGATGCCCTGTACCTGTCGGCCTATCTGGGCTCGCTGCAGATCGCCTTCTTCAGCACGCTGCTGTGTCTGGTGATCGGCTATCCGATGGCCTATGCCATCGCCCGCGCGCCGAAGGAACGCCAGACCGTTCTGCTGCTGCTGATCATGATGCCGACCTGGACCGCGATCCTGATCCGCGTCTATGCCTGGATGGGCATTCTCGGCAACAACGGCCTGCTCAACAGCCTGCTGATGGGTATCGGCCTGATCGACACGCCGCTGCAGATCCTCAACACCAACACCGCGGTATACATCGGTGTGGTTTATTCGTACCTGCCGTTCATGATCCTGCCGCTCTACGCCAACCTGGTGAAGCACGATCTCAGCCTGCTGGAAGCTGCCTCCGACCTGGGTTCGAGCAACTTCAACAACTTCTGGCGGATCACCGTGCCGCTGTCGAAGAACGGCATCATCGCCGGCTCCATGCTGGTGTTCATCCCGGTGGTGGGTGAGTTCGTCATCCCCGAACTGCTCGGCGGCCCGGAGACCCTGATGATCGGCAAGGTGCTGTGGCAGGAGTTCTTCAACAACCGCGACTGGCCGGTGGCGTCCGCCCTGGCGGTGGTGATGCTGGCGATCCTGATCGTGCCGATCATCCTGTTCAACCGTAACCAAGCGAAAGAGCTGGAGGGGCGGCCATGATTCGTTCAATCACTGTGAGCCCATCATTCTCTTCAACCGGCTTTCCAACCAGAAGCGTGGCCAAAGAGCTGGAGGGCCGCCCATGAAGCGTTTCAGTTTCTCCAGCATCATGCTCTGGGCGGGGCTGGCATTCATCTACCTGCCCATGGTCATCCTGGTCATCTACTCGTTCAACGCCTCGCGGCTGGTAACGGTGTGGGGCGGCTGGTCGGTGAAGTGGTACGTCGGCCTGCTGGACAACACCCAGCTGATGAACTCGGTGATGCGCTCTCTGGAAATCGCCTGCTACACCGCCATTGCGGCGGTGGCGCTGGGCACCCTGGCGGCCTTCGTGCTGACCCGCATCACCCACTTCAAGGGACGCACGCTGTTCGGTGGCCTGGTCACCGCGCCGCTGGTGATGCCGGAAGTGATCACCGGTCTGTCGCTGCTGCTGCTGTTCGTGCTGATGGCGCAGCTGATCGGCTGGCCGATGCAGCGTGGCATGACCACCATCTGGATCGCCCACACCACCTTCTGCTCGGCCTATGTGGCGGTGGTGGTGTCGTCGCGCCTGCGTGAGCTGGACATGTCCATCGAAGAGGCCGCCATGGACCTGGGCGCGCGGCCATGGAAGGTGTTCTTCCTGATCACCGTGCCGATGATCGCGCCGTCGCTGGCGGCGGGGGCGATGATGTCCTTCGCCCTATCGCTGGATGACCTGGTGCTGGCCAGCTTCGTCTCCGGTCCCGGCTCCACCACCCTGCCGATGGAGATCTTCTCCGCCGTGCGCCTGGGGGTTAAGCCGGAGATCAACGCGGTGGCCAGCCTGATCCTGCTGGCGGTGTCGTTCGCTACCTTCCTGGCCTGGTACTTCGCCCAGCGCGCCGAGGAAAAACGCAAGAAGGCCATGCAGCAGGCCATGGACGAGACCGCCAATCCGTCCTGGCAGCAGGTCATCGACAGCCGTCGCAATCCTGGCAGCAACTGAGCTTCTGGCTGAAAGCAGAACGGGCCCCGCGGGCAATGCCGATCAGATAAGCTTGCCAAAGCGGTCTTTCGTAGGAGCCCCGCCCCGGGGCGAAGCTTTTCAATCGCGTATCGCCCTGGTTCGCGGCGGGGCGCCGCTCCTACCCATTTGCAGCTTCGACGCTTAACTGACAGACATTAGCCCCGCGGGGCCCGTTTTTCATGGTGTCACTGATCGGGGCAGTACCGCGATCTGTAGGAGCGGCTTCAGCCGCGAAGGTTGTGAGGCTCAGCCGCTATTTCACCAGCGCCTTCCACCCCTTGAGGCTGCTGACGATCTGCGTCTGAGTTGCCCGCAGTTGCCGTTGCTCGTCATCCAGATCTTGCTGTGCCAGGCCATACAGCTTGTTCAGCTCGCCATACAGGCGGTCAGTCTCCGGCACTTCCAGCACGCCGCGCGCCAGGCGCAGCCAGACCAGCAGGCGCTCCAGGCGTGGCATCTGCTCGGCCAGATCCTCTGGCTGCTGCTGATAGCGGCGCAGCTGCAGGGCCGTGCCTTCTTCGCCCAGCAGGGTTGGCAGCCAGTTACCCAGTGCCGCGTTGCCCTGGCGATCGCCACGGCTGTTGCGTGCTTGCGTCCAGCTGCGTTGCAGCAACCAGTGCGACAGCTTCAGCGACAGCAGGCCCCAACGGCAGCCATCCAGCTCAGCGGCGAACAGTGCCGGCGCATTACGGCGCATGCTGTCGTCGTGCTGCCCGGCTGCCAGGCGCGGACGCCAGTCATCGAGCAGCGCATCGAGTGCTTCACGCAATTCGCGCGAGCTGGCACGCGGCGCTGCCTGGCCGAGGCTGGCGAGCAGTGCGCGCAGGTCGATCAGTTGCTCCAGCCATTGCTGCAACAGGCTCCAGTGGCCGTTCCAGCGATATTGCTCGGCCAGGCGCTGACTGGCGCCGAGCAGATGCCAGGCCAGCGCCGCGAAAGCGTCGTCCAGGCTCATCTCGGCCGTCAGCTCGGGAGCCGGCAGGCTCAGGCTGTAACTGCCGGCATCGAACAGACGGTAGCCACGCTCGGCCTTGCTGATATCGCAGGGCATCAGCGGCAGCTCGGCGGCCAGCTCGCAGGCCAGCTCCAGCAGGGCTGCGGGCTCGCCCTGGCGCAGTTCCAGTTCCAGCTCGCAAATCTCTTCTTCGCCTTCGCCGGCGATCACCTTGCCCAGGTCCAGCGCGGCCTCGATGACCACCTTGGCCTTGCCGCGGCCCCAGGCGATCTCGGCCTTCTCGCGGACGAAGTCGGTGGTGAACAGCGGCTGCAGGGTTTTCTTGTCCAGCTCGGCCAGGCTGGCCGGCCAGCAGCTGTCGTCGAGCTTTTTCAGATCGAGCTTGGCCTTGCTCAGGTACCAGTCCCACTCGTTGCGCTCGGACAGGCCGGCAACGCTCTGGCCGCGGCTTTTCAGAGTCTGGATGAACTGTTCGCCATCGCGGCGCAGGCGCAGCGCGACCTTGGCATTGGCCAGGTCGCGATCCGGCGTGTCGTAGTACTGATTGAACAGCTCGCCGCGCTGCCAGCCGCTCTTGTTGCGCTTTTTCAGCAGTGGATGCTCGCGCAGGGCGGCCAGGGTGGCGCGGCTGGCGCGCAGTTTGATTTCGGTTTCTTTGACCATGGTCGAGAGCTAGATAGCCTTTTATGAAAATGTGACAGACCGATGACGCGTGCTGGCGAATGACGAAGCCGGTCCCTATACTTGCGGCCTTCTCAAAACGGGGGCTTACCCTATGCCTATCAATCCCTTTGTCAGCCTGTTCGGCCGTTCACCCATCGGCCCCATGCAACAGCATATCGCCAAGGCCCACGAGTGCGCGGCGAACCTGGTGCCCTTCTTCGAAGCCGTGATGGCCGAGGATTGGGCCAAGGTGGAACAGGTACAACAGGAGATGTCCCGGCTGGAGCACGAGGCCGACAAGCTGAAGAAAAGCGTGCGCCTGCACCTGCCCAAGAGCCTGTTCCTGCCGGTGCCGCGTTCGGACCTGCTGGAGCTGCTCAGTGTACAGGACAAAGTCGCCAACCGTGCCAAGGACATCGCCGGCCTGATGCTCGGCCGCCAGATGGCCATTCCGCAGCCGCTGCAGCCGCTGATGCGTACCTACGTGCAGCGCAGTGTGGACGCCAGCGCCCAGGCGCTGAAGGCAATGAACGAATTGGACGAGCTGCTCGAGACCGGTTTCGCCGGCCGTGAAGCGGTGCTGGTGGAAACCCTGATCGAGGAGCTCGGGTCGATCGAAAACGACACCGATCGCCTGCAGATCGAGGTACGCCGCAACCTGTTCAAGCTGGAGAAGGACCTTCCCCCGGTCGATGTGATGTTCCTCTATCAGATCATCGACTGGATCGGCGACGTCGCCGACCGTGCCCAACGAGTGGGCAACCGACTGGAACAACTGCTGGCGCGCTAAGCGCCAGTGTCCTTTCTGGGATCTACGGAAACTAATTTATGCCTCTGATTGCGGACTACGGGCTGGTTCTGCTCGTTCTTGCCTGCCTTTTCGGTTTTTTCATGGCCTGGGGTGTTGGAGCCAACGATGTAGCCAATGCTATGGGTACATCCGTTGGCTCGCGTGCACTGACCATCAAGCAGGCGATCATCATCGCCATGGTCTTCGAATTCGCCGGCGCCTATCTGGCCGGCGGCGAGGTGACCGAAACTATCAAGAACGGCATCGTCGATGCCAATCTGATTAGCCCCAACCTCATGGTGCTGGGCATGATGTCGGCATTGCTGGCTGCCGGCACCTGGCTGCTGGTCGCTTCGACCCGCGGCTGGCCGGTCTCGACCACGCACACCATCGTCGGTGCGGTGATCGGTTTCGCCGCGGTCGGTGTGTCGGTTGATGCCGTGCACTGGAGCGGCGTCGGCCCCATCGTCGCCAGCTGGGTAGTCACGCCGATGCTGGCCGGGATCATTTCCTTCTGCCTGTTCGTCAGCGTGCAGAAGCTGATCATCGATACCGACAATCCCTTCCTGAACGCCAAGCGTTATGTGCCGCTGTACATGTTCATCACCGGCTTCATGATTTCACTGATGACCATGACCAAGGGTCTCAAGCATGTCGGCCTGAATCTCTCCAGCACCGAAGGCTTCCTGCTCTCGATCGGTATCGGCGTGCTGGTCATGCTGATCGGTATCGCGCTGCTCAGCCGCATTCATGTCGACGCCGAAGCCGACAAGGCGTTCCACTTCTCCAGCGTGGAGAAGGTGTTCGCCATCCTGATGATCTTCACCGCCTGCTCCATGGCCTTCGCACACGGCTCCAACGACGTGGCCAATGCCGTCGGCCCGCTGGCGGCCATCGTCGGCGTGATTCAGAGCGGTGGCGAGATGGCCGCTGGCGCTAAGTCGCTGGTGCCGGGCTGGATCCTGCTGCTCGGTGCGCTGGGTATCGTGGTCGGTCTGGCCACCTACGGCTACAAGGTGATCGCCACCATCGGCAAGGAAATCACCGAGCTGACCCCCAGCCGCGGTTTCGCCGCCGAACTGGCCGCTGCTACCACCGTGGTCAGCGCCTCGGGCCTGGGCCTGCCGGTATCCACCACCCACACTCTGGTCGGCGCCATTCTCGGTGTCGGCCTGGCGCGCGGCATCGGTGCGCTGAACCTGGGCATGATCGGCAAGATCTTCCTGTCCTGGATCATCACCCTGCCGGCTGGTGCGATCCTGTCGATCATCTTCTTCTTCATCCTGCGCGCGCTGTTCGGCGGGGTCTGATCCCGGCCTGACGGTTTCCCCTGAGGTTGGATGCCCCTATGATGGGGCTCCGACCCAGGAGATCGCCGATGCCCTTGCCGTCCTTCCGAGAGCAGTTCGCCGCGCTGATCGCAGCGCCCTCGGTGAGCTGCACCCAGCCCAACTGGGACCAGAGCAACGCGCCTGTCATCGAGCTGCTTGCCGCCTGGCTCGGTGACCTGGGCTTCACCTGCGAAACCCAGCAGATCGCCCCGGGCAAGTTCAATCTTCTCGCCAGTTATGGCTCCGGCCCTGGTGGTCTGGTGCTGGCTGGGCACAGCGATACCGTGCCCTTCGATGCGGCCCTGTGGCAGACCGATCCGCTCAAGCTGAGCGAAGTGGGCGACCGCTGGGTGGGGCTCGGCAGTTGCGACATGAAAGGCTTCTTCGCCCTGGCCATCGAGGCCGTACGGCCGCTGCTCGACCAGCCCTTCAAGCAGCCCTTGCTGATTCTCGCCACCTGTGACGAGGAAAGCTCCATGGCCGGTGCCCGCGCCCTGGCCGAGGCCGGGCGGCCGCTTGGCCGTGCGGCGGTGATCGGCGAGCCGACCGGCCTCAAACCCATCCGCCTGCACAAGGGCGTGATGATGGAGCGTATCGATATTCTCGGGCGCAGCGGTCACAGCTCCGACCCGAGTCTCGGTCATAGCGCGCTGGAGGCCATGCAGGATGTGATAGGTGAGCTGCGTGGCCTGCGTGCCCAGTGGCAGCGCGAATTCAACAACCCGCAATTCGGCGTGCCACAGCCGACGCTCAACCTCGGTTGTATCCACGGCGGCGACAATCCCAATCGCATCTGCGGGCAATGTGCGCTGGAGTTCGATCTGCGCCCTCTGCCCGGCATGGACCCGGAGCAGTTGCGTGAGGCCATTCGCGGCAAGCTGCAGCCGCTGGCGCTCAAGCATCAGGTACGCATCGACTATGGTCCGCTGTTCCCCGAAGTGCCGCCATTCGAGCAGCGTGCCGATGCCGAGCTGGTGCGTCTGGCCGAGCGGCTGACCGGACACAGCGCACAGGCGGTGGCATTCGGCACCGAGGCGCCTTATCTTCAGCGACTTGGCTGCGAGACCCTGGTGCTCGGCCCTGGCGATATCGACTGCGCGCACCAGCCGGGGGAACACCTGGAGCTGGCGCGTATCGAACCTACCGTGGCGCTACTGCGCCAACTGATCCAACACTATTGCCTGACCCGGAGCGAAGACGTGCAGCGACGATGAGACCGACCTTCTGACCGAACATGACGGCCATGCCGTCCTACGTCTCTACGTTAATGGATTGCTCATGCACGACTACGTCAACTGGTTACGCCACGCATCGCCCTATATCAACGCCCACCGCGACTGCACCTTCGTGGTCATGTTGCCGGGCGAGGGCGTTGCCCATCCGAATTTCGCCAATATCGTCCACGACCTGGTGCTGCTGCACAGCCTCGGCGTGCGCCTGGTACTGGTGCATGGCTCGCGCCCGCAGATCGAGGCGCGCCTCGCTGCCCGCGGCCTGACTCCGCACTACCACCGCGACCTGCGCATCACCGATGCGCCGACCCTGGAATGCGTGATCGATGCCGTCGGCCAGCTGCGCATCGCCATCGAGGCGCGTCTGTCGATGGACATGGCGGCCTCGCCGATGCAGGGTTCGCGCCTGCGTCTGACTAGCGGCAACTTCGTCACCGCGCGGCCGATTGGTGTGCTCGATGGTATCGACTATCACCACACCGGCGAAGTGCGGCGCATCGACCGCAAGGGTATCAACCGCCAGCTCGACGAGCGCAGCATCGTGCTGCTGTCGCCATTGGGCTATTCGCCCACCGGGGAAATCTTCAACCTGGCCTGCGAGGACGTCGCCACCCGCGCCGCCATTGACCTGGGCGCGGACAAGCTGCTGCTGTTCGGCGCCGAAGACGGCCTGCTCGACGAGAACGGCAAGCTGGTGCGTGAGCTGCGTCCGCAGCAGGTGCCGGCGCATCTGGCACGGCTGGGCAGCAACTATCAGGGCGAGCTGCTCGATGCCGCTGCCGAAGCCTGCCGGGGCGGCGTCAAACGCAGCCATATCGTCAGCTACGCCACCGATGGCGCGCTGCTCAGCGAACTGTTTACCCGCACCGGCAATGGCACGCTGGTGGCGCAGGAGCAATTCGAATCCCTGCGTGAGGCGACCATCGAGGATGTTGGTGGTCTGATCGAGCTGATCAGCCCGCTGGAAGAGCAGGGCATTCTGGTGCGTCGCTCACGCGAGGTGCTGGAGCGCGAGATCGAGCAGTTCAGCATCGTCGAGCGCGAAGGGCTGATCATCGCCTGCGCGGCGCTTTATCCCATCGCTGACTCGGACTGCGGCGAGCTGGCCTGCCTGGCGGTCAATCCCGATTACCGCCATGGCGGCCGCGGCGACGAGTTGCTGGAACGCATCGAGGCCAGGGCGCGGGCGCAGGGCATCAAGACCCTGTTCGTACTCACCACCCGCACCGCCCACTGGTTCCGCGAGCGCGGCTTCGAGCCGAGCAGCGTCGAGCGTATGCCCACCGCGCGAGCATCGCTGTACAACTATCAGCGCAATTCCAAGGTGTTCGAGAAGGCTTTGTAGGCGGGGCGAGAGCAGACCGCAACTGAAGGAGCGGATTTATCCGCAAGTTTCGCGGCTGAAGCCGCTCCTACGCTGGAGCGATGCGGGAGGCCAAGGCCGAGCATGTAGCCGCGACGGGTTCACCGCTCGCGGCTAAAGCCCCTCCCACGATGCGTTCAGGATTCACGCGCTGTGCTGCTGCAGGCGCATCTGTTCGAAACCATCGTCCCAGCCGGCCTCCCAGGCTGCAGCAGGGATTTCGTCAGGGTAGGGCTGGCGGGTTCTCGGCTGGCCGGTAAGGCCGGCCATATAGCCTTGCTGGTAAGCCTTGGTCAGGCTCTCCAGGCTCCATTGCGGCGTGGCTTCTTCGGCCATGGGCGCTGCTCGTCTATCGTCCTTTACCCGGCAATGCTAGCTTGCCGGGCGGCCCCGGGAGTGGCCGCCCATCCTGGCTTTTGCTCCGCTGGTTGGCTTTGTGACGCAGTCGACGCTTCGTCGCCTTACACGGCCAAAGCCAGAATGCTCGCCTGATAGGCCGCGACAAAGGCGTCGAAGTCGCCCTTGGGCTGCGCTTCCAGCTCTGCCTGCTCGGCCAGCGACCGATGCGCGGCTTTCTCGAAGGCCTCCTGCCGTTCGGGGCTGAGCGGCTGCGCGCGGAAGTACTCGGCGTGGCGCAGGCTCTGCTGCAGGGCAAAGTCGGTGAAGCTCTGGCCCTGACGCAGAATCGCCAGCACCTGCGCCGATGGCGTCATCTCCACGTCGGCGACCTTGGCCTGCTGTTGCGCCAGGGCCTCGACATGCGCGCCACTGCCCTGGCTGCGGTCGAGCAGCTCGGCCAGTGGCAGGATGCGTTCGAGCAGCTCGCCGGCCCAGACCTTGAGTTCCACCTGCTGACTGCCCTTTTGCAGATGCAGACCGGGACGACGGCCTTCCTTGACCACCTTGAGGAAGTTGCTGGTGCAACTGCTGCACTCGCCGTTCTCCAGCAGCGGGCTGTCTTCCAGCGCGCAGAACAGCAGGAAGGCATCGATGAAGCGCGCCTGCGCCACGTCTATGCCCAGCGGCAGGAAGGGATTGATGTCCAGGCAGCGCACTTCCACGTACTGCACACCGCGGCTCATCAGTGCCTGGATCGGCCGCTCGCCGCTGTGGGTCACGCGTTTCGGGCGGATGCTCGAGTAGTACTCGTTCTCGATCTGCAGGATGTTGGTGTTGAGCTGCAGCCACTCGTCGCCACGCTTGGTGCCAGCCTCGACATAAGCCGGGTAGGGCGTGCCGACGGCCAGGCGCAGGCTGTCGGTGTAGCTGGCCAGGTCGTTGTAGCAGGGGGTCAGGCCGGACTGCGCGCTGCTCTGGTAGCCCAGGTCGCTCATGCGCAGGCTGGTGGCATAGGGCAGGTAGAGGGTGCTGGCGTCCAGCTCCTGCAACTGGTGCGGGCGGCCGCGCATGAAGCCCTTGTCCAGCGCCGGCGAGGCGCCGAACAGGTACATCAGCAGCCAGCTGTAGCGACGGAAGTTGCGAATCAGCGCGATATAGCGCGCCGACTGATAGTCACGCGTACTCTGCTCGCTGCCTTCGCTCTGTTGCTGCAGTTGCCAGAGCTTTTCCGGCAGGGAGAAGTTGTAGTGGATGCCGGCAATGCACTGCATGGTCTTGCCGTATCGCAGCGCCAGGCCCTTGCGGTACACGTACTTGAGGCGACCAATATTGGAGCTGCCGTAGCGGGCGATGGGAATGGTCTCTTCGTTCGGCAACTGGCAGGGCATCGACGTGCTCCACAGCAGTTCGCCATTGAGCTTGTCGTAGGCGAAGCGGTGGATGCTGTCCAGTTCGGCGAGGGTGGCGGCCGGATCCTTGGCGGTGCCGGTGATGAACTCCAGCAGCGACTCGGAATAGTCGGTGGTGATCTGCGCATGGGTCAGCGCCGAGCCTAGTGCCTGCGGGTGCGGAGTCAGGGCCAGCTGGCCGTCGCGAGTGACGCGCAGGCATTCGCGCTCGATGCCATGCAGACACTCGCCCAGCAGGGACAGGTTGGCCGGCTCGCCGAGCTGGGCCAGGCGGCGGGAGAGAAGGTCGCTCAAGATGCAATTCCTAACTGGGCAGTCGCCATAATATGGGGATCGCCCCCGCACTCTGCAAGGGGGCGAACGCTTACCCAGATTAGATCAGCGAGCGGGGTGCCGATTACACGCAGGCGAAGGTGCCTTGTGCCTTGGCGACCAGCTTGTCGCCCTGCAGCACTTCGGCTTCCACCACCTGGGTGCGGCGACCAGCGTGCAGCACCTTGGCGTGGCACAGCACGCTGCCCTCGGAGACCGGGCGGATGTAGTTGATCTTGCACTCCAGGGTCACGCTGCTCGGGCCGCCATCGCCCAGGCTGTGGCTGGCCTGACCCATGGCGGTGTCGATCAGCGAGAACAGCGCGCCGCCGTGCAGCTTGCCGTGCAGGTTGCGCAGCTCGTCGGTGAGGGTCAGGCGCACGCGCGCCTCACCGCCGCCGACCTGGAGGATCTCCAGGCCGAGCAGGCGGGAAAAGGCGCTGCTGGCGCCTACGTTGTCGGTGTTGTCGGTCATGTTCATTTCTTCAACTGCTTGGCGTTGGCGAACAGGGCGGCCATGCCGCCGGTGGCGGGTGCCGGTTTGTCCTGGCTGGAATGGCGCTCGCTGCGCGGTGTGTTGCCGCCACGGTTGCCGTTGCCACGCTGACCGCCGCGAGCGCCCTCGACTTTCTCGCCGGGGGTGTCGCCCATGCGCATGGACAGGGCGATGCGGTTACGCGGGATATCCACCTCCATCACCTTGACCTTGACCACGTCGCCGGCCTTGACCGCCTCGTGCGGATCCTTGATGAATTTCTCCGACAGCGCGCTGATGTGCACCAGGCCGTCCTGATGCACGCCGATGTCGACGAAAGCGCCGAAGTTGGTGACGTTGGTCACCACGCCTTCGAGCACCATGCCCAGCTTGAGGTCGTTCAGCGTTTCCACGCCTTCCTGGAACTCGGCGGTCTTGAACTCCGGGCGCGGGTCGCGGCCGGGTTTGTCCAGTTCCTTGAGGATGTCGCCGACGGTGACCAGGCCGAAGCGCTCGTCGGTGAACTTGGCCGGATCGAGGCGCTTGAGGAAGCTCGAGTCGCCGATCAGCGAGCGAATGTCGCGGCCGGTGTCCTGGGCGATGCGCTCGACCAGTGGGTAGGTTTCCGGGTGCACCGCCGAGGCGTCCAGCGGGTTGTCACCGTTCATCACGCGGAGGAAGCCAGCGGCCTGCTCGAAAGTCTTCTCGCCCAGGCGCGGCACCTTCTTCAGTTCGGCGCGCGAGGCGAAGGCGCCGTTGGCGTCGCGGTACTGCACAATGTTTTGCGCCAGGGTCGCATTGAGGCCGGAGATGCGCGCCAGCAGGGCGGCGGAGGCGGTGTTGACGTCCACGCCGACGGCGTTCACGCAGTCCTCGACCACGGCGTCCAGGCTACGCGCCAGCTTGAGCTGCGACACATCGTGCTGGTACTGGCCGACGCCGATGGATTTCGGGTCGATCTTCACCAGCTCGGCCAGCGGGTCTTGCAGGCGGCGGGCGATGGACACCGCACCGCGCAGCGACACGTCGAGATCGGGGAATTCGCGGGCGGCCAGCTCCGAGGCCGAGTACACCGAGGCGCCGGCCTCGGAGACCATCACCTTGGTCAGCTTGAGGCCCGGTACCTTCTTGATCAGTTCGGCGGCCAGCTTGTCGGTCTCGCGGCTGGCGGTGCCGTTGCCGATGGAGATCAGGTCGACACCGTGCTTGGCGCAGAGCTTGGCGAGGATGGCCAGGGTGCCGTCCCAGTCGTTGCGCGGCGCGTGCGGGTAGACGGTGGCGGTTTCCAGCACCTTGCCGGTGGCATCAACCACGGCCACCTTGCAGCCGGTGCGCAGGCCCGGGTCGAGCGCCAGGGTGGCGCGCGGGCCGGCCGGGGCGGCCAGCAGCAGGTCGTGCAGGTTGCGGGCGAATACGCTGATCGCCTCGTCCTCGGCCTTCTCGCGCAGCTCGCCGAGCAGGTCGGTTTCCAGGTGGTTGTACAGCTTGACCTTCCAGGTCCAGCGCACCACCTCGGCCAGCCATTTGTCGGCGGCACGGCCTTGCGCGCTGATACCGAAGCGCTCGCCGATCATCACTTCGCAGGGGTGCATGCTGCCGGGCAGCTCTTCGCCGACCTTGAGGCTGGCGCTGAGAATGCCTTCGTTGCGACCACGGAAGATCGCCAGCGCGCGGTGCGACGGCACGCCCTTGAGCGCTTCGTCATGCTCGAAGTAGTCGCTGAACTTGGCGCCTTCGTTTTCCTTACCCGGCACCAGGCGGGCGCTGAGGGTGGCGTTGTCCTTGAGGAAGCTGCGCAGCTTGTCGAGCAGCGCGGCGTCTTCGGCGAAGCGCTCCATGAGGATGTACTTGGCGCCTTCGAGCACGGCTTTGACGTCGGCGAAGCCCTTCTCGGTGTCGATGAAGCGCTCGGCTTCCTGCTCGGGCGTCAGGCTCGGATCGTTGAACAGTGCGTCGGCCAGCTCGCCAAGACCGGCTTCCAGGGCGATCTGGCCCTTGGTACGGCGCTTTTGCTTGTACGGCAGGTAGAGGTCTTCGAGACGGGTCTTGGTGTCGGCCAGGTCGATTTCGCGCTTGAGTTCGGGGGTGAGCTTACCCTGCTCCTCGATGCTGGCGAGGATCGCCACGCGGCGTTCGTCCAGCTCGCGCAGGTAGCGCAGGCGCTCTTCCAGGTGGCGCAACTGGGTGTCGTCGAGGCTGCCGGTCACCTCTTTACGGTAACGGGCGATGAAGGGCACGGTGGAGCCTTCATCGAGCAGGGCCACGGCGGCGGCGACTTGCTGCGGGCGCACGCCCAGTTCATCGGCGATGCGGTTGTTGATACTGTCCATAAATAAAGCTACCCACTGAAGCGACAGGGCGGCCGCAAAGATGCTGGCCAGACACGAAAGCGGCGCATTATAAACACCGCATTCGCGAGCGCTGCGAACCGTTGGGGAAAAATCTGCTAACAATGGCTAGAGCGCCCACCCATGCGCCTGAGCGATAATGCCGCCACTTGCCGTCCTCAGTACGGCTGTCCAAGGAGACGCCATGACCCAGTCCGCTGCCCCTGTCGCCGAAGGCGAGAAGATCCTCATTGTCGATGACGACGCACGTTTGCGCCGCTTGCTCGAGCGCTTCTTCGATGAGCAGGGCTATCGGGTTCGCGCAGTGGAAAACGTCGAGCAGATGGATCGTCTGCTGGCCCGCGAGCTGTTCAATCTGGTGGTGCTGGACCTGATGTTGCCGGGCGAAGACGGTCTCTCTGCCTGCCGCCGCTTGCGTGAAGCCGGCAACCAGATGCCGATCATCATGCTCACCGCCAAGGGTGACGAAGGCAGCCGCATCCAGGGGCTGGAGCTGGGCGCTGACGATTACCTGGCCAAGCCCTTCAACCCGCGCGAACTGCTGGCGCGGATCAAGGCCGTACTGCGCCGTCAGGCACCGGTGGTACCGGGCGCGCCGGGCACCGAAGACGAAAGTGTGACCTTCGGTGAGTACGAGCTGTCGCTGGCCACCCGCGAGCTGAAGAAGGGCGATGAGGTGCACATGCTCACCACCGGTGAGTTCGCCGTGCTCAAGGCGCTGGTGCAGCATGCGCGCGAACCGCTGACCCGCGACAAGCTGATGAACCTGGCCCGTGGCCGCGAGTGGGATGCGCTGGAACGCTCCATCGATGTGCAGATCAGCCGCCTGCGCCGCCTGATCGAGCCGGACCCGTCGAAGCCGCGCTATATCCAGACCGTCTGGGGTGTGGGTTACGTGTTCGTGCCGGACGGAAAGAAATGAAGCTGCAAGCTGCAAGCCACAAGTTGCAGGCCAATGCGCACGGTACAGCCACTTATAGCCTGAAGCCTGAGGCTTGCCGCTGCACCTCCGGGGTTTGCCGCTCGTGAAGGCTCCCGCCTGGTTTCCGCAAAGCTTCTTTGCCCGCACCCTCTGGCTGGTGCTGGTCGTCGTGCTGTTCTCCAAGGCATTGACCCTGGTGTACCTGATGATGAACGAGGATGTGCTGGTCGATCGTCAGTACAGCCACGGCGCGGCGTTGACCTTGCGCGCCTATTGGGCGGCCAACCCCGATGACCGCGATCACATCGCCCAGGCCGCCGGGCTCAAGCGCATTCCGCGCGACAAGGTGCCGGCCAGCGAACAGCACTGGCCCTACAGTGAAATCTTCCAGCGGCAGATGCAGACCGAGCTTGGCCCCGACACCGAAACCCGCGTGCGTGCCACGACGCCGCCGGCGCTCTGGGTGCATGCGCCGAGCCTGGGGGATGGCTGGGTGCGTGTGCCGATGTATCCGCACCCGTTGCGTGGCCAGCGTATCTGGAGCGTGCTCGGCTGGTTCCTCGCCATTGGCCTGCTGTCCACGGCGGCGGCCTGGATCTTCGTGCGTCAGCTCAATGCGCCGCTCAAGCGTCTGGTATTCGCTGCCCGCCAGCTTGGCCAGGGACGCAGCGTCAGGCTGCCGGTGAGTGATACGCCGAGCGAGATGACTGAGGTCTATCGCGCCTTTAACCAGATGGCCGAGGATGTCGAGCAGGCTGCCCGCGAGCGTGAGCTGATGCTGGCTGGCGTCTCGCATGACCTGCGCACGCCGCTGACGCGCCTGCGTCTGGCCCTGGAGTTCATGGAAAACGACACCGAACTGACCGATGACATGGTGCGCGATATCGAGGACATGGACGCCATTCTCGATCAGTTCCTCGCCTTCATCCGTGATGGTCGCGGCGAGCCGGTGGAGGAAGCCGACTTCCCCGAGCTGGTGCGTGAAACCCTGGCACCCTATAACCAGGGCAACGAGCGTGTGCGCCTGTGCCTGGAAGCGATTCCACCGTTTCCGCTGCGTCGGGTATCGATCAAGCGGCTGCTCACCAATCTGGTGGAGAACGCCCTCAATCACGGTGGTGGCGATGCCGTCGAGGTGGTAGCCAGCCTGGCAGGTGATCACAGCGCGCCCTATGTGGTGTTGAGCGTGCTGGACCGCGGCAATGGTATCGATCCGGCCGAGCTCGACAGCATCTTCAACCCCTTCATTCGCGGCGACAGGGCGCGTGGTGGGCGCGGCACCGGCCTCGGTTTGGCCATCGTCAAGCGTATCGCGGCGCTGCATGGCGGCAGCGTCGAGTTGCGCAATCGCAGTGGTGGCGGCCTGGAGGCGCGGGTGCGTTTGCCGCTTGGCCTGCTCTTGCCGCGCGACGCGGTATAGCCGAACGTTCAATTACCGCGCTCGAGTGCTGGCGATATGCTGTCAGGCATTCGGGCGCCGCTCTATGCCCTGCCGGAAACCGCAGCCGTTGCCCTGGGCTGGTGGCTGTTACGGCGCCAGCCTTTCGATCCTGGCCTGAACTGCTGCGGTTCTTGGCCTTCGCGGTGTTGCTGCCGAGTGCCTTGGTAGCGTTCGGCTTGCAGGGCACTCTTTGCCTGACGGGGTTTCAGGGCAGTGGACGCAGGGCGGTCTGGCGATCTGGTTGAGCAACACCACCAATATGCTGCCCTGACGGCACCCTGGCTGGCGCTCTGTACGCCGTTGCTGCATGCGCGTGGCTGGCTCCGCGAGCCTGAGCATCAGTCGCTCGCCAGGCGGCTGGCTGTTAGCGACGGACGCATTTGTCCTGCTGATGCTGCTCAGTGCCCGTCTGCCGACGCAGCTCGTCCTGCTCCTGCTGGGCCTGAGCATGTTGGTTCTGGCGCTGCACCACGCCTTTGCCGGGGCGTTGTACGGCGTGCTGCTGGTGTGCGCCGTCACGCTGCCGCTGGCGCTGTGGCGCGACAGTCCGGGCTTTGGCGAGCTGGATGTGCAGCGCAACCAGTTGGACTTCACGGTCGTGCTGCTGATGCTGGCGACTCTGCTGGTCGGGCGTGCGCTGGGCGATCTGCGTCAGGCGCTGGCGCGCAGCGCGCAGATGCAGCAGCAACTGGCCCGGGCCAACCTGGCGATGGAGGCCAGCCCCCTGGGCATGACCATTGCCGGCGCGCGCCAGGCCGATCTGCCGCTGGTCTACTGCAACGCCGCCTTCAGCCAGATCACCGGGTACAGCGCCGAGGAGGCGCTGGGGCGCAATTGTCGTTTCCTGCTCGGAGATGAGCGTACCCAGCCGGCGTTGCAGGCGCTGCGTAATGCCCAGCGTGACGGACGCAGCGGGCATGCCATCGGCAACATGCAACAGCTCAAGGCACAGGGCGTGCGCTTCGCCATCGACGATTTTGGTGCCGGCTACTCGTCGCTGACCTACCTCAAGCGCCTGCCGCTGGATCGTCTGAAGATCGACCGCAGCTTCGTCGCCGATCTGGATGGCGCTGCGAGCGGGCGCATGCTGGTGCAGACCATCCTGATGATCGCGCGCAACCTGGAGCTGGAGTGCGTGGCCGAAGGCATCGAGCACGACAGCCAGTTGGCGTTCCTGCGCGAGCAGCACTGCACCCTCGGCCAGGGTTACCTGTTTGGCCAGTCGATGAGCGAGAGGGCGTTTCTCACCTGGCTGCAGGCGCGGCAGCGCTGAGTGTTTTCAGCAGCAGGGCGCGCTCATCCGCGTCCCTTGGTGCGGGTCTGGCCGGGTTCGGCGTTCTTTTCCAGGTACTGGATGATCATCCCGGCGACGTCCTTGCCGGTGGTGGTCTCGATGCCTTCCAGGCCGGGCGAGGAGTTCACTTCCATCACCAGCGGGCCATGGTTGGAGCGCAAGATGTCCACCCCGGCGACGTTCAGGCCCATCACGCGGGCAGCACGGACAGCGGTCATGCGTTCTTCCGGGGTGATCTTAATCAGGCTGGCGCTGCCGCCGCGATGCAGGTTGGAGCGGAACTCGCCGGCCTTGGCCTGGCGCTTCATCGATGCGATCACCTTGTCGCCGACCACGAAGCAGCGAATGTCGGCGCCACCGGCCTCGTGGATGTATTCCTGGACCATGATGTCCTGCTTGAGGCCGAGGAAGGCCTCGATCACCGACTCGGCCGCCTTGTGCGTTTCGGCCAGCACCACGCCCATGCCCTGGGTGCCTTCCAGCACCTTGATCACCAGCGGTGCGCCGCCGACCATCTGGATCAGATCGGGAATGTCGTCCGGCGAGTGGGCGAAGCCGGTCACCGGCAGGCCGATGCCTTTGCGCGACAGCAGTTGCAGGGCGCGCAGCTTGTCGCGCGAGCGGCTGATGGCCACCGATTCGTTGAGCGGATAGACGCCCATCATCTCGAACTGGCGCAATACCGCACAGCCATAGAAGGTCACCGATGCGCCGATGCGCGGGATGACCGCCTCGAAACCTTCCAGCGCCTGGCCACGGTAGTGGATCTGCGGCTTGTGGCTGGCGATGTTCATGTAGGCACGCAGGGTGTCGATCACCTGCATCTCATGGCCCCGTTGCTGGCCGGCCTCCACCAGACGGCGGGTGGAATACAGGCGCGGGTTGCGCGACAGCACGGCGATCTTCATGGGGCACCTGGAAGGGATGGGGGGAGGGCGGGTTTTTCCTGCACGTAGCTCAGCGCCGGGTTGACCAGCCAGCAGCCGGTTATCAGTGCCTTGGAACCGAGCAACACGCGATAGCGCATGGTCTTGCGACAGGCCAGAGTAAATTCCACCGGCCATAGACGATCACCGAGCGCCAGGTCGGTACGAATCACGTAGCGACTCTGCGTCTGGCCATTGGAGCTTTTGATGCGTTTGACCGAAACCAGCGGCGCCTCGCAGCGATGACGGCGCTGCACCTGAGTGCCGAGGTAGGCGGTGAAACGTACCCAGTCCTCGCCGTCACGCTGGAACGGCTGAATATCGCTGGCGTGCAGGCTCGAGGTGCTGGCGCCGGTGTCGATCTTGGCGCGCAGGCCGATGATGCCGAGTTCGGGCAGATTGATCCATTCACGCAGGCCGATCACGCTGAGTGGGTCAAAAGTCTTCAAGGTGAGAGTGCCCCCTGCGGCCTACACGGCCTATGATTGCGCGCATTCTAGTTGTGCCTTGTGACAACTGCATCTGGCCTGCGTGCCGGATGCGAAATCCATCAGAGAGCGAGATGAGCGAAAAAGACGACGACAAGGTGCGCCTGGACAAATGGCTCTGGGCCGCGCGTTTCTACAAGACCCGCGCCCTGGCCAAGGCGGCCATAGAAGGTGGCAAGGTGCATCATCGGGGTGACCGTTGCAAGCCAGGCAAGGAACCCAGGATTGGCGACGAGTACGTACTGCGCACCGGTTTCGATGAGCGCACCGTGGTCGTGCTGGCGCTCTCTGCGGTGCGCCGTGGCGCGCCGGAGGCGCAATTGCTGTACCGCGAGACGCAAGAGAGCATCGCCCGTCGCGAGCAGGCCGCCGCCCTGCGCAAGGCTGGCGCGATGGGGATGCAGAGCGACGGGCGGCCGAGCAAGAAGCAGCGCCGGCAGATCCATCAGTTCAACGAACAGCAGGCAGGTGGCCTGCGCCACCCCTGGGCGGATGAGGATTAGGCGCGATCCGGGTTGTGTGTAGCCCGGATGAAATCCGGGGGAATCACCTCGACCCTCCCCGGATTGCATCCGGGCTACTCGCTTCAGCGCCCGCTGACGATGCTCAGGCGGCCCAGCAGCGGCAGTTTGGCCAGGCGCGAGGTGAGCGGCTGGCTGACCTTCTCCAGCCATTCGCTGGCGCGGTAACCCAGCGGGGTGTAGCAGCTCCAGGCCAGCGCCAGCAGACTGAGGAACACGCCGCCGACCAAGGCGTCCGCGCCCCAGTGGGCGCCGGCCACCAGGCGCGGCAACATGCCGGTCACGGCAATCGCCCAGACCAGCAGCAGGCGCCAGCTGCGGGCGAAGAAACTCATGAAGTAGGCCCAGATCAGCAGCACCGAGGCATGATCGCCAGGGAAGCTGCGGCGGGCGCTGTCCTTCAGGTCCCAGCGCTCTTCCCAGGTCGGGAACAGCTCGGTCAGGCGCGCGCTGCCTTCTACCACCAGCGACGGACTGGCGTGCTGCCAGCCCATGTACTCGACCAGATCGGCGAACAGCACGCGCATCAGCAGCATGACCGTCAGCGCGACGAGAAAGGCGAACAGCGCGCGACGCACTTGCGGCCCGGTGAAGATCAGATCGGCCTTGAGCATCACCGCCAGCATCACCACGCCGACGCCGGCGTCCACCGGGCGCATGCTGCCGATGGCCCAGATATGGGCCCACACACCGCCAGCATGAACCGGATCGTTGAGCAGCCTGAACAGCCACAGATCGAAGGCGTCCCACAACTCGCGGCTGGGTTGCCACAGCCAGCTGGCAAGCAGCGCGAAGGCCACGGCATGGCAGGCCAGCATGGCGCGTGGCTGCCAGAGATGATTGATCGAAGGGCTCGACATGGGAAAACCTTTTGCTGATGAATGACAGGCCTGGCTCCAAGCGCGCGGATGATAGGCAGCGTGGCCAGCGCTACAAGCTCAGTTGCCCGCTCGTTCAGGCGGGGTTCAGCGGCGGATGTCTGGTATGTGAGCGCTGGCACATGACGGTCGGGCCTTGGTTGTGCTGGCGTTTGTGCCTAAAATCGCCAGCCTTTTTGCAGACCCTGGGCAGACCGCTATGAACGACTTCAGTCAACGTTTCCTGTTCGACGACACCGATGTGCGCGGTGAGATGGTCGCACTGCGAGAGAGCTATGCCCATGTGCTGGCCAAGCACGCCTACCCGCAGGCGGTGGCGCAACTGCTTGGCGAGATGATGGCCGCTGCAGCGCTGCTGGTCGGCACGCTGAAGTTCGATGGCCTGCTGGTGCTGCAGGCGCGCGCCGAAGGCCCGCTGTCGCTGCTGATGGTGGAATGCTCCAGCGCACGTGAACTGCGCGGCATCGCCCGCTATGACGCCGAGCGCATCGGCGCCGACGTTGACGCCGACCTGCAGAGCCTGATGCCCAATGGCGTGCTGGCCATCACCATCGACCCGGCCCGTGGCCAGCGTTACCAGGGCATCGTCGACCTGGATGGTGCCGACCTGGCCGAATGCCTGAGCAACTACTTCGCCAGCTCCGAGCAGTTGCCGACGCGTTTCTGGCTCAAGGCCGACGGCCAGCGTGCCCGTGGTCTGCTGCTGCAGCAACTGCCGCCGCACCACCAGACCGAGCCGCAGGAGCGCGCCGAGAGCTGGAACCATGTGTTGACCCTGGCCGACACCCTGACGGCTGAAGAGCTGTTGGGGCTGGATAACCCGACTCTGCTGCATCGCCTCTACCATGAAGAGAACGTGCGCCTGTTCGACGAGCAGCCGCTGCAGTTCCGCTGCAGTTGCTCGCGCGAGCGCTCGGCCGGTGCCCTGGCCAGCCTCGGTCAGGCCGATGCCGAGCAGCTGCTGGCCGAGCAGGGCGGCAGCGTGGTGATCGATTGCCAGTTCTGCAACGAGCGCTATGCCTTCGATGCCGCCGACATCACTCAGCTGTTCGCTGGCGCCGGCAGCGAGGAGCCTTCGCAGACGCGGCATTGAGGAAATTTTCCGGGCGATAGCCGTTCTCTATCAGATCGGAGGCTGCCAAGCACTTTGCTTTTCTGGCATACTCCCGCGACTTTTTTACCGTGTAGTGTGGTTGCCCCTGCACTACACAACGTTCGGAAGACTCGGCCAGCGGCCGACGGGGACCCTCATGACGCAAGCCAACAACGCCGTGTACACCGACATCAGCGCCGCGCAACTGGTCGAAGAAGCCATTCGCCGTGGTGAAGGAGAACTGGCCGCCAACGGTGCGCTGGTCGTTCGTACCGGTCATCGCACTGGCCGCTCGCCGGCAGACCGCTTCATCGTTCAGGAGCCGAGCACCGAGGCGCAAATTGCCTGGGGCAACATCAACCGTCCGTTCCCGGCCGACAAGTTCGATGCCCTGTGGGATCGCGTGGTCGCCTTCAACAACGCCCAGGAACACTTCGTTTCCCATGTGCACGTCGGCTCCGCCGAAGAGCACTATCTGCCGGTGAAGATGACCACCGCGACTGCCTGGCAGAACCTGTTCGGCCGTCAGCTGTTCATCAACCCGAGCGTCTACAACCCGTCCGCCAAGGCCGAGTGGCAGATCCTCAACGTCGCCAATTTCGAATGCGTGCCCGAGCGTGACGGCACCAACTCCGATGGCTGCGTGATCATCAACTTCGCCGCCAGGAAAGTGCTGATCGCCGGCATGCGTTACGCCGGTGAAATGAAGAAGGCCATGTTCTCCGTGCAGAACTTCCTGCTGCCGGAAAAAGACGTGCTGCCGATGCACTGCGCCGCCAACATCGGCGAAGAAGGTGACGTCACCCTGTTCTTCGGTCTGTCTGGCACCGGCAAGACCACCCTGTCCGCCGACGAATCGCGTTACCTGATCGGTGACGACGAGCATGGCTGGGGCGAAGGCGTGGTGTTCAACATCGAAGGCGGTTGCTACGCCAAGTGCATCGACCTGTCCGAGAAGAACGAGCCGGTGATCTGGAAAGCCATCCAGTTCGGCACTGTGCTGGAAAACGTCGTGCTCGACGAACAGCGCGTTCCGGATTACGCCGATGACAGCCTGACCCAGAACAGCCGCGCCGCCTACCCGCTGGAGTACGTCGAGAAGCGCAGCGAGAAGAACCTGGGCGGTGAGCCGAACGCGGTGATCTTCCTAACCTGCGACCTCACTGGCGTACTGCCGCCGGTGTCGATCCTCAACAACGAGCAGGCCGCCTACCACTTCCTGTCCGGCTACACCGCGCTGGTCGGCTCCACCGAAATGGGTTCGGGCGGCGGCATCAAGTCGACCTTCTCCACCTGCTTCGGCGCGCCGTTCTTCCCGCGTCCGGCTGGCGTCTACGCCGAGCTGCTGATCAAGCGCATCAATGCCTTCGGCTCCAAGGTCTACCTGGTCAACACCGGCTGGACCGGCGGTGGCTACGGCGTCGGCAAGCGTTTCAACATCCCCACCACCCGTGGTGTGATCGCCGCCATCCAGAGCGGTGCGCTGATCGGTGCCGAGACCGAGCACCTGCCGATCATCAACCTGGACGTGCCGAAGGCCGTTCCGGGCGTCGACACCAACCTGCTCAACCCGCGCAACACCTGGGCAGACAAGAACGCCTACGACGAAGCCGCCAAAGGCCTGGCCAAGCTGTTCATCGACAACTTCGCCAAGTTCGATGTCAGCGACGCGATCAAGAACGCCGGCCCGCAGCTGTAAGCTGAGCCGCGCTTCTGACCAAGCCGCCTTCGGGCGGCTTTGTCATTTATGGCGTGGTGGTCGCGGAGCCCGGATGAAATCCGGGATGGCTGGTGACCCTTCCCGGACTTTATCCGGGCTACGTTCCATGGCGTACCCTGGCGAACCGCGTTATGGTCAGGGGCCATTCAGCGGTCAACGGAGTGACAGCGCATGTCCACCCTCAAACGTGTTTTCGGTTTCGATCAGCTGCGTCCCGGTCAGGAGGCGGTGATCAGCGCCGTGCTCGCCGGGCGTTCGGCGGCGGCGATCTTTCCCACCGGCTCGGGCAAATCGCTGTGCTACCAGCTGCCGGCCCTGCACCTGCCGCACCTGACCCTGGTGATCTCGCCGCTGCTGGCGCTGATGCAGGATCAGCTGGCGTTCCTGCATGCCCATGGCATCGCCGCGGCCAGCATCGATTCGGCGCAGAGCCGCGAGCAAATGATGGAGGTGATGAACCGCGCGCGCAGCGGTGAGCTGAAGATCCTGATGATCTCGGTGGAGCGCCTGAAGAACGAACGCTTCCGTCATTTCATCGCTCAGGTGCCGATCTCCCTGCTGGTGGTCGACGAGGCGCACTGCATTTCCGAGTGGGGCCACAACTTCCGCCCCGACTACCTCAAGCTGCCCGATTATCAGCGTCAGTTCGGCATCGCGCAGGTGCTGCTGCTCACGGCGACTGCCACGCCCAAGGTCATCGCCGACATGCGCGAGAAATTCGCCATCACCGAGGCGGACGTGGTCACCACCGGCTTCTATCGCTCCAACCTCAACCTGCTGGTCGAGCCGGTGGCAGGCTCCGCCAAGTTGCAACGTTTGCAGCAATGGCTGGCGCCGCGGCGCGGCCAGGCGAGCATCGTCTACGTCACCCAGCAGAAGACTGCCGAGCAGGTGGCCGAGCGCCTGGCGCGTGACGGTCTGGCAGTCAGCGCCTACCACGCCGGCATGGCGCACGAGGTTCGCGAGTCGATCCAGCGCCGCTTCATGGCCGGCGAGCTGGAATGCATTGTCGCCACCATCGCCTTCGGCATGGGCATCGACAAGCGCGACATCCGTAACGTGGTGCACTTCGACCTGCCCAAGTCGGTGGAGAACTACAGCCAGGAAATCGGCCGCGCCGGACGTGATGGCCAGGCTTCGGACTGCCTGGTGCTGGCCAGCCGCGACGGTCTCAGCGTGCTGGAGAACTTCGTTTATGGCGATACGCCAGAGCGCTCTGGCATTCGTGCGGTGCTCGACGACCTGCGCGCAGTCGGCACGGGCGGGCAATGGGAGCTGATGCTCAATCAGCTGTCCGAGCTGAGCAATATCCGTGCGCTGCCGCTCAAGACCCTGCTGGTGCAGCTGGAGCTGCGCGGCATCATCGCGCCACGTTATGCCTACTTTGCCGAGTATCGCTTCAAGTTGTTGCTTGATGATCAGGCCTTGCTGGCACAGTTCGAAGGCGAGCGGCGTCAGTTCGTCGAGGCCATCCTGGCCTGCTCGAAACGGGCGCGCACCTGGTCGACCCTGGATTTCGACGCCCTGTATCAACAGTACGGTGCCGAACGTGCGCGGGTGGTCAAGGCGTTGGATTACTTCCAGGAAAGGGGGTGGCTGGAGCTGGAAAGCAAGCAGATGACCGAAGTCTATGCCGTGCTCGATGGCGACTTCGATGTCGATGCCCTGGCCCATGATCTGCACGCGCACTTTCGTGCCCACGAGGCCAGCGAGATTGCCCGTATCCAGGCCATGCTCGGTTTGTTCGAGAGCCACGAATGCCTGAGCCGGCGCCTGGCGTTGTACTTTGGTGACGAACAGGCACCCGAGCGCTGCGGGCATTGTTCGGTGTGCCGGGGCCAGGTCGCGACCTTGCCGCAGCCGCCGGAATTACCGCCCTTGAGCGGTCGCGACGCCCAGGCGTTATGCGCCGCCTTCGTCGAGAAGCACCGGCAATACGCCGGGCACGACCCGAGCCACGAGTGCCTGACGCGTTTTCTCTGCGGGGTGACCACGCCATTGTTCACCAAGCTCAAGGCACGCCAGTTGGCCGGCTTCGGCGCGCTTGAGGATTACCCCTATGCCGAAGTGCGCAACTGGCTATCGTAGGGATGATCGCCTGTGAAATGCCTGGTGCGCACGGCGCACCCTACTGGGCGACGCGTTGGCCTTCGGCCAGTGTCCAGTCCACCAGTTCGCGGGACAATTGATCGGCAGCCTTGCCGAACGCAGTCACTACTGCGGTAATCGAGGTATCGCCTGCTGCCTGGCTGACGCTGAAGCGGCGGCTGGCGATGATCTTCTGGCTGCGCGTATCCACCAGGTTGACCTCAAGACGGATCAGCGCGTACGGGATACCGTCTCGGTATTCGCTATGGAAGCTGCGCAGATCGCTGACCAGTTCCAGGTCGGCCTGCAGGCGCTGGTCCTCGTTGCTGAGCGCCTGAATCCGGCCATCATCCTGAAATGCATCGAGCAGTCGCGCACGCAACAACTGTGGCGTGCGCTCGCTCCAGCGCACGCCTTGATAGGTGTTTACTCGTCCGGGTTCGGGCAGCACGACGATACGTGTACCGTCTAGCAACTGGTTGCTGACCGGGCTGTTGACCCGCAGCGACCAGTCGACACGCTGTGTCTGTGCCGGCAGCGTCGTGGCCGGTAGCAGGTAGATATCCAGCGGTTCGCTCTGCGGCAAGATCGAGCAGGCGCTGAGCAGGCCAGCGGCCAGCAGCAGGGACAGACGCTTCATGGTTGGAACTCCTTGATGCTGTCGTTGCGCAGCAGGTAGCCGGTGGGGTCCTGCTCCAGGCGGCGGGAGAAGCTGCGCAGGGCGCCGAGGGTATCGCGCAGTTCGCCAATCGCCGGGCCCAGCTCGCCGAGGCCCTGCATGCCACTGTCCAGCGCACTGCGATTGCTTTCCAGCAACTGCTCGATGCTGCGGCTGCTGCGCTCCAGCGAGGCCATCAGGCGTTCGGCATTGTCCAGCGCCTGGCTGCCCTGGCCGTCGAGCAGGCGCTTGGCGGTGCGCATCAACTCGGCTGCTTCGCGGGTGGCCGCGCTGGTCTGGCGCAGGGCTTCACCGAGTTCGTCACGCTGGTCGGCGATGCCGGCGGTGGCCTGCTCGAGATTTTCCAGGGTGCGCGAGACGCGCTCGGCATTCTCGCGCGAAAGCATGCGGTTGGCGCGGTTGAGCAGGCGGGTGATATTGACCACCAGGTCCTCGCCATTGGCCATCAGTCGCGACAGCGGCGAGCGGTCGGCGATAATGATGCCGGGTTGACCATCCTCCCCCTTCAGGGGCGGGCTTTCCGGGCTGCCGCTGTATAGCTGGATCACCGCCAGACCGGTGATGCTGGTGATCGACAGGCGCGCACGGGTGTCCTGCTTGATCGGTGTGCCACCGACGATACGGATGCGCGCGCGCACCGTGCGTGGATCGTCGGGGTCGAGGCCGAGGCGGATCACGTCACCGACCTTGATGCCGCTGTACTGCACCGCACTGCCCTGCGACAGGCCGCTGACCTCCTCGTTGAAGATCACTTCGTAATCGGTGAAGGCGCGATCGGCACCGGCCTTGTTCAGCCACAGGCCGAACAGCAGCGCGGCCCCTACCGTAAGCACGGTAAACAGGCCGATCAGCACATGATGGGCTCTGGGTTCCATTCATTGACTCCCTGCCGCCGTAGCGGTCTGTGCAGCCGCGCGTCCACGCGGGCCGTGAAAATATTGCTGGATCCAGGCATCGTCGGTGGCGGCCACCACGTCCAGGCGGTCGGCCACCAATACCTTCTTCTGCGCCAGCACCGCGACGCGGTCGCAGATGCTGTAGAGCGTGTCCAGGTCGTGGGTGACCAGAAACACGCTGAGCCCCAGGCTGTCGCTGAGGGTGCGAATCAGCTGGTCGAAGGCGGCTGCGCCGATGGGGTCGAGGCCGGCGGTCGGCTCGTCGAGAAACAGAATGTCCGGATCCAGCGCCAGGGCGCGGGCCAGGGCGGCGCGTTTGACCATGCCACCGGACAGTGAGCTGGGGTATTTGTCGGCGGCATTGCTGGGCAGGCCGGCCAGGGCGATCTTGACCCGCGCCAGGCGTTCGGCGGCGGCGCGCGACAGGCCGGCGTGCTCGATCAGTGGCAGGGCAATGTTCTCGCTCACCGTCAGCGAGGAGAACAGCGCGCCGCGCTGGTAGAGCACGCCGAAGCGCCGCTCCAGTTGCGAGCGGCGTTCTGTCGGCAGGCTCAGCAGCTCTTCACCGAATACCCGTACGGTACCGGCATTGGGGCGGCGCAGGCCGACGATGCTGCGCAGCAGCACCGACTTGCCGGTACCCGAGCCGCCGACCACGCCGAGAATCTCACCGCGGTACAGGTCGAAATCCAGATGCTCGTGCACCACCTGGCGGCCAAAGCGGTTGCTCAGGTTGCGCACCTCGATGACGCTGTCGCGGCTCACCAGCCCATCTCCATCAGGAACAGCGCAGCCAGGGCATCAAGCAGGATCACCACGAAGATCGACTGCACCACCGCCGAGGTGGTGTGCTCACCCACCGATTGCGCACTGCCGCTGACCTTGAAACCTTCCAGGCAGCCGATCAGGGCGATCAGGAAGGCGAAAATCGGCGCCTTGAGCAGGCCGACCAGGAAGTGCCGCAGCAGGTCGCTGTCCTGCAGGATCGACAGGTGCATGACCAGCGGGATATCCAGCGCCACGATGCAGACCAGGGCGCCGCCGAGCATACCGCTGAGCATGGCGATGAAGGTCAGGATCGGCAGGGCGATGAGCATGGCGAACACCCGGGGCAGCACCAGCAGTTCGATGGGGCTCAGGCCCAGGGTGCGAATGGCGTCAATTTCCTCGTTGGCTTTCATCGAGCCGATTTGCGCGGTGAAGGCGCTGGCGGTGCGCCCGGCCATGAGAATGGCGGTAAGCAGCACGCCGAACTCGCGCAGGAAGGAGAAGGCCACCAGGTTCACCGTGTAGATGCTGGCGCCGAAGTCGGCGAGGATGGTCGCGCCGAGAAAGGCCACCACGGCGCCGACCAGAAAGGTCAGCAGGGCGACGATGGGCACGGCGTTGAGCCCGCATTGCTCCAGGTGCGCGGCCAGGGCGGTCAGGCGCCAGCGTCGCGGGCGCAGCAGAATCGCCAGCATGCTGGCCAGGGTCAGGCCCATGAAGCCGAGCAGGGCACGGCCCTGGTGCCACATGCCTTCGACCACTTCGCCGATATGCCCGAGCACTTCACGCACCACCGAGGGTTGCTCTGTTGGCTGCGTCTGCGGGCTGTCGGCCATGGCGTCTGCCACCGCCAGCAGCAGGGCGCGGCGCTGCGCGCTCAAGGCGCTCTGCTGTACGAGCTGGCGCAGGCGTTCGCTGCCGAGCAGTTCGACCAGCAGCGCTGCACCGGCAGTATCCAGCGCGGCCAGGTCGCCGAGGTCGACGCGTTCGCTGCCCTGCAGGCGTTCGCGCAACGCCAATACCTGGGGTTCGAGCAGGCTGTAATGGGCCAGCGTCCAGTCGCCACCCAGCCGCAGGTCGCTGGCGGCCTCCGTGTCGCGGGTCTGCGGCGAAGTCAGGTAGGGTGTAGTCATCGGCACAGCTTACCGCCGCACGGGTCTTTCAGGCCAGCCATGCCGGTCAGCAGATGTGAATGGCGTGTGGCAGCTTCGGCACGCAGCGGATGACAGGCGCATGCGCTAAGGTGATGCGCATCCTTGCAAGACCGTGAGGGATGCGCCATGTCCATCGAACATCTGGATGTCCTGATCATCGGTGCCGGTCTGTCCGGTATCGGCGCGGCCTGTCATCTCAAAAGACTGTGCCCGGACAAGCGCTTGGCCATTCTCGAAGCGCGCGAGGCCATGGGCGGCACCTGGGATCTGTTTCGTTATCCGGGCATCCGCTCCGATTCGGACATGTACACCCTCGGCTACAACTTCAAGCCCTGGCGCGATGCGCAAGCCATCGCTGACGGCGCTTCGATTCGCCGCTACATCGAGGAAACCGCCGCCGAGCACGCCGTCGACCGCTTGATTCGCTATCGGCACAAGGTGCTCCAGGCCAATTGGTGCAGTGCCGACGCCACCTGGCAGTTGCTGGTGCAGCGTGGTGATGAGGCCGAGCCGCTGCGCATGCGTTGTCAGTTCCTGATGATGTGCACCGGCTACTACCGCTACGAGGCCGGCTATACCCCCGAATTCGCCGGGCGTGAGGCTTATCAGGGCACCTTCATCCATCCGCAGCAGTGGCCAGAAGGGTTCGACCACAGCGGCAAGCGTGTGCTGGTGATCGGCAGCGGTGCGACCGCCGTGACCCTGGTGCCGGCGCTGGCCGAGCGCGCGGCGCAGGTGACCATGCTGCAGCGTTCGCCGAGTTACGTGATCAACCTGCCGCAGCGTGATGCGTTATCCAACGCGCTGCGGCGAGTGTTGCCGGAGAAATGGGTGTACCGCCTGGCGCGCGGGCGCAACGTCACCCTGCAGCTGGTCTTCTATACGCTGGCCAAACGCTTTCCCAATCTGGTGCGGCGGATACTGCTGGGGCTGGTGCGCCGTCAACTGGGCGAGCAAGTCGATCTGCGCCATTTCAGCCCCCGCTACAAACCCTGGGATCAGCGCGTCTGTGCGGTGCCGGACGGCGATCTGTTCCGGGTATTGCTCCAGGGCAAGGCACAGGTGGTGACGGCCGAGATCGAGTGTTTCACTGCGCACGGCATCCGCCTGAAAAGCGGTGAGGAACTGACTGCCGACGTGATCGTCAGCGCCACCGGCCTGCAGTTGCAGTTGTTCGGTGGTATCGAGGTGCAGGTCGATGGTGTGCCTTTCCAGGCGTCGCTGAGCATGGGCTACCGGGGCATCATGCTGCGCGATCTGCCCAACCTGGCGGTGGTGATGGGGTATACCAACGCCAGCTGGACGCTCAAGGCCGACCTCTCCAGCGAATGCTTCTGCCGACTGATCAGGCACCTGGACGCCATCGGCATGCGCCAGGTGACCCCGCGTGATCGCGCAGGCAACGTCCGCCCTGAGCCTTTTCTCGACTTGCAGTCAGGTTATATCGAGCGGGCCGTGCACCTGTTGCCAACCCAGGGTGACCGCGTGCCGTGGAAGCTGCATCAGAACTACCTGCTCGACCTGGTGCTCTTGCGCTACGGCAAGCTGGAGGATGACTATCTGGTGTTCTCTTCGCCTCGGCGCGAGTCGCACATGGCGTTGGTGCAGCCTTGAGCGGAGCAATGCCATGGCAAAGTTCCTACACGGGAAAGCGTCAACGCGCCGCTTACTTTTCTGGCATAGCGCCACTACACTTTCGCCAATTGCATCACGGATGAACAATCAGGTGCCAGGCACCTAGCCAATCAAGAGGTCGGTCATGAAGGAACAGCGCCATCTGCCCGCACTACGGGCTCATGTCGAGCAATTGCTGAGCAAGGGCTGGATCATCTCCAATCGCAACCCATTGACCCTGCAGAACGGTCATCGTTGCTATCTGGTTTCCCACGGCATGCTGATCAGCGACTCTTCTTCGCGCGCTGTCTGATTGCTTTCCCGACCGCTGCGCCCTGATCCCCGTCTGGCGCAGCGTTTACCGGATGTTGCCCGCCAGCCACCTCCATTCCTCCTTATGCTCCCGTCCTGACTGGGCTGATGGTCTCTGTTCATCTCGGTCTGTCGTGCTCGATAGGCAGTGAAAGCAACGCTAACGTCTTGGTCTGAACGTGGTCAGTGCCTATAACCATTGGGTCACTGTCAGGGGAGTAACGTGCCCAGTCGTCGAGTCCTGCAAGGTGGTGCCAGCCTGGCCGCATTGGCAGCCCTGATGCCCTGGCTGCCGCCATCCGCCTTTGCCTCGGGCACCCTCCTGAAACGAACGATTCCCGGTAGTGGCGAGCTGTAGCCGGTGATCGGCCTGGGCACCTCGCGCACCCATGACGTGGCAATGAGCGATGAGGCGCTACAGCCGTTGCGTGAGGTGCTGCAAACCCTGGTCAACGGCGGCGCCAGCCTGGTGGATACCGCACCCAGCTACGGGCGCGCCGAGGCGGTATGTGGCGCCTTGGTTGCCGAAGACGACATGCGCAAGAAGACCTTTCTCGCCAGCAAGGTATCTTCCAGCGGGCGTGCAGCGGGCGAGCGGCAGATCACAGCCAGCTTCGCGGCCCAGCGCACCGACGCCATCGACCTGATGCAGGTGCATAAGGCCTGGCCGGATCGTCAGCAACAGGTCATTCTGGCCGGCCGGCTGAGACCCTATCGCCATGCTGACATGCCCCACTACAGCGCCAGCGTGGTGCTGCAGGGTGATCGCATCAGTGTGCCCAGGCGCTACCGCGAGGCCTTCGCGCAATGGCGGCTGCGCGCCTACGACGAAAAAAGGCCCAGGGTGCAGGTCGAAGTCGCCTTCGGCCAGCGCCATGAGCCTTGGCTGGTTCGCGTCGATCAGTGACGGCGCCAGTGCTTGTGGTGCTTCTTGTGTTTCTTGCCATGTTAGTGGCGGTGATGCTTGCCGCGACGGTCGTCGTCGTAGCTGGCGTTGCCCATGTGATTGCCTAGCGCACCACCGGCGCCGCCACCGACTGCTGCGCCCAAGATGCCACCTGTATTGCCGCCGACCTGCTGGCCGACGACGTTGCCGCCGGCTGCGCCCAGCGCACCACCAATGGCGGCTTCGGTGCGGCTGCGGCGATCGGCACCGACCATGCTGCCGGCTGCGCCACCAAGGCCGGCGCCAACTGCCGCGCCGGTGTTGCCACCGACCTGCTGGCCGACCATGGCGCCCACCGCGCCACCCAGGGCACCGCCCAGGCCGGCTTCGGTATTGCCGGCAAAGGCGAAGCCGCCGCTGCTCAGGCCAAGGGAAAGAAACAACAGTTGCAGTGACTTCATGAGAACCTCGTGCAGGAGTCGCTGGATCGACGTTATGCCATTGACCCGCGACTGTGGCACGAGGTTCCGGGCCGCTGGTCAGCTCAGTGCGCTGCTGCCCAGCAGATTGCCGTTGCTGGCGGCCTGCAGGCGAATGGCAACGAACTTGGAGGTCGGAGTGCTGCTGCCGACGCCGGCACTTTCCAGCGGTACCAGTGGGTTGGCCTCTGGGAAGTAGGCGGCAGCCTGGCCGGCCGGGATGTCGAAGGCGAGCAGGGTGAAACCGTTCACCCGGCGTTCGATGCCGTCGTTCCACAACGAGCGAATATCCACCTTCTGGCCGGGCTTGAAGCCCAGGCGCAGGATGTCTGCTTCGTTGGCGAAGAGCACGTCGCGCTGGCCGCGCACGCCGCGGTAGCGGTCGTCGAGGCCATACACCGTGGTGTTGTACTGATCGTGCGAGCGCAGGGTCTGCAGGATCAGATCCGGCGTTTCACCGCTTTCGCGCACCTGTGGCGGCAGCAGGTCGTCGAGCAGCGCGTTGGCCTTGAAGTTGGCTTTGCCGGACGCGGTTTTCCACTGCCGTGCGCCCGCCGAGTTGCCGAGGTAGAAGCCGCCAGGATGAGCGACGCGCTGGTTGAAGTCGTGGAAGCCGGGAATGGTGTCGGCGATCAGCTCGCGAATACGGTCGTAGTCGGCGATCAGTGCATCCCAGTCCACCGGATGGTTACCCAGGGTGGCCTTGGCGATACCGGCGATGATGGCCGGCTCCGAACGCATTTCGCTGCCGGCCAGCGGCTCGAGCTGGCCGTAGGAGGCGTGGATCATGCTGAACGAGTCTTCCACCGTCACCGCCTGCGGGCCGCTGGCCTGCAGGTCGATATCGGTACGGCCGAGGCACGGCAGGATCAGCGCGTCACGGCCGACGGTGAGGTGACTGCGGTTGAGCTTGGTGCTGATCTGCACGGTGAGGTCGCAGCTTTGCAGCGCCTTGTGCGTGCGCGGGCTGTCCGGCGTGGCCTGGGCAAAGTTGCCGCCGAGGCCGATGAACACCTTGGCCTGGCCGTCGATCATGGCGTTGATCGCCTCGACCGTGTTGTGGCCGTTGGCGCGTGGCACCTTGAACTGGAAGCGTTTTTCCAGGGCATCGAGCAGCGTCACCGGCGGGCGGTCGTTGATGCCCATGGTGCGGTCGCCCTGTACGTTGCTGTGGCCGCGCACCGGGCACAGGCCGGCGCCGGGGCGGCCGAGGTTGCCGCGCAGCAGTTGCAGGTTGACGATTTCCTGGATGGTGGCCACCGAATGGTGGTGCTGGGTGATGCCCATGGCCCAGCAGATGATCACGCGCTTGGCGCGGCGGTACATGCGCGCCGCCTGTTCGATTTCCTGCAGGCTGAGGCCGGACTGGGCCTGCAGTGCTTCCCAGCTACAGTCGTCGAGCAACTGCAGGTAGGCCTCGACGCCGTCGGTATGCTCGGCGATGAAGGCATGATCGAACACTGCCGGTTCGCCCTTGGCCTGCGCCTCGCGCTCCCACTGCAGGAGGAACTTGGCGATGCCGCGCAGGGCTGCCATGTCGCCACCCAGCGCCGGACGGAAGAACGCGGTATTCAGCGGCTCGGAACCGTTGGTGAGCATCTCCAGCGCGTGCTGCGGATGCTGGAAACGCTCCAGGCCACGCTCTTTCAGCGGGTTGAAGCAGACCACCTGCGCGCCGCGTTTGACCGCTTCACGCAGCGGCTCGAGCATGCGCGGGTGATTGGTGCCGGGGTTCTGCCCCAGCACGAAGATCGCATCGGCGTGCTCGAAGTCGTTGAAGGTCACGCTGCCCTTGCCGATCCCCACGCTTTGACCGAGGGCGACGCCGCTGGCTTCGTGACACATGTTCGAGCAGTCGGGGAAGTTGTTGGTGCCGTAGGCACGGACGAACAACTGGTAGAGAAACGCCGCCTCGTTGCTCGCCCGGCCGGAGGTGTAGAACTCGGCCTGATCCGGGCTGGGCAGCGCTTTGAGGTGCTCGGCGATCAGGGCGAAGGCTTCGTCCCAGCTGGTCTGCACGTAACGGTCGGTGCTGGCGTCATAGCGCATCGGGTGGGTCAGGCGACCCTGGTATTCGAGCCAGTAATCACTCTGTTCACGCAACTGGCTGACCGTATAGCGGGCGAAAAAGGCTGCGTCCACACGGCGCTTGGTGGCCTCCCAGTTGACCGCCTTGGCGCCGTTCTCGCAGAACTTGATGCGGCCATCCTCGGGCGAGTCGCCCCAGGCGCAGCCGGGGCAGTCGAAGCCGCCATTCTGGTTGGTCTTGAGCAGCGCGCGCAGGTTCTTGAACGGCTGCTTGCTGTCCAGCCAGAAGCGGGTGACGGCATTCAGCGCGCCCCAGCCGGCGGCCGGGCCTTTGTAAGGCTTGTAACGAGGGTTGACGGGTTGCAGGCTCATGGTCGTTCTTCTTCGTCAGGCGCGGGGCTGTAGACCCGCGGCGTGCTGTGATGAGGCAGATGGATGAGGTTGAGGCGGTGGCGCCGCGCCCACTCCACAGTCAGGGCGGTAGGCGCGGACAGGCTTACCAGGGTACCGATGCCGGCACGTACCGCCTTGTGCAGCAACTCCAGGCTGCAGCGACTGGTGACCAGGGCGAAGCCGCCCAGGGTGTCGATACCTTCGCGGGCGAGGGCGCCGATCAGCTTGTCCAGCGCGTTGTGCCGGCCAATGTCTTCGCGGCACAGGCGAATCTCGCCGCTGGCGTCGATGAACAGGGCGGCATGCAGCGCGCCGCTGTGACGTGCCAGTTGCTGTTGCTCGCCAATGCGCTCACGCAGGCCGCTGAGGTGTGCCAGTGGCGGCAAGGTGGCGCCAGGCAGGGCGGTCAGGGCCGGTAGCGCCTGTTCCAGTGCATCCACACCGCACAGGCCACAACCACTGGTGCCAGCCATTTGCCGGCGTTGCTGCTTGAGCGCCCAGAAGGCACGGCTGCTGACCTGCAAGCGGGCTTCGCGGCTGTCACCGAGGCCGCGCAACTGGATGTCATAGATGTCGTCGATTGACTTGATCAGGTCGTTGCCAAAACTGAAGCCGACGGCAAAATCTTCCAGGTGATGGGGCGAAACCATCATCACCGCCTGGTTCAGGTCGTTGTAGCTGATCGCCAGGGCACATTCTTCGGCCAGTGCAGCGTGCTGCGCGCGACCGTCACCGAGTTCGGCGTAGGTATAGGCACTGGCAATGTGCGGCTGGGCGGCTGGCTTGGCCATCGAGGCGCGCTCTGTGACAGATTGACACAGCTAAGCCTAGGCCCATGGGCGGGGAGCGTCTAATCGTTGGCTTTGATGTGTTGATCGAGCAAATCTATCAAGCGTTCGCCAGCCACTCTCGTGCCTCTTCGAAACAGGCTTGCGCGAGCGGTGAGGCAGGGGCGCCGCGGCGCATGATCAGGCCCTGAGGTGCCAGGGTATGAGCGTCCTCGATGGGTAGCAGGCGCAGATGACCGTCGGTCGGTGCACCGTCGGCCGGTAATGGCATGACGCTGCAGCACAGCCCGGCGCTGACCGCTTGAGTCAGGTGGTGCACGGCATCGGCCTCCAGGCGTACCTGCGGGCTCAGGCCGCGAGCACGGAAGCTGTGATCGATGGACAGGCGAAAGTGCATGCCGGTGGAGAGCAGGCCCAGGGGCAGGTTGGCCAACTGCTCCCAGCGCAGGCTGCTGCTGACGAAGTGGAAATGCCGCTGATCATAGAGCAGGCCCATGCGTGCTTCGGCCAGCTCCAGGCTGGCGAAGTGCTCGCGGTCGAGGCGGTCAAGATAGGACAGGCCAAGGTCGAGCTGATTACGTACCAGCCCCTCGAGAATCTGATCGCTGCTCAGCGCGTGCAACTGGAAACGCAGCCCGGGGTGACGCTCGGCGAACAGACTGATCAGGCGCATCGGGTCGAAACTGGCCAGCGGCACCACGCCCAGGCGCAGGGTGCCCACCAGGTGCCCACGACAGGCGGCTGCTTCGGCGAGCAAGCCATCCTGCGCCGCTAGCAGGCTGCGTGCCCAGGCCAGAATGCGCTCGCCCTCGGCACTGAAACCCTCGAAGCGCTGGCCACGGCGCACCAGCTCCAGGCCCAATTCGTCTTCCAGCTGGCGCAGACGCATGGACAGCGTCGGCTGGGTGACGTGGCAGCGCGCAGCGGCCTGACCGAAGTGGCGGGTTTCGTCGAGGGCGACGAGGAACTTCAGTTGCTTGATGTCCATGGGCGTCCTCAGAGGTCGGCGATCAGGGTACGGTAATCTTCGACTGCAGCAAATTCTTCGGTGTCTTTTGGGCCTGTCTGGCTATCGGGTTGGCGCACGGCGAGCAGATGGGCAACACCGAACCGGCCGGCGCTGCGCAGGATCGGCAGGCTGTCGTCGATGAACAGGCTGCGCGCGGGGTCGAAATCGACGTCCTGGCGCAGAGCGAACCAGAACTGCTGGTCCTCCTTGGGAAAGCCGTAGTCGTGAGAGCTGATCAGGCGTTCGAACCAGGGCGCCAGCTCGACGCGTTCCAGTTTCAGTGACAGTGAGTCGCGGTGCGCGTTGGTGATCAGCACCACGCGCTTGCCAGCTTCGCGCAGGGCGCGCAGAAACAGTTCTGCATCGGTGCGCAGGGCGATCAGGTGCGCGACCTCGCGCTTGAGCTCGCGGATCGACAGCCGCAGCTCGCGGCTCCAGAAGTCGGTGCAGTACCAGTTCAGCGTACCGGCATGCTCGCGAAACAGCGGTAGCAGCTCGGCCTCGGCCAGCGCCAGGCTGACGCCATGGTGCTCGGCGTAGCGCTGCGGCAGGTGGGTGAGCCAGAAGTGGTTGTCGAAGTGCAGGTCGAGCAACGTGCCGTCCATGTCCAGCAGGACGGTGTCGATCTGCTGCCAGGGTAGTACGGGCATGCGCATCTCTCTGATCGGGAACAATTGTTCCGTAGCCTGTTTCGCCTTGATGCAATCTCGGCCACGGATAATGGCGAAAGCCGCTGTATGATAACCCGCTCGGTCCCGCCAAGGAGTCGCCTCATGCGCCAAAAGCCCACGGTTCTCGCTCGCGAAATTGTCGCCAGCAGCCGTCTGTTTCGTGTCGAGGAAGTGCAGTTGCGCTTCTCCAACGGCACGGAGCGCACCTATGAGCGACTGGTCGGCAAGGGCTCGGGCTACGGCGCGGTGATGGTGGTGGCGATGCTCGACGCCGAGCACGCGGTGCTGATCGAGGAGTATTGCGGCGGCACCGATGATTACCAGCTGTCGCTGCCCAAAGGCCTGATCGAGCCGGGTGAAGACGTGTTGGTGGCAGCCAACCGCGAGCTCAAGGAAGAGGCCGGTTTCGGCGCGCACGAACTGGAGTACATCACCGAACTGAGCCTGTCGCCTGGTTACATGAGCCAGAAGATTCAGGTGGTGCTGGCGCGCAATCTGTATGAAGAGCGCCTGCCGGGTGACGAGCCCGAGCCGATGCGGGTCGACCGCATCAGCCTGCGCGAGCTGTCCAGCCTGGCCAAGCACGAACAGTTCAGTGAAGGCCGCGCACTGGCGGCGCTGTACCTGGTGCGCGACCTGCTGACTCAGCGCGGGGAGTACCGTCCATGAGCCATCCCTACATCCCCAAGGTGATCGAGCTGGTTCGCGCTGCCGGTGCCGCAACGCTGCCGTATTGGCGTAGCGATGTGGCCGTGACGGAAAAGGCCGATGCCTCGCCGGTGACCGCCGCCGACCTGGCTGCGCACCATATTCTGTTCGCTGGCCTGCAGGCGCTGGCGCCGGAGATTCCGGTGTTGTCGGAAGAAGCAGCGGATATTCCCTTGAGCGAGCGCTCGGCCTGGACGCGCTGGTGGTTGGTCGATCCGCTCGATGGCACCAAGGAATTTATCGCCGGGTCGGAAGAATTTACCGTCAACGTCGCGCTGATCGAGCGCGGCCGCGTGGTGTTCGGTGTGGTGGGTATTCCCGCCAATGGCCGCTGCTATTACGGCGGCGCTGGTCTGGGCGCCTGGTGTAGCGACGTGCCGGGCAAGGAGTATTCGATCAGCGTGCGCCTGGCGCCTGCGCAGGGTTTCACCCTGGTAGCCAGCAAACGTCACTCCAGCGCCGCGCAGGAAACTCTGCTGGTGGGGCTTTCCGCGCGTTTCGGCGAGCCGGCGCTGGCCAATATCGGCAGTTCGCTGAAGTTCTGTCTGCTGGCCGAAGGCAATGCCGACTGCTACCCGCGTCTGGCGCCTACCTCGCAGTGGGACACCGCCGCGGCACAGGGCGTGCTGGAAGGGGCGGGTGGCGAAGTGCTGAATCTGGCCGGCGAAGTGCTGACCTACGAGGCGCGCGAATCCTTTCTCAACCCCTCGTTTCTGGCCTTGCCGGCCGCCGCCGAGTGGCGTGGCGAGCTGATCGAGCTGGCGCGTAGTCTGTAGCCTTGACACTTTACCTGTAGGAGCGAGCTCTGCTCGCGAACCCTGGTGACCCAGAAGCTTCGCGAGCAGAGCTCGCTCCTACGGTTTGTGCGTCGTTGCTGCTTCGCTCAATCGAGCATATCGCTGTAACGCGTGTCCTTCCTGAACACCAGTGGCTGGTCGAAGCCCGGCACCTTCACTTCTTCGGTGGTGATGGAGATCGCCTGGTCGTCGATCATGTCGTTGCCGAAGTTGTAGATGATGTCCAGCTTGCCCTGCAGGGCAAGCTGATCGTACGCGGCAGCGGCGGCACGGGTGCTCTCGCGGCGCGCCAGGTAGGCGTCGAAGGCGGCCTGGCCATGACGCTTGCGCAGCATGCGCTCGGCAACGTGCGGGGCCAGCACCAGGGCGCTGGCATTGTTGCCGCCAAAGCCCTTGGAGTTGATGAAGGCCACGTCCAGCGCCTGCTCACCCACTTTACGATCGATGGTAGACAGGCTCAGGTGCTCCTGATGCACGTCGCCAGCGACCGCGTCGATGGTCTTGATGCCCGGCACGATGCCGTACCTGAACGCGCCGAGCGCGGCGATCACCTGGTCGCCGCTGGCGGTGGCCAGGGAGTGGCCGACGAAGGCCTTCACCGCCGTGACCGGCCATTGCTCGATACCGAAGGCTGCCGCGACGCGGTCGAGGATTTCCGACTCGGTGACGCGGTTGGCCGGTGTGCTGGAGCCATGGGCGTGGACGAAGCTGCGGTTGCGCACGGCGTCCAGACCGAGCAGTTGCACGGCGCTGGCCACGGCCTTGGCCACGGTCAGGTAGTTGCCCGGGCCGGGGGCGGAAATGGATTTCTTGAAGCCATCGGCGTTGATGAACACGTCCGGCACCGCGCCGTGGATGTCGGCGCCCAGCTCCAAGGCCAGTTCGTCGTCCATCAGCACCACGAACTGGCAGGCTTCGGCCAGGGTGAAGCCGCAGTTGTCGCCGAACGGGCGGCTGGCGCGGCGGAAGTCCACGTCGCTCTTGCTCTCGATCTGACGCAGGCCTTCTTCGGTGGCCAACGCACCCATAGCGCCGTAACCCTCGATGCATTCCTGGTTGATCGGTGCCTCGCTGCTGCCGACGATCACCACGCGTGCCTTGCCGCTGGCGATCTGCTCGATGCCCTTCTGCAGGTTGTAGAGGAAGGTGGCGCAGGCACCGGTGATGCTGCCGGTGGTGCCGACGCTGCCGAGCACGTAGGCGTTGATGAAGTCCGCCGGCATGGTATTGAGGCCCAGGGCCAGCTGCTTGGCGGTAACGCGACCGCCTTTCAGGCGCGACTGCATCATGCCGCCGAAGCCGTTCTCGTCGAGCTGGCTCATGATGCAGCTGGCAAACACGGCGATCTCGTCCGGGGCGACATGCTGGACGATGCGCTGCCAGTCGATGCCCACCGAGCGCAGCGCGTCAGTGACGCCGACCACGGTCATGGCCAGGCCGCGCGGATGGAAACGCGCGTTGTACAGCTCGCTCGGCTCGAACCCGGTGGGCAACTGGCCGGCGGACTTCACCGCCAGTGGGCGGTAGCTGTCGACCTTGAATTCGCAGCTGTCGTGCAGGGTGACGCGCACTTCATTGCCGTCGAGCTCTTCTACGGACCAGTTGGCCGGCAGTGGCTCGGGCAGTTGCTTGCGCTGGGTGATGAAGCTCAGGTTGGCACCATTGGCGGGAGCGACGTCGATGCTCTTCTGCCAGTGGGCGGCGTCCGGGTCGAGATGCTGTTTCTCGATGCGGCGCACCAGGGTGCCGGCCAGAATCTGCTTGGCGTAGCGGCTTTCGATCTCGGCGAGGCTCAGTGCTTGGCCGTCCTGATCCTGATACTTGCCATCGACCACGCGTACCAGCTTCATCATCTGCGCCAGCCCGGCCAGGGTTTCCTGGCGCGCCTGGGGTTCCAGCGACTCCTGCACGGTACGGCGAAAACCATGGTGGAAGGAGCTGCGCCCGGCTGCGTTGTAACCCCCAAAACCCACGATCACAGGTAAGCGCGACATAACTCAAAAGCTCCTGAACAAGGCCAGCGCGACGCCAGGCCGGCGCCTTGGGCGCGGGCGGGGTCATAGGGCGGTGGCATTTGGAAAATTTCGGCTGCCTAACCTGACGTGGATCATGACCGTCGAGTCACTCATTCGTCCAATGTCGTGGCAAGTGCGGCGCGTGTCGCGGATGGGATGGGACTTTGCAAGGGCCGAGGGTGCGCCTGGCGCACCCTCGAACAGCGAGCCCGCCAGGCGGTGGGCTCGAAGGGCTCAGCTCTGGTAGCTGATATGTCCATCCACCAGCGTGTAGCGCACCGCGCCGGGCAGGCAATGGCCGATGAACGGGCAGTTGCTGCCCTTGGAGTACCACTGCTCGCCAGCGACGGTGGAGGCCTGCGCATCGAACAGCACGATATCGGCAGCGCCACCAACGCTCAGCGTGCCGGCCGGCAGGCGCAATGCGGCGGCTGGGCCACTGGTCAAACGTGCCAGCAGCGTCGGCAGATCCAGCAGGCCGTCCTGCACCAGGCTCATGGCCAGCGGCAGCTGCAGTTGCACGCTGCTGATGCCCGGCTCGGTGGCGGCGAAGGGCGCCAGCTTGGCGTCGCGTTCGTGCGGTTGGTGGTGGCTGGCGATGGCCGAGATCACTCCGGCCTTTACCGCTTCGCGCAGACCGTCGCGGTCGGCCCGCGAGCGCAGTGGTGGCTGTACGTGATAGAGACTGGAAAAATCGATCAGCGCCTCATCGGTGAGGATCAGTTGGTACAGCGCCACGTCGGCGGTCACCGGCAGACCACGTGCCTGGGCGGAGGCGATCAGCTCGGCGCCGCGGGCGCTGGTGATCTGGCTGAAGTGCGCGCGCACGCCGCTCTGTTCCACCAGCAGCAGGTCGCGGGCCAGGGCCACGGTCTCGGCGGTTTCCGGGATGCCGGCCAGGCCGAGGAAGCTGGCGGTCGGGCCCTCATGCGCCAGCCCGCCTTCGGCCAGGTCGGCATCCTGCGAATGGAAGATCACCTGCAAGTCGAAGGTGGCCGCATATTCCAGCGCGCGGCGCAGGGTGCGGCTGCTGCGGAAGTTGTCCAGGCCGTTACCGAAGGCGACGCAACCGGCATCGCGCAGGGCAACCAGCTCGGCCAGTTGTTCGCCAGCCAGCCCCTTGCTCAGCGCGCCAATGGGGAAGACCTTGGTGTGTCCGGCTTCGCGGGCGCGGTCGAGAATCAGCTCGGCCACCGCCGAGGTATCCAGCACCGGCTTGGTGATCGGAGGGCAGCACAGGCTGGTGACGCCGCCGGCCGCAGCCGCCAGGGTTTCCGTGGCGATGCTGCCCTTGCGGCTATAGCCTGGCTCGCGCAGGGCCACGGACAGGTCGACAAGGCCGGGGGCAGCGATCAGTCCTTGGGCGTCGAGCGTCTTGTCGGCGACGAAGCCAGCAGGCGCCTGGCCGATGGCGGCCAGCTTGGTGCCGTCGATATAGAGGTCAGTGACCTGATCCAGGCCGCTGGCCGGGTCGATCACGCGAGCGCCGAGGATTGCGGTACGCATCAGTTGGCCTCCTCGGCGTTGAGTTGACGTTGGGCGTTCTGCCCGCTCATGGCCATCGACAGCACGGCCATGCGGATGGCGATGCCGTAGGTGACCTGGTTGAGGATCACCGACTGCGGGCCGTCAGCCACTGCCGACTCGATCTCCACGCCGCGGTTGATCGGGCCTGGGTGCATCACCAGGGCATCCGGCTTGGCCAGTTTCAGGCGCTGCTCGGTGAGGCCGAACAGGCGATAGAACTCGCCCTCGCTGGGCAGCAGGCCGCCCTGCATGCGCTCGCGCTGCAGGCGCAGCATGATCACCACGTCGACGTCCTTGAGGCCTTCATTGGCATCACTGAATACGCGCACACCGTAGCTTTCCTCCAGGCCGACGGGCAGCAGGGTCTTCGGCGCAATGACGCGGATATCCGGGCAGCCCAGGGTCTTCAGCGCCAACATGTTCGAGCGTGCCACCCGCGAGTGCAGGATGTCGCCGACGATGGCCACCGACAGGTTCTCGAAGTCGCCCTTGTGGCGGCGGATGGTGAGCATGTCGAGCATGCCCTGGGTCGGGTGCGCGTGGCGGCCGTCGCCGCCGTTGATGATCGCCAGGTTCGGGCACACGTGCTCGGCGATGAAGTGCGCGGCGCCGGAGTCGGCATGGCGCACGACGAAGATGTCGGCGGCCATCGCCTCGAGGTTGCGCAGGGTGTCGAACAGCGTCTCGCCCTTGCTGGTGGAACTGGTGGAGACGTTGAGGCTGATGACGTCCGCCGACAGGCGTTGGGCGGCCAGCTCGAAGGTGGTGCGGGTGCGCGTGGAGTTCTCGAAGAACACGTTGCACACCGTCTTGCCGCGCAGTAGCGGGACTTTCTTCACCGCCCGCGCGCCGACTTCGAGGAAGGAGTCGGCGGTGTCGAGGATTTCGGTCAACAGCTCGCGGGGCAGGCCGTCGAGTGAGAGGAAATGGCGCAGCTGACCTTGGTCATTGAGCTGCAGCGGGCGCTTGGCGGCGAGTGGCGTCATCGCGGGGATCTCAGTTGGCGAGCGTCTGGAGTTCGAGGGTCAGCGGCGTGGGGCCGGACAATTTTACCCGCTCGTTGGCCGCCAGCGACAGGGTGGCGCCGACCACATCGGGGCGAATCGGCAGCTCGCGAGCGTTCAAGTCGAGTAGGCTGACCAGGGTCACGCTGGCCGGGCGACCGTAATCGAACAGTTCGTTCAGCGCGGCGCGGATGGTGCGCCCGCTCATCAGTACGTCGTCGATCAGCACCAGGTGCTGGCCTTCGATTTCGAACGGCAGCTCGGACGGTTGCACCTGCGGGTGCAGGCCGTTCTGGGTGAAATCGTCGCGGTAGAAGGACACATCGAGCACGCCCAGTGCGTCGTTACGCCCTAATGCTTGCAGCAAGGCCTGGGCGACCCAGACGCCGCCAGTGCGGATGCCGATGAAGCGCGGCTCGCTGATCTGGCGCTGGTTCAGATGCTGGGTCAGCGCACTGGCCATGGCCGGCAGCAGGTCGTTGGGATTGGGTAGCATGGCGAAACTCCAAATATGAACAGCTTCTGAGAGCGTAAGCGAGGCCGCCGAGGCAAGGCAAAAACAGGCGAGGAAGCGCAGTTTACGAGTTGTAAATGAGCATTGCTCGTTTCACTCGTCCTTCGGGCCGCGCTGAAGCGCGTCAGCCTTTAACGGCTTTCCGAGCCTGTTTTTAACGCAGCATCGGCAACGCAGGTAGCTCTCAGACCGTGCAGTTTTCCTCTAGCCATCCCTGCAGCAGCAGAGCTGCGGCAATGGAGTCGACCGGGCGCTCGCGATAGCCGCCACTCTGGCCTTCGCGCAGGCGCTGGCCCTTGGCCTCGAAGGTGGTCAGGCGTTCATCGTGGGTGTAGGCCGGCAGGTTGAAGCGGCCGTTGAGGCGGCGGGCGAATTTCTCGGCGCGGGCGCTCATCTCGCTGGGCGTGCCGTCCATGTTCAGCGGCAGGCCGACCACCACGGCGTCCGGCTGCCATTCCTTGATCAGTGCTTCGACACGGTTCCAGTCCGGCACGCCGTTCTGCGCCTTGAGCACGCACAGTTCACGGGCCTGGCCGGTGATCACCTGGCCGACGGCGACGCCGATCTGCTTGGTGCCGTAGTCGAAGCCCAGTAACAGGCGCAGTGGCTTGTCGCTCATCAGGCGTGCCCGACCTGTGAGCTCAGCAGGCTGAGGTCGACGCCCAGGCGCGCGGCTGCGGCGTTAAGACGCTGGTCGAACGGCAGGTCGAAGAGAATGCTGCTGTCGGCGGGGCAGGTCAGCCAGGCGTTGTCGGCCAGTTCCGCTTCCAGTTGCCCGGCATCCCAGCCGGCGTAGCCGAGGGTGATCAGGTATTTGTCCGGGCCGCTGCCATCGGCAATGGCAAACAGCACGTCCTGCGAGGTGGACAGGCCCAGTTCACCAAGATCCAAAGTGGCCTGAAACTGTTGGCCGGCCGGGTGCAGGACGAAGCCGCGGTCGGTCTGCACCGGGCCGCCGGCGAAGATCGGCAGGCTGTGGCACAACGCTGCGGGCTCTGCCTCGGGGCGCAATTGCTCGAGTACGTCGGCCAGGCTGAGGCCATTGGGCTTGTTGATCACCAGACCCATTGCGCCTTGTGCGTTGTGCTCGACCAGGTAGGTGACGGTCTGTGCGAAGTTCGGATCGTCCATGTGCGGCATGGCGATCAGAAAGTGATGCTTGAGCGAGGTGGGGGCTGAGTTCTTCATGACGGCTAGTTTCGGCTTTAAGGCGCCGGGCTTCAAGCTGTAGGGCAATGCAGGACGCCCGCGGCTTCGTATGCAGACCGTTTCGATCGACGCTCTAGTTGCTCGACAGTCGATCGCCGCGCTCGAAGCGCCAGGTGCGGATGATTTCCAGGCGGTCGATATCGGCCAGGTCACCGGTGAAGGGGGCATAGGGCGCGGCCAGGCGCACGATGCGTTGCGCGGCCTGGTCGAGTACCGCCTGGCCGGATGATTCCAGCACCTGTACTTCATACAGCGAACCGTCGCGGTTGATCGACACCAGCAGGCGCAGGCTGCCATAGATACGCTGGCGGCGGGCGTCGTCCGGGTAGTTGAGGTTGCCGATGCGTTCGACCTTCTTGCGCCACTCGTCCTTGTACCAGGCGCCCTTGTCGCGCATGGTCGAGGCTGCGTTGAGGCGATGAATCTTCGGGCGCTTGGCATAGGCCTGCACCTCCTGCGCCAGTTCCGCTTCCAGGCTGGCTATCTCGGCGGACAGTTGGGCAGCGTCGAATACCGGCGCCGGGCGCGTTGTCGCAACCGGCTTGGCTTCCTCGCGTTTGACTGGCGTCTTCTGCTGCTGCGGGGCGCGGGTGGCGACGGCGGCCTTGGGCGTCTCCTGTCGGGTGGCGGGCTGCTGCGGCGTGGCGGGCGGCGTGACCTTGCGCACCTCGCTGTCCTGAAAGGGCGCCTGCTCGGTAGTCTTCGGTGCGGCGGTATGCTCCAGGGTGCCGCTGCCTTGCTGGTTGTCCTGAGCGAGGAAATCGGCCTTGTCCGGTGCTTTTTCGCTCTTGAAGGTGGACAGGGTGATTTCCAGTGTCTTGCTGATTTCCGGTGGCGACTCCAGGGTGAAGCCGACGCCAAGGATCACCGCTACGTGCAGTGCGGCGGCAAGAAAGAGGGTGAACCCGAGGCGATCCGCCGGTCGGACGGTGGCGGAGGGCGCGCTGGTTGGGGAGGCTGCTGCGTTCATCGCGTATCGGGTCTGCTTTCGAATGTCGCGCAGTCTGCCGGGTAGCGGTGGGCGCCTGCAAGTTGCAGGCGCCAGGCTGCCACTTGCGTCAAGCTTTTAGTCCGCGCTTGCGTGCAATGCAGTCCATCAGGCGTTCGCCGATGCGGGTATCGAAGGCGGCATCGATCTCGCGGATGCAGGTCGGACTGGTGACGTTGATTTCCGTCAGATGGTCGCCGATTACGTCGAGCCCGACGAAGATCAGGCCTTTTTCGCGCAGGGTGGGGCCAACTGCCGCAGCGATCTCGCGGTCGCGTTCGGTCAGTGGGCGGGCCTCGCCGCGTCCGCCGGCAGCCAGGTTGCCGCGAGTCTCGCCGGCGGCCGGGATGCGCGCCAGGCAGTAGGGTACCGGTTCGCCGTCTATCATCAGGATGCGCTTGTCACCGTCCTTGATCGCCGGCAGGTAGGCCTGAACCATGATCTGTTGGCGACCATGCAGGGTCAGTGCTTCCAGAATCACGGAAAGATTCGGGTCGCCTTCACGGTGACGAAAGATTTGCGAACCACCCATGCCATCAAGGGGTTTGAGAATGATGTCACGGTGCTCATCGGCAAACTGGCGCACAATGTCGGGGCGCCGGGTGACCAGAGTAGGTGGTGTGTACCGAGGGAACTGGGTGGCGAAGAATTTTTCGTTGCAGTCACGCAGGCTCTGCGGCCGGTTCACGACCAGGACACCATCACGCTCCGCCTGCTCGAGCAGGTAGGTGGAGTAGACGAATTCGTTGTCGAAGGGTGGATCCTTGCGCATCAGGATCACGTCCAGTTCGGCCAGCGGCGTGTCCTGTTCGGCATCCAGGGCAAACCAGCGTTGCGGGTCGTTGAATACCTCCAGCGGGCGCATGCGGGCACGGGCCTGGCCACGAACCTGGTAGAGATCCTGCTGCTCCATATAGAACAGCGACCAGCCGCGTGCTTGAGCGGCCAGTAACATGGCCAGCGAGCTGTCCTTCTTGAAGGAAATGTTGGCAATCGGATCCATGACGATCCCGAGACGAAGGCTCATGGGGGAAATCTCCGCGAGGTAAGAGGGTTAAGGCCTGGTTGGCTATGCCTTGTGAGGCTGTCAGGGTGGCGTTGGCGATGGCCTTGGTCAAGGGCTGGCGCAGCCCCGGCAGGCTTATAGATTGCATCTGGAGAGTGTGCTACAAAGGCCCGACGATTGGGCCAAAGCCCATCGGCAACTGGGCCTCAGGCATACTGATAACGCGAATATAACGACTCACCGAGGCGATGGTAGGGCGAAAATGGAACAGCATTCCGAGGGTTTGAAAGTGATGGTGATCGACGATTCGAAAACGATTCGTCGCACCGCTGAAACTCTGCTGAAAAAAGTGGGCTGTGATGTCATCACTGCGGTCGATGGCTTCGATGCCCTGGCCAAGATTGCCGACACTCACCCCAGCATCATCTTTGTCGACATCATGATGCCGCGTCTCGATGGGTATCAGACCTGTGCCCTGATCAAGAACAACAGTGCCTTCAAGTCCACGCCAGTGATCATGCTGTCCTCCAAGGACGGCCTGTTCGACAAGGCCAAGGGGCGTATCGTCGGCTCCGATCAGTACCTGACCAAGCCTTTCAGCAAGGAAGAGCTGCTCGGTGCGATCAAGGCTCACGTGCCCGACTTTACCCCGGTGGAACAAGCCTCCTGACGTTCCGGCCTGACCGCCGTACGCCACTTCTGTATTGGGAAACACCATGGCTCGAATTCTGATTGTTGATGACTCCCCGACCGAGATGTACAAGCTGACCGCCATGCTGGAAAAACATGGGCATCAGGTACTCAAGGCGGAAAACGGCGCTGACGGCGTGGCTCTGGCTCGCCAGGAAAAGCCCGATGCGGTGCTGATGGACATCGTCATGCCCGGCCTCAACGGCTTTCAGGCGACGCGTCAGCTGACCAAGGACGCCGAGACCAGCCACATTCCGGTGATCATCGTCACCACCAAGGATCAGGAAACCGACAAGGTCTGGGGTAAGCGCCAAGGCGCCAAGGACTACCTGACCAAGCCGATCGACGAAGATACCTTGCTGAAGACCCTCAATGCGGTACTGGCCGGCTGATGCCGTGCTGTCCGTGTACTAAATAAAAAGAAGGCCAAGGCTGGCATGTCCGCGCAGACTCCTTTCCAGATTCTCCTTGAGATTGACCAGCGTTGCCGTGCCCTGGCGGCTGGCCTGCCGTCGCAGCAGGCGGCGGTGCAGACCTGGAGCGGCATCGGCTTTCGTATGGGGGAGCGCCTGTTCGTTGCACCCATGGGGGAGGTGGGTGAGGTTTTGCACGAGCCGCGCTATACCTTGTTGCCAGGCGTGAAGAGTTGGGTCAAAGGGGTGGCTAACGTGCGTGGCCGCCTGTTGCCGATCATGGATCTGTGCGGGTTCTTCGGTAATGAACTGTCGCCGCTGCGCAAGCAGCGGCGGGTGCTGGTGGTCGACCACCAGGAAATCTTCGCCGGCCTGACGGTCGACGAAGTCTTCGGTATGCAGCATTTCCCCGTGGATGCCTACTCAGAACAACTGCCGCCTCTCGAGGCGAGCATTGCGCCGTTCATCCACGGTGTCTTCCAGCGAGAACAGCCCTGGTTGGTATTCAGCCCCTACGCGCTGGCTGCCGATCCGGGTTTTCTCGATGTGGCTTATTAAAGATTTATCGGTTGGGTCGGTTCTGCCGGCCTTTTGGCGTTACATGGGAACCGTAGTGCGGTCGGTCCAGGCGGGGGCCAGAAAATGAAAAAAATCAATGCAGGCAATTTGTTGGCGGGGGCACGCAGCAGTTCGCTGATCGCAGCGCTGTTCGTGGTGCTTATCGTGTCCATCGTGCTGTTGTTCGCGAACTTCGCCTACATCAACACCCAGTCCGGCTACGATACCGAGTACATCAGTCACGCCGGTGAGCTGCGCGTACTGTCCCAGCGTATCGCCAAGGACGCCAATGAAGCGGCCGCAGGTACGGCGCCAGCTTTCGGACTGTTGCGCGAGGCGCGTAACGACTTCCAGCAGCGCTGGGGTTATCTGACCGATGGCGATGCCAGCACCGGTCTGCCGCCAGCGCCGGCCTCTGTACAGGCGCAAATGGCTGCCGTACAGAAGGACTGGGATGCGCTGCGGCAGAACACCGACGCCATTCTCGCCAGCGAGCAGACCGTATTGTCGCTGCACCAGGTAGCCGCCACCCTGGCGGAAACCATTCCGCAACTGCAGGTCGAGTACGAGGAAGTGGTCGACATCCTGCTGGAAAGTGGTGCGCCGGCGGCTCAGGTTTCCGTGGCTCAGCGCCAGTCGCTGCTGGCTGAACGTATTCTGGGTTCGGTGAACAAGGTGCTGGCCGGTGACGAAGATTCGGTACAGGCCGCCGACATGTTTGGTCGTGATGCCAGCCTCTTCGGCCGCGTGCTCAATGCCATGCTCGAAGGCAATGCCGCCATGGAGATCACCCAGGTGACCGACGAAGAGGCGCTTGAGCGCCTGGCGGAAATCTCCGAGCTGTTCGAGTTCGTCTCCGGCTCGGTGGACGAAATTCTAGAAACCTCGCCGGAACTGTTCCAGGTGCGTGAATCGGCGAACTCCATCTTCACCGTGTCGCAAACACTGCTGAGCTCCGCTTCCGACCTGGCCGCTGGCTTCGAAGACCTGGCTGACGGCCGTGCCATCAACACCCTGTTCGGCTATGTGCTGGGTGGTCTGGCACTGGGTTCGATCATTCTCATCGGTCTGGTGATGGTGCGTGAAACCAACCGCCGACTGGCCGAAACCGCCGAGAAGAACGAGCGTAACCAGACGGCGATTCTGCGACTGCTCGATGAAATCGCCGACCTCGCCGACGGTGACCTGACCGTGGCCGCGACAGTAACCGAAGACTTCACCGGTGCCATCGCCGACTCCATCAACTACTCCATCGACCAGCTGCGCGACCTGGTAGCCACCATCAACCTGACCGCCGTTCAGGTAGCCGGTGCGGCCCAGGAAACCCAGGCCACGGCGATGCACCTGGCGGAAGCGTCCGAGCACCAGGCGCAGGAAATTGCCGGTGCCTCCGCGGCGATCAACGAAATGGCCGTGTCGATTGACCAGGTATCGGCGAACGCCTCGGAATCCTCCGCGGTAGCGGAACGTTCCGTAGCCATCGCCAACAAGGGCAACGAAGTCGTACACAACACCATCACCGGCATGGATAACATCCGTGAGCAGATCCAGGACACCTCGAAGCGAATCAAGCGCCTCGGTGAATCGTCCCAGGAGATCGGTGACATCGTTAGCCTGATTAACGACATTGCCGACCAGACCAACATCCTTGCACTGAACGCCGCGATCCAGGCGTCGATGGCCGGTGATGCCGGTCGCGGCTTCGCCGTGGTAGCGGACGAGGTACAACGCCTCGCAGAACGTTCCTCGGCGGCGACCAAGCAGATCGAGGCGCTGGTAAAAACCATTCAGACCGACACCAACGAAGCCGTTATCTCCATGGAGCAGACGACTTCCGAAGTGGTGCGCGGTGCCCGCCTGGCGCAGGACGCCGGGGTGGCCCTGGAAGAGATCGAGAAGGTATCGAAAACCCTCGCGGCCCTCATCCAGAACATTTCCAACGCCGCCCGCCAGCAGGCTTCGTCTGCGGGTCACATTTCCAACACCATGAACGTGATCCAGGAGATCACCTCGCAGACGTCCTCGGGTACCACCGCCACCGCCAAGAGCATTGGTAACCTGGCCAAGATGGCCAGTGAGATGCGCAAGTCGGTATCCGGTTTCACCCTGCCAGACGCCTGATAAAGGAGTGCGGAGGCTGGCTGCAGCCTCTGCTACACAGCCATGACCCAGGGCGAAGGTATGCAGTCAGCGGGCGTGTGGGCATTGCGCCCGGTGGCCGATATGTCGCAAGCCGATTTCCACGACTGGCAGACGCTGCTCGAGGCGCGTACCGGTGTGGTGATCAGCGAGCAGCGGCGCGCTTTTCTGCAGACCAACCTGAGTGCGCGCATGCGCGAACTGGGCGTCACGGATTACGCCAGCTACTACCAACAGGTCACCGATGGCCCACGCGGCGCAGTGGAGTGGTCGACCCTGCTGGATCGTTTGACCGTACAGGAAACCCGTTTCTTCCGGCATGGGCCTTCCTTCGAGGTGCTCGCGCAGTACCTGCAGGAGCGCCTGGCGGCAGGCCTGGGCAAGCCTTGGGAGTTCTGGAGCGTCGGTTGCTCCAGTGGTGAGGAACCCTACTCGCTGGCGATCATGGCGGCTGAGGCGCTACAGGGCAGCGAGTTGCCCGAGCATTTTGCGGTAACCGGCACCGATATCAGCCAGGGCGTGCTGAGTAAGGCGCGTGAGGCCTGTTACTCGGCGCGGCGCCTGGAGCAGGTGAGTGACGAGCTGCGCGAGCGCTACTTTCTCGCGCAGGCCGATGGGCGTTTCAAGGTAGTACCGAGTCTGGCCGCGCGCGTGTGCTGTGCCCGGCTCAATGTGCTGGAACTGGCCAATGCGCCAATGTGCGGCATGGATGTGATTTTCTGTCAGAACTTGCTGATCTATTTCCGCCGCTGGCGTCGCCGCGACATCCTCAATCGCCTGGCCGAGAGCCTGGCGCCGGGTGGCCTGCTGGTCGTGGGTGTGGGCGAAGTAGCCGGTTGGCAGCACCCGCAACTGGTGCCGGTGGCCGACGAGCGAGTTCTGGCGTTTACCCGCAAGGGATAAGGCCAAGTTTATGAGTGGAGTGGCTATGGGTGATCGGCATGATTATGTCGCCCTGGAGTGGGTCAAAGGCGAGATCGGGGAAACCCTGAAGCAGGCGCGTCAGGCTCTGGAGGCGTTCGTCGAGAACCCGCAGGACCCCACGCGCATGCGCTTCTGCCTGACCTATGTGCACCAGGTTCACGGCACCTTGCAGATGGTCGAGTTCTACGGCGCGGCGTTGCTCGCCGAGGAAATGGAGCAGCTGGCCAAGGCGCTGATGGACGGTCGCGTGGCCAATCAGGGCGAAGCCCTGGAAGTGCTGATGCAGGCCATCCTGCAGTTGCCGGTGTACCTCGACCGCATCCAGACCGCTCGCCGCGACCTGCCCATGGTCGTGCTGCCGCTGCTCAACGACCTGCGCGCCGCCCGTGGCGAAAAGCTACTGTCGGAAACCAGCCTGTTCTCGCCAGACATGTCCGCGCGCCTGCCCGCGCTGCCGGAAGGCAGCATGGCGCGCCTGCGTACCGCCGAATTGCCGGTGCTGCTGCGCAAGCTGCGGCAGATGCTGCAGATGGCCCTGGTCGGCGTGATCCGCAATCAGGACCTGCCCACTAACCTGGGCTACATGGCGCGGGTCTTCGCGCGCCTGGAAACCCTGTGCCAGGACGCTCCGCTGGGCGGTCTGTGGCAGATCGCATCCGGTATGGCCGAAGGTCTGGCCAATGGCAGCGTGGTCAACGGTACCTCGGTGCGCACCCTGCTGCGCCAGGTCGACAAGGAACTCAAGCGCCTGGTCGAACAGGGCGCCGATGGCATCAACCAGCCCGCCCCGGATGAACTGACCAAGAATCTGCTGTTTTACGTGGCCAAGGCGCCGGCGCAGTCGCCGCGTATCCGTGCGCTGAAAGAGCAGTACCGCCTCGACGAGGCGCTGCCTGACAACGAGGTGGTGGACGAAGAGCGTGCCCGTCTGGCCGGCCCGGACCGCGATGCCATGCGCTCGGTGGTCGCTGCGCTGTGTGAAGAGCTGGTACGGGTCAAGGACAGCCTCGACCTGTTCGTGCGCAGTGATCGCACTCAGCCCGGCGAGCTGGACGCCTTGTTGGCGCCACTCAAGCAGATCGCCGATACCCTGGCGGTGCTGGGCTTCGGTCAGCCGCGCAAGGTCATCCTCGACCAGATCGACGTGGTTCACAGCCTGTCCCTGGGACAGCGTGAGCCCAACGACGCCGTACTGATGGATGTCGCTGGTGCGCTGCTTTATGTCGAAGCGACCCTGGCCGGCATGGTCGGCCCTAGTGAGGCCAGCCAGAACGAACAGAGCCGTCTGCCCACCACCGACGTGGCGCAGATCCATCAGTTGGTGATCAAGGAAGCGCGCAATGGTCTGGAACAGGCCAAGGACGCGATCATCGAGTTCATTGCTTCGCAGTGGAACCACGAGCACCTGGCTCGCGTGCCCGAGCTGCTGACTCAGGTCCGTGGCGGCCTGGCGATGATCCCGCTGCAGCGCGCCGCCGACCTGCTCAATGCCTGTAACCGCTACATCCAGGAACAGTTGCTGGCGCGCCAGGCCGTGCCCAACTGGCAGAGCCTGGATACCCTGGCCGACGCCATCACCAGCGTCGAGTACTACCTCGAGCGTCTGGCCGAGGATCACGGCACCCAGGGTGACCTGATTCTCGATGTCGCCGAAGAAAGCCTGGAAACCCTGGGTTATCCGCTCAAGGAAAAACCCTCGATTCTCGACCGCATCGAGCCGCCGGCAGAAAGCCTGGCGCCGCTGGCCGACCCGCTGCAGGAAATCGAACTGCTCGGTGCCGAGGACGAACAACTCGAAGAGGCGCCGGTCGCGATTGAGCCGCTGGCATTCGAGCCAGCCGAGCCTGACAGCGATCTCGCTACGGATCTGCAGTTGCCGGACGCCGAGCCCGAGCTGCCAGCCGACAGTTTCACCTTCGAACTGGATACGCTCGAAGAGCTGCCGGCCCTGCACCAGGAAGAAAACCTCGCTGCGCCTCTGCTCGATGCCGAACCGGAGTTCGCGCTCGAAGAGCTGAACCTTGAGCAGCTGGCCGAGGCGAACCAGTGGGGCGAACTGGAGCTGGCGGATCTGGATCTGCCAGAAGTCGAGCTGCCCAGCGCTCCCGAGAGCGTCCCTGAACTTGACGCAGTGGCCGCCGAAAAGCCGCTGTCGATGGCTGACGTCATGGCTGCCCCAGTGCAGGCCATCAACCCGCCTGCAGCCGACGTGCCGCCGAGTCTGCTGCCGCCGCCCGCGGATGAGGAGCCGGTGGACGACGATCTGCTGGAGGTCTTCATCGAAGAAGCCGGCGAAGTGCTGGAAACCATCGCCGAGTATCTGCCGCAGTGGCAGGCCGATACCGCCAACAAGGAGGCGCTGGTCGAAGTGCGCCGCGCCTTCCATACCCTCAAAGGCAGTGGACGTATGGTGCGGGCGCTGGTGCTCGGCGAATTGGCCTGGTCCATCGAGAACCTGCTCAACCGTGTGCTGGATCGCAGCATCGAGCCGAACGCGCCGGTGCAACAGGTGGTGCTCGACGTGGTGGCGCTGATGCCGGCGCTGGTCGACGAATTCGCTGCCAAGGCGCAGCGTCAACGCGATGACGTCGACCTGTTGGCCGCTACCGCGCATGCGCTGGCAAAGGGGCTGACGCCCCCAAAATCTGAAGCCCCGGCCGCCGAGCAGGTAGCTGAGCCCGCGGGCATTGCCGAGGCTACCGCCGCCGTCGGGGAAGGTGAAAGCCTGGTCGACGAGGTCATCGATGCCGAGCCTCCAGAGGCTGAGCTCCACGATGGCGAATCCCAAGAGGAGGAGCTTCTCGATGGCGAGCCCCTCGACCCGCAGCTGCTGGAGATTTTCCGCAACGAAGCGGAAACCCATCTGGACACCCTGGTGGGCTTTCTCGCCGACTGCGCGCAGGAGCTGCCGCAACCGGTGACCGACGACCTGCAGCGCGCCTTGCACACCCTCAAGGGCAGCGCCTACATGGCCGGTATCCTGCCGGTGGCGGAAATCGCCGCCCCGCTGGAAAAGCTGGTCAAGGAATTCAAGACCAACCTGATTCAGGTGGACCTGTCCGCCGCCGAGCTGCTCAGCAGTGCCGAGGGCCTGTTCCGCGCCGGTCTCGACAATCTGGAGAGCCAACCCCTGGCGCCGATCCCCGGTGCCGAAGCGTTTCTGGCCCGCGTCCAGGCGCTGCATCATGAACGTCTGGCCAGCGCCGAAGACGAGCGTCAGGCGCAGAGCGGCGAGACTCGCGACCCGCAACTGATTGGCATCTTCCTCGCCGAAGGCATGGACATCCTGCTCGATGCCGAGGATCTGCTGCGCAAATGGCGTGAACACCCCTCCGAGCGCCAGGAGCTGTCTGCACTGCTGGAGGAACTCACCACCCTCGGCCGTGGCGCCGAAATGGCCGAGTTGCCGCAGGTCGACGAACTGTGCGAAGCCCTGTTGGATCTGTACGGCGCGGTCGAGGAAGGCAGCCTGGCGGTGAGCGAGCGCTTCTTCGACGAAGCGGAAAAGGCCCATGAAGCCCTGATCGGCATGATGGATCAGGTTGCCGCCGCCCTGCAGGTCAGCCCGCAGCCCGAGCGTGTGCAGGCACTGCGCGATCTGCTCAGCGAAGCCATCGATCCCAATACCCTGGCCTTGCTGACGCCCGGCGCCGAGGGCATGGAGATCATCGAACTCGATCAGGCCACTGCCGAGGCGGAGCAGGCTCTGGCCGAACCGCACAGTGTCGAGCCGTTTGCCGAGGTGGAGAGCGTCGAGGACGCGAGCGAAGCGCCGCAAGCGGAAGACGAATCGGCTGCGGCCTACGCCGATCTCGATGAGGAAATGGTGGAAATCTTCCTCGAAGAGGCCGTGGATATTCTGGAAAGCGCCGCACAGGCGCTGGAGCGCTGGCTCGGTGAGCCGGACAACACCCTGCCGCTTTCTGCGCTGCAACGCGACCTGCATACCCTCAAGGGTGGCGCGCGCATGGCGGCGATTCGTCCGATTGGCGACCTGGGGCACGAGCTGGAATCGCTCTATGAGGGGCTGGTTGATCGTCGTTACAGCCATTCCCCGGCCCTGGGTGCTCTATTGCAGCAGAGCCATGACCGTCTGGCGCAGATGCTCGATCAACTGCAGGCGCGGCAGACGCTGGCTTCTGCCGATGAGCTGATTCTGGCAATCCGTCAGTTCCGCCATGGTGGGGCGCCGCACAGTCTTTCGGCGGCCTTCGCTCACGTCGAGCCCGAGCCTGAGAGTCCACTCAGCGAGCTGCCCGAACCTGAAGTCGAGCGTATCGAGCTGCCGCCACTGGCCTTGGTCGAAGACGAGATCGTGTTCGACGAAGTCCCGGAGCCTGAAGCCCAGTTGCCCACTGTTGAGAGCGTCGAGCCGCCACTGCCGCAAGCCCTGCCGGCTGTGGACGAAACGCTGCCCGAGCCGCAGAGCATGACGCTGGCCAACTGGCACGACGAGCGCGATCCTGAACTGGTGGAAATCTTCCTCGAAGAAGGTTTCGACATCATCGACAGTGCCGGCGCCGCCCTGCAGCGCTGGATGGCCAATGTCGACAACAGCATCGAGCTGGAAGCCCTGCAGCGTGACCTGCACACCCTCAAGGGTGGTGCGCGCATGGCGGAAATCCGTGAAATCGGCGACCTGGCGCATGAGCTGGAGTTTCTTTACGAAGACCTCGGCGCTGGCCGTCTGCGCGCCAGTCCCGAGTTGTTCGGCCTGTTGCAGGCCTGTCACGACCGCCTGGCCGAGATGCTCGATGCCGTGCGCGGCCAGCGTGTCGTGCCGCAAGGCACTGCCCTGATCGAAACCATCAAGCGCTTCCGGGCCAACCCCAACGAACAACTGAGCATACCGCAGGCGGTACAGCTCAAGGCCGTGGTCGACAGTGATGCAGCCGAAGAGGCCGACAGCGACATTCTCGATATCTTCCTCGAAGAGGGCGACGACCTGCTCGAAGCCATGGAAGCGGTCATTGGCCGCTTCGAGACGCAGCGTGATGACGTCAGTGCCATCGAAGAAATGCAGCGTATCCTGCATACCCTCAAGGGCGGCGCGCGTCTGGCCGGGCAGAGGCGTCTGGGCGATCTGAGCCATGACCTTGAGCAACACCTCACCGAGGCGCTGCAACAGGGAGCACCCTGGCCGGAAAGTCTGTTCCTCGACGTGCAGTCCGGCTTCGAAGGGTTGCAGCAGGAGCTTGACCTCCTGCGCCAGCGCTTGAGCGCCAGCCTCGCCGGTCAGGAGGAAGCGGCGCCTGTCTCCGAGGCCGACCCTGGCGCCAATACGCTCACCCCGTTGCTCAACCCGATCGTGGCCGCCAGTGATGTGCCGAGCCAGGTTCAGGCGCGCAAGGTGCTGCCGTTCGTGCAGCGCGCGCAGGAGGCTGCGCAGGAAGCCGCCGCGCGCCGTGCACCACAGGAACTGGTCAAGGTGCCGGCCGAGTTGCTCGAAGGGCTGGTCAACCTGGCGGGTGAGACCTCGATCTTCCGCGGTCGTGTCGAACAGCAGGTCAGTGATGTCAGCTTCACCCTCAGCGAGATGGAAGCGACCATCGACCGCGTACGCGACCAGCTGCGCCGGCTCGATACCGAGACCCAGGCGCAGATTCTCAGCCGCTACCAGGCCGAGGCCGAGCGTGCCGGCTACGAGGACTTCGACCCGCTGGAAATGGACCGCCACTCGCAACTGCAGCAGCTGTCCCGTGCGTTGTTCGAGTCCGCCTCCGACCTGCTCGACCTCAAGGAAACCCTGGCGGCGAAGAACCGTGACGCCGAGACCCTGCTGCTGCAGCAGGCGCGGGTCAATACCGAGTTGCAGGAAGGCCTGATGCGTACGCGCATGGTGCCGTTCGACCGTCTGGTGCCGCGCCTGCGTCGCATCGTGCGTCAGGTCGCCGGCGAGCTGGGCAAGCAGGTCGAGTTCGTCGTCGGCAACGCCGAAGGGGAAATGGATCGCACCGTGCTCGAGCGCATCGTCGCGCCGCTGGAACACATGCTGCGCAACGCCGTCGACCATGGCATCGAGCAGGCCGAGGTACGCCGCGCAGCCGGCAAGCCGGATACCGGCACCATTCGCCTCAACCTGGGGCGTGAGGGGGCCGATATCGTCCTGACCCTGGACGATGACGGCGCAGGTATTCGCCTGGATGCCGTACGCCGTAAAGCCATCGAACGTGGCCTGATGGATGCCGACAGCGACCTCAGCGATCATGAGGTGCTGCAGTTCATCCTCGAAGCCGGTTTCTCCACGGCCGAGAAGGTCACGCAGATTTCCGGGCGTGGCGTCGGCATGGATGTGGTGCACTCGGAGGTCAAGCAACTGGGCGGCTCGATGAGCATCGAGTCGAGCCTCGGCCAGGGCACGCGCTTCACCATCCGCCTGCCGTTCACCGTGTCGGTCAACCGTGCGCTGATGGTGTACTCCGGCGAAGACCTGTATGCCATTCCGTTGAACACCATCGAAGGTATCGTGCGGGTTTCACCGTTCGAGCTGGAGGCCTATTACGCGCCCGATGCACCGCGCTTCGAGTACGCCGGCCAGACTTACGAGCTGAAGTACCTGGGCGACCTGCTGAACAACGGTCAGCAGCCCAAGCTGGTAGGCCAGAGCCTGCCGCTGCCGGTGATCCTGGTGCGCTCCAGCGAGCATGCCGTGGCGGTGCAGGTGGACAGCCTGGCCGGTTCGCGCGAGATCGTGGTGAAGAGCCTGGGCCCGCAGTTTGCCGGGGTGCACGGCATCTCCGGTGCGACCATCCTCGGTGACGGTCGCGTGGTGGTGATTCTCGACCTGCTGGCAACCATTCGTGTGCGGCATGCACATCTGCAGAACCAGTTGACGCCGCGCCTGGCTTCGCGTCAGGCGGCTGCCAACGAGGAAGTGGAAGTCGATCGTCCGACGCTGGTCATGGTGGTGGACGACTCGGTCACCGTGCGCAAGGTCACCAGCCGCCTGCTCGAACGTAACGGCATGAACGTGGTCACCGCCAAGGACGGTGTGGACGCCATCGCCCAGTTGCAGGAACACAAGCCCGACATCATGCTGCTGGACATCGAGATGCCGCGCATGGACGGCTTCGAGGTGGCGACCCTGGTGCGTCACGACGAGCGCCTCAAGGACCTGCCGATCATCATGATCACCTCGCGTACCGGCGAGAAGCACCGCGAGCGGGCCATGGCCATTGGCGTCAACCAGTACCTCGGCAAGCCCTATCAGGAGTCCTTGCTGCTCGACACCATTGCACAGTTGGTCGATAGCCACCGGGTCAAACGGACATGACAGACAAATCCTCCGCGCGTATCGCAGTAATCGCCGACACCTCGCTGCAGCGCCATGTGCTGCAGCAGGCTTTGGCCGGTGGCGGCTATCAGGTGGTGCTCAACAGCGACCCGGCGCGCCTCGATGAGGAAGCGCTGGCAGCCTGCGAGACCGACCTGTGGCTGGTGGATCTGGCGCAGTCGGAAGATTCGCCGCTGGTCGACAGCCTGCTGGAACGCGCCAGTGCCCCAGTGCTGTTCGGCGAGGGCCACGCCCCAGAGCGTCATTCGGAAAACTATCCGCGTTGGGAGCGCAGCCTGTTCGGCAAGCTCAAGCGCCTGGTTGGCGACCCGACCGAGGCAGTCGGTCCCAGCCTGCAGGCACTGCTCGATGAGGCGCAGCGTCCGGCGCGCCTGGAGCTGCCGCAGGCGTTGGCCAATACTCCGTTGAAAGCTGGCGAACCGGCCCGTCAGGTATGGCTGCTGGCTGCCTCGTTGGGTGGTCCGGCGGCGGTCAAGGCATTTCTCGATGCCCTGCCGGGTGGTCTGCCGATTGGCTTCATCTATGCCCAGCACATCGACGCCAGTTTCGAGGCGGCATTGCCGCAGGCCGTCGGTCGGCATAGCCAGTGGCATGTCAACACGGCGCGTCATGGTGATCCGGTGCGTTGTGGTGAGGTGGTGGTGGCGCCGATCACCCGCGAGCTGGGTTTCGCCGAAGACGGTGCGATGCAGCTTGCCGAGCGCGGCTGGCCGGAGCCCTACAGCCCGTCCATCGACCAGATGATGCTCAACCTGGCGCAGCAGTTCGGTGCCCAGTGCGGGGTGATCGCGTTCAGCGGCATGGGCAGCGATGGCAGCGCCGCTGCCGCATACGTCAAACGCCAGGGCGGGGTGATCTGGACCCAGCGCGCCGACAGCTGTGCCAGCCCGAGCATGCCTGACAGCCTGCGTGAGGGCGGCTACAGCAGTTTCAGCGCTGACCCGCGAGAGCTGGCCGTGGCCCTGGTCAATCACCTCGCCGAACATTGCAGTTGAGGACGTTTCAATGAGCCAAGCCGTCGCCACCCAGAACAGCACCGAAGGTCTGACCGGCCTGCTGGTGCCGCTGGCCGACCGCACCCTGTTGCTGCCCAACGTGGCGGTGGCCGAGCTGATTCCCTATCGCGCCCCGCAGGTCAGCGAAGGCATGCCCGAGTGGTTTCTCGGCCAGATCGCCTGGCGTGATCTGCGCTTGCCGCTGCTTTCCTTCGAGGCTGCCAGCGGTGGTCAGGCGCAGGTCGCCAGCGGCGCCCGCGTGGCGGTGATCAACGCCCTCGGTGGCCGGCCCAAGGTCAAGTTCATCGCCCTGCTGGTGCAGGGCATTCCACGTTCGCTGAAGGTTGGCAGCGATCTGCCGGCGGCCGACGTCGAACTGGCGCCGCTGGAGCTGGGCGCAGCGCGCGTTGGTGACGACGTGGTGCGTATTCCGGATCTGGCGGCGCTGGAACAACTGCTCGCCGATGCCGGCCTGATCTGAAGTCACCAGGCGCTCAGACGAGCGCCCATGAAAAAGCCCCGGCAGTGCCGGGGCTTTTTCGTTACTGCGGTGAGCTGATCAGCGCTGCGGTTGCTGCGCTTGGGCCTTCTCTGCAGACAGGTTGTCTTCGGAGGTATGGCCGCTCCAGTAGTCGGCATTCTTGATGCCGAGCTTCTCCGGGTGGAAGACCGGATCCTTGCCTTCGTCCTGCTGCTGCTCGTAGTCCTTCAGGCACTTGTAGGCGACCTTGTGCATGAGCAGGATGGCGATGATGTTCAGCCAGGCCATCAGGCCGACGCCGAGATCACCCAGGTCCCAGGCGAAGGTGGCAGTGTGCACGGTGCCGTACACGGTAGCCGCGATGATGCCGAACTTCAGTAGCAGGGTGAGGATGGGGCGCTTCACCTTGCGGTTGATGTAGGCAATGTTGGTTTCGGCGATGTAGTAGTACGCCAGGATGGTGGTGAAGGCGAAGAAGAACAGGGCGATGGCAACGAAGGCGTTACCGAAGCCGGGCATCATGTTCTCCATCGCGGTCTGCACGTAGCCCGGGCCTGCGGCTACGCCGGCGATACCGGTGAACATCGCGCTGCCATCCGGGGCCTGCACGTTGTACTGACCAGTGATCAGCAGCATGAAGGCGGTGGCGGAGCAGACGAACAGGGTGTCGATGTAGACCGAGAAGCCCTGAACCAGGCCCTGCTTGACCGGGTGGCTGACCGCGGCGGCCGACGAAGCGTGCGGACCGGTGCCCTGGCCTGCTTCGTTGGAGTAGACACCGCGCTTGACGCCCCACTGGATGGCCATGCCGACGATGGCGCCGAAACCGGCCTCGAGGCCGAATGCGCTCTTGACGATCAGCAGCAAAACTTCCGGCAGCTTCTCGATGTTCAGCAGGATGATGACCATCGCTACCAGGATGTAGCCCAGCGCCATGAACGGTACGACCACCTGGGTGAAGTGGGCGATACGCTTGACGCCGCCGAAGATGATCAGGCCGATCAGTACGGCCAGTGCCGCCGCTGTGACGTTCGGGTCGATACCAAAGGCTGTTTGCGCGCTGGAAGCGATGGAGTTGGCCTGCACGCCCGGCAGCAGCAGGCCGCAGGCGAACACGGTAACGATGGCGAACAGCCAGGCGTACCACTTCAGACCCAGGCCACGCTCGATGTAGAAGGCCGGGCCGCCACGGTATTCACCGTTGAGCTTTTCCTTGTACACCTGACCGAGGGTGGACTCGACGAATGCCGAGCTGGCGCCGAGGAACGCCACCATCCACATCCAGAACACGGCACCCGGACCACCGAAGGTGATCGCAGTGGCCACACCGGCGATGTTGCCGGTACCGACGCGACCGGCGAGGGTCATGGTCAGGGCCTGGAAGGAGGTGATGCCATGTTCATCGGTCTTGCCGGTGAACATCAGGCGAATCATTTCTTTGAAGTGGCGAACCTGTAGAAAGCGGCCGCGCAGGGAGAAGTAGAGACCAACGCCAAGACATAGATAGATCAGCGCCGGGCTCCAGACCAGACCGTTTATGGTCGAGACCAGTTCGTTCATGCAATGCTCCTGGGCATGCGGCCGCCTTTTGGGCGGGGCCGAAGCCCGTTGATTTGTTATTGGAAGAGGAACGACGCTGCGGGGCGCCGGCCTCGGCCGCGCGCAGGTTGCTGGTGAGCGGGTCGCGCGAGCGGCGCGCAGAGCATGACAAACACTGCTGGTCTTGCAATCTCTTGAGGTCACATTTTGTTACGTCCAAGCGACATTCTTATGCCTGGAGGTCGCCCCAGAGCTGTTGGGCGACGCTCAGCGCCACCACGGGTGCCGTTTCCGTGCGCAAAACGCGTGGGCCCAGGCGGGCAGGATGGAAGCCGGCCCCCTTAGCCTGATCGACTTCAGCATCGCTCAGACCACCTTCCGGGCCGATCAAAAAAGCCAGGGCGCGTGGCGGGGCATGGCCGACCCAGGGCTCGGCGACCGGGTGCAGCACCAGCTTCAGGTCGGCTTCGATCTGCTGCAGCCAGGCTTCCAGTTCCAGCGGCGCATGGATCAGCGGCAGCACCGAACGGCCGCATTGCTCGCAGGCGCTGATCGCCACCTGACGCCAATGCGCCATGCGCTTGTCGGCGCGCTCGTCTTTCAGGCGCACCTCGCAGCGTGTCGAGACGATCGGAGTGATTTCGCTGGCCCCCAGTTCGGTGGCTTTCTGGATGGCCCAGTCCATGCGTTCGCCGCGTGACAGGCCCTGGCCGAGGTGAATATGCAGCGGCGACTCGCTCAGGCCGGCAAAGGCTTCACGCAGCTCGACACGCACGCTTTTCTTGCCCACCTCGATCAGCTCGCCTAGGTATTCCTGGCCGCTGCCATCGAAGAGCTGCACGGCATCGCCCACGGCATGGCGCAGCACGCGGCCGATGTAATGGGCCTGGGCCTCGGGCAGCTCGTGTTGGCCAAGGGAGAGCGGTGCATCGATAAAGAAGCGGGAGAGGCGCATGGTTTACCCACCTTGAAAAGAGGCGCGAATTCTAGCTGTAGGGTGCGCTGTGTGCACCGCTCCTGAGTCAGCCCGGATCGCGATGATTGGGGTAACGGTTGTCCACTGCCACGCTGACGGACTCTCGGGTGGCGATATCGATGCCCTCACTGGCCACCTCGGCCAGGAAGTCGATCTGCTCGGGGGTGATTACGTAAGGCGGCAGGAAATACACCACGCTGCCCAGTGGGCGCAGCAGCGCGCCGCGCTTCAGTGCGTGCTGGTACACGCGCAGGCCACGCCGCTCCTGCCAGGGGTAAGCTGCCTTGCTGGCCTTGTCCTGCACCATCTCGATGGCCAGAGCCATGCCGGTCTGGCGCACTTCGGCGACATGCGGATGGTCGGCCAGGTGCGCGGTGGCGCTGGCCATACGCGCCGCCAGGGCCTTGTTGCGTTCGATCACATCGTCATCGCGGAAGATGTCCAGCGTCGCCAGGGCAGCGGCACAGGCCAGCGGATTGCCGGTGTAGGTGTGCGAGTGGAGGAAGGCGCGCAGGGTGGCGTAGTCGTCGTAGAAGGCGCTGTACACCTGATCGGTGGTCAGCACCGCAGCCATCGGCAGGTAACCACCGGTCAGTGCCTTGGACAGCACCAGAAAGTCAGGGGTAATGCCGGCCTGTTCGCAGGCGAACATCGTGCCGGTGCGGCCGAAGCCGACGGCAATCTCGTCATGGATCAGGTGCACGCCATAGCGGTCGCAGGCCGCACGCAAAAGCTTGAGGTAGATCGGGTGGTACATGCGCATACCGCCGGCGCCCTGGATCAGCGGCTCGACGATCACTGCGGCCACTTCATGGTGGTGCTCGGCCAGCGTCTGCTCCATATGGGCGAACATGGCGCGCGAATGCTCCTCCCAGCTCACGCCCTCGGGACGCAGGTAGCAGTCCGGGCTGGGCACCTTGAGGGTGTCGAGCAGCAGCGCCTTGTAGGTATCGGTGAACAGCGACACGTCGCCCACCGACATCGCCGCCACGGTTTCGCCGTGATAGCTGTTGGTGAGGGTTACGAAGCGCTTCTTGCCGGCCTGGCCGTTGTTGAGCCAGTAGTGAAAGCTCATCTTCAGCGCCACCTCGATGCCCGAGGAGCCGTTGTCGGCATAGAACACCTTGTTCAGGCCTGCCGGGGTGATCTGCACCAGACGTTCGGACAGCTCGATCACCGGCTGATGGGTGAAGCCAGCCAGCATCACATGTTCGAGGCTTTCCAACTGCTCGCGGATGCGTGCATTGATGCGAGGGTTGGCATGGCCGAAGACGTTCACCCACCACGAGCTGACCGCATCCAGGTAGCGCTTGCCTTCGAAGTCTTCCAGCCACACACCGGAGGCCTTGCGAATTGCCACCAGGGGCAGGCGCTCGTGATCCTTCATCTGGGTGCAGGGGTGCCACAACACGTCGAGATCGCGTTGCATCCAGTGATCGTTTAGGCTCATGAGCTATCTCCCAGTATTCGGCGGCACAGCCTACCAGAAGCCGCAGCACAGGCGTGGCAGCTGCCGTCGGTCAGGCCTTATGCGCCGCCGACGCCGCTGGCGACGAACTTTGCGCAGGGCCTTGGCACTAAGCGGGTCTGCACCGGCGAATGGTCGAACGAGATATCGCATTTCTCGATGTTTCATAGCGAAAAATTCCGCTTTAAATCGATATATTTGCCGTTAGTCTTGCTCGGAATCTGGATTAGGAAAGCCCCCCATGCAATGGCGCAATACCTCTGCTCGTTATGGTCTGGTCAGCGTGCTGCTGCACTGGCTGGTCGCACTGGCCGTATTCGGCCTGTTCGGCCTTGGCTTCTGGATGGTGGGGCTGAGCTATTACGACCCGTGGCGGCAGAGCGCACCGGACCTGCACAAGAGCATTGGCATCCTGCTGTTTGCCGTGATGCTGCTGCGGGTGCTGTGGCGTTTGCTCAACCCGGCGCCGGCGGTCCTGAGCAGCCATGGCCCGCTTACTCGCCTGGCCTCCAAGCTCGGGCATGGCGCGCTCTACCTCGGCCTGTTCGGCGTGATGATCTCCGGTTACCTGATCTCTACCGCCGATGGCCGTGGCATCGACGTATTCGGGCTGTTCAGTGTGCCGGCAACCCTGACCGGTATCCCGCAACAGGAAGACATCGCTGGCGCCATCCACGAATACCTGGCCTGGGGCCTGGTGATCTTCGCCGTGCTGCATGGCCTGGCCGCACTCAAACACCATTTCATTGACCGCGACAGCACCCTGCTGCGGATGTTCGGGCGCTGAAGCATTCAAATCGGGCCAAGGCCCATCTAGATCGACAACCTCGCAAGGAGAACACCCCATGTTGAAGAACGCCCTCGCTGCACTGGTTCTGGGGTCGGCCCTGATGGGCGGCCAGGCCATGGCCGCCGACTACGCCATCGACAAGCAAGGCCAGCATGCCTTCGTCAACTTCAAGATCAGCCACCTGGGCTACAGCTGGCTGTACGGCACCTTCAAGGATTTCGACGGTACGTTCAGCTATGACGCTGCCAACCCCGAGGCGAGCAAGGTCAACGTGACCCTGAAGACTGCCAGCGTCGACACCAACCATGCCGAGCGTGACAAGCACCTGCGCAGTGCCGACTTCCTCAATGTCAGCAAGCACGACACCGCCACCTTCGAATCCACCTCGGTCAAGTCCACTGGCGAAGGCACTGCCGACGTCACCGGTAACCTGACTCTCAATGGCGTGACCAAGCCGGTGGTGATCGCGGCCAAGTTCATCGGCGAAGGCAAGGACCCATGGGGCGGCTACCGTGCCGGCTTCGAGGGCACCACCACCCTGAAGCTGAAGGACTTCGACATCACCAAGGATCTCGGCCCGGCTTCGGAAACCGTCGAGCTGATCATCTCGATCGAAGGCATCCGCAAGTAAGGAAAACGACCGCTCTAGCGGCCACCTGATGTGGCCGCATGTTCAGCCTGCGGCAATAACAAAAACGCCACCCCATGGGGTGGCGTTTTTGTTGGCGCGGCAGCTTACTCGTCGCGGTTGCGCGTCAGCAGGGCCGGCTTCTCGCCGCGCGGGCGAGAGTTGTTGCTCAGCTCGTCGAGTTGCTCGGCAGTGGGGAAGCGATCCAGGCGCGAGCCCTTGTGCATGATGATCGGCTGTTTCTCGCGCGGGTTGCGCACGGCCGCATCTGAACGTGGCAGCTCGTCACGGTCGAGCGAGGTGATCCGGCCGTCACTGGCAGGGCGACCGCGGCCACGATTGCCGCCGTTACGGCCCTGACCACCTTGGCCGGCCTGACCGCCACCCTGGCGACGGTTCTTGCCCGCGCCATTGCTGCCGCCGTTATTGCTGCGCGGCCCTTTGCCGTTCTGGCGTGGTTGGCCCTGCGTCGCACCGTTGGCCTGAGCGCCGCCGGAGCGGCGGCCACGACCCTGCTGCTTGTTCTGGTTGGGGCTGACGTAGTCGACACGGTTACCGAAGTTGTCGATCTCGTCGTCGAGGAATTCTTCCGGGTCGCGATCCGGTGGCAGTGGTGGGATCGCAGCGGCGGCCTGGCTCTGACCGTCGTTGCGCGGTCCCTGACCGCGGCGCTTCTGGCCCTGCGGCTTGGCCTTCTGTTCCTTGCCGCTGTCCTTGCCCTTGTCCCGGCGACCGCCGTTGTTGCGCTCGCCCTTGGGCTTGTCGCCGCCTTCGGCCTTCTGCTTCTTCTGCTGGCCTGCATTGCGCGGCTGACGCGGCTCACGCACTTCCGGGCGCTCCGCTTCCACGGCGCTGGCATCGAAGCCCATCAGATCACCGTCGGGGATCTTCTGCTTGGTCATGCGTTCGATGCTTTTCAGCAGCTTCTCTTCATCCGGTGCGACCAGCGAGATGGCCTCGCCGCTACGCCCGGCGCGACCGGTACGGCCGATACGGTGAACGTAGTCTTCCTCGACGTTGGGCAACTCGAAGTTGACCACGTGCGGCAGTTGGTCGATATCCAGGCCGCGGGCGGCGATATCGGTGGCCACCAGGATGCGCACCTTGTTCGCCTTGAAGTCGGCCAGCGCCTTGGTGCGGGCGTTCTGGCTCTTGTTGCCATGAATCGCGGCAGCCGGCAGGCCGTGTTTCTCGAGGTATTCGGCCAGACGGTTGGCGCCGTGCTTGGTGCGGGTAAATACCAGCACCTGTTCCCAGGCGCCCTGGGTGATCAGGTGAGCGAGCAGGGCGCGCTTGTGGCTGGCGGCCAGGCGGAAGACGCGTTGTTCGATACGCTCGACCGTAGTGTTCGGCGGGGTGACCTCGATGCGCTCGGGGTTGTGCAGCAACTTGCCGGCGAGGTCGGTGATGTCCTTGGAGAAGGTGGCCGAGAACAGCAGGTTCTGGCGTTTGGCTGGCAGCTTGGCCAGCACCTTCTTGACGTCGTGGATGAAGCCCATGTCGAGCATGCGGTCGGCTTCATCGAGCACGAGAATTTCCACATGCGACAGGTCGATGGCTTTCTGGTTGGCCAGATCGAGCAGGCGTCCGGGGCAGGCGACGAGCACATCGACGCCCTTTGCCAGCGCCTGAACCTGCGGGTTCATGCCAACGCCGCCGAAGATGCAGGCGCTGACGAATTTCAGGTCGCGGGCATACAGCTTGAAGCTGTCATGCACCTGGGCGGCCAGTTCGCGGGTCGGTGTCAGCACCAGTACGCGCGGTTGTTTCGGGCCGTGGCGCTGTTCGCGATCCGGGTGACCGTCCGGGAACAGGCGCTCGAGAATGGGCAGAGCGAAACCGCCTGTCTTACCAGTACCCGTCTGGGCCGCCACCATCAGATCGCGACCTTGCAACACGGCGGGAATGGCCCGCTGTTGCACCGGAGTGGGTTGGGTGTAGCCGGCGGCTTCGACCGCACGGACTAAAGCCTCGGAGAGACCGAGGGAGGCAAAGGACATGAGCAATCCTGTACTAGTGAGGGCGTGGCCCTGGGGGTGTAGAGCCTGGCTTGAATCACGCATTGGGGGGCGTGATCCCGTCCGGTACTGCTGGCTTTAGAGCACCAGCATCCGGGCGCAAGCCTGGCGGGAAGGCCCGAGTATAACAGAGCTGATGGCCTGCGTAGCTACCAGCCTGTCGGTTGGTTCACGGCCTGAGATTTTCTGGCTTGGCGTAGCGCCGTTGCAGTTCCGCATAGGCAGGCTCGCGTTTGAAGCGGCGCAGCTCGCGGGCGAAGTCGCTGGCCAGGCGCTCGAACGCCGGATCCTTGCGCAATGCCAGATACAGGCGGTCGCGGCCGACGGCCTTGCGGTTGTAGTCGATTTGTTCGAGCAGGCCCAGTTGTGCGCCCAGGTAGAGCCCGGCGCGACGATCGCTGACCACCAGGTCGACCCGGTGACGAATCAGTTTGCCCAGGTTGGCTTCATGGGTCGGCGCCTCCTCGCGGCTGAACAGGGTCGAGGTACGGAAGCTTTCATTGGCGTACCAATACCCGGGCGAGATGCCGACCACCAGATCGCGCAGGTCTTCCAGGCGTTCATAGGGATAGGGGCGATTGCGCGCGTGAAACAGCACGAATTCGACGTCGCTCAGTGGCTCTTCGACGAAGCGCATGCTCGCTTCACGTTCTGGCAGATGAAAAATGTCCAGAATGCCGTCGGCTAGCCCCTGCTCCAGTGCCAGCAGGCAGCGCTTCCAGGGCAGGAACTGCAGGTCGAACTCGATACCCAGGCGGCGCAGGACCTCGCGTGTGATCTCATAGTCGAGGCCGGCCGCCTGGCCATTTTCTTCATAGACATACGGCGCCCAGGCTTCCGTAACCAGGCGCAACGTTTCTCCGCGCGCGGAGAACGCGATGGAGCCTAGCAGCAAAATGGCGACGAGCTGGCGCTGGATAGATAGCATTGCGCCAGATTAGCGATTTTGCCCGCGCCCCGGAAGCCTGCTTATTGCTCAGTCCACTACCCGGTAGCAAGGCTCGTAGGCGCTGCCGCCTGGCAGCTTCATGCGATGCTGCTCGACGAACGCCTGCAGCAAGCGATCCAGCGGACGCATGATAGTGGTTTCGCCGCGGATCTCGTACGGGCCATGTTCCTCGATCAGGCGGATGCCGTTCTCCTTGACGTTGCCGGCGACGATGCCGGAAAAGGCCCGACGCAGGTTGGCGGCCAGGTGGTGCAGCGGCTGCTCGCGGGTCAGGTTGAGGCTGGCCATGGCTTCATGGGTCGGTTCGAACGGGTGCTGGAAGCTCTCGTCGATCTTCAGCAGCCAGTTGAAGTGGAAGGCGTCGTTGCGCTCGCGGCGGAACTGGCGCACGGCCTTGATGCCGACCGCCATTTCGCGGGCCACTTCGGCCGGGTCGTTGACGATCATGCGGTAGCGCTGCTGCGCCGCCTCGCCCAGGGTAGCGCCGATGAAGTCATGCAACTGCTGCAAGTAAGGGCCGGCGCTCTTCGGCCCGGTGAGGATGACCGGGAAGGGCAGATCCTGATTGTCCGGGTGGGTGAGGATGCCCAGCAGGTAGAGGAATTCTTCGGCCGTGCCGGCGCCGCCCGGGAAGATGATGATGCCGTGGCCGACGCGGACGAAGGCTTCCAGACGCTTCTCGATATCCGGCAGGATCACCAGCTCGTTGACGATCGGGTTCGGCGCTTCGGCGGCGATGATCCCCGGCTCGGTCAGGCCCAGGTAGCGGCCGGTGAGGTTGCGCTGCTTGGCATGGCTGATGGTGGCGCCCTTCATCGGACCTTTCATCACGCCCGGGCCGCAGCCGGTGCAGATGTCCAGGCCGCGCAGGCCCAGCTCATGGCCGACCTTCTTGGTGTATTTGTACTCCTCGGTGCTGATCGAGTGGCCGCCCCAGCACACCACCATCTTCGGTTCGACGCCGCTGCGCAGGGTCTTGGCGTTGCGCAGCAGGTGGAAGACGTAATCGGTGATGCCTTCTGAGCTGTCCAGGTCGATACGTTTGTTCTCCAGCTCGCTCTGCGTGTAGACGATGTCGCGCAGGGCGCTGAACAGCATCTCGCGGGTGCTGGCGATCATCTCGCCGTCGACGAAAGCGTCGGCCGGTGCGTTGATCAGTTCCAGGCGGATGCCGCGATCCTGCTGGTGAATCTTCACTTCGAAGTCCGGATAGGCCTCGAGGATGGTCTTGGCATTGTCGCTGTGCGAACCGGTATTGAGGATCGCCAGGGCACACTGGCGGAACAGGCGGTAGACGCTGCCCGAGCCGGTTTCGCGCAGTTGCTGCACTTCGCGCTGGGAGAGGGTTTCCAGGCTGCCCTTGGGGCTGACGGAGGCGTTGATCGTGGAGCGTTTGAGCATGAGGGGCGATCCTTCGGCGGCAAGGCGGAGTGTGACGCAGACAGGCCGTCCGTGTGGACGGCCCGGAGGGAGCTGTCAACGTGACAGTTTGAGGTTGTTCCAGATGGCCAGGCTGGGGGCGGCCAGGTTCATGCTGTAGAAGTGCAGGCCCGGCGCGCCGCCTTGTAGCAGGCGTTCGCACATCTCGGTAATCACCTGCTCGCCGAAGGCGCGAATGCTGTCGCTGTCGTCGCCGTAGGCTTCCAGCTGTTTGCGCACCCAGCGCGGGATTTCCGCGCCACAGGCGTCGGAGAAGCGCGCCAGCTTGCTGTAGTTGGTGATCGGCATGATGCCCGGCACTACCGGGATATCCACGCCCAGTTTCTGCACGCGCTCGACGAAGTAGAAGTAGCTATCGGCGTTGAAGAAGTACTGGGTGATGGCGCTGTCGGCACCGGCCTTGGCCTTGCGCACGAAGTTGGCGATATCGCTCTCGAAGTTGCGCGCCTGCGGGTGCATCTCCGGGTAGGCAGCCACTTCGATATGGAAGTGATCACCGGTTTCAGTGCGGATGAACTCGACCAGTTCGTTGGCGTAGCGCAGCTCGCCGCTGGCCATGCCCATGCCCGACGGCAGGTCGCCGCGCAGGGCGACGATGCGCTTGATGCCGGCATTCTTGTACAGGTTCAGGAGCTCGCGCAGCTCGGCCTTGCTGTCGCCGACGCAGGACAAGTGTGGGGCGGTGGGCACCTTGATCTCGCCATCGAGTTGCAGCACGGTGTTCAGGGTGCGGTCGCGGGTCGAACCCCCGGCACCATAGGTGCAGGAGAAGAAATCGGGCTTGTAGGCCGCCAGTTGGCGCGCCACGTCCATCAGTTTTTCATGCCCGGCTTCGGTCTTGGTGGGGAAGAATTCGAAGCTGTAGCGGCGTTCTTGGCTCATAGGGTTTCTAGCCTTGGAGACGTAGGGTGGATGGCGTTTTTCCATCCACCTTGCGGGAAGTCGGCGGTGGATAAGCCAGGGGCTTATCCACCCTACGCATTAGTAGCGATAGGTGTCCGGCTTGAACGGGCCTTCCACGGTCACGCCGATGTAGTCGGCCTGCTGCTTGGTCAGCTGGGTAACCACACCGCCGAAGCCCTTGACCATTTCCAGGGCGACTTCTTCGTCGAGCTTCTTCGGCAGCACTTCCACGGTCAGGCGCTCGGCTTTCTTCTCCGGGGAGAGGTCGGCGAACTTCTGCTCGAACAGGAAGATCTGCGCCAGTACCTGGTTGGCGAACGAGCCATCCATGATGCGGCTCGGGTGGCCGGTGGCGTTGCCCAGGTTCACCAGGCGGCCTTCGGCCAGCAGGATCAGGTAGTCGTCGTTGGCCGGATCGAAGCTGCCGGCGCCGGTGCGGTGGATCTTGTGCACCTGCGGCTTGACCTCTTCCCATGCCCAGTTCTTGCGCATGAAGGCGGTGTCGATCTCGTTGTCGAAGTGGCCGATGTTGCACACCACGGCGCGCTTCTTCAGGGCCTTGAGCATGCCCGCGTCACAGACGTTGACGTTACCGGTGGTAGTGACGATCAGGTCGATCTTGCCCAGCAGCGCCTTGTCGATGCTGGCCTCGGTGCCGTCATTGATGCCGTCGATGTACGGCGAAACCAGCTCGAAGCCGTCCATGCAGGCCTGCATGGCGCAGATCGGGTCGATCTCGGAAACCTTGACGATCATGCCTTCCTGACGCAGCGACTGCGCCGAGCCCTTGCCTACATCGCCGTAGCCGATCACCAGCGCCTGCTTGCCCGAGAGCAAGTGGTCGGTGCCGCGCTTGATGGCATCGTTGAGGCTGTGACGGCAGCCGTACTTGTTGTCGTTCTTGCTCTTGGTGACCGCGTCGTTGACGTTGATCGCCGGGACTTTCAGGGTGCCGGCCTTGAGCATGTCGAGCAGGCGGTGCACACCGGTGGTGGTTTCTTCGGTGATGCCGTGGATGCGCTCGAGCATCTGCGGGTATTTCTTGTGCAGGATCTCGGTCAGGTCACCGCCGTCGTCGAGCACCATGTTGGCGTCCCACGGCTGGCCATCCTTGAGGATGGTCTGCTCGATGCACCACTCGTACTCTTCCTCGGTCTCGCCCTTCCAGGCGAACACCGGGATGCCGGCGGCGGCGATGGCGGCAGCAGCCTGATCCTGGGTGGAGAAGATGTTGCAGGAGGACCAGCGCACTTCTGCGCCCAGGGCGGTGAGCGTCTCGATGAGCACGCCGGTCTGAATGGTCATGTGGATGCAGCCAAGGATTTTCGCGCCTTTCAGCGGCTGGCTGGCGGCGTACTTGCGGCGCAGGCCCATCAGTGCCGGCATCTCGGATTCGGCAATGATCAGTTCTTTACGGCCCCAATCGGCCAGGGAAATATCGGCGACCTTGTAGTCGTTGAAAGCGCTCATGAAAGCTCTCCATTCGTTGTCTGCGAATGGGCGCCGTTGATGCGTTTGGATAACGCCCCATCCGAGCCTGACAGGTCATACCTGCTGCAGCGCCCCTCGGACAGGTGGCGGGAGCGACCGGAGCGGTGCCGGTCGCGGTAAAACCCGCCGATTATAGCGAGCCGTGCGTCTACACCCAAGGCTTTCCGTCCGGTTGCTGTCGCTTACGCTTCCCCCCTGTTTCGTGCCGCACCTTGATCCGGGCCTGATCACGTGTAGCTGAACCTGGGCTGAGCGCTGCGTGTGTTGACAGCTGTTGTGACAAGAGGTCGCTTGGCCGTACCGGGACGAGCCGCGATACTGGCGCCCCCTGTTGTCCGGAAGTTGCATCGATGACCTCGAAGAAATCCCTGTTGCTGATCTGCGTCTGTCTGGCCCTGGCGGCCTGTGGCGGCGTCGATCCCGACTCGCCGCTGGGCAAGCGGCAGGCTGCATTCAAGGACATGCTCAAGGTCAGCGAGGACCTGGGCGGCATGTTGCGCGGTCGCATTCCATACGACGAGGCGGGTTTTATCGCCGGCGCGGCTGAGCTCGATCGCCTGGCGCACGAGCCCTGGCAGCATTTCCCGGATGTCCGCGACGACGAACGTAGCAAGGCCAACCCGGAGCTCTGGCAGCGCCAGGTGCAATTCCAGGCGATGGCTCGCGATCTGGAGCAGGCCACGGCGGCGCTGGTGCAGGCGACTACGGCGCCACCGCTGCGTCGCTCTGCGCTGGAACCGGCGATGCGCGCGGTCGAAGACAGCTGCGAAGCCTGCCACAAGGAGTTCCGCGTCTACTGACGGTCATTGCCCGTTGCGCTATGTGGGCCGAGCTGTGCCGGCTGGATCAGTGCCGTGGCGGTGCTGGATTGAAAGCTTGCGACGCCGGCCGCCATCAACTGCCGGCCCAGGTGTGCGACTTCCGGGTGGTTGAAGAACGCCAGCAACTGTTCGGCACGCTGGCGGCTGATGCCGGGGCGTTGTAGCCATTCGGCGCGACTGCGTGCCTGTAATGTCGCCCAGTCATCGTGTTCCTGCAGGGTAAGGCCCGACGGTGCGCCGAGTGCTTGCAGCCACTGTTGCAGCGGTCGCTGTCGGGCCAGGGCGAAGGCTTGTTGCAACTGTGCGGCGCGGCGCGGGCCGATGCCTGACACCTGTTGCAGCTGTTGCGCGTCGAGTTCCAGCCAGTCGAGCAGGCCATCGATACGCTGGTTGGCCAGCAGCGTATTCCAGGTGCCCGGCCCTACGCCCGGCAGGTTCAGCCCCCGCTTGCCCGATAGCCAGTTGAGCCGGGCCTGGAATTGTTGCTCGCAGCCGGCGCTCAGGCGCCAGCAACTCAGGGCGTGGTACTGCGCGGGATCGGGCGCCTGCACGGCCGCGCGTTCAGGGCTGCGCCAGATCACCTGGTCGAGGCGGGGAATGGTCAGGCCCGCCAGACGTATGGCCACCTGATCACCGGGGCGTATGTCGAGGGCTTCCCAGGCCTGCAGCGAACCCAGGGAAACCCGGCTGATCTGGCGCTCGTCGAGTTCGACTGTCTGCAAGCGCAGGATCGGCGTGATGCGGCCACTGCGGCCGATATTGAATTGCACGGCCTGAACCACGGCCAGCGCTTGCTCCGGCGGGTATTTCCAGGCAATTGCCCAGTGCGGCGCCTCGGCTTGCCAGCGTGCGCCGGCGGGGCGCGTGCCCTGGCGCACGACCACGCCATCACTGGCGAAGGGTTGCGGCGTGGTGAACCAGCGCTGGCGCCAACGGCGCGCCTCTTCAAGGCTTTCGAGTGGCTGGGTATACGCCTGCGCATCGTCGAAGCCCAGGCGCTGCAGAGCCTGCAGGCGTTCGGGCATCTGCGCCGGGCCATCCGGCCAGTCCCAGACGAACAGGCCAATGGCCGCGGCTTCATCGGCCTGCAGCGATTGCCGCGCCATCAGTCCTGCCGCCTTGCCCCGGACGCCAACGCCACCGTCGCGGCGCTGCACATGGCCGTCCAGGCGCCAGTAGAGTTCGCCCTGCAGCACGGCGTCGCGTGGCTCTTTCAGGCGCATGGGAATGGCCGGTAATTGCTGCGCGCGGGCTGTCCAGTCCTGGCCCTGACGGCCATCGCCCCGACTGATGGCCTGCTGCAGAACGCCAGCGCGGTAGACCAGGGTCACGGCCACGCCGTCAACCTTGGGCTGGATCCACAGGTCGTCGCGACTGGCGATCCATTCGCCCACCGCCGCTTCGTGCAGTTTGCGCAGGCCGGTCTGTGCGATGGGATGGGCGAGTTTGCCACTGCTGCCGGCCAGCGGCTCCGGCAAATGCCCGAGTGCACCGGCAAAGCATTGCTGCCAGTGTTGCAGGCGTTCGCGGGCCTGGTCGTAGAGCGTATCGGCCACCAGCGCCTGGCCGTGATTGTGATAGGCGTCGTCCCAGCGGGCGACTTGCTGGCTGAGGGCGGCGAACTCGGTTTTGGCGCGACTGTCAGGCCAGTCGGGGCAGGGGATGGCCTGGGCAGCCAGGGGCAGGAGTAAGAGCAGCAGGACAGATTTCATCGCGGAGCTTCCTTGCTCGGGTGGTGCCTTGAGCCTAGCAGCCAGATCGGCGATTGCGAAAAGTTCTCTATTCACGAGGACGAAAGCACATGCGCATGACCGCTTTTTATGGTGCTTAACGATCTGCTTGATTGGGTTTTATTGGGGGACTTGCGTGTGGCTTGCAGATTCGCGCGCCTTGCTTGCGTCGTCTGTCAGGATGCACTCAAGGGCCTGAGTGCGAGGCCCGGTAAATAGGTGCTCAGGCACGAAAAAGCCCCGCCAGATCGCTCTGGCGGGGCTTTCGTTTTCAGGGGCTTACAGGCCGGCAGCGGCGCGCAGGTCGGCGGCCTTGTCGGTGCGTTCCCAGGTGAAGGTGGTGAAGCTGTCGTCGCCTACGGTCTTGGACTGCGGCGTGCGGCCGAAGTGGCCGTAGGCGGCGGTGTCCTGGTACATCGGGTGGAGCAGGTCGAGCATATTGGTGATGGCGTACGGACGCAGGTCGAACACCTCGCGCACCAACTGGATGATCTTATCTTCGGCGATCTTGTGGGTGCCGAAGGTGTTGATCGAGATGGAGGTCGGCTGGGCCACGCCGATGGCGTAGGACACCTGGATCTCGCAGCGCTCGGCCAGGCCGGCGGCGACGATGTTCTTGGCTACGTAACGGCCCGCGTAGGCAGCGGAGCGGTCGACCTTGGACGGGTCTTTGCCGGAGAAGGCGCCGCCACCGTGGCGGGCCATGCCGCCGTAGCTGTCGACGATGATCTTGCGCCCGGTGAGGCCACAGTCGCCCACCGGGCCACCGATGACGAAGTTGCCGGTCGGGTTGATGTGGAACTGGGTGCCGGCGTGCAGCAGTTCGGCCGGCAGGCTGTGCTTGATGATTAGCTCCATCACCGCTTCGCGCAGGTCGCTCAGGGAGATGTCCGGGTTGTGCTGGGTGGACAGCACCACGGCGTCGATACCGACCACCTTGCCGTTCTCGTACTGGCAGGTGACCTGGGATTTGGCGTCCGGGCGCAGCCACGGCAGCAGGCCGGACTTGCGCGCTTCGGCTTGGCGCTCGACGAGCGCATGGGAGAAGCGGATCGGTGCCGGCATCAGCACGTCGGTTTCGTTGCTGGCGTAGCCGAACATCAGGCCCTGGTCGCCTGCGCCCTGGTCTTCCGGCTTGCTGCGGTCGACGCCCTGAGCGATGTCCACCGACTGCTTGCCGATGATGTTGAGCACGCCGCAGGTGGCGCCGTCGAAACCGACGTCGCTGCTGGTGTAGCCGATGTCGTTGATCACGTCGCGGACGATCTGCTCCAGGTCGACCCAGGCACTGGTGGTGACTTCACCGGCAACGATGGCTACACCGGTCTTGACCAGGGTTTCCACGGCCACGCGGGCGTGCTTGTCCTGGGTGATGATGGCGTCGAGCACGGCATCGGAAATCTGGTCGGCGATCTTGTCCGGGTGCCCTTCGGACACGGACTCGGAGGTGAACAGGGAGTATTCGCTCATGGGTGGGTTCCTTGTGTGCCGTAACGTGGAGCGCTTCGCTCGCCGGGTTGGGCGAAGTGCCGTAACTGGATCTGAAAACCGTTCTTCAGACCGATATAGAGACTTTCGCCGGGAACCAGCCCGGCGGCGCTGGCCCAGCGCGATAGATCGTCCTGCTCGAAGCCTAGCCAAAGATCGCCGCAGGCCTCGCGCGCCCAGCTCTGGTCGTGGCTGCACAGCTCGCTGATCAGCAGGCTGCCGCCCGGCGCGACCAGTTCGGCCAACTTGCGAAAGGCCTCGGCCGGTGTGGCGAAATGGTGCAGCACCATGTTCAGCACCACGCAGTCGGCCGTGACGGGCGTGTCCTGCAGGGCATCGGCCAGTTTCAGCTCGACGTTATCCAGGCCCTCGCTGGCGCAGTGCTGGCGGGCCAGTTCGAGCATGGCCGGGCTGTTGTCCAGCGCCGTGACGCGGGCGAAACGCCGAGCCAGTTCGGGCAGGAAGGCGCCATCGCCAGGCCCGATTTCCAGCGCCGTGGCGCCCGGTGCGAAACGCAGCGCATCGAGCAGAGCCAGCAGGCTGTCGCGGTACTGCGACAGGCTGGCGATCAGGTCCTGCTGGGCCTGGAAGTTGCTGGCCATGCGCGCGAAGAAATCGCGGCTGACGGTGGCGCGCTGCTGGTGCACGGCGCTGATGCGCGTTTGCACAGCGGCGGGCAGCGGCAGGTCATCGATGTCGTCCAGCAGGGCGGCGTGCAGGCGTCCGCCGGGCAGGGCGCGGCGGTAGAAGATCGCGTTGCCCTCGCGGCGCGTGGCCACCAGGCCGGCCTGGGCCAGCACCTTGAGGTGATGACTCATGCCTGACTGACCGATGGCGAAGATCTGCGCCAGCTCCAGCACGCCGAAGGAATCGTTGCTCAGCACGCGCAGCACGTTCAGGCGCAGCGAGTCACCGCCGGCCTTGCACAGGGCGGCGAGGGTGTCGCAGGGGTCGAATTCCAGCTCGGGTGCGTGCAGGGTCATGGTAGCGCAGTCTAGTCGGTCATTTTTCATACAGCAATACCAATATCAAAAAGTTTTGATATTGGTATTGCTGGCTAGCCGGCGTTCTCGCTCAGTGCCAGAAAGGCTGCGGGTGCCGGGCTCAGGCTGGCGCCCAGGCGCCAGAGCACATGCAGGTCGCGTTCGATCTGCAGATCCTGTACCTGCAGGTGGCACAGTTCACCGCTGGCCAGTTCGCGCTCCACCACCCGCTGTGACAGCCAGGCGATGCCCTGGCCGTCTGCGAGCAGGCGCTTGAGTGCCTCGGTGCTGCCGATGGCCATGCCGGCCTGTGGTTCCAGGTCGTGGTCGCGATAGGCCTGTTCGATGCTGGCGCGTGCGCCGGAGCCTGACTCGCGCATATACAGCGGATACGCCTGCAGGTCGCTGGCTTGCAGGCGCTCGGCCCTGGCCAGCGGGTGCAGCGGCGATGCCACCGGAAGCAGGGCATCGCGCGCCAGCAGGCGATGCGCGTAGTCGGCCTGGGCGAACGAGCCTTCGACGAAGCCCAGGCTGATGCGGCCTTCGTCCAGTTGTCGGGTCACGACGTCGGTGTTGCTAACTTCCAGGCTGACGAATATCTGTGGATGCAGAGCGCGAAAGCGGGTGAGCAGGGGTGGCAGCAGGTAAGCCCCGAGCGTGGCGCTGGCACCCAGGTGCAGCTCGCCCTGTTCGAGCTGGGCAAAGTCGCGCAGGTCGCGTTCGGCGGCGCGCTCCAGGGCGAAGATGCGTCGCGCATAGTCATGCAGGCGCAGGCCGCCTTCGGTCAGTCGCACGCCGCGTGGCTGACGATCGAACAGGCGCAGGTCGAGGCTGGCTTCGAGATCGCGAATTTCCCGCGTAACGGCAGGCTGACTGATATGCAGGCGTTCGGCGCCGGCGCTGATGCTGCCGGCGTCTGCCACGGCAAGGAAGACCTTTAGATGATGAAGGTTCATGACTTTGTATAAGTGAAAAGTATGGGTTGGATGCTGAATATGTATTTTTCATATGGCAAGCCAATTCTTACCCTTGCGCCATCACTCATGTCACGGGACTACCCGACTCATGCCACGCCCCTTCAGTCGTTTACCCGAGCCGCTCGCCTTTATCCGTCACTTCACGCCCAGCTGGTTTGCCATGACCATGGGCACCGGTGTGCTGGCGCTGGTGATCGTTTATCTGCCCTGGAAGCTGCCTGGATTGCTGATGCTCGCCGAGGGTCTGTGGTTTGTCGCGGTCAGTCTGTTCGCGCTGTTCAGCCTGCTGTTTCTGCTGCGCCTGACGCTGTTTCGCGAAACCATCTGGCCGATGCTGCTGCACCCGGTGCAGTCGATGTTTCTCGGCGCGATCCCGATGGGTCTGGCGGTGCTGATCAAGGGCTTGCTGCTGTTCGGCGTGCCACGTTGGGGCGAGGGCGTCTATGCGCTGGCCCATGCGCTGTGGTGGCTGGATGCGGCGCTGGCACTGCTTGGTGCGTTGCTGGTGCCCTATCTGATGTTCACCCGCCAGCACCATGCGCTGGAAAAACTCACCGCGGTCTGGCTGCTACCGATTGTCGCACCGGAGGTCGCCGCCAGCACGGCAGGCGCGCTGGCGCCGCATCTGGCGGCCGAGGCGGCGCAACAGTTATTGGTGGCTGGTTTCGTGCTCTGGGGATTGTCGCTGTCGCTGGCGTTCTCGCTGATCACACTGGTGCTGCTGCGCCTGGCCCTGCACAAACTGCCGGATACCGATTTTGCCGCCACCAGCTGGCTACCGCTGGGGCCGCTGGCCACCGGTTGCCTGGGGTTGCTGAGCATGGGGCAGGCGGCGCCGCTGGCCTTTGCCGGTACGCCGCTGGTGGGCGCCGCCGAGCTGGCGCGGGATCTCGGTCTGATCGGCGGCCTGGCGCTGTGGGGCGCGGGCTTGTGGTGGCTGGTGATCGCCACGCTGTTCACCCGCCACTACATTCGCGACAACATGCCGTTCAACCTCGGCTGGTGGGGGTTCACCTTCCCGCTGGGGGTATTCGCCCTGGCCACCTTCGAGCTGCAGGCGATGACCGGGCTGAGCTTCTTCGCCTTCATCGGTCTGCTGCTGGCGGTGCAACTGGCGGCGGTCTGGACGTTGGTGTTCAGTCGCACACTCGCCGGCGTCTGGCATGGTGAGTTGTTTCAGGCGCCCTGCCTGGGCGGGCCGGGCAGTCCGGCGGTGAGCGTTCTGAGCGAACAGGCGGGCTGATTTGCTCTCTACGACCATCTGTCATTGCCCCATGGGGGCTGGCTGGGCGAAAATAGGCGTCTTTTTTCGCCCCCTTCATTCAGAAGCAGCCCCCGTAGGAGATTCAGCGATGCCCAGCCGTCGTGAGCGAGCCAATGCCATTCGTGCCCTGAGCATGGATGCCGTGCAGAAAGCCAACAGCGGCCACCCCGGTGCCCCCATGGGTATGGCGGACATCGCCGAAGTGCTGTGGCGCGACTACCTGAAGCACAACCCGCAGAACCCGAACTTCGCCGACCGTGACCGCTTCGTGCTGTCCAACGGCCATGGTTCGATGCTGATCTATTCGCTGCTGCACCTGACCGGCTACGACCTGTCCATCGACGACCTGAAGAACTTCCGTCAGCTGCACAGCAAGACCCCGGGCCACCCGGAATACGGCTACACCCCGGGCGTGGAAACCACCACCGGCCCGCTCGGCCAGGGCATCGCCAACGCTGTCGGCTTCGCCATCGCCGAGAAGGTGCTGGGCGCGCAGTTCAACCGCGAAGGCCACACCATCGTCGACCACAACACCTATGTGTTCCTCGGTGACGGCTGCATGATGGAAGGCATCAGCCATGAAGTCTGCTCGCTGGCCGGCACCCTTGGCCTGGGCAAGCTGATCGCCTTCTACGACGACAACGGCATCTCCATCGACGGCGAGGTCGAGGGCTGGTTCACCGATGATACGCCCAAGCGCTTCGAAGCCTACGGCTGGCAGGTGATCCGCAATGTCGACGGCCATGATGCCGAAGAAATCAAGATGGCCATTGATACCGCGCGCAAGACTACGGATCAGCCGACCCTGATCTGCTGCAAGACCACCATCGGTTTTGGTTCGCCGAACAAGCAGGGCAAGGAAGAGTGCCACGGCGCGCCGCTGGGCAATGATGAAATCGCCCTGACCCGCGCCGCGCTGGGCTGGAACCATGGCCCGTTCGAAATCCCCGCCGAGATCTACGCCGAGTGGGACGCCAAGGAAGCCGGCGCTGCCGCCGAAGCCGCCTGGAACGAAAAGTTCGCCGCTTACGCCGCTGCCCATCCCGAGCTGGCTGCCGAGTTCAAGCGCCGCATGGCCGGTGAGCTGCCGGGCGATTTTGCCGAGAAGGCCAGCGCCTATATCCAAGAGGTCGCCGCCAAGGGCGAGACCATCGCCAGCCGCAAGGCCAGCCAGAACGCGCTGAATGCCTTCGGCCCGCTGCTGCCGGAATTCCTTGGCGGTTCGGCCGACCTGGCCGGCTCCAACCTGACCCTGTGGAAGGGCTGCAAGGGCGTATCCGCCGAAGACGCCTCCGGCAACTACATATTCTACGGCGTGCGCGAGTTCGGCATGAGCGCGATCATGAACGGCGTCGCCCTGCACGGCGGTTTCGTGCCGTACGGCGCGACCTTCCTGATCTTCATGGAATACGCGCGCAATGCCGTGCGCATGTCCGCGCTGATGAAGCAGCGCGTGCTGTACGTGTTCACCCACGACTCCATCGGCCTCGGCGAAGATGGCCCGACTCACCAGCCAATCGAGCAACTGGCCAGCCTGCGTGGCACGCCGAACCTCGACACCTGGCGCCCGGCCGATGCCGTGGAATCCGCCGTGGCCTGGAAATACGCCATCGAGCGTGCCGATGGTCCGAGTGCCCTGGTATTCAGCCGTCAGAACCTGCCGCACCAGAGCCGCGATGCTCAGCAATTGGCTAACGTCGCGCGCGGTGGCTACGTGCTCAAGGACAGCGCCGGTGAGCCGGAACTGATCCTCATCGCCACCGGTTCGGAAGTCGGCCTGGCCATGCAGGCCGCCGCCAAGCTGGAAGAGCAGGGTCGCCAGGTGCGCGTCGTTTCCATGCCGTCCACCAGCGTGTTCGACCAGCAGGACGCGGCCTACAAGCAGGACGTGCTGCCGCTGCAGGTCGGTGCGCGCATCGCCATCGAGGCCTCGCACGCCGACTACTGGTACAAGTACGTCGGCCTGGAAGGTCGCATCATCGGCATGACCAGCTTCGGCGAGTCGGCCCCGGCTCCGGCCCTGTTCGAGCACTTCGGCTTCACCGTCGACAACATCGTCGCCACTGCCGAAGAACTGCTGGACGCCTGAGTTGAGAACGACGCTGTAGTGGTGGATCGGGGCGCGTAACTGGCGCCCTGTTCATCCACCGTTACAGCGCCCGGTGGATCGATGAAGCGCGATCCACCCTACGTTCATCCGAGACCTCTTATGTCCAATCGCCCCTATCGTGTCGCCCTCAACGGTTATGGCCGCATCGGCCGTTGCGTGCTGCGCGCGCTGCACGAGCGTGGCGATTCGGCGAGCCTGGAAATCGTTGCGTTGAACGACCTGGCCGATCAGGCCAGCATCGAATACCTGACCCGCTTCGACTCCACCCACGGGCGCTTTCCCGGCGAGGTGAAGGTCGATGGCGACTGCCTGCACATTAACGGCGACTGCGTGAAGGTGCTGCGCCAGAGCGAGCCCGAGGCCATCGACTGGGCAGCGCTGGACATCGATCTGCTGCTCGAGTGCTCCGGGCAGTACGTCACCCGTGCCGAGGCGCAACGCTTCATCGAAGCCGGTGCGCCGCGGGTGTTGCTGTCGCAGCCGATGGCCAGCGAGGCGGATATCGACGCCACTGTCGTCTTTGGCGTCAATCAGCAGTGCCTGAGCGGTGCCGAGCGCCTAGTGTCGAATGCGTCCTGTACCACCAACTGCGGCGTGCCGCTGCTGAAACTTCTCGATGAGGTGGTGGGTCTGGAGTACGTCTCCATTACCACCATCCACTCTGCGATGAACGACCAACCGGTGATCGATGCCTACCACCACGAAGACCTGCGCCGCACGCGCTCGGCCTTCCAGTCGGTGATCCCGGTATCCACCGGGTTGGCGCGGGGTATCGAGCGTCTGCTGCCGGAACTGACCGGGCGTATCCAGGCCAAGGCCATCCGCGTGCCGACGGTCAACGTCTCGTGCCTGGACATCACCCTGCAGACGGCGCGCGATACTTCGGCAGAAGAGATCAACCGCGTGCTGCGTCAGGCGGCGGAGAGTGGCCCGCTCAGGGGGCTGCTGGCCTACACCGAATTGCCGCACGCCAGCTGCGACTTCAACCACGACCCGCACTCGGCCATCGTCGACGGCAGCCAGACCCGCGTGTCCGGCCCGCGCCTGGTCAACCTGCTGGCCTGGTTCGACAACGAGTGGGGGTTTGCCAACCGCATGCTCGATGTTGCTGAACATTTTCTCGCTGTATCCACTTCCTCCGTACCACCAGCCTTTGTGAAGGACTGATCCATGACCGTTCTGAAGATGACCGACCTCGACCTCGCTGGTAAGCGCGTGTTGATCCGCGAAGACCTCAACGTCCCGGTGAAGGACGGTGTGGTCAAGAGCGATGCGCGTATCCTCGCCTCCCTGCCGACCATCAAGCTGGCGCTGGAAAAAGGCGCGGCCGTGCTGGTTTGCTCGCACCTGGGCCGCCCGGAAGAGGGCGTCTACAGCGAGGAAGACAGCCTGGCGCCGGTCGCGGCCTACCTGAGCAAGGCGCTCGGTCGTGACGTGCCGCTGGTCAAGGACTACCTCGATGGCGTCGACGTCGCACCGGGCGAGTTGGTGCTGCTGGAGAACGTGCGCTTCAACAAGGGCGAAAAGAAGAACACCGATGAGCTGGCCCAGCAGTACGCCGCGCTGTGCGACGTGTTCGTGATGGACGCCTTCGGTACCGCTCACCGCGCCCAGGGTTCGACCCATGGTGTGGCCAAGTTCGCCAAGGTCGCCTGCGCCGGCCCGCTGCTGGCTGCCGAGCTGGATGCCCTGGGCAAGGCGCTGGACAAGCCGGCGCGGCCAATGCTGGCCATCGTTGCCGGCTCCAAGGTGTCGACCAAGCTCGACGTGCTCAACTCCCTGGCCGATATCTGCGACTCGCTGATCGTCGGCGGCGGCATCGCCAACACCTTCCTCGCCGCTGCCGGCCTGCCAGTGGGCAAGTCGCTGTACGAGGCCGATCTGGTCGACACCGCCAAGGCCATCGCGGCCAAGGTCAGCGTACCGCTGCCGGTTGACGTGGTGGTGGCCAAGGCCTTCGCCGAGGATGCCGAGGCCACCGTCAAGGCGGTCAAGGACGTGGCCGAGGACGACATGATCCTCGACATCGGCCCGCAAACCGCGGCGATGTTCGCCGAGATGCTCAAGGCCTCGCAGACCATCCTGTGGAACGGCCCGGTCGGCGTGTTCGAGTTCGACCAGTTCGGCAATGGCACCAAGGCGCTGGCCCTGGCCATCGCTGAAAGCCCGGCGTTCTCCATCGCCGGCGGTGGCGACACCCTGGCGGCCATCGACAAGTACGGCGTGGCCGAGCAGATCTCCTACATTTCCACCGGTGGCGGCGCGTTCCTCGAGTTCGTCGAAGGCAAGGTGCTGCCGGCTGTGGAAGTGCTGGAGCAGCGCGCGCAGTAACCCTCGTCGGCAGGGCTGCCAACCCCGGTCTGCTAGGGTGAAGGGCGAGCCTCTTCACCCGGGCGGATTAAACCCCGGGGCAATCGGACGGTCTGTTGTAACTGGATCAACCGAACAAGGAGTCATGCCATGGGCAAGTTTGCCGTGTTGAGCGTTATCGGATTGTTTTTGGCCGGCTGTGCCGGTGGGCGCGAAGAGGCCTGTGAGGTCTTCAGTCCGGCACAGATCGATCTGCCGACCACGCAGGACGAGCAGCGAGTGGAAGAAAATAGCGGCTCACCAACCGGCGCAGTGCCGGAGCAGCGCTGCTGACAGGGAGCGACAGATGGATATGAGGCTTATGGCCGGGCTGCTGGCAACAGCGGCCCTGGCAGGTTGCAGCAGCCAGCCGGCGGCGCCGGATCACTGGAACCGCTGGGTGTGCGACAGCCAGGCCGAAGTGCAGTGGCGCTTCGCCAATGGCGGTTTCGATCAGGTAGATGTACGCCTGGGCGGTGATGACATCGTCTATCGCCTGACGCAGGAACCGGCCGCGTCCGGTGCGCTGTACAGCGATGGCCGGTTGTCCTTCCACACCAAGGGTGAGGAAGGCCTGGTCTACTGGACGGCCAGCGATGACCTGATCGGGCGCGGCTGCAAGGCGCCGTGAGAGCCTGCCTGCGGTCTGCCATGCCTTGGCTGGCCAGAGCATAAGCAGGCGCTGAGTGACGATGAATTGAATACCTCGCCCGTGGCGAGGCGCGAAAGGACAATGCTGTCCGTCCGCGAAGCTTGAACAACGCCTGCCCCTGCGGCAGGCTTGCACAATTAACGACCTCCAAACCGGGAGACAGAAACACCATGGCACTTATCAGCATGCGCCAGATGCTCGACCACGCCGCCGAATTCGGCTACGGCGTGCCAGCCTTCAACGTCAACAACCTCGAGCAGATGCGCGCCATCATGGAAGCCGCCGACAAGACCGATTCGCCGGTCATCGTCCAGGCCTCCGCTGGTGCCCGCAAATACGCCGGTGCGCCGTTCCTGCGCCACCTGATCCTGGCTGCCATCGAAGAATTCCCGCATATCCCGGTGTGCATGCACCAGGATCACGGCACCAGCCCGGACGTCTGCCAGCGCTCGATCCAGCTGGGTTTCTCCTCGGTGATGATGGACGGCTCGCTGAAAGAAGACGGCAAGACCCCGGCCGACTACGACTACAACGTCCGCGTCACCCAGCAGACCGTGGCCTTTGCTCACGCCTGCGGCGTGTCGGTGGAAGGCGAACTGGGTTGCCTGGGCAGCCTGGAAACCGGCATGGCTGGTGAGGAAGACGGCGTTGGCGCCGAGGGCGTGCTCGATCACAGCCAACTGCTGACTGATCCGGAAGAAGCCGCTGCCTTCGTCAAGGCCACTCAGGTCGATGCCCTGGCCATCGCCATCGGCACCAGCCACGGCGCCTACAAGTTCACCAAGCCGCCAACCGGCGATGTGCTCTCCATCGAGCGCATCAAGGAAATCCACAAGCGCATCCCCAACACCCACCTGGTCATGCACGGTTCCTCCTCCGTGCCGCAGGAGTGGCTGAAGGTGATCAACGAATTCGGCGGCGACATCAAGGAAACCTACGGCGTGCCGGTCGAGGAAATCGTCGAGGGGATCAAGCACGGCGTGCGCAAGGTCAACATCGACACCGACCTGCGTCTGGCCTCCACGGGTGCGATCCGCCGCATGATGGCCGAGCACCCGAGCGAGTTCGACCCGCGCAAGTTCTTCGCCAAGACCATCGTCGCCATGCGTGACATCTGCATCGCCCGCTACGAAGCCTTCGGCACTGCCGGTAACGCCTCGAAGATCAAACCGATCTCCCTGGAAGGCATGTACCAGCGCTACGCCAGCGGCGAGCTGAATGCCAAGGTCAACTGAGCCTGACGCCAGACCCGGAGCCCCGCCTAGTGCGGGGCTTCTGCTTTTTGTCGGTGCGTTGCGCCGTGAGAGGTAAAACCCTGTAAAACTCCCGGAGCCTGAGGGCAGGCGGGGTGCGCCATAATCCGCGCACTGTCGCTCCGGGAAACTGCCACCCATGTCCAGCAAGCCACGCCTGTTGCTCGCCTTTCTTCTTGCCGTCTTGCTGGCCTCGCTGCTTGCCTCGATTTTCCAGACCCAGGCCAACCTGGCTGCGCTGCAGGCCATCGGTGCGCCGGTGCCGCTGAATGTGCGCCTTGGCACCACCGCACTCGATCTGCTCGGGTTTACCCCGACGTTCATCCTGCTCAGCGCCCTGGGCTTTGTCTTCGCCTTACCGCTGGCAGCCTGGCTGGCGCGCCGCATGCCGGCGCTGCGCTGGCTGATTTTCGTGCTGGCCGGCGCTGCGGCGATCTGGTCGGCACTGGCTCTGGCCAATAGCGTGGCGCCGATGCCGACGCTGATCGCCGCTGACCGCAGCCCGTTCGGCACGCTCGGGCTGATGGCCTGCGGCAGTGTTGGCGCACTGCTGTTTGGCCTGCTCGGGCGACGTGTGCGCTACCGGGCGCAGCCAACTTCTTCCGATTCTCTGTGACAAGGCGTTGCCCATGTTGAGAAGCACCCGCGCGCTGATGCTCTGCGCCCTGTTCGTCAGTACGCCGCTGCTGGCCCTGGATTACCGCATCGAAACCTTCAGCGAAGGGCTGGAGAATCCCTGGGCCGTGGCCTTTCTGCCCGACGGACGCAAGCTGGTTACCGAGCGCGTTGGCCGTTTGCGCATCATCGAAGCCGACGGCAGTGTCGATCCCGAGCCGGTAGCGGGCCTGCCCGAGGCGTTCATCGCCGCACAGGCTGGTCTGATGGACGTGGTGCTGGACCCGGACTACCGCGAAAACCGCTGGCTGTACCTGACCTATGCCTATGGCTCGGCTGACGCCAACAATACGCGTCTGGCGCGCGCTCGCCTGGTGGGCAACGAGCTGCAGGACGTCGAGGTGTTGTTCACCGCCGAGCCGCTCAAGGCCGGCGCTGCGCACTATGGCGGGCGTATCGCCTTCCTGGCCGACAAGACCCTGGTGCTGACGCTGGGCGACGGCTTCGACTGGCGTGAGCAGGCGCAGAATCCGGCCAATCACCTGGGCAAGATCGTGCGCCTGAATCGTGATGGCAGCGTACCGCAGGACAATCCGCTGGTAAGCCAGGAGGGCGCTGCGGCGGAGATCTACAGCCTCGGTCATCGCAACGTGCAGGGCATTTTCTATGATGCCGAACACGATCGCCTGTACAGCCACGAGCACGGCCCGCGTGGTGGCGATGAGCTCAACCTGATCGAAGCCGGCAACAACTACGGCTGGCCGCTGGCAACCTTCGGTATCGATTACACCGGTGCGCGCGTCAGCCCCTACACCGAGCTGCCGGGGCTGACCGCACCACTGCTGCACTGGACACCCTCGGTAGCGCCGTCGAGCCTGACCCTGTATCGCGGCGAGCTGTTCCCCGACTGGCAGGGCGATCTGTTCGCAGCCACCCTGGCTGAGCGTAGCGTGCGGCGTATCCGTGTGCGCGACGGCATGCTGGCCGGTGAAGAAATCCTCTTCGAGGAGCTGGGCGAGCGTATCCGCGATGTGCGCAGTGGCCCCGATGGCGCGCTCTACCTGCTCACCGACAGTCCGCAGGGGCGTCTGCTACGGGTGGTGCCCAGCGAGTAACCCGGCATCCGTTACACTGGCGCTCCTGATCACAATGGGGTCGTAGTGGTGAAGTACCTACAGGGTTATCCGGTTGCCTTGCAGCAACAGGTTCGCCAACTCATCGCCGATGACCGCCTCGGCGACTACCTGGCACAGCGCTATCCGGGGCGACATGCGGTGCAGAGCGACAAGGCGCTGTACGGCTACGTGATGGCGCTCAAGCAGGAGCACCTGAAGAATGCGCCGGCCATCGACAAGGTGCTCTACGACAATCGCCTCGACCTCACCCACCGCGCGCTCGGTCTGCACACGGCGATTTCACGGGTGCAGGGCGGCAAGCTGAAGGCGAAGAAGGAAATTCGTGTCGCTTCGCTGTTTCGCGAGGCGGCGCCAACCTTCCTGCAGATGATCGTGGTGCATGAGCTGGCGCACCTGAAAGAGAGCGAGCACAACAAGGCCTTCTACAAGCTCTGCGAGCACATGCTGCCAGGTTATGCGCAGATCGAATTCGACCTGCGCCTGTACCTGACCTGGCGCGAGATGACCGGCGCCGGCTAACCGCGCAGGCGCACGTTGAGCTGATCGACCACCTCGGCCCAGTCGGCGTCCTCGAGGATTTTCTCGCGCAGGAAGGCCGCCTGCGCCGGGGTCCAGAACGCCGCATCGGCCAGTTTGCGAGTATCTGGCAGCGGTGCATGGGTTTTGATGAAGGCTTCGATGCCGGCCTCGTCATGAGCCAGGCCGAGTTGCTTGAACAGCGTTGCTAGGTCGTGAACGGGCGGTTCCATGGGAAGCTCCTGATGGGTTTGTCATGGGTATCTACCCAAGCATAGCCCGGATAGTTCCCGTTTACTCGACGCTGAGCACCTCGAAGGATTGCGCACCGCCAGCCATGGACAGGCTGATTTCATCGCCTGGCCCCTTGCCCAGCAGGGCGCGGCCCAGTGGCGCGGTACTGCCGAGCACCTGAATCGAGTGACCGGCCTGCTGCAGCTTCATGCTCGCGCCCTGTGGGCCGAGAAACAGCCAGCGTCGCTGCTCCTGGGCGTCGACCAGCTCTATCAGGGCACCCAGCTCGATGCCCTGAGTCTCGTCGAACGGACGCGGGCGCAACTGGCGCCAGGTGATCAGCGTCTGCCGCAGCTCTTCGACGCGACGCGCCTGACCGCTGGCCAGATAGGCCGCTTCCAGCCCCAGGGTGTCGTACTTGTTTTCGGCGACGTTCTCTTCGTGTGTCGCCGCTTCATGGGCGGTGACGGCGGCGAGGGTGGCCTGCTCGAGATCGCTCTGCAGATGGCTGAGTACGTCTTGCAGCAGCAGGTTCTTGTCCATGGTGTGCTATCGGGTTCGAGTGGATGAAGAGATGACGGCCTGACGCCGATAGGGTAGGGCTTCCAAGGCGGCCTTGTGTAGGAGCCCCGCCCCGGGGCGAAGCTTGCAAGTGCGCGCTGCCCTGATTCGCGGCGGGCGCCGCTCCTACGCATTCGCTGCGTTGATACTTAACTGACGGGCACTAGGCTGCGGCCCCTGTTCAAAGGTATTGGGTGGCCAGTTGCACGCGATTACGTCCTTCAGCCTTGGCCCGGTACATGGCAGCGTCGGCCGAACGAATCAGGCGGGTGGCATCGTCGTCACCCTGGCTCAGGGCGATACCGATGCTGGCGCCCACCCGCACGCTACGATCTTCCAGATGCATCGGCGTGTCCAGCCCTTCCAGCAGGCGCCTGGCCAGATACTGGGCATCGTCTGCCGATTGCACGTTCTCGCAGACCACCACGAACTCGTCGCCACCCAGGCGCGCCGGCAGGTCGCCATCGCGGATGTACTGGCGCAGACGCTGGGCGATCTCGGTCAGCACCTGGTCGCCAAAGCCATGGCCATGCCGGTCGTTGATCGGCTTGAAACCGTCCAGGTCGATCAGCATCAGCGCGAGCAGTTCGTGGCGCCGCTGGCTGCGCGCCAGTGCCTGCTCCAGGTGTTGCTGCAGGGCGGTGCGGTTGGCCAGGCCGGTCAGTGGGTCCTGCAGGGCCAGCTCACTGAGGCGCTGATTGGCCTGTTCCAGGGCCTGGGTGCGTTCGGTGACGCGCTTGGCGAGGATCTGCTCGTTGAGCTGTAGCGCGGCTTCGCGTTGGCGCTTGAGCTCGTTGAAGCGTGCCGCCAGGGCAAAGGACAGCAGGATCATCTCCAGCCCCGAGCCGATCTGCATGGCGTACAGGGTAAGGAAGTTCGACGGAATCAGGGCGAAGTTGCGTAGCGCCAGCAGCACCGCGCCGGTCAGCAGCATCAGCCAGGCCAGGGCGAACAGGCGAGCACCGGGCACTCGGTAGCCAATGCAGACGAAGCTGGTGACCAGCAGCGTCAGGGTGGCGATCAGGACGGTCAGCGACATCAGCTGCAGCGCGCGCTGCAGTGGCAGCAGCACACTGGCCAAGACGGCTGCACCGATGGCGATGGACAGCATCAGCAGGCCCTTGTCCCAGCGTGGCAGCCACTGGCGGGTATCGAGAAAGCTGCGGGCGAATACCACCGACAGCAACGCGGCTGCCACCAGGCTGACCGGCAGGATGCGGTTGCTCCAGGGCGCGCCTTCAGACCACAGGTATTGCGCGCCGAGGCCATTGAGTGACAGCACGCTGAGGGCAAAGGCGCACATGAACAGCACGTAGTTGAGGAAAGGTCGCTCGCGCAGGGCGAGAAACAGCAGCAGGTTGTACAGCCCCAGGGCGATCAGCACGCCGAAGTAGATGGCATGCGCCAGGTAGCCGTTCTGGCTGTGCTGCTCGAAATCGCGCAAGGACATCAGCGCGCCGCTGAGGGTCATGCTGCCGCGCGAGTCGACACGCAGGTACAGCATGCGTTGCTCGCCAGGTTGCAGGCTGATCTCGAAGACCGGGTTGCGGTGGCCAATGGCGCGCTCGCGGTAAGGCACGGTATCGCCACTGCGCGCTTCGCGTACGGTGCCGGCAGCCACATCGTAGAGGCGTACTTCATCCAGCGAGGCGTAGTTCAGCTCCAGGCGCCAGACGCGTGTTTGCTGGGCATCGGATTGCAGCGCCAGGCGCAGCCAGATCACCCCGGCACGTAGCCGAAGCTGAGGTCACGGCGGTTCAACGAGGGCTGGAAAGGGGCATCGACAGCGCGAACGTCGTCCAGGCTCAGGGCGCTCTGGGGATCGGCGAGAAAGTCGACCAGGCCGTAGAGATCCTGTGCTGCGCTGCTGTCGCTCAGGCGCGTATTGGCGAGGGTAATCTGGCTGACCAAAAGCAGGCTGCACACCAGCAGCAGACCCGGCAACGAGACCAGGTAGGCGAGGGTGGTGTGTCGGTTGGCTGGCATGGGCAAGGCCTGGGAGCTAGGCGTCGTCAGATAGTGGCAGAAAGCCCCATGAGCCTGCTAGTGGCGATCCTTCTGCAGATGCGCGGCCAAGGTGCGCAGTGGCGCCAGCTGGCGGCAGATCAGCGCTAGTTGCGTCTGCACCAGACGCTGGCGCTCGTCGGTGTCATCGGCGATCTGTTCCAGGCGTTGCGCCAGTGCCTGTTCTTCATCGCTGTGGATGGCCAGAGGCTGCTCGCCGCGCAGGCCGCTGGCAATTTCATCGAGGCTGCTCGCCAGCGCTTCGGCCTGTTCCAGCAATTGTGCCTGGGCTGCCTGCGGCAACTGTTCGCCACGATGGGCGCCAAGTCCGGAAAGGTAGCTGAGCAGGGTGTGCGACAGCACCAGAAAGCGAAAGCCAAGGTCGGCATCCTTACGGAAGTGGCCAGGCTCCATCAGCATGTTGCCGAGGGTGGTGGACAGCGCCGCATCGGCGTTGTGCGCGTTGCGCCGGGCCAGGCGGTAACCGAGGTCGTCACGCTTGCCGTGGGCGTACTGGGCGATGATCTGCCGCAGGTAGGCGCTGTTGCAGCTCAGGGTGCTGGCGAGCATGTGCCCCAGGCGTCGACCCTGCCAGTCCGGCAGGATCAGGAACACCGCCAGTCCGGCGATCATGCCGCCGAGCAGGGTGTCGACCAGGCGCGGCAGGAACAGGCCGTAGCCATTGCCGATCTGGTTGAAGCAGAACAGCACCAGCAGGGTGATCGCTGCCGTGGCCAGGGTGTAGCGCGTGCTGCGCGTGGCGAAGAAGGCGACCCCGGCGACCACGGCGAACAGCGCCTGGATACGCGGATCGGGAAACAGGTCGAACAGTGCCCAACCGAGGCCCAGGCCGAGCAGGGTGCCGGCGATGCGCTGCACCAGTTTCAGACGCGTGGCGCCGTAGTTCGGTTGGCAGACGAACAGCGTGGTGAGCAGAATCCAGTAACCCTGGGTCGGGTGAATCAGGTGCAGCAGGCCGTAGCCGGCGGCCAGGGCGATGGCCAGGCGCAGGGCATGGCGAAACAGCAGCGAGGTCGGTGTCAGTTGCTGGCCGATCCGCTCGATGACCTCGCGCAACGAATGCGGTTCGCGATCGAGCAGGCTGTTGTCCTGTTCATCGGCCAGGGCATCGGGGTTACTGGCGTTGCTCAGCAGTTGATCGAGGCTGGCCAGGTTGCCGGCCAGTGCACCGAGCGAGCGCAGCAGGCGGCGCCAGGCCGGGTTGCTCTGCAGGTGCAGGTGGTCGAGCGAGGCATGCAGGTCTTCCAGCGCCTGGCTGCACAGTTCGCGATACTCGAACGGCTGACGCAACTCGATGGCGCTGCCCAGGCGCTGGCAGGCTTCGCCGTGCAGGCGCAGCAGGCGCTGGCAGCGAAACAACACGTCGCTGTGAAAGAAGGCTTCGGCCAGTTCGTTATAGGGATAGTGCGAGGAGCTGGCGCGCTCGTGGATGTCCTGGGCGAGGAAATACAGCTTCAGGTAGCGATTGACCTTGGGCCCGGGGCGACCATTGCCGACCCGGTGCAGGATGATCTCCTTGGCCGCATTGAGCGCCGACACCACGCGCCCGTTCTGCTGCGCCAACTCCAGCCGGCGCTGCTCGACGTCCAGTTGGCGCACCGGCTCGAACAGTGCAGCCTTGAGCTTGAGGTACTTGCCCAGTTCGCGAAACAGCCGGGCCAGGCTCTGCTGCACTGGCTGATGGGCGAACAGGCCATGCCAGATCACCGACAGCAGGCCGTACCAGGCGGCGCCGGCCACCAGCAGCAGCGGCTCCAGCCACAGACCGGCAACACCGCCGCGCTGTTCGACGCCGATCATGCTGTACACGGCGAGGATCAGGGTGCCGGAGCCAAGGGTGGCAAAGCGTTCGCCCAGAGCACCGAGCAGGGTCAGGCAGAACGCCGACAGCGCCAGGGCGATGACGAACAGCCAGGGATAGGGAAAGAGAAATTCCACCGCATAGGCCGCCGCACTGAAGCAGGCCAGGGTGACCAGCACCGCGCCGAGGCGACCTTGCCAGCTGTCGTCGGTCTCGGTCAGAGCGCTGGCGATGATGCCGAGAAACAGCGGGATCAGAGCGTGAGTCCAGCCCTGCCACCCGCACAGCGCCAGGGCGCCTGCCAGGGCGATGAACACCCGCAGGCTGGTGCTGAACTTGTCCAGCGCCCAGAGGCGCCGCAGTGATTGACGAAGACGAGGGCGGGGCATGCGAGGTCTGATTCGAGGTGATGCGTGCAGACTACCGGAACTTTGCGCTCACTGGGTATGCGCTGAGGTTACGCAGGTGCTAGACATACTGTGCGGCGGCATAACCCGAGGCCCAGGCCCACTGGAAGTTGAAACCGCCAAGGTGGCCGGTAACATCCAGCACTTCGCCAATGAAATATAGGCCCGGTACCTTGAGCGATTCCAGGGTCTTGGATGACACCTCGTCGGTGTTCACGCCGCCCAGGGTCACCTCGGCGGTACGGTAGCCCTCGGTGCCGGCCGGTACCAGTTGCCAGTCGGAGAGCCTTTCGGCAATCGCCTTCAGCTCGCCAGCGGTGTACTGCTTCAGCGGTTTGTTGGTGAACCAGCTGTCCACCAGCAGCGTTGCCATCTTCTTGGTGAACAACTCGGCCAGCAGGGTTTTCAGCTCGCTGTTGCCACGTTCGCGCTGCTGCGTGGCCAGCCACTCGGGCAGGTCGATATGCGGCAGCAAGTCGATGTGCAGGGTGTCACCTGGCTGCCAGTAGGATGAAATCTGCAGAATCGCCGGACCGGACAGGCCACGATGGGTGAACAGGATGTTCTCGACGAAGCTCTGGCCGTTGCAGCTCACCCGGCAGTCTTCCACCGAAGTGCCGGAAAGCTCCGTGCACAACGCCTTGAGCTGCGGTTCGGTGATGGTGAAGGGTACCAGCCCGGCGCGAGTCGGCAGCAGTTCGTGACCGAACTGCCTGGCCACCTGATAGCCGAAGCCGGTGGCGCCGAGGGTTGGAATCGACAACCCGCCGGTGGCGATCACCAGGGATTGGCAAGCCACCTCGCCAAGATCGCTGTGCAGCAGGAAGCCGCCTTCGCGCTTCTCGATACGCTGCACGGCAGTATTCAGACGAATCTCGGCGCCTGCTTCGGCGCATTCGGCCAGCAGCAACTCAAGGATGTCGCTGGACTTGTTATCGCAGAACAGCTGACCGAGTTTCTTCTCGTGGTAGGGCACGCCATGCTTGGCCACCAGGCCGATGAAATCCCATTGAGTGAAGCGCGCCAGGGCAGACTTGCAGAAGTGCGGGTTACCGGAGAGGAAATTACCCGGCTCGCAGTACAGGTTGGTGAAGTTGCAGCGACCACCGCCGGACATCAGAATCTTCTTGCCGGCCTTGTTGGCGTGGTCGAGCACCAGCACCCGACGGCCACGAGCGGCGGCGGTAGCAGCGCACATGAGGCCGGCGGCGCCTGCGCCGATGATCAGTACGTCGGTTTGCAACACGAGAGGTCCCCGGGTGGTTCATTGCCGCACAAAGGCTGCGTGAAAATCCTGCAAGTTTACCCGAAGCCGCTCTGTACAACCGGTTCTGTCGGCATGCGACTGGCACCAGTGGCATGCTCCGGTGGCTGTCTCGAATTTGAGACAGTGACGAGTGGCCCTGCGCCTGCTATCACTAGAACGAAGATTTCGGATGGATCGCCACCCATGCCTGCAGTACGCGTCTGGCTATTGCTCCTCCTGCTGTCGCCTGCGCTGGCTTCGGCCGAACTGCTGCGTCTGGTGGCCAATCCCTGGCCGCCTTTCAATGACCAGGAACTTCCCGGCAAGGGGCTGGCCAGTGACCTGGTGGAACAGGCGCTCAAGCGCGCGGGCTACAGCACCAGTTATGTGGAAGTGCCCTGGGAGCGAGCGGTATTGGGGCTCAAGCGCGGCGACTACGACGTGCTGATCAACGCCTGGTACAGCGCCGAGCGCACCGAGTACGGCTATTTTTCCCAGCCCTATCTGGTCAATCGCATCCGCCTGATGCAGCGCAAGGGCGGTTCGATTCGCTTCGAAAACCTGGCCGATCTCTACCCGTACAGCATCGCGGTGATTCGCGGCTATGCCTATTCCAAGAAGTTCGACAGCGACCCGCGCCTGCTCAAGGTCGGTGTCGGCAGCTTCGAGATTGCCGCACGCATGTTGCACGCCGGGCGAGTGCAGCTCGCGCTGGAAGACGAGTTGGTGGCGCGTCATGTTCTTGCGCGAGAGTTGAGCTCCATTCGCGATGAGCTGGAGTTCTTACCTTTGCCGCTGAGCGAGAATGGCCTGCACATACTGGTGAGGCGCAGCCATCCCTATTTTCGCGAGATCGCCAGACGCTTCGATGCAGCGATTCAGGCGATGAGAAACGATGGCAGCTATGCCGCGACGCTGCAGCGGCACGCTCCCTGATCAGGCCAGGACAGTACGCGCGCGGCCCTGCTGCTTGGCCCGATACAGGCGAATGTCGGCTTCGTGCAGCAGGCTCTCCAGGTCTTCCGGCTCGCCCTGATGCAGCCCGGCGCTGAACGATAGCGCGGGCGCGCCGACGGCGTAATGCAGGCCGGCGCACTGTCGGCGCAGTTTATCCAGTGCCTGAGCCACATGATCCGCGCCATGCAGGGTCAGCAGGGCAAATTCCTCTCCGCCCAGGCGACCCAGCAGCATGTCGGGGAAGGCATTGCTCATCGCCCGCGCGAATACCACCAGGGCGCTGTCGCCGCTGGCATGGCCGAAGCCATCGTTGATTTGCTTGAAGTGATCGAGGTCGAGCATCGCCACGCTGATCTCGCGGCCTTCCCGTTGCGCCTGCTGCAGCAGCTGCATGCCCTGTTCGTAGAAGGCGCGGCGATTGTTCAGGCCGGTCAGGGCATCGAACTGTGCGGCCTTTTTCAGTGCGCGCAACAGGTCGCGGCGCTCCAGAGTCGACATCACCCGGCAATTCAGCTCTTCCGGGCAGAAGGGCTTGCGCAGGAAGTCGTCGGCGCCGTGCTTGATGAACTGCGCGCTGAGCGAGCCCTTGGGGTCGGCGGACACGCCGATGATGATCAGGTCATTGAGACGCAGCTTCTGGCGCAGCAGCTTGACCAGCTCGAAGCCGCTGACGCCCGGCATGGCATGGTCGAGGACCAGCAGGTCGAGGTCGGGGTGCTCGTTCAGCTGGCGCAGAGTCTCCTTGCCGTCGCTGGCTTCGATGATCTGGTAGTGGTGCGCTTCGAGAATGTGGCGGATGTAATGGCGCTGCGCTGCAGAGTCGTCGGCGATGAGAATCTTGATATGGCTGTTGTGATCGAGCCGGTGCAGCAGGCGGAAGGCGTACTCGTAGGAATGCTGGCTTTCCTTGAGTACGTAGTCGACCACGCCTTTCATCAGCAGATCGTCACGGCGCTGTTCGTTGTAGCTGCCACTGAGCACGATGCACGGCAGGTGGTAGCGCATCACCAGATCGACGCTTTCGCCGTCCGGTGCGTCCGGCAGGTGCAGGTCGACGATGGCGGCGAAGAACAGCGCCGCAGAGGTCTCCAGCATGACCTCCGCTTCTGCCAGTGAGGCACAGAAGATCGGCTCCAGATCGGTTTCCTGACGGAACAGATGCTCGAGGATCTTCAGTACCAGTGGGCTGTCTTCAATGACCAGAATATTGCGCATGGGTAACTCCGGCCCAGGCCGTTTGATTCTTTATATCAGCCTTACAATAGACGCACACGCAGCGTTCTACCCTTGATCTTGCCTTCAGTGAGGCGCTTGAGCGCCTGGCGGGCGACGTCGCGTTCGACTGCGACATAGGCCTGGTAGTCGAACAGGGCGATCTTGCCGACCTGGCTACCCGGCAGCCCGGCGTCGCCGGTCAGGGCACCAAGGATATCGCCGGGGCGTAGTTTGTCCTTGCGTCCGGCACCGATGCACAGGGTGTGCATCGGCGGCAGCAGCGGCTCACCCGTCGCCTTGGCTGCAGGCAGCGGGTACCAGGCCAGTTCCTTGCCTTGCAGGGTTTCGATGGCCTGGGCGCGACCGGCTTCGGCCGGGGCCACCAGGCTCAGTGCCAGGCCTTTCTCGCCGGCGCGACCACTGCGGCCAATGCGGTGGATATGCACTTCGGCATCGCGCGACAGTTCGACGTTGATCACCATTTCCAGCCCGGCGATATCCAGGCCGCGCGCTGCGACATCGGTGGCCACCAGAACACTCAGGCTACGATTGGCGAACAATGCCAGCACCTGATCACGTTCGCGTTGCTCCAGGTCACCATGCAGGGCCGCGGCGGAAATTTTCTCGGCCTCCAGTTGTGCGGCCAGTTCGCCGCATTGCTGGCGGGTGGCACAAAAGGCAACCGCCGGTTGCTTGCGAAAATGCCGCAGCAGGGTGCTGACCGCTTCCATACGTTGGCTCGGCGCTATTTCGTAGAAGCGCTGCTCGATCTGCCCGTCGTCGTGCTGCGCCTCCACTTCGACCCGCTCCGGGCTACGCAAGAAACGTGCGGCAAGCTGTTCGATGGCGGGCGGATAGGTGGCGGAGAACAGCAGAGTCTGACGGCGTGCCGGGGTCTGCTCGATGATGTCGGCGATGCTGTCGATAAAACCCATGTCGAGCATACGGTCGGCTTCGTCGAGTACCAGGGTATTGAGCCCATCGACTTTCAGCGTGCCTTTGCGCAGATGCTCCTGCACCCGCCCCGGCGTGCCGACGATGACATGGGCACCGTGTTCCAGCGAGCCGATCTGCGGGCCGAAGGGCACGCCACCACACAGGGTCAGTACCTTGATGTTATCGGCGGCGCGGGCCAGGCGGCGAATTTCCTTGGCCACCTGGTCGGCCAGTTCGCGGGTCGGGCACAGCACCAGCGCCTGGCAGCCGAAGTAACGCGGGTTGAGCGGGTGCAGCAGGCCAATGCCGAAGGCGGCGGTCTTGCCACTGCCGGTCTTGGCCTGGGCAATGAGGTCGCGACCCTTGAGGATCAGCGGCAGGCTGGCAGCCTGGATCGGCGTCATTTCGGCATAGCCGATGGCGGCAAGGTTGGCCTGCATGGCGGCAGAGATTGGCAGGCTGGCGAAGGCGGTAGCGGTCACGGCAAGTGCTCGGGTGTGGCGAAACAGGGCGGCAGTGTAGCAGGCCCGCTCATTCGTCCGCTGAAACCTCGATGTTGCGCCGACCACGGCCATCCTGCCGATCCAGTTGCAGGAAGATCGCGGCGGCCAGCATGGACAGCACACCCATGCACAGGTAGGTGGCCTGGAACGCCTGCAGCACCTGCCCGCTGTCACCCAGTTCACGGCTGAAGCCGCTGAGCAGCGCCGCTGCCGAGGCTACGCCAAGGCCCATCGCCAACTGCACCACCACCGACAGCAGGCTGTTGCCGCTGCTGGCGTCACGGTTGTCCAGATCGATCAGGGTCACGGTGTTCATCGCGGTGAACTGCAGCGAGTTGCAGGCGCCGATCAGGCTCAGCTGAATGATCAGTTGCAGTGTCGACGTATCGCTGTCCACCAGCGCCAGGCTGGCGATCAGTGCACCGAGCAGCAGGGTGTTGCTGGTCAGGATGTTGCGGTAGCCGAGGCGTTCGATCAGCGGCCTGGCCAGTGGTTTGGCCGCCATGGCGGCCAGTGCCAGAGGGATCAGGCTCATGCCGGCCTGGGCGGGCGAATAGCCCATCGCCAGTTGCAGCAGTAGCGGCGTGAGAAAGGGCAGTGCGCCGCTGCCAAGGCGAGCGAAGAGGTTGCCGATGATGCCCACGGCGAAGCTGCGGGTGTGGAACAGCGACGGGGCGAACAAGGGGTGCTCGATGCGTCCGGCGCGCAGCCAGTAAGCGGCCAGGCAGGCCATGCCGCCGAGTAACAGCAGCACCACGCGCATGGTCGGCAGGTGCAGCTCACCGAGCCCTTCGAGGGCCACGGTGATCAGCAGCATGGCGGCGCCGAACAGCAGAAAACCGACGCTATCGAAGCGGCTGCGCTCAGGGCCGCGCAGGTCGGGCATATGGCGCAATGCTGCCCAGCAGCCGAGTAGTCCCACTGGCAGGTTGATCAGGAAGATCCAGTGCCAGCTGGCCACTTCCACCAACCAGCCACCGAGGCTCGGGCCGATCAGCGGGCCGAGCAGGCCGGGCAGGGTGATGAAGCTCATGATCCGTACCAGCTCCGAGCGCGGATAGGCGCGCAGCACCACCAGTCGCCCGACCGGCATCATCAGCGCGCCGCCCAGGCCCTGGATGACCCGTGCGCCAATCAGCATGCTCAGCGACTCCGCCAGTGCGCAGAGCAGCGAGCCGAGGCTGAACAGGGCGATGGCGCCGAAGAAGATGCGCCGCGTGCCGAAGCGGTCGGCGATCCAGCCCGATGCCGGGATCAGCAGGGCCACGGTAAGCATGTAGGCGATCACCACCGACTGCATGCGCAATGGATTTTCGCCGAGGTCGGCGGCCATGGCCGGTAATGCGGTGTTGAGGATGGTGCCATCCAGCGTCTGCATGAAGAAGGCGATGGCGACTATCCAGGGCAGCAGGCGGGCGGTGCGTGGGTCGAGCGACGGGAGGCTGGTCTGCATGCGGCGTCCGGCAGTGGTTAGCGGCGATAACCTGTACGCCATTATCGCTGGCTATGCCCTCGTTCGGCGGCAGCGCCGTAAATAAATTCACAACGCCACGCAGGCGTCGAACCGGCTGGCACCGGCAGAAGCCTGGCTGGAGCAGCAAGCCTGGTGTTATCTGCGTAATGGGCGGGCGTCGGCGCTGTAAAAGGGCGAATGAACACGCGCCTGCAGAGACTGGGCGTATTCACTCGCGAGGGGGTAGCGCAACTGCTCGGTTGTGATCAGGCCACAGACACTGACCGCTGAGCTTGCCCGCGCGCCGGCCGATCACCGGCGACGAAATAGGGTGCGTTACTGCGCGGCAGCGGCTGGCGCCCACGAATGCGGTCGGCGATCTTCTCCGCCATCATGATGGTGGTGGCGTTGAGGTTGCCGGTGATGATCTCCGGCATGATCGACGCATCCACCACGCGCAGCCCCTGCAGGCCATGCACGCGGCCCTGGCCGTCGACCACCGCCATGTCGTCCTCGCCCATCTTGCACGAGCAGGAAGGGTGATAGGCAGTCTCGGCATGGTTGCGGATGAAGTCATCCAGCTCGGCATCGCTCTGTAGATGCGCGCCGGGGCTGATTTCGCGGCCACGATACTGGTCCAGGGCCGGTTGGGCCATGATCTCGCGGGTGATGCGGATGCCGTCGCTGAATTCCTGCCAGTCCTGTTCATGGCTCATGTAGTTGAACAGGATGCTCGGGTGCGCATGCGGGTCGCGGGATTTGAGGCGAATGCGGCCACGGCTCGGCGAGCGCATCGAGCCCATGTGCGCCTGGAAGCCGTGTTCCTGCACGCCCTTGCTGCCGTTGTAATTGATCGCCACCGGCAGGAAGTGGTACTGGATGTTGGGCCAGGCGAACTCCTCGCGGCTGCGAATAAAACCGCCCGCTTCGAACTGATTGCTGGCGCCCAGGCCTTTACCGCGAAACAGCCAGTTGGCACCGATGGCCGGCTGGTTCCACCATTTGGTCGCCGGGAAAATCGACACCGGCTCCTTGCAGGCGTACTGCAGGTAGAGCTCGAGGTGATCCTGCAGGTTCTCGCCGACGCCGGGCAGATCCTGCACCACGGGGATGTCGAACTCACGCAGCAGGGCTGCCGGGCCGACGCCGGAGCGCTGCAGAATTTGCGGCGAGGCGATGGCGCCGGCGCACAGCAGCACTTCGCGGCGGGCATGAACGGTGAGCGGGGTGCTGTCGTCGCCCTGCAGATAGGCCACGCCCATGGCACGCTTGCCGTCGAAGAGGATGCGGTCGGTGGTGGCGTGGGTCACGATGGTCAGGTTCGCGCGCGCCCGAGCCTGATCCAGATAGCCGCGCGCGGTGCTGGCACGTCGGCCTTGCGGCGTCACCGTGCGGTCCATCGGGCCGAAGCCTTCCTGCTGGTAGCCGTTGAGGTCATCGGTACGTGGGTAACCGGCCTGCACGCCGGCCTCGATCATGGCGTGGAACAGTGGGTTGTTGCCGACCTTGGGCGTGGTCACGCTGACCGGGCCGTCGCCGCCGTGGTAATCATTGGCGCCGATATCGCGGCTTTCCGCCTTGCGGAAATACGGCAGGCAGTCGTGGTAGCTCCAGTCTTCCAGCCCTTTGGCCGTGGCCCAGTTGTCGAAGTCCATGGCGTTGCCACGGATGTAGCACATGCCGTTGATCAGCGATGAGCCGCCCAGCCCCTTGCCGCGTCCGCACTCCATGCGGCGGTTGTTCATGTACGGCTCTGGCTCGGTTTCGTAGGCCCAGTTGTAGCGCCGGCCCTGCAGGGGGAAGGCCAGGGCAGCGGGCATCTGGGTGCGAAAGTCCAGGCGGTAGTCCGGGCCGCCGGCTTCCAGCAGCAGCACGCTGACGTCGGCATCCTCGGTCAGGCGAGTGGCCAGCACATTACCGGCCGAGCCGGCGCCGATGATGATGTAATCGTATTCCTGGGTCATGCTTCCTCCTGTTGCCCGGCTGTTATCCGGGAAAACGCGAGTGACAGTTCCCGGATTGCATCCGGGCTACGGGCGGCGTTTGTTAGGAGTGGATTTATCCGCGATGCCTTTCGCGGCTGAAGCGGTGCGCCGCCAGGTCGCTCCCACAAAACGGTGTTCAGAACACTGACGCGTAATCGCCCATTTCCAACTGCACCGACTTGATGCGGGTGTAGTGGCCGAGGGTGACCAGGCCGTTCTCGCGGCCGACGCCGGACTGCTTGTAGCCGCCCACCGGCATCTCGGCTGGCGACTCACCCCAGGTGTTGATCCAGCAGATGCCGGCTTCCAGCTTGTGGATCACCCGGTGCGCGCGGTTCAGATCGCGAGTCACCACACCGGCAGCCAGGCCGTAGTCGGTATCGTTGGCGCGGCGGATCACTTCCTCTTCACTGTCGTAGATGAGGATGCTCATCACCGGGCCGAAGATTTCCTCGCGCACGATGGTCATGTCGTCGCGGCAGTCGGTGAACACGGTCGGCGCGACATAGGCGCCCTTGGCGTAGTCGCCATCGGTGACGCGTGAACCACCGATCAGCAGGCGTGCGCCCTCTTTGCGGCCCTGCTCGATGTAGCCGAGCACGCTTTCCATGTGCGCGTAGCTCACCAGCGGGCCGAAGTTGGTGGTGTCAGCCAGCGGATCGCCCAGGCGGATGCGCTTGACGCGCTCCAGCACCTTGGCTTCGAAGCGAGCTTGCAGCATGCGCGGTACGAACACGCGGGTGCCGTTGGTGCATACCTGGCCGGAACTGTAGAAGTTGGCCATCACCGCGATGTCGGCGGCGCGGTCCAGATCGGCGTCCTCGAACACGATCAGTGGCGACTTGCCGCCCAGCTCCATGGTCACTTCCTTGAGGCTGGAACTGGAGGCGCTGGCCATGACTTTCTTGCCGGTGACGGTGCCGCCGGTGAAGGAAATCTTCTCGATACCCGGATGCTCGGTCAGCCACTGGCCCACTTCGCGACCGCTGCCGGTGAGCACGTTGAACACGCCGTCGGGTAGGCCGGCAGCGGTGTAGATCTCGGCCAGTTTCAGTGCGGTCAGCGAGGTGACTTCGCTGGGCTTGAAGATCATTGCGTTACCGGCGGCCAGGGCCGGAGCGGACTTCCACAGGGCGATCTGGATCGGGTAGTTCCAGGCACCGATGCCGGCGACCACGCCCAGCGGTTCGCGACGGGTGTAGACGAAAGAGGTCTCGCGCAGCGGGATCTGCTCGCCTTCGATAGCCGGGATCAGGCCTGCGTAGTACTCCAGCACGTCGGCGCCGGTGACGATATCGACGTAGCGGGTTTCGGAAAGCGGTTTGCCAGTGTCGAGGGTTTCCAGCTCGGCCAGCTCATCGTTGCGCGCACGGAGGATATCCACCGCCTTGCGCAGGATGCGCGAGCGCTGCATGGCGGTCATCGCCGCCCACACCTTTTGCCCCTCGGCGGCGCTGGCGACAGCGCGATCCACGTCTGCCTGGCTGGCGCATTGCACCTTGGCCAGCACCTCGCCGGTGGCCGGGTTGATGCTGTCGAAGGTTTCTCCACTGCTGGCGGCGACGTACTGGCCACCGATGTAGAGCTGCTGTTCGGCGAAACGTGGCATGGGCTGTCCTCTGTCTTCGACCTGCTTAGAGAACAGCCTATTTTATTTAAATTGAACGATCAATCAACAAAAACGACAGGGCGCTGCCAATCACGACATGGCCAGGCGGTTATTGCGTAGAGCCGTTAACGGGTAGGGTGGGCTTTAGCCCACCAAGGTCATGCGCGTGAGGCCTTGCCGTCGGCAACCCTCTAACGAGCCTTGGCCAATTGCAGGTCGAGGTAGTCGTAGGCGATGCGGCGCGCCTGTTCGGTATCGAAGGCTTCGCCGGAAAGCGCACCGCGCAGCCACAGGCCGTCGATCAGCGAGGCCAGACCACGTGCGGCAAGGCGTGCCTGATCCTGCGGCAGCGCGCGGCGGAACTGACCACACAGGTTGGAGTAGAGACGGTGATCGTTGACCCGCTGCAGGCGGCGCAGGGCCGGCTGATGCATGCTGCTGGCCCAGAATGCCAGCCAGGTCTTCATCGCCGGGCCGCTGACCTGGCTGTCGTCGAAGTTGCCATCGATCATCGCCTTCAGGTGCGCGCGCGGGCTGTCGTCGCTCAGCGTCCGGCGCCGCTCGGCCACGGCATCGCGCAACGCCTGCATCAGGTGACGCATGGTCGCTTCGAGCAGGCCGTTCTTGTCCTTGAAGTAGTGGCTGATGATGCCGTTGGAGACGCCGGCCAGGCGGGCGATATAGGCGATGCTGGCATCGGCCATGCCAACCTGGTCCACGGCTTCCAGGGTGGCGGCGATCAGTTGCGAGCGGCGAATGGGCTGCATGCCGACCTTGGGCATCGGGCTCTCCATGGGGGACAGGAGGGCGCAGTCTAGGCGGATTTTGATTGATCGATCAATTGCAGGGCGAGGCAAGCAGAAACGACAAAGCGGGGCGAAGCCTGATAGCAGTCAGTTAAGGCTGTACGCGTTTGGCTCCCCTCTCCCGTTTACGGGAGAGGGGCTGGGGGAGAGGGCCGCAATACCGCGAAACGGCCATTTACCCCTCTCCCTAACCCTCTCCCGAGAGGGGACGACTGATCGTAGCCAGTCGGGCGCTTAACTGATCGGCATTAGGCCGCAGCCCGCTTTGAGGCGTTACGCGTCGAAGCTTATTTCAGCCACTCGGCAACGCGCTCCGGGTTGGCCGCGATCCAGTCCTTGGCGGCCTGGTCCGGCTTGGCGCCTTCGCGAATGGCCAGCATCACCGAACCGACTTCTTCGCCGCTCCAGGAAATCTTGCTGAGGAAGGCGGCAGCGTCGGCGGCTTTTTCTTTCAGTGCCGGGTTGGCCACGGTGTCGACACGCTCGTCGTCGCCGAAGACTTTCTTCGGATCTTCGAGGAAGCGCAGTTTCCACTTGGCGAACATCCAGTGCGGAATCCAGCCGGTGACTACGATCGGCTTCTGCGCCTTCTCGGCGCGGGTCAGGGCGGTGGCCATGGCCGGGCCCGAGCTCGGCATCAGCTTGATGCTGGTCAGGTTGTATTCCTTGATGGCGTCTTCGGTGCGGCGCATCACGCCGGCACCGGCGTCGATGCCGGTGATCTTGCCGTCGAAGTCCTTGGCGTATTTCTCCAGATCCTCGATGGTCTTGGCTTCGACGTAGTCCGGCACGATCAGGCCGATCTTGGCGCCGGAGTAGTTGGTACCGAGGATTTCCACCTTGTCCTTGAGCTTCTCGAAGTACTCGCCATGAGTGGCCGGCAGCCAGGCGGAGAGGGTGGCATCGAGGTCGCCACGGGCCACGCCCTGCCACATGATGGCGGGTTCGACCGGCTTCAGTTCGACCGTGTAACCGAGTTTGCTTTGCAGGATCTCACCGGCGACGTGGGTGACGGCGACGCTGTCGTCCCAGCCGTTGACGTAGCCGATCTTCAAGGTGGGCTTGTCGGCGGCCAGGGCGCTGCCCATGCCGATGGCCAGGGCGGCAGCGCCGAGGCAGAGGTGCTTGATTACGCGCATGTTTGTTGTGCTCCATCAGTGAGTGGCAGTTGCAAGATCGTTGACTGGCTCGTTCTCATTGCGGGCCTTGCGAATCCGTATTGCGCAGCAGATAGCGGTTTCGCGGGCAAAATCTCCCCGTCACGGCCGGAAATCAGCCGCTAGTGGTTTACGAGGAGATTTTCAGGCTCGAACCCTGAGGTTCGAGCCCGAATCGGGTCGTGGCTTGTTACAGCCCGACGTGTTTCTTCACGGCGGCAACGCCGTCCTGACCGTCAAAGGTGGTCACGCCGTTCAGCCACTGGTCGAGGATCGCCGGGTTGGCCTTGATCCACTCCTTGGCGACGGTCTGCGGGTTTTCCTTCTCCAGCACCTTTTCCATCAGTTGGCTTTCGATATCGACGGTGAACTGCAGGTTGTTCAGCAGTTTGCCAACGTTCTCGCAGCGCGCTTCGTAATCCGGAGTTACCACGGTGTAGACCTTGGCTGCACCGTAGTCGGGGCCGAACACGTCGTCACCGCCGGACAGGTAGGTGATGTCGTGCTGAGTGTTCATCGGGTGTGGCGCCCAGCCGAGGAAAACCACTGGCTCTTTCTTCTTGATGGCGCGCGATACCTGCACCAGCATCCCGGCTTCGCTGGACTCGACCATGCGGAAGTCGCCGAGGTCGAATTGATTGTTCTTGATCATGCCGTCGATCAGCAGGTTGCCATCGTTACCCGGCTCGATGGCGTAGATCTTGCCGCCCAACTGATCCTTGAACTTGGCGATATCCTGGAAGCTCTTCAGGCCGGCTTCGGCCGCGTAGGTCGGTACCGCCAGGGTGTACTTGGCGCCTTCGAGATTGGCCTTGGGCAATACCTTGACGCCGTTGTCCTTGAGGAAGGGCTCGATCACCGAGTCCATCGAGGGTGCCCAGTAGCCGAGGAAGACATCCACCTGGCCGCTTTTCACACCGGTGAAGGCGATGGGCACCGAAGCCATGATCTTGCGCGGCTGGTAGCCCAGGCCCTCGACCAGGGTCATGGCCACGCCGGTGGTGGCGGCGATGTCGGCCCAGCCGATTTCGGCGAAACGTACCTGTTTGCAGCTCGCCGGCTCTGCGGCCATGGCACCCTGCATCAGGGCGCAGGACAGCAGGCCGATTGCGGCGGTGATCTTGATCGTTTTCATCTGCGGTTCCCTGTGAAGTGAAACGGATTAGGTGGACTGGCGCTGCAGCTTGCCGCTGAACCAGGCGAACACGCCGCGCCTGGCGGTCTGCTTGGTGCCGAAGCTTTCGGTGATGCGGTCGAGAATGATCGCCAGCAACACCACGGCCATGCCGCTCTCGAAGCCTAGCCCGATGTCCAGACGCTGGATGCTCGCCAGCACATCGTTGCCCAGGCCGCCGGCGCCGACCATCGAGGCGATGATCACCATCGACAGGGCCATCATGATGGTCTGGTTGACCCCGGCCATGATCGACGGCATGGCGTTGGGCAACTGCACCTTGAACAGCAACTGGCGACTGGTGCAGCCGAACGACTGGCCGGCCTCGACGATTTCCTTGTTCACCTGGCGAATGCCCAGGCTGGTCAGACGTACCGCCGGCGGCATGGCGAAGATCACCGTGGCGATGATGCCGGGCACGCGGCCAAGGCCGAACAGCATGGCCGCCGGGATCAGGTAGACGAACGCCGGCATGGTCTGCATGAAGTCGAGGATCGGCCGGATGATGGTGGCCACGCGCTCGCTGCGCGCCGCCCAGATGCCCAGCGGAATGCCCAGCAGCAGGCTGATCAGGGTCGAGGAGAAGGTCAGGCCGAGGGTGACCACGGTCTGCTCCCAGAAGCCGGTCATGACGATGAGGATGAAGGCCACCGCGGTGAAGATGGCGAAGCGTACGCCGATGCGCCACAGGCCGAGGCCGACGAAGATGGCGATCAGCAGCCAGGCCGGCGGCAGCATCAGCAGGTTCTCGATGCCCTCGGAGAAGCCGCTGACCAGTTGCCCGATGCTGTCGAACAGGCCGCTGTAGTTGTCCAGCAGGTGCTGGACCACGTCGTTGACCCAGCTGCCCAGGTCGAGTTTCTTGTCACTCATGGGATTCCCCCTGCAGGCGGGTCAGCAGACGGCCCTTGCTGATGGCGCCGCAGTAATGACCTTCGGCGTCCACCACCGGGATCGGCCCTTCGTTGTCCACCAGACGGCTGATGACGTCTTCCAGCGGCATGTCCTCGGGAACCGGCACCACCTGCTTGAGGGCGTTGGCCTCGAGCGGACGGGGCTCGTCGCCGTCGACCATCAGGGCGATCTTTTCCAGGCTGATCGAGCCCTGGAAATGGTTGTCCTCGTCGACGATGAAGGCGTAGTGCTTGTCCAGCGCCTGCAGCTCCTTGCAGATCTTCGCCGCGTCCGGTGCCTTGCCGTTGTACACGTAGGTCGGCACGCTGTCGGCCTTGAGCTGGCCGGCGGTGAGATAACGGCTGGTGTCGACCGTGTCGAAGAAGTTGCGCACGTATTCGTTGGCCGGCTTCTCGATCAGCTCCTGCGGGGTGCCGACCTGGATCAGCTTGCCGCCTTCCATGATGCCGATGCGGGTACCGATGCGCATGGCTTCCTCGATGTCGTGGGAGACGAAGATGATGGTGCGGCGGTGGGTCTTCTGCAGCTCCAGCAGCACGTCCTGCATCTCGCGGCGCTTGAGCGGGTCGAGGGCGGAAAAGGCCTCGTCCATGATGATCATCGAGGGGTTGACCGCCAGCGCGCGTGCCAGGCCGACGCGCTGCTGCATGCCGCCGGACAGCTCGTTCGGGTACTTGCTGGCGAAGGGTGCCAGGCCGACCTGCTCGAGCACCTCCATGGCGCGCTTCTCGCGCTCCTTGCGGCCGACGCCGGCCACTTCCAGGCCGAAGGCGGCGTTGTCCAGCACGCTGCGCGAGGGCATCAGGGCGAAGGACTGGAAGACCATGCTCATGTCGCGACGGCGCAGGTCGATCAGTTGCGACTGCGGCAGCTTGGCCACGTTCTGGCCATCGATGTAGACATCGCCGGCGCTGGGTTCGACCAGGCGGTTGATCAGGCGGATCAGGGTGGATTTGCCGGAGCCGGACAGGCCCATGAGCACGAAGATTTCGCCTTCCTCGACGCTGAACGACACGTCGCTGACGCCGATCACGGCGCCCTTCTCGGCGAGGATCCGCTCCTTGCTCCAGCCTTCCTTGAGCAGGCCGATGGCTTCTTGTGGGTTGGAGCCAAACACCTTGTACAGGTGTTCGACCACGATCTTTCCAGACTGCATGGGACGTTTCCCCTTCAATCGGCATCCAGTTGGCACTGGCACGACTGGGCACGCATCATCGAAGCGTAGAACAGCGGTGACCGGCCTCAGATATCTGTGGGTGTTTTCTGAAAGTCGAGGTTGGCGAACGTTTCGCTGCGCTGGCTGACGCAGTCACCCGGACACATCCACGCGGCGCACCGGCAGCCCGTCGCGTCGTTGCATCGTGTCGATGAGTGAACCTTGCCTTGCCGTACTGCAAACCGCTTTCCAAACCCTCTGGCAGTGTTTCGAAACCCAATCCCTTGGGGGTTCACGTTCCATCCTGGAACATGCGTACATCCGAAATTTCTTGTTGGGCTGGCGCCCGCAAAGGTGATGGGCCAGCGCTTATCTGTTCTTCGGTCCGGGGTTGTGGGGCCCCGGTCTGCCGCCCTCTGAAGGAGCCGGCAGCGACGTTATCGGCTGACTCAACGATATAGCCTTGGAGCCTGCGCAATTATCGGTTTGCGACTCTGACATGTTGGGCGGCGACATGCCGCTGTTCGCTGCGTGTCCACCGATTTTCCTACCGTCATCGCGGTGCCGACAGGGGGCGATCCGGCGATTTGCGCTGGCCTCCGCAGGCAGATTTCGACTGCGCTGGTACGCTGTACGCGTTAAAAACCTTAACAAACTCTTTTACCCTCAGGTCAAGCCTGAAGGCCGCGCACGGCGCGCTTTGCAGGGTGCCGATCAGGCTGCAGGCAGCATGTCACGGGCGCTGCGCTGGTGTTGAAAAAAATGGACAGCGATGCATCGGAAAAGATCATTCCTCACCGAAAAACATTACTGCAGCATTGCGCTTCAGCGTTGAACAGGCAGCCGTTGCTGTGCTGCCAAAAGCCTCTTCCGGAAGGTGCCAGGGATTCGAGTGGTACGGCGGATTTTTCCGCTTTTTAGCTACAAGTTACTGGTTTTTCGCGATCTTTTTCATTGCCGCCGGCTGACACCCTCGCGCCAGCCTGCAACCAGTTCCGGGTTGTCGTCCATCCAGCGTTTGGCCACGCGCCGCCGGTTGGTATTGCCTTCGAGCACGCCGCTCATCAACTGGTTTTCCGCGGCGATGGTGAAAACCATGTTGCGAAACAGCCGAGCCACGTTCGGGCACTCCCTGGCGAAGCCGCCGCGGGCGACGGTATTGACCTTGGCCGCGCCATAGTCGGGACCGAAATACTGGTCGCCGCCGGAGAGATAGAACATGCGCAGCCGATCGTTCATCGGGTGCGGTTCCCAGCCGAGGAATACGGCGGAGCGCCCCATCTGCTGGGCACGTTCGACGTGGTTGAGCATGCCCTTCTCGCTGCTTTCCACCAGGGTGAAGTCACCCAGGCCGAAGACGTTCTCGCGGATCATGCTCTTGACCATCTCGTTGCCTTCGTTGCCCGGTTCGATGCCGAAGATCTGCCCACGCAACTGGTCCCTGAAACGATGGATATCGGCGAAGTCCTGCAGGCCGGCTTTGTGCGCAGGCTCCAGCACGGCGAGGGTGTAGCGCACGGTGGGCAGGTTGGTCTGCAGGGTTTCGATGCGGCCGTTTTGCAGGTGGGGGTCGATCAACTGGGTCTGCGCCGGCATCCAGTTGCCGAGAAAGACATCGACTTTGCCTTCGGCGAGCGCCTGATAGGTGTCAGGCAGCGACAGGCGCCTGACCTGGGTGCGATAGCCCAGGTCGGTCAGTACCAGGCGGGCGACGGCAGTGGTCATGGTGATGTCGGTCCAGCCGACATCGGCGAAGGTGATCATCTCGCATCGTTCGGCTTCCGCCGCAGGCAGGGTGGCGCCGTACAGCAGGCCGGCTACAAGCAGCCAATGAGCGAGTCTGTTCATGGATCACACCTGCCTGTTCGAGAGCGATGGATGGAGTCGCTGACTAGAAAGCAAATCACGGACCGCCTGCATCGTGAAAAACGACCTCCACATGCCCAGGATGGACGTCATTCGGCGTCGGGCGCAGGTCTTGACCGACGCCGGCGAGTGCGGAGGCACTCCGCGCTGCGCAGTGTGCGCTCGGCTCGGACGGCGACCTGCCATGCGCTTCTTTTCCCGCCGCTACCCGAATCAGGGCAGCGCAGGGGCAGGCGGGGGCATTTCGCCAGTTTTTGGTGCGCTGCACCCTTCAGCAAGCCGTGCGATGAGCTGTTACCGCCCATCCGTTACTGCCTTGAAGGGGCTGTGTAGGGGCTATCCTCGACAGTGCTACCGAAATGCACAGAGCCCCTGGAAACCGGGCCTCACGGGCTGTTCGCAGGCTGCTGCAACAGCTTGCGAAGCCCGGTTGGCGCGCCGGTCGTTTTTTATTGAAGGCCTGATCAATTTCGGCATGGGCTTTGCGTGATTTCCATGACCAGCTGGTCTCGAATCAGCGCATAACAAAACCAAGGTCCGCCCGTCGGGCCGATACCGTGCTTAGCGTGAGGGTTTCCATCGATGTCGCAGTCCAGCCAAGGGGCGCAACCCCAGAATCGTGCCGCCCAGTCCATCGGCTTCCTGCTCCTGGACAATTTCACCCTGATTTCCCTGGCCTCGGCCGTGGAGCCCCTGCGCATGGCCAACCAGCTCTCCGGCAAGGAGCTGTATCGCTGGCACACGCTGACCCTCGATGGCCAGCCCGTCAGCGCCAGCGACGGCTTGCAGATCACCCCGGACGCTTCCATGCACAACGCACCGGCACTGGACGCGGTGATCGTCTGCGGCGGCGTGGACATCCAGCACAGCGTCAAGCGTGAGCACGTCAGCTGGCTGCAGCTGCAGGCACGCCAGGGTCGCCAGCTCGGCGCCGTGTGCACCGGCAGCTGGGCACTGGCCAAGGCCGGTCTGCTCGACGGCTACGATTGCAGCGTGCACTGGGAGTGTCTGGCCTCGATGCAGGAAGCCTTCCCGCGTGCGGCCATCACCACCCGCCTGTTCTCCATCGACCGCAACCGCAATACCTCGTCCGGCGGCACCGCGCCGATGGACATGATGCTGCACCTGATCGGCCAGCAGCATGGCCGGGAGCTGGCCGCCGGCATCTCCGAGATGTTCATCTACGAGCGCATCCGCAACGAGCAGGATCACCAGCGCGTGCCGCTCAAGCACATGCTCGGCAGCAACCAGCCCAAGCTGCAGGAAATCGTCGCGCTGATGGAGGCCAACCTCGAGGAGCCGATCGATCTCGACGAGCTGGCCTGCTTCGTCGACATCTCCCGTCGTCAACTCGAGCGCCTGTTCCAGAAGTATCTGCACTGCTCGCCATCGCGCTACTACCTCAAGCTGCGTCTGATCCGTGCGCGTCAGCTGCTCAAGCAGACCAGCATGTCGATCATCGAAGTGGCCTCGGTGTGCGGCTTCGTTTCCACCCCGCACTTCTCCAAGTGCTATCGCGAATATTTCGGCATTCCGCCGCGCGACGAACGTGCCGGCCAACAAGGCCATAACCTGGTGGTGCTGCTGCCGATTCCCGAACAGCAGCAGGTCAATTCCAGTGCGGTGCTGGCGCTTAGCCGTGCGCAGGGTGAATCGACCTTCGCCAGTGTGCGGATCTAGTTTTCAGCAAGCCAAGGGCTGCGCTGCCTGAGCTGGCCACGTACAGCTTGCTTTGCGTCGATGGCTACATCGGTCGATCAGGCTGTGACTGCAAGGCACATTCACCCAGTACGCGCAGACCCTTGGCCAGTTCTGGAGACAGCGGCCTGCCCAGGCATAATCTCAGGCCTGTAGTGGGCTGACCATCAGCGAAGAAGATGCCACTGCCGGCGATATGGTAGCCCTGCTGATGTGCCAACTGTTGCAGCTTGGCCATGTCGGTGCTCATCGGTAATTCCAGCCAGTGGATGAACCCTCCACGTGGTGGTACGTAAAGCGTGCCTGGCGGGAATGACGAATCCACCAGTGCCCGCATCAAGTCGCTCGTGGTGGCCAGTTGTTCGCGTAGCCGAGCGCAGTGTTCGTCCATGTACCCACGGCCGATGAACTCGTTCAGCGTGCTTTGTGCCAGGCTCGATACCGCCAGGTTGCGCGAAAACATCTGGGCGAGGATGGCATCGCGGTACTTGCCGGCCACGCACCAACCTACTCGGTAACCCGGAGCGACAGTCTTGGAGAACGATGAGCAGTAGATGGTCTGCCCGGTGTGGTCATGGCTCTTGAGTGCCCTCGGTCGCTCGGCCTCCGGTACCAGATCGAAGAAGATGTCGTCCTCGATGATTGGCACAGCAGCCTCGCTAGCCAGCAGCGCCAGCCTGGCACGGGCGTGATCGGGCATGATGAAGCCGCGTGGGTTCTGCAGGGTGGGGTTGAGGAAGATTACATCGACTTTCTTCTGTTTCAGCGCCTCCTCCAGGTGTTCCATGTCGATCCCGCTTTCCGCGTGGGTACGTATGGGCAGCGCACGCATTCCAAGACGCTCGATGGTTTGCAGGATCCCGTAGTAGGTAGGCGTTTCTATGGCTACGGTGGCGCCAGGAGGGGCGATGGATTCCAGGGCCAGCTCCAGGGCTACGGTGTCCCCGGAGGTCACCAGCACTTCGTCAGGGCTGCAGACCACCCCTCGGCTAAGCATCAGCCCAGCGATGCGCCGGCGCAGTGCCGCATGGCCAGGTGGTGGTATCAGCTCGGCAATCGACAGGTTGGCTTTGCTGGCTAGCGTGGCCGTACATTTGTTGAGTAGCACGTGCGGGGTGAGGTCGCCATGCAACACCGCTGAACTCAATGAAAGGCCAGTACTGCTTGTCGCCTGAGAAAGCATGGCGACTACCGCGTGATTGACATTGACCGTGACGGTTGAAAAATCGAAGGTGCTTTCCATGCTGGCGCGCCCAGCAGCCGATACGAAGTAGCCGACCCTAGGTACGCTCAACACGTAGGCATTGGCCTCAAGGTCAACTAGGGCTCGCTGCACGGTGGTGATGCTGGTGGTAAACAGGCGAGCTAACGTGCGGATCGACGGCAACTTTGTCTGTGCTGGCCATTCACCGCTGTCGATCTGGCGAATTATCCAGTCCTTGACTATCCGCCAGCGTTTATCAGCTACATCGAACCGATCCATGGGTGCCTTGGTGACTCAGTAATGACGGCCCAGAACATAAAGTAAAACCATTCCGGTTGCAGCAACGATGGCGATATTCAGCGCTACCAGGCCGAAGGCGAAGCGGATAAGTCTGTGTTCTTCGTCGCGGTTGGCTGCCGCCAGCCCGGTGATCAGCGACAGGATCGACAGCGAGCCCAGTGCACCATGCCCAGCGGCGCTGTTCACCATCGCTGCGAGCCATGGCCCGTAGTCGTTGCCCAGGGCGGCAATCGACGGCATCACCAGGGTGTTGCCGCCCACGTTGGAGCCGGTGACGTAGCCGGCGATACCGGCCAGCAGCGCCACGGTCGGCGCCAGCGAAATCCCCGACAGCGATTGCAGGGCGCGCTGCGCCTCGACCAGAAAGCCCGCGTTGACCATCACCTGCGACAGCAGCAGGAACAGAAAGATGGTCGCTACCGGGAACTTGGCGCGCTTGAGCAGCGAGGCCCACGGGAAGCTGCCCTCGGCGCGCTGGCGCAGGGTCACCAGCACGGTGACGATCAGCAGCGCCAGCCCCGGCGAAGCCAGCGGTTTCCACGACACATGCTCGCCCTTGATCACCCATACGCTATCCCATCCCGACAGCATGAAAAGGGCTCGCGAGGCGACGATCACACCCAGCAACGCCAGGTACGGCCAAGCCGCCGTCGGCCAGCGCACCAGACGTTTGCGCTGTGCGAACGAGATCAACAGACCTACAGCGGCCACCACCAGTCCGGCGAGTACGCCTGACGCTTCTGGCCCGACGAAACGGTTGATGCTGTACAGCACCGCGCTGAACAGCACCGAAACCGCACACAAGCCCAGCCACGGCAGGGCGGCGCGAATGCCGGCCTGCCACAGGGCGATGCCCGCCAGGATCAAGAACACCGGCGCGCTGATCAGCGCCGAATGGCTGCCCAGCTCGTTGGCCGGCAGGTGGGTGAGCAAGCCGCCTATCACCGTGGCTAAGCCCAGGGTGCCCCAGGGCATGATGACCATGCCGGCCAGGGCGATCTTCATCCCTGCCTGGCGCGAGAACAGCCCCATCAGCAGCGGCACGGTGGCGATCAGTGATACGCCAAAGCCGGTCATCGCTTCTAGCAGCGGTGCGAGGCCCAGCACGATGAATATCACCTGTGCCGGCGGCTTCCAGCCCAGTTCACGCACCCATGTGCCGATAGCCTGTGGCGCGCCGCCGCGCTCCACCAGGATGACGAAGGCCAGCCCCGGCACGATCACGCAGGCAGTGCTCAGGAACAGAATGATCGTATCCTTGATGATCGCCGAGCTGGCGGCCGCCGACAGCGGCGCCGCGGCTCCCATGCCCCACAGCAGGAAGACCATCGCGACGCCGACCAGCGCTGCCTGCACGGGCGGGCGACGCACCAGCAGGATTAAGGCGATCACCAGGCCAATGGGCGACATTTGCAACAAGAGAGTAGCCATGTGCTGTGTTCCTTAATCGTGGGTCTGACCGCTGTACTCGGTGGCGCGCATCGAGGGGCGGTTGCAGAAACGCTGGTACCAGGCGCTCAGGCGAGGGTGCTGGGAGAAGTCCGAGAGTTCGCGGAACACGATCCAGTCCAGGGCGGTGCCCAGCGCTATGTGGCCGACGTTCAGCGGGCCGTCGAGTTCGACCTGTTGTTCGAGGTAGCGGTACGACTCTTCGAGCTTGTACTTCTGGCCATCGCCATAGGCCGGATAGCGCAGGTGCACCGGGCGGCGTTCGACTTCCCAGCGCAGTTTGATGCCGACATCGCACAGGCCTTGGGCCAGCGCCTGCAGGCGCAGGGCCTGGTAGCGCTCGGGGCCTTGTAGCGGGATCAGTTTTGGCCCTTGGTGCGAGGTGTCGAGGTAGTCGCAGATCACGATTGAGTCGAACAGCGCCTCGCCCTTGGGCAGTATCAGCACCGGCACCTTGCCCAGCGGGTTGGCCTGGTAGATGGTCTCGTTGCGGGTGGTGGGGCTGGTTTCGTGGTGGATCACCTCCAGGCGCTCGGCAAGCCCGAGCTCATGTGCCATTACCAGCACCTTGCGGGCGTAGGGCGAGTGGGTCTGGTAGTAGAGCTTCATGGGGCGGTCCCTGTGTCGAGGATGGCCGAGGCGGCCTTGTGGGCGTCGATGAACAGGCGTGACGGTGCGCCGGCCGAGGTGACGTAGTGGTTGTAGTAGCACGAGCCCTCGGCCAGCGGCCCGAGCATCCAGAGGTTGCGCACCGGTTCGCCGTTGCTGGCGCGCGGGTGGCAGGCAGCGTCGACATCGATGCCATCCAGGCCCGGCACATCGGTGCGCGGGCGGATCAGGCCAAGTCGTGCCAGGTCGCGCACCGGGGCGCAGTCGCTGTCGTTCACGCCGCTGCCCTGCACGTAACCGGCCACGCGCCGGTAAGGCTTGGCGGCTGGCGCGGCGCCCGGAGGCAGGAAGGTCAGCAGCCCGGCGTCGCTCAAGGCCAGCAGGTCGGCGTGACGTTCCTTCTGCGGCCCGGCCACCAGGCGGTTGATCGCCTTGTGCCAGCGGCCGTAGAACTGTCGGTGCGAGGCTTCGGTGAGTCCGTCGAAGTCGACCGCCTCGCGCAGCCGGTCACGCAGGTCGCGCCACACTTCGATGGCCGCCTTGACCGGCGACTCGGCGCGGCCGATGCGGGCCTCGTACAGGTCGGTCTCGATGGCGTCGTAGATCCACGCATGGTAGTTGTGCGCGTTCACCTGCGCCGGCAGGCTGTGCAGGATCAGCGCCTGCGGATCGATAGCGCCGGACAGCGCCTCGTAGTGACGCAGCAGTCCCTCGCTTTCGCGGGTGTCGGTGGGCGTCTGCAGGCTGACAGTGCGCAGTTGCTCCAGCACTTCATGGTGGCGCGCCGGGTCAGTCTTGGCGTGCAGCACCGCCATGCCGGCCGCGCGCATTTCCAGTAGCATGCGCGGCAGCACGTCGCGCTCGAAGTCCAGCTGGCCGTTCTGCGCCTGCTGACGCAGCGCATCGATATGAGTGCTGGTGAGGAAGATCGGCTTGTGCCGTGGCGCCCGGGTCAGGCCATTGGGGCGCGCGCGGAACGGCAGGCCGTCACGCGACTGGATATAGATCACCGGCTCCTTGCCGGATGGGAAGTACACATGGCTGGCGTCGGCCATGCGGCGGTAGGCGCCACCGCGGCCAGAGGTCAGCGCCGCCAGGGTATCCATCGCCCCCAGGCCCAGCCCTTCGAGCAGCACGGCTTCGCCGGCGGCGATGCTGTCGAGGCTGCCCGGCAGCGGGTAGATATCGCCCACCTGGCCTTCCTCGTCTGCCCGCACCCGCCCGGTATGGCCGACGGTCAGGATCAACCGTTCCACGGTCACACTGTCGCCCGACGGCAGCTTGAGCAGGTAAGCCTGCTGCGCATCGGTGCGCACGCCGACCACCGGATGCTGGTGCAGGCGCACCGCCACCCAGGCAGGCGCGCTACGCAGGATGCGCGAGAAGGCGTCGGCCAGATAGGCACCGAGCAGCCGGCGTGGGAGGAAGTCTTCCGGCTCTACCACGCGCCCCTCGTCGGCCACCAGGCCGGTTTTCGGGTCGACCTTGACCCCCTTGGCCCGGCACCAGTCCAGAAAGTCCGGACCCGAGCGTTCACGTGCATTGTGCAAGGTGCCGAAGGCCGCCGCGTCGGGGTATACCCCGAGTTGCCCGGCCACGGTGTTGAGCAGCAGGTAGGCCGGTTGGTCGGGCCAGTGGGCGCCGGTGCCGAACACGTTGGGGTCGAAGATGTCGATCACCAGCGGCTGTTGCGGGCGGGTCTCGGCGATGCTCAGCAGGCGCTCGAAGATCGATAGCCCGCGCGAGCCGCAGCCTACCAGGCCGACATGCAGGGGCTTGCTCACCATCTGCGCTCCTCCCCGAAGAACGACGGCACAGCGACTGCCGAGCCTTGCTCGAGGGCGACGTCATGGATACGCCGGCCCAGAGCCAGGTCGAGGATGCCCATGCCGAACGGCGAATAGATCAGTGGCTTGTCACTTTTCACCTGTAGTTCGTCGCGCAGGATCTGCGCCACGGTGCCGGTGACGAAATCGCGGTGGCCGAAGCGCTGCTCGGCCAGATGCGGCGAAGTGTGGGCCTTGAGGCAGTGGCTGACGTCGTCGAAGTAGTTGTAGCTGGCGGCGACGATGCCGGCGTCGATGTCGCGCAGTGAGATGTTCAGCACGATCTGGCCTGGGCGGAAGGTGTCGTCGCCGCTGACGTAGGGCGTCCCGGCGCTGGTGGCGAACACCACGATATCGGCCTTGAGCGCTTCTTCCAGCGACCACAGTTGCACCTGTGGCAGACCCAGCTGCTCGCCGAAACCGGCCAAGGCCTCGGCTGACTCGCGGTTGAGGTCATGCACGCCGACTTGGCCGAACGACCAGTCGTCGCCGATGAAGGTATCGAGGATGTTGCGGGCGATTACGCCGCCGCCAATGATCGACAGGCTGCCGGCGCGCTTGTGTTTGTCATTGAGCAGCCAGGCGCCTAGCACGGCCGAGGCGGCGGTGCGCACGGCGCTGATCAGCGCGCCTTCGAGCAGGGCGTAGGGGTAGCCGGTTTGCGGGTCGTTGAGGATCAGTACCGCCGAGGCCCTTGGGATGCCGGCGTGGATGTTGTCCGGGTAGCTGGCGATCCACTTGATGCCTGACACCGACTGTTCGCCCTGTTTGTCGACGATCGCCGCCGGCAGGGCAATGATGCGGTTGGCCGGCTCTTCGGGGAAACGCAGGAAGTAGCTGTCCGGGTTGACGGTTTCGCCGCGCTCGTGGGTGAGGTAGGTCTGTGCGACCACCTCGATGGCCTCCTGGCGCATGCCGGCAAGAATGTCCTTGACGGTGGCGCCGGGGATTACGTGGAACGGGGGAATCGAAGCTTGTGCAGTCATGACTGGTTACGCCGTAAGGGAGAGAGGGAATTCGGGGAACAACGGTTGCAGCGCATCCGGGCCCAAGCGTTGGCTGATCCAGTCGTCTGAATAGAGGGTTTCCAGGTAGCGCTCGCCCATGTCCGGGGAGATCGCCACCACCACATCGTCCGGGCGGATCTGCGCTGCCCACTGCTGCACGCCGGCCAGCACCGTGCCGGTGGAACCACCGAACAGCAGGCCGTAGCGCTGCGCCAGCCAACGGCACACCTGCACCGTGCGCACCTCGGGCACGGTGAGGAAGGCGTGGATATCGCTGGGCTCATAGATCTCAGGGCGGCGGCTGGTGCCGAGCCCCGGGATATGGCGGGTGCCGCCGGGCAGGCCGAAGGTCACCGAACCGACCGAGTCCACCGCGATCACCTTGGTGCGCGGGTGGTGGTCGGCGAAGTAGCGCTTGCAGCCCATCAGCGTGCCGGTGGTCCCGGCGCCAACGAACAGGTAGTCGACATGCCCGAACTTCTCGGCGATGGCCCGCGCGGTGGCGTTGTAGTGGGCCAGCGGGTTGTTCGGGTTCTGGTACTGGTTCAGCCAGATGTAGTCGGAGTTCTGCGCAACCATCTGTTCGATCAGGCGGATGCGCGAGTAGAGGAATCCACCGTTCTCATCGCGCTGGTCGACCACGATCACCTGCGCGCCGAGGGCCTGGATCAGCATACGGTTGGGCGCCGAGGTGTTTGGGTCGATGACGCAGACGAACTGGTAGCCCTTGGCCGCGCAGACCGTCGCCAGGGCCACGCCGAGGTTGCCCGAGGAGGATTCGATCAGCCGCGTTCTGGGCGTGATCAGCCCACGGCTTTCAAGGTCGGCGATGATCGCGTGGGCGGTCTTGAGCTTGATGGAGCCGGCCGGGTTCAGGCCCTCGATCTTCAAGTGCACCTTGGCACTGCACAGCTGATCGACCTGAACGTAGTTATTTTCATTTATTAATTGCTTTATCACTCATACGTCCTTGTTAGTTTTTCCGAGCGAAGCGTGCCGTTCGTATCAGTACCGCTGGATTTGAGTAGCGAGGTAGCGGGGCTGTGGGTAGTGGGTTTTAAGGTTCTACAAACGCGCTTTTCATCCATGGACAGGATGGTGCTCGTGGTGTTTTGGGGGTTGGCATACAGGCGCGCCAGGTGTAACTGGCGTTGCGAGAGCGATGGTGCGGGGACGGGTTGGTAAGGCGACAGATACAGAAAAGCGGGGTTTTTCAATACAGGGAGCGCAGCCTTGGCGAGGACTCGGCAAATGGCTGGCCTACAGTCACCCGGACAGCGAATCCTTTCCTCATGGGGGAGGTGCGAATGTGGCGCCCAAAAAAAGCCTCCTTTAGGAGGCTTGGTTTCAGGGTTCAAGCAGGCTTCGGCACCAGAGCCGGCAGCAGATGCCGGCTGATGGCTTCGCGCACATTCGGTAGCAAGGTGGCGCTGCCGCCAAGCAGTTCCTCTACCAGATGACGCAGGGCCACGGCGCGCTCCGGGCTGAGGCCACTGACGGCCAGTTCGCAGGCCTGCTCCGGCGTGGCGCCCGCGGGAATGCTCATGCCCAGCGCGATCAGGCGTTCGCGAAAATCCTCCTGGTCGATCAGGTCGGCGTGCATCATGGTCGTGACTCCTTGTGGCAAGGCTGGCGTTTGACAACGTAGACGAAGCGGCAAGGGTGATGCAGGCAGTCTTCCAACCGCCTGCTAACGCAGGACGCCTTCTTCGATCAGCAGGTTGAAGATAGCCTCCGCACCCTCCTGTGGCGAGACATCCTTGAGTATCTTGCCACCGCCACCACTGGCTTTGGCCGTCGCGGCCTTCATTCTTTCCGCGCCGGTCTTGGCCTTGATCACCTTCAGGCGCTTGGGCCGCGGCTTGGCCGGCTGCAGGTTAGCCTCGGCCAGCAGCGTGTCATCCACCACCGTCACTTCATGTGCTTCGATCTGTCCGCGTCGTGCCGGGCCAAAGGCGCTCTGGCGAGCGACGGGTGCGGCGTTGTCGACGCTGGCCACGCACGGCAAGCGCACCTTGAGGCGACGCCGCTGGCCACGTGGCAGTGCTTGCAACACCTGGGCTACGCCGTTCTCGACTTTCTCCACTTCGGCCAGGCCGACCACCATCGGCCAGCCCAGGCGCTCGGCCAGCAGGAACGGCAGCATGCCCGAGCCTTCGCAGGTTTCCGCCTGGCTGCCGGTGAGTACCAACTGCGTGCGACTGCCTTGCAGGTAGTCCACCAGCAGCGGCAGGGCGTCGGCGCCTTCGGTTTGCTCCAGCACGTCGAGCTGCTCCAGGCCCATGCCCAGGTAGCCGCGCAGCGCTTCAGCCTGCGGATCGCCAGCATGCAGCAATTGCAGATTCTGCCCGGCCAGGCGCAGGCCGAGCTCCACCGCGCGGGCGTCCTGCTCGGCACGCCGCGAGCGACCCGAGGTCGGGTGGGCGCCGACCGAAACCAGGGCAACGATATTCAGATCAGTCATTTGGGCAACCTCGAACCGTGGGAGCGGCTGGGCGGCACTCCGCTTTAGCCGCGATATGGCCATACGCGCGATCCGTCGCGGCTGAAGCCCCTCCCACGAGGGCGTATTGGTGAGAATCAGGCCGCTTCACGCTTGCTCTCCTGGCGCCAGGCGGCGACGCGTTCCATCAGCGCGCGAAGGATCTCCGCCGAGTCGCCGATCACTGAGAGATCGGCACGCTTGATCATGTCGCAGCCAGGATCCATGTTCACCGCCACCACCTTGTCGCAGGCGCCAATGCCCTGCAGGTGCTGGATGGCGCCGGAAATACCGACGGCCAGGTAGACGCGGGCGGTTACCCAGGTACCAGTGGCGCCAACCTGGCGGTTACGCGGCATGAAGCCGTCGTCCACCGCCACGCGCGAGGCGCCTTCGGTGGCGCCGAGGGCGACGGCGGCCTGGTGGAACAGCTCCCAATCCTTCACGCCGTTGCCGCCGGAAAGAATGAACTCGGCCTCGGCCATGGGAATCTGTGCCGGGTCCACGGCCACCGAGCCGAGGTCCTCGATACGCGGCAGGCTGTGGGCGACCTTCTCGCCCAACTCCAGCGGGCGCGCTTCGTGACGGGTTTCGCTAACCGGCTCGGCGCATTCGGCTGCCGCCAGGATCAGGCGTGGCAGGGCGCGCTGGATGTCCTGCTGGCCACTGCCGGCACGGCCAATAGCCTGTTCGCCGGCGACCTGCCAGACGCGCGTCGCCGGGCGTTCGCCCAGCTTGGCGGCCAGGCGCCGGCCCAGTTCGCCGCCACCGGTGCGGCTGTCGGGCAGCAGCCAGTGACGCGGCGCCAGCTGGCTTTCCACGGCGCTCAGGGCCAGTACGCGAGCTTCCGGGGCGTAGCCGTCGAAGGCATCGCCCTCGATGCGCAGCAGGCGGTCGACGCCGGCCGTGTCGAAGGCGCTTTCCTTGTCCTCGCCGAATATCACGGCGACCACGGCGCCACCGTCGCCGGCCAGCTTGCGGGCCAGGCCGAGCAGATCCTTGTCATGGCTGGACAGACGGCCACCGACCATGTCCGGCACCACGCAGACGTGGTAGGCCGGTTGCTCGACGACGTGCAGCGGCAATTGCACCTCGACGCTGGCGCTGCTGCGCTTGCCGGCGGTGCCCTGCTGGGCGCCGCTGCGGTCGATGCGCTTGAGCCCGGCCGGGCCGATGAAACCGGCGGCGATCGCGTGCGGGTTCTTGCGGATGATGCCGTTGGGGCCCATCCAGCTGGTCTGGTTCTGGCTCTGCATGGCCGCGTGGAGCGGGTGCAGGCGGTTACGGGCGATCCACTCGGCGCGAGGGTCGCGGCGGATGATGTCACTCATGCTGCGATCTCCTGGTCAGACACGAACGGTTCCGTCACCCCCTCGGGGACAACGGCTAGTGAGCGGGGGAAACAGGCGATCTCGGCGTTGCCGGACATACCCTCTCCCCCGGCCCCTCTCCCGCAAGCGGGAGAGGGGAGGCAAGCGACTTGCGGCTTCATCACTGCACCTCCGCCAGTTCACGCCTGGCTGCCGGCTTTTTTGCCGCCACCTCGACGGGCTCGATCAGCACTTCGGCCACCAGTTCGGCAATGTCCTTGATCTCCGGACGCGGGGCGACCACGCCTTCGAGCATCGCCGTGCACTGCGGGCAGCCCACGGCCACCAGTTCGGCGCCGGTTTCCTTGATGTCCACCATGCGCATGTCCGGGATCCGCTGCTTGCCGGGGATGTCGGTAATCGGTGCGCCGCCGCCGCCGCCGCAGCAGCGCGAACGGAAACCGGAGCGTTCCATTTCCTTCACTTCGATGCCGATGGCCTTGAGCACGGCGCGCGGCGCCTCGTACTCGCCGTTGTAGCGGCCGAGGTAGCAGGGGTCGTGATAGGTGACGCTGGTGGCCTTGCTCTGGCCCAGGTTCAGCGAACCCTTGCGCACCAGCTCGTCGATGAAGGTGCTGTGGTGCAGCACTTCGTAGTGGCCGCCGAGGGCGCCGTATTCGTTCTTCAGCACGTGGAAGCTGTGTGGGTCGCAGCTGACGATGCGCTTGAAGCGGTACTTGGCCAGGGTGGCGATATTGCGCTTGGCCAGGTGCTGGAAGGTCGCCTCGTCACCCAGACGGCGGGCCACGTCGCCGCTGTCGCGCTCTTCCAGGCCTAGTACGGCGAAGTCCACATCGGCAGCCTTGAGCACCTTCACAAAGGCGCGCAGGGTGCGCTGATTGCGCATATCGAAGGCGCCGTCGCCGACCCAGAACAGCACGTCGGTCTCTTGCTTGTCGGCGAGCAGCGGCAGGTTGAGGTCCGCGGCCCAGTTCAGGCGACCGCCTGGATTGAAGCCGCCGGGGTTGTCGGTAGCGATCAGGTTGTCCAGCACTTCGGCGCCCTTGTTCGGCGTGGCGCCTTTTTCCAGAGTCAGATGACGGCGCATGTCGACGATGGCATCGACGTGCTCGATCATCATCGGGCACTCCTCGACGCAGGCGCGGCAGGTGGTGCACGACCACAGGGTCTCGGCATCCACCAGCGCCTTGCCGTTCAGGTCGACGATCGGCTGATGCGGGCCGCCGCTGTGTTCACCCAGCGGTTTGCCCGGGTAGGGCGAACCGGCGAACTGGGCGTCATTGCCACCGGCCAGGCCGATGACCATGTCCTGGATCAGCTTCTTCGGGTTCAGCGGCTGGCCGGCGGCGAAGGCCGGGCACATGGCCTCGCACTTGCCGCACTGCACGCAGGCGTCGAAACCGAGCAACTGGTTCCAGGTGAAGTCGGTGGGTTTTTCCACACCCAGCGGGGCTTTCGGGTCGTCCAGGTTCAGCGCTTTCAGACCCGTGGAGCGGCCGCCGTTGAAACGCTCGGCGCGGCGGTGCCAGGCCAGGTGCAGGGCACCGGCGAAGGCGTGCTTCATCGGCCCACCCCAGGTCATGCCGAAGAACAGCTCGGACACGCCCCAGGCCACGCCAACGGCAAGAATCGCCGCCAGCACCCAGCCGCCGAAGTCGGCCGGCAGAATCCCGGCAACCGGCAGCGTGGCGATAAAGAAGCTGGCCGCGAACATCAGCAGGCTCTTCGGCAGGCGCATCCACGGACCTTTCGACAGGCGCGACGGCGGGTTGCGCCGGCGCTTGGCGACGAACAGGGCGCCGACGAACATCAGCACCGTGGCCGCCAGCAGGGCGAAGCCGAGGATACGGTTATGCAGGCCGAAACCGTGCACGACGATCGCCAGTACGGCGGCGAGGACGAAGCCACCGGCGGTGGCCACGTGAGTCTTGGACATGTACTTGTCGCGCTCGACCACATGGTGCAGATCGACCAGGTAGCGGCGCGGCATCTTCAGCAGGCCGCCGATCCAGTCGACCTTGGCCGGTCGGCCACGTCGCCACATGAGGAAGCGCCTAGCCGCGCCGATGACCGCAAGGGCCAGGGCGGCGAAGAGCAGGATGGGGAGAATGGTTTGCAGCATTTGCTTACCCTCACAGGGTTGATCGTTCCCACGTCGAACCATCCGCGTGGTAACGCGTCGCTGGACGCTCTGCGTCCAGCGCTTGTGACGCAGAGCGTCACGGCGCCAGGTCTCCCACGCAGAGCGTGGGAGACATCATCCAATTGGGATCAGAAGTCCTTGCACAGGCGCAGCGCGTCATAGATCGCCGCGTGGGTGTTGCGCTGGGCCACGCAGTCGCCGATGCGGAACAGCAGGTAGCCGTCGCCCCCTTTCTTTTCATCGAGAGTGCTCAGGCACGGTTGCGGCTTGATCGCGAACAGCGCTTCCACGTCGATCTGGCCCTTGTTACGCGAGCCCTGCTTGAGTGCGTAGTACAGCGACTCGTCAGGCCGCACGCCGTTCTCCACCACCACCTGGTCGACCACGCGCTCTTCCTTGGCGCCGGTGTATTCGTTCTCCAGCACCGCCACCAGTTTGTCGCCCTCGCGGTAGACCTTCTCCAGCATCATGTCGCCGGTCATGATCACTTCCTTGGGGTAGAGGCTGCGGTAGTAGGTCGGGAAACTGGTACCACCGATGGCCACGCCCGGCTTGATGTCGTCGGTGACGATCTCCACCTGTGCGCCCTTGTCGGCCAGGTAGTCGGCCACGGACATGCCGGTGAACTCGCAGATGGTGTCGTACACCAGCACGTTCTTGCCCGGTGCAATCTTGCCCGAGAGCACGTCCCAGCTGCTCACCACCAGACCTTCTGCAGCGCCCCAGTGGTCGTTCTGCTCGAGGAAGGGATGGCCGCCGTTGGCCAGGACGACGATGTCCGGACGCAGGTCGAGGATGCTCGCCTCGTCGGCGCCAGTGCCCAGGCGCAGGTCGATGCCCAGACGCGCCAGCTCCAGCTGGTACCAGCGGGTGATACCGGCGATCTGGTCACGCTGCGGTGCGCGGGCGGCGATGGTGATCTGCCCGCCAAGCTGGTCCTGCTTCTCGAACAGGGTCACGTCGTGGCCGCGCTCGGCGGCAACGCGTGCAGCTTCCATACCGGCCGGGCCACCGCCGACGATCACCACCTTGCGCTTGGCACCGGTGGTCTTCTCGATGATGTGTGGCACGCCCATGTATTCACGGGAGGTGGCAGCGTTCTGGATGCACAGTACGTCCAGGCCTTGGTACTGGCGGTCGATGCAGTAGTTGGCACCGACGCACTGCTTGATCTGGTCGATCTGACCCATCTTGATCTTGGCGATCAGGTGCGGGTCGGCGATGTGCGCGCGGGTCATGCCGACCATGTCCACGTAGCCGCCTTCGAGGATGCGCGTGGCCTGGTTCGGGTCCTTGATGTTCTGTGCGTGCAGCACCGGCACCTTGACCACTTCCTTGATCCCGGCTGCCAGGTGCAGGAAGGGCTCCGGCGGGAAGCTCATGTTCGGAATGACGTTGGCGAGGGTGTTGTGGGTGTCGCAGCCCGAGCCGACGACGCCGATGAAATCGATCATGCCGGTGGCGTCGTAGTACGCCGCGATCTGCTTCATGTCTTCATGGGACAGACCGTCCGGGTGGAACTCGTCACCGGTGATGCGCATGCCCACGCAGAAGTCGTCGCCGACTTCCTTGCGTACGGCCTTGAGCACTTCCAGGCCGAACTTCATGCGACCCTCGAAGGTGCCGCCCCATTCGTCGGTACGCTTGTTCACCCGCGGCGACCAGAACTGGTCGATCAGGTGCTGGTGCACGGCGGACAGTTCGACGCCGTCCAGGCCGCCTTCCTTGGCGCGGCGCGCAGCCTGGGCGTAGTTGCCGATGATGCGCCAGATCTCTTCCACCTCGATGGTCTTGCAGGTGGCGCGGTGTACGGGTTCACGGATGCCGGACGGCGACATCAGGGTCGGCCAGTGATAGCCATCCCAGCGCGAGCGACGGCCCATGTGGGTAATCTGGATCATGATCTTGGCGCCGTGCTTGTGCATGGCGTCAGCAAGATTCTGGAAGTGCGGGATGATGCGGTCGGTGGACAGGTTGACCGAGCTCCACCACTGCTGTGGGCTGTCGATGGCGACCACGGACGAACCGCCGCAGATGGCCAGGCCGATGCCGCCCTTGGCTTTCTCTTCGTAGTACTTGACGTAGCGCTCGGTGGTCATGCCGCCGTCGGTGGCATAGACCTCGGCATGCGCGGTGGAGAGCACGCGGTTGCGGATGGTCAGTTTGCCGATCTGGATCGGCTGGAACATTGCTTCGAAGGCCATTACGGCATCCTCACGGTAAGCGCTCTAGCGTTGTGGGAGGCGCTGGCCGCTCCCACGCATTTCTTATGGGTGACTCAGAGTGGCCGGGTGACGAACAGACCGTCGTCGTGGCCGTCTTCGGCGCCGCTGTACTCCTGCACGGTAACGGTGCGAATCGGGCTGCCCTTGGCGGCGAGAATCTGGTCGATGGCGCCGGAGAACCAGCCGGTGAACATGTAGTCGACCTTGCGGTTCACCTTGCCGTACACGTAGACGAAGGCCGAATGTTTGAGCTTGACCTCGGCATGGCCGGTTTCCAGGTCGAGCTTCTGTGTTTCGAACAGGCCCCAGCCGCGCTGCGACAGGCGCTTCATGTAGTGCTCGAACACCGCCGCGCCTGAAATGCCATGGCATTCGGCTTCCTTCTCGCACCAGTGCCAGGCGGATTTGTAGCCGGCCTTGTAGAGAATCTCGGCGTATTTCTCGGCGCCGAGCACTTCCTCGATGCCCATGTGGTTGTTGACGAAGAAGTGGCGCGGCACATAGAGCATCGGCAGGGCGTCGGTGGTCCAGACGCCGGTTTCGTCGTCGACTTCGATGGGCATTTCGGGGGCGTGGGTGGCCATGTGTTGTTAACTCCAGAATTCGTTGTCTGATCGTTCCCACGCTTTGCGTGGTAACGCCTCATTGGACGCTCTGCGTCCGCTTCTGTGACGCAGAGCGTCACGGGCTGCATTCCCACGCTGAGCGTGGGAATGATCATGGGATAGGGAAGGGCTTATTCGCCCCAGACGTCGGCGAGTACGCGCACCCAGTTCTCACCCATGATCTTGCGCACCACGCGCTCGGAATGGCCGCGCCCCAGCAGAGTTTCGGTGAGGTTGGGGAACTCGCCGACGGTACGGATACCCAGCGGATTGATGATCTTGCCGAAGTTGGTCAGGCGACGGGCATAACCCTTGTCGTGGGTCAGGTACTCGAAGAAGTCCTGGCCGTGACCCTGGGTGAAGTCGGTGCCGATGCCGATGGCGTCTTCACCGACGATGTTCATCACGTACTCGATGGCTTCGGCGTAGTCGTCGATGGTCGAGTCGATGCCCTTGGCCAGGAACGGCGCGAACATGGTCACGCCGACGAAACCGCCATGGTCGGCGATGAACTTCAGCTCTTCGTCGGACTTGTTGCGCGGGTGCTCTTTCAGGCCCGAAGGCAGGCAGTGCGAATAGGTTACCGGCTTCTTCGATTCGAGGATGACTTCCTCGCTGGTCTTGGAACCGACGTGGGACAGGTCGCACATGATGCCCACGCGGTTCATCTCGGCGACGATCTCGCGGCCGAAGCCGGACAGGCCGCCGTCACGCTCGTAGCAGCCGGTGCCGATCAGGTTCTGGGTGTTGTAGCACATCTGTACGATGCCGACGCCGAGCTGCTTGAACACCTCGACGTAGCCGATCTGGTCCTCGAACGCATGAGCGTTCTGAAAGCCGTAGATGATGCCGGTCTTGCCCTGCTCCTTGGCCTTGCGGATGTCGGCGGTGGTGCGTACCGGCATCACCAGGTCGCTGTTCTCGCGGATCAGCTTGCTGCTGGCAGCGATGCTGTTGACGGTGGCCTGGAACCCTTCCCACACCGATACGGTGCAGTTGGCGGCGGTCAGGCCGCCCTTGCGCATGTCCTCGAACAGCTCACGGTTCCACTTAGCGATGATCAGACCGTCGATGACGATGCTGTCGGCGTGCAATTGCGCTGGGCTCATCAGGCTTGTCCCCTAAACGGATGCGCCGAGTCGGACGTCGGCGCTTTGGGGAGAGCTTATCCCTGGGGGGCGGGGCGACCCGGTGCAAAAACGACTGGGGGTTTGCCGAAAGCGTCAAGCCAAGGTCGTGAATGGATACGTCATGAGCAGACGGTCATTTCGGTTTGTACGCGCAATACCCCGGCCGTGGGCCGACCTTGGGGTGATGACGGCAGGTGTCCGGACGTTTTTCGTAGACGGTGCACAGGCGCGTCTTGCGGTCGAGGAACAGGCAGTCGTTGTTGGACATGCGCGTCAGGGTGAAGATGCCCGACTTTTGATTGAAGCGCTCGACGATGCCGTCCTTTTGCAGGCGTTTGGCGATGTTCTTCGGCGGCTCGCTGCGCTCGAACTCGTCCACCAGCTCCAGGCGGATCAGATCGTTCAGGCGCACTTCCACCGGCAGGGTGCAGCAACTGGAGATGCAGCTATGGCACATGTCGGCGGTGTATTTGGCCCAGGTTTCCAGGCGGTCGATTTCTGCAGCGGCTATCAGGCGGGGCTTCATCATGGTTTGGGCTGTCGTGCGGTCTGCGCCGCTGCTGTCACGGGGGCGGCGATAATAGCGGGCGCGCCGCATTTGTGAAGCACCGGCTGGCGGTTGGGTGCTTTGCGTTGTGCCTGTGAACGGCTTGGCAATTGTCTCTCTGGGTGTTGCTAGGTGCGACTCCTATACTGCTGCCCTGTCGCGGGCGGCAGTGTGGGCGCGGGACGATCTCTTTCTCGGGGTTGGGACATAACGCATGCAATGGATTTTCATGCTGGTCGGTTTGGTGCTTGGCGTGGGCGCCAGCGAATCGGTCACGGGCGCGCTGCTTGGCGGTCTGATCGGCCTCAGTCTGGGCCAGGCGTTGCGCCTGCAGGGGTTGGAGACGCGTAACGCGCAACTGGCTGCGCAGCTCAAGGATTTTGCCGAGCGCTTCGAGGGCGGCACCCGAGTCATGCACGAACGTCTGCTCAAGGTGGAGCAGGGCGAACGCAGTGAGCTGGAGCCGGTTGCCGCTTCTGTTGAGCCTGTCACCCGTTCCGCACCCGAAGCCCAGTCCGAGCCGGTTGTTGCTGCAGAGCCGGAGCTGGACTGGACACTTGATCCGCTGCCTGCAATCGAACCCTCGCCGCCTGTCGACGCGCCCGAACCCTTGGCTGCGCAGGTCGCCCATCAGCCCCAGCCGGCCGTGCAGCAAAACCCCTGGCGCGAGCAAACACCGCGCGAACCGAACCTGATCGAGCGTGGTATCGCAGCGGCCAGGGCCTGGCTGTTGGGTGGCAACACCGTGCTGCGGGTTGGCGTGGTGTTGCTGTTCCTCGGCCTGGCCTTCCTCCTGCGCTACGCCACTGAAGGCGTCGAGGTGCCGGTAGAGCTGCGCTACATGGGCGTGGCGGCCAGCGCCCTGGCCTTGCTCGGCCTGGGCTGGTGGCTGCGCCGGCGTAACCCCGGCTACGCCCTGGTGCTACAGGGCACCGGCATCGCCGTGCTGTACCTGACGGTGTTCGCCGCCATGCGCCTGCATCCGCTGCTCGATCCCGGCCTGGCCCTCGGCCTGCTGGTGGCGGTGACGCTGTTTTCGGCGATTCTCGCCGTGCAGTAGAACGCCCTGGGTCTGGCGACGGCTGCAGCACTCGGTGGCTTTGCCGCGCCGATTCTGACGTCTACTGGCAGCGGCAATCATGTCGCGCTGTTTTCCTACTTCGCCCTGCTCAATGCAGGCATCTTCGCCATCGCCTGGTTCAAGGCCTGGCGTCTGCTCAATCTGATTGGCTTCGTCGGCACCTTCGGCATCGGCTTCGCCTGGGGGCTGCGTTCCTATACACCGTAACTACTGTGGAGCACCGAGCCGTTTCTGGTGCTGTTCTTTTTGATGTACGTGGCCATCGGCCTGCTATTCGCCCGCCGCACCCTGCGTGACGCGGCGGATGCGCCCGAGGCGCGTGACGAGCTGCTGCGCTGGTCGCTACGGCGTGGCGACTACGTCGATGCCACCACGTTGTTCGGCCCGCCATTGATCGGCTTCGGTCTGCAAGTCGCATTGGTGCGGCATATCGAATTCGCCGCTGCCTTCAGTGCGCTCGGCATGGGGCTGTTCTATTTGCTGTTGGCGCGCGTGCTCAAGGCGCGTGCCGGCGAACGTGCGCTGCTGCTGGTGGAAACCTGCCTGGCGCTCGGTGTGGTGTTTGCCAGCCTGGCCATACCGCTCGGTCTCGATGCACGTTGGACGGCGGCGGCCTGGGCCGTGGAAGGGGCCGGCATTTTCTGGTTGGGTCTGCGTCAGGGACGGCCGCTGGCGCGTGCCTTCGCTCTGTTGCTGCAGGTGGGTGCGGCTTTGGCCTTCGTCAGTGGGCTGGATTTCGGCTACGACAGCCTGCTCGACGGCTCGCCGCTGGGTGCGCTGATGCTCGGTGCGGCGCTGCTGTTCAGCTATTGGCAAGTGCGCTCGATGCCTGACGCGGCCAACGCCTGGGAACGCCGCCTGCTGCCCTGGTTGGGCCTGGCCGGGCTGGCGTTTCTCTACCTGATCGCACTGCTGCTGTTCGAGGCGCCCGGTACCGCAATCGCCTGGGCGCTGGCCGGCCTGGCGACCTTGTTCGTCGGCCTGCGCATCGCCGCGCCAAGTTTCGTTTACAGCGCTTTCGCCATCCAGTTGTTCGGCGGCCTGCTGTTCCTTGGCCAGATGGCGCTGGACTCGCTGTTCGGCAATGGCAGCTTCAGCGCGGGCTGGTTCGGCTTGCTGGCGGCGTCGATGGTTGGCTTGGGGCTGATCGCCGGCATGTTGCTGGCGGCGCGTGATCCGCATATCCGCGAGAACCGCCGGCTGCTCGGCGCACTATCGGCGATCATGCTGGTGGGCCTGGTGTTCATCAACCTGGCTGTGCTGTTCGTCCTACCCTGGGTCGCAGCCGCGGGGGTGTGGGGCGGTACGGGGCTGCTGATTCTTTGGCTGGCGCTTTATCTGCAGCAGCGCGCGGCCTTCCTGTTCAGCCTGGTGTTGCAGGTATTCGCTGGCCTGGCCTTCCTTGCCGCCGGGCCATTGCTGCTGTCGGGTCTCAGTGGTGAGGGCCTGTCACCACTGGCACACACCGGTTTCTGGACCCCAGCTGTACTCGGCTTGGCCGCGCAGATCGGTGCCTGGCGCCTGCACGGCCTGGCGCGCAGCGGGCGGGAGACGGGTCTCGATGGCGTCAGCCTGCAGCGCCTGGGTCAGCTCTTGCTGGCCTGGGGCGCGGCCTGGTGGGCACTGGCTTTGGCCAGTGAGGTGATGCGCTTCGTCAGCGCTGAGCTGCAGGCCAGCGTGCTGCTGGTACTGGCCGCTGTGTCGAGCCTGGCCTGGATGCTGCTCGCGCTACGCACGGGCTGGCGCGACCTGGCCGTGCTGTGCAGCCTGCTGGCGCCGTTGGCCGGTCTGATCCTGGCGTATGCCTGGCATCCGTTGTATCACCCGGCTGCGAACTACGGCTGGCTGGCCTGGGGTGTCGTGATCGTCGCGCATCTATTGATGCTGAGGCGCCTGAGCGAGCAACTGCCGAGCCGTGCCGCCAGCATCGCCCATGTGCTTGGCTGCTGGTTGCTGCTCGGCGTGCTGGCGCTGGAGCTGCGCTACCTCCTGCTGAGCCTGGCTGAGCATTACAACGCCTGGCGTTGGCTGGGCTGGGCGCTGCTGCCGTCGGCCTATCTGTGGGGCATGGCGCAGGCGCGCGGCCTGCCCTGGCCTGTAGCCGCTTTCGAGCGCGAATACCGCCTGTGGGCGGCGGCGCCACTGGCCGCGCTGATGCTCGCCTGGTTCTGGCTGGCCAATGCCAATAGCGCCGGCGATAGCGACCCGCTGCCTTACCTGCCGCTGCTGAACCCGCTGGAACTCGGCCTGCTGCTGTGCTTGGGGGCGTTGGTGGTCTGGGGACGATTTGCCCTGCCACGTTTCGGCCTGGAGCCTGCGCGGGCGCTACAGATCACTCAGTGCGTGGCTGGACTGTCGCTGTTCGCCCTGCTGACGGTGATGGTGATGCGTAGCGCGCACCACTGGGGCGGCGTGCCCTGGCAGACCCCGGCGCTGTTCGAGTCGATGCTGGTGCAGGCGGGCTGGTCCATCGTCTGGACGTTGATCGCCCTGGCGCTGATGCTCTTCGGCCATCTGCGTGTGCGCCGCGAGCTGTGGCTGGTCGGTGCCGCGCTGATCGCCCTGGTGGTGGCCAAGCTGTTCTTCGTCGAGCTGGGTAACCGGGGCGGCCTGGAGCGCATCGTGTCGTTCATCGGCGTCGGGGTGCTGTTGCTGGTGGTGGGCTATTTCGCCCCGTTGCCGCCGCGCAAGGCCGAAGCGTCGGCTGCTGACGAACAGGCGTCCACCGTATGAAGTTCATCCATTGCGCAGCACCGATGCCGTATTTCGTATCGGTGGCGAGGAGTTTCTGCTGATCCTTCCAGGTGCCGATCCGCGTGAGGCCTGCGAGCGTCTGCAAGCGATCTGCGCGTAGCTGGCCGTGCGCGAAATCGCCAGCCGTGGCGGTGATCAGCGCATCACCCTGTCTGCCGGCCTGGCGCATTGGCCCGAGCAGGGGCAGGCGCTCGATGAGTTGTTGCAGGTCGCCGATGCCGCGCTGTATCAGGCCAAACGCGACGGGCGCAACCGTGTTTACGACCTGCTGGTAGAGGGCAATCTCAGCCATCCATCCCGGCAGGCAGCATTGCGCGGCGACTCGGGTTAAACTGCGCGCGATTTTTTCCCTTTCCGGAGCCGTCCATGTCCCGCGTCACCCTGAGCCGCTACCTGATCGAGCAGACTCGCAGCCACAATACCCCGGCCGACCTGCGTTTCCTTATCGAAGTCGTGGCACGGGCCTGCAAGGCGATCAGCCATCAGGTGTCCAAGGGCGCCCTCGGCGGCGTGCTGGGCAGCCTGGACAGCGAGAACGTGCAGGGCGAAGTGCAGAAGAAACTCGATGTGATCTCCAACGAGATCCTCCTCGAAGCCAACGAATGGGGCGGCCACCTGGCCGGCATGGCCTCCGAGGAAATGGACAACGCCTACCAGATCCCCGGCAAGTACCCGAAAGGCGCCTATCTGCTGGTATTCGACCCGCTGGACGGCTCCAGCAACATCGACGTCAACGTCTCGGTCGGCACCATCTTCTCGGTGCTGCGCTGCCCCGAGCGCAATGGCGAGACCGGTGATCTTGGCGAAGAAGCCTTCCTCCAGCCCGGCACCCAGCAGGTCGCCGCCGGCTATGCGATCTACGGCCCGCAGACCATGCTCATGCTGACCATGGGCGATGGCGTCAAGGGTTTCACCCTGGACCGTGAGCTGGGCAGCTTCGTGCTCACCCACGACACCATCAAGGTGCCGGAGTCGACCAAGGAATTCGCCATCAACATGTCCAACCAGCGCCACTGGGATGCGCCGGTGCAGCGCTACGTCTCCGAGCTGCTGGCCGGTGAGACCGGGCCGCTGGGGCGTAACTACAACATGCGCTGGATCGCCTCGATGGTGGCTGACGTGCACCGCATCCTCACCCGTGGTGGGGTGTTCATGTACCCGCGCGATGGACGTGATCCGTCGATGCCGGGCAAGCTGCGTCTGATGTACGAGGCCAACCCGATGGCGATGATCATCGAGCAGGCCGGTGGCGCTGCCACTGACGGCAGCCAGCGCATCCTCGATATCCAGCCCACTTCCCTGCACCAGCGCGTGCCGGTGTTCCTCGGCTCCAAGGAAGAAGTGCTGCGTATCACCGCCTACCACCGCAGCTGAGTATCTGTGGCCGCCCACTCCTGAGAGCGGGTGGCTGCCACTTTGGCTGCACATCGTTTCGCAGCCATGCGGGGGAACCCGTACCGGTATCTGCACTCCAAGCAGGCAAGTCGTCGCCGGCTATGCCAAGCTTGCTGGCACCTTCCCATCAGGAGCCTCATCCATGTCGATGCGTATCGTCGCGTTGCTTGCCTGCTGTCTGCTTGCCGCGTGCAGCAAGGTCAATCAGGAAAACTACGCCAAGCTCAAAGCGGGCATGAGCAAGCAGGAGGTGGAGAGCCTGCTCGGTGCGCCGGGCGAGTGTGCCGGTGCGCTGGGCATGACCAGTTGTACCTGGGGCGACGACAAGGCCTATATCAGCGTCCAGTATGCCGGGGACAAGGTCATGTTGTTCTCCGGCAAGGGGCTCAAGTAAACAGGAGCTTCCATGCGTTCGATCCTAATCGCCAGTGCCATTCTCGCCCTTGCCGGTTGCGCCAATTCCGGCACTGGCAGTATTCCCAAACCGCCACCGCAGACCATGCAGGTCGATCTGCAGCGCTACCAGGGCACCTGGTACGAACTGGCACGCTTGCCGATGTTCTTCCAACGCAACTGCGTGCAGTCCGAGGCGCACTATGGGCTGCGTGACGATGGCCGCATCGACGTGACCAACCGTTGCCGTGATAAGGACGGTGAGTGGATCGAGGCCAAGGGCGTCGCTGAGCCGCAGGTCGAGGGCAAGACCGACAAACTGTGGGTGCGCTTCGACAACTGGGCCAGCAAGATCCTGCCGATCAGGGGCGACTACTGGGTGATCTACCGCGACGAGGATTACCGCGTGGCGCTGGTCGGTCACCCGCAGCACAAGTACCTGTGGCTGCTGTCGCGCACCCCGGAAGTGGATCAGCAAACCCGTGACAAGCTGCTCGAAATCGCGCGCGAGCAGGGTTACGTGACCTCGGACCTGATCTGGCGCCAGGCCGACTGGCCTGTAGCCCAATGTGATGGATTACTACCTGCTACAGCATACGTGCGCCAGACTGAAGGTTACGAAACAAACAAACCCGGACGGGGAGCCCGCATGACAAGGAAACGACAAGAGCAGGATTGGGAAAAGCTGG
>NZ_VRYE01000050.1 GCF_008041835.1 Ectopseudomonas mendocina
CGGAGACGCGGTCACGTTGCTAACGCAATGAGAGGTCACGCGTTAGCGAAATGAGCGGGCACGATCAACCGAAACGGCCGGGTACGGTCCTCCGAAATCCGCATCTTTAGCGTACGATTTTGTTCGTTTTCTCTATCGTCCCCTCTGTTGAGCAACGTGAACAGTCTGCCGCCTGCGGTACGTGGGTAAATTTCCCAGTTTTTTACCCACGTTCTTCCGGTTGTGAGTAAAAAATCAAATTCCTTACCCATGACATACTGGCGTGACTAGCCGCACGGGTAGCCGTCCTCAGTCCATGGACAGTGGACGACCCGCTCCCAGCCTGAGTGAGTGCCAAATCAGGTGAAGGTCATCACCCGCTGCGGATTTTCGCCACGCGAAAATTCATGACCATTAAGTCACACCCTCATTTTCGCGACGCGAAAATCTAGACCAGCGAGGAATATCGCCATGAGCAGCGAGCTGCTGACACCCTATGATCCGGCCAAATACCTGATCGATGATGAAGACATAGAGGTGTTTCTGGCCGACGCGGAAGGAACCGGCGATGCCGGCTACATAGCGCGCGCAAGAGAAGTAGCCGAGCGAGCTAAGGCTCTGAATCAGGCGAGAAAAGAAGCCTGCAGCGACAGCGACTATGCCGACCTCAGCAAGAATCAACGCGGCGCCTGAAACTCGAGCCTGAAAGGATGCCTAGAGCCGAATAGCCGGAATATTCGGCTCACGCAATGAGCCGATTGTCGCCTTCAAATACGTTCGTCCATTTACGCTGACTTTCGGTACTATCCGGTTAACTCAGGATTACCAAGGACAGGAAATGGACTTCACCCCCATCATCGCTCAGGTCTGGGGCATGCTGACCTGGTTCATCCCAGCGGCCCTGCTGATCGGCCTGCTCAAATCGCCCTGGGCCAAGGGGCAGATCGGTGAACTGCTGGTGCGACTGTTCGCCCATTGGCAACTGGACAAACAAACCTACCGCCGCCTGCACAACGTCACCTTGAACATGCCAGACGGCACCACGCAGATCGACCACGTATTCCTCTCGCCCTACGGCATCTTCGTACTGGAAACGAAGAACATGAGCGGCTGGATCTTCGGCAGCGAGAAGCAGGCGCAGTGGACGCAGAAGCTCTACAAACGCACCTTCAAATTCCAGAACCCGCTGCGGCAGAACTACAAACACCTCAAAGCCCTGGAAGCCACCCTTGGCGTTAACCCCGAGCACCTGCACTCGGTCATCACCTTCGTCGGCGGCAGCACCTTCAAAACCGAAGTGCCAGCCAACGTGACCCAGGGCATCGGCTTTATCCGCTACATCAAGTCATTCCAGCAGCCGCTATTCAGCGAGGCTGAAGTCGACGCCATGCTGCATGCCCTTCAAACCGGCCGCCGCGCGCCGACGCTCGCCACCCACCGCGAGCATGTGCAAAACCTCAAACGCCGAAGCGACCCGACAGCTGAGCGACAGTGCCCGAAATGTGGCAGTGCGCTGCTAATCCGTACGGTGAAATCAGGGGCAAATGCGGGGCAGCAGTTTTGGGGCTGCTCGGCGTTCCCCAAGTGCAGAACCATGCAGAGCCTTTAAAACCCATCCATTGATACGCAGGACGCTCATCATGCAATCAAGCAAAAACTGGCTGCTGGCGATTGTCATCACCGCGCTCAGCGCTGGAACACACGCAGCAGACGATGGCTACAGCGAAACCTATACCGCCTGCATGGATGAGTCCGGCGGCGTGACGGTGAATATGCTCGATTGCATGGGCAGTGAGACAGAACAGCAAGACGCTCGCCTCAACCAAAACTACAAAGCGGCCATGCAAGCGTTAACACCCGCCCAGCAAACACAACTGCGCGACGCGCAGCGGCTATGGATCAAATTCCGCGATGCCGATTGCGCCCTACTCGGCAGCTTGACTGGAGGCACCATCGACAGCGTCAACAGCGCCTCGTGCTTTCTTGATATGACCAAGAAACGTGCAGATGACCTCGCCTGGCTCGCCGAGCAAGGTCAATAGCAGCATCACTCAGCACCTGGAGCAACAAAGCCCGTCAACGCCTGATCCGCAACACGATCAAGAGAGCCTGCGTAGTGATCGTCCGATTAAAAAGCAAAACCTGACCGTTTCGCGGTACAGAAATCAGTACACTGGCGGTACAGTGCCCAGCTTTTACAGATTTCGCCCAATTACGTTTAACCCGCTCTACAACGCTGCTTTCAGCTAACTGTACCTGCGCTACGCTACGCACGATTTCACTAGGCTTGCAGCGTTTCTAGGCAACTCATAATCCTTTGGTCCACGGTTCGAGTCCGTGTGGGCCCACCACCTTCAAAGCCGCGCATTGCGCGGCTTTTCGTTTCTGAGTGCTATCCACCAACGCAGCACCGCGCGCAGTCACAGCCGCACATCAAACTTATCCAGCAACAGCTCGGCTGGGAGGTCGGCGCTGACCAATTGGTTGCGGCCACGGGCCTTGCCGCTGTACAGGCGGCGGTCGGCGCTGCGGTAGAGTTCGGCGGCGCTGCGGCCGTCTTCGGGCCAGGTGGCGAGGCCGAAGGTGGCGGACAGCGCGATCTGCTCACCGTCATAGTCCAGCGGTTGCTCGGCAATCTGTTGGCGCAGTGTTTCCACCAGCGGGCCAGCACCCGCGCTGTCGGTGTGGCGCAGCAGCAGGCCGAACTCCTCACCACCCAGGCGGCCGAGGAGGTCGGTCACGCGCAGGCGCTGCTGGAGGATCTGACAGATATGCTGCAGGGCCATGTCGCCCCCCTCATGCCCCCATTGATCATTGACCTGTTTGAAGTGGTCGACGTCGAGCAGCACCAATACCAGATGCCCGTTGCTGCGTTCGGCCTCCTGAATGCTGCGCTGCAGCGCATGCCGGAAGCAGCCGCGATTGGCTACGCCGGTCAGTGCATCGGTCTGCGCCAGACGTTCGAGCTCTTCGTGAGCCTGCATGCGCAGGCCGTCGTAGATATGCACGAACACCAGGATCAGCATGCCACACAGGGCCGCATTGCCCAGGTCGATCAAAGCGTGGGTATCGAGGCTCAGGCGATTATCGGCGAAGTACAGCAGTAGTCCGGCGAGCATGAAGAGCGCCGTGAGCAGGAGGGCGCGGCGTTTGCCCAGCAGCAGGTAGGCCAGCAGCGGGATCATGTACAACCAGACGAACGCGGCCGCTGACGCATCCGGCATGGCGATGATGTAGAGGATGAAACAGAAGGTGGGGATCAGGTAGAGGTAGATCCAGAAGTACAGATGCCGCGCCTGTTCGATGCGCCAGGCACCGAACAGCAGCAATGCGGTGCACAGCACCTCGAGGATGGCCAAAGCGTAGTTGCCGGCCAGCGTCTGCAGCACGGAAAAGCCGCCCAGGGTCAGGCCGGTGGCGAGCAGGATGGTGCGCATCAGCGCGCGCTTGCCAGACTCGCGCAGGCCTTCATAGTGTCCCGCGCCTACATCCCTGTCATCGTTGTTATTTGGGTCGCCCATTGTATTGCTCAGCACCTCCGCCGTCGGTGGTGCGCAACTCCCCCGCTACACACCATCTGGCAAATATATACGGCCTTGCCGGTTTACACCCTGTAGTCTGAGATGCAGGTGATCAATAGCGGCATTAGGCGGCGCTTGCCGTTGCCCGCATGGCGCAGCGCTGCCCATAATCACCGGCATCTCATTCTGGACACTCGCCCACGGCCATTTCCCGCGACGACCTCGACCAGCATGGTCTGATCATCGGCGTGTCGCCCGAGCGCTTCCGGGCGGTGGCCATGCCGCTGCTGTTCGATCACCTCGATGCGCAGTGCGAGGGCACCATTGCGGTCAATCGCCAGGCGCGTATCGTCTGGATCAACGACAAGTACGTGCAGAAGGTCGGCATTGCTGACCCGCGCACGGCGCTGGGCAAGGCAATCGAGGACGTGCTGCCGGCCAGCCGCCTGCGCGAGGTGGTGGAAAGCGGCCAGCCAAGCATGCTCGACCTGATGGCCTTCGGCAGCGAGCATTTCGTGGTGACCCGCATTCCGCTGCGTGATGAGGATGGCCCCCTGGTCGGTGCGCTGGGCTTCGTCTTGTTCGACCGCGCCCGTCACCTCAAGCCGCTGATCGCCAAGTACAACAACCTGCAGACACAGTTGCTCGCCACCCAGCACGAGCTGGCCAAGGCACGCCGGGCACGCTACACCATTGCCGGCTTCATCGGCGCCAGCACGGCGGCCAGTGAGGTCAAGCGCCAGGCCCGCCGCGCCGCGCAGCTCGACGCCACGGTGCTGATTCGCGGCGAGACCGGCACCGGCAAGGAGCTGCTGGCGCAAGGCATTCATAATCTGTCGCCACGGGCCAACGGGCCGTTCGTCGCGGTCAACGTTGCGGCGATTCCGGAAACCCTGGTGGAAGCTGAGCTGTTTGGCACCGCACCGGGCGCCTTTACCGGCGCCGAACGTAAAGGGCGCATCGGCAAGTTCGAGGTGGCCAATGGCGGCACGCTGTTTCTCGATGAAATCGGCGACCTGCCGCTGCAGGCCAAGCTGCTGCGGGTGTTGCAGGAGCAGGAGGTGGAGCCGCTCGGCTCCAATCAGGTCAAGCCGCTCAATGTGCGGGTGATCGCCGCGACCCATATCGATCTGGAAGCCAAGGTGGCGGCCGGACAGTTCCGCGACGATCTCTACTACCGTCTCAACGTGCTGGCCCTGCGTGTGCCGCCTTTACGTGAACGCGCCAGCGACATTCCCGCACTGATCGAACACCTGCTCGATGACCTGGCCAATCGTTCCGGCCTGGCGCCCCTCGAGCTGAGCGACGACGCCCTGGCCCTGCTCTGCGCGCAGCCGTGGAGGGGTAAAGTGCGCGAGCTGCGCAACCTGCTGGAGCGGGCACAACTGGCCGTCGATGGACACCTGAGTGGCGAAGCCGTGCGCACGCTGCTGGTCGATCCCGTGGCGCCGAGTACGCCGACGCCCACGCTGCCAGTGGCGACGAACACGGCGCAGACGCTGGCCGAACAGTTGGCGCAGGCCGAGCGCCAGGCGCTGCAGGCGGCACTGGCAGCCTGCAACGGCAACCGCCAGTTGGCTGCCGAACGCCTGGGCATTTCCCGCGCCGGGCTCTATGCCAAGCTGGCGCAGCATGGCTTGGGGCGGCGCGGGTGAGGCGGCGCCAGCTTTCGCTCAGGCGACGGTAACCGAGTCAGCGACGCACTCAGTGCTCAGGCAGCTTGCGGCGTTTGCCGGTAACCATCGACAGCGGCAGGTTTTCGCGCAGCCGATAGCTTTCCAGCAGCGCGGCGGCAACATGCAGGCCGACCAGTGCCATCAGCACATCGGCACAGAATTCGTGGATGTTCAGCGGCAGATCCGCGCCCCAGAAATAATCGACCTCCTCCATCAGAAAGCCGGTTACGCCGAGGCCAAGCATCAGCGTCATCATCAGGATCATCACCAGCGCACCCAGTGGCGAATGCCCAAGGCGGTGATAGGGCTGACCGCTTATCAGGGCACGCAGGTGTGCGCCAAGGCGTGCCGGTGTGGGCCAGAAATCGCCCCAGCGCGCCGCGGGTGTACCGACGAAGCCCCATACCAGGCGGATCGCCAGCCAGGCTACGGCGTAGTATCCGAGCCAGCGATGCCAGTTTTCACCTTCTTCGGTGAAGAAGTAGTTGGCCAGGAAAGCGCCGGCCAGGGACCAGTGGAACACGCGCACCACTGGGTCCCACAGGCGTACGGTCGAAGTGCTCATCAGCCTTCTACGTTGCTCTTGACCGGCTTACCGCTGACCGGATCGAAGTAGATTTCGACCTTCTTGCCGTCCTTGTCGAAACCGTAGATTTCGTAGCAGTTACCGCCCGTAACCTTGAACTTCTTGATCTGGTAGCCCTGAGCCTTGAGGTCGGCCTGGAAGGTGTCCTGATCCTGCCACTGGGCCTTGTCGGCGGTGGTGCATTCGGTCGCGGCGAAGGTCAGCGGGCTGGCCAGAGCCAGAGACAGCAGAAGCAGTTTGCGCATGATGAAGTCCTCTTGGATGCAGGGGAAAGTGGGTCTGCGGGGACTACTTTCGCGCCACAACCTTAAGGCCGTATTAGCACGCAAAAAAATCGTAGCCCGATGCAATCCGGGGCGTTCGGCAGAGCCCCCTCTCCCCCAGCCCCTATCCCATGAATGAGAGAGGGGAGCAACGGCACTGAAGCCTCAGAAGTCGAAATCGATCTTGGCCCAGAGGGTGCGACCCGGCTCGTCGATACGGGCGTCGGCGGGGAAGCCAAAACCGGCGTCACCAGCCAGGTTGAGGTGCTCGGCGTAACGCTTGTCGAGCAGGTTATCCACCCCGGCGCTGAGCTTGACCTGCTGGCTGAAGCGGTAGGCAGCATTGAGCGAGAGCACGCCGAAACCGGCGCTGTCGGCGAAGTCCTGCCCCACCACATTGCCGCGTCCTTCGGCGATGCGCCCTTGGCCGTCGACCACGCGCCAGAGGGCACCGACGCTCCAGTCGTCGCGCGCATAGGTCAGGCCGAGGCGTGCTTCCAGCGGCGGCATCTGCGGTAGCGCTTCACCGTCACTGCTGTTCTTGCCCCAGGCGTAGGCCAGGGTGGCGTCGGCTTTCCAGTTGGTATCGAGGGCGTAGGCCACGCCCAGCTCAGCGCCCATGATGCGCGCGTCGATGTTGTCGGCCTGAGTGCTCATGCCACGGTAGTCGAACAGGATGTAGTCGCGGATCTGCCCGGCATAGGCCGAGGCCCAGGCCTGCAGCTTGTCGTCCTGGTACTGGATGCCGATGTCGAACTGGGTAGTCTTCTCCGGCTCGATGCCGTCGAACGCATTGCGCGAGCCGGCCGGGCCGTTCAGCACTGCGGAGAACAGCTCCCAGTAATCGGGGAAGCGCTGCACATGGCCGAGGCCGGCATAGAGGGTGGTCGGCGAGCCGGACAGGTCGTGCTCATAACGCACGAAGCCGCTGGGCAGGGTCTCGGCGCGCGTTTCGCCCGCCGTCGGGTTGGGTCGCGCCATGCCCATCATGCTGCGGAAACTCTGCAGGTAATCCTTGGCCGAGGCGCGATCCACCCGCGCCCCGGAAACCAGCCGATCACGCTCGGCCAGGCGCCAGGTGGCCTCGCCGAAGGCACCGTAGTTGTGCATCAGCGCGTCCTTGCTCCAGGGGAAACGGTCGGCGTCCGTGTAGCCCGTCATCATGCTGTAGGTCGAACGCCGTGCACGGTGTTCGCTGCGCTGTGCATCGATGCCGGTGATCAGCTCGACGTCGTGCCACTTCCAAGTCGCGGCCAGTCTTGCCCCCAAGGTGCGGCGGTCGACCTGCGAGGCCATGGGCATGGCCATCATGCTGGTCGGGTTCGGCACGCGCAGGCGGAAGTTATCCATGATGTGGTCGGCTTAGTTGTAGTAGACCTTGGCCTCGACCTTAGCCAGCACGCCACCGAGGTTGCTACGCTCCACGCGCAGGCCCAGGCTTTCGCGCTTGAACTGGGTGCCGTCCATGCCACGGCCACCGTAGCGCGCTTCGCCGTCGCCACGGCCGGCGCTGAGTTCGATCAGGGAGTCAGCATCCGGCGTCCAGCCCAGGGCCACGTCGGTGTTCCACTTGTTCCAGCGCGAGGCGATGGTGTCGCCGTCACCGTTGTCGTAGTCATCCGAATGCGAACGGTTGGCCATCAGCCGCAGATAGCCCTGCTCACCGCCCACGGCGCCGTCGAGCAGGCGGTCGAAGCGACCATTGGAGCCGGCCAGCACGCTGGCATGCAGGCGCGCGCCGAGCTCGTCGAAACGCTCCGGCTCACGCTCGAAACGCACCACACCTGCCGAAGCGCCGGGCCCCCAGATCACCGTCTGCGGGCCCTTGGTCACGCTCAGCAGGTCATAGGTTTCCGGCGCGATATAGGAGCTCGGCGCGTCCATCCGCCCGGGGCAGGCGCCGAGCATCTGCCCACCATCGGTGAGCAGCAGCAAGCGTGAGCCGAACAGCCCGCGCAGCACCGGATCACTGTTGCTGCCGCCACTGCGGATCGCCGAGAAACCGGGAATGGTCTTCAGATAATCTGCCGCATCGCTGGCCGGCACCGGCTGGCGCGGCTCCTTGGGGTCGGCCGCCACGGTCAGCGGCGAGCGTTGCTGGATTGCCATGATCACCGTGGGCGGCAGTTCGTGCACAGGCTCCTCGGCATGCAGCGGCGTAACGGTACAAAAACCACAGGCCACAGCCAGAGCGGAGAGGGGAAAACGAGCGCGCAGAAAAGCACGGCCCGGAACGAAGGAAACGGACATGCAGATACCTGAAAAGTCGATTGGCGATAAGGGCCGGTTAGCCCTCGCTGAGTGAGTAATCAGGTCGGCATGGGTGGGGCACGTGACAGCGCACGAGGGAAGTGAGGCCTGGACGGTGATGCAAGCGGCAACACGGCGCCTGAGCCCCGAACAGCGGGCAGGCGCCCGACCAGTGCCCCGCGGCTATCGGCCAGGGCCGGACAATGGGAAAACAACGAGCAGTAGCCGCAGGCATCCACCTGCAGCAGCGGCCTGCCGTCATCGTTGGCAAGTGGCGCCGGGTCACTGCCGTCGTGGCACGCCAGCTCGCTCAGCCAGCGCCAGTCAGGCGCTTCGGCACGCAATTGCGACGCCAGTGGCGCCAACACAATAAGGACGAACGCCAGCAACCCGAGCCGGGCAGCAAAAATGCGCCTGCGTGCCGTGAAGGTCATCAGTGCTGATGCTTGCCGTGATCGTGAACAGCGCCATGATCATGGCCTGCCGGTGCGTCCTTCTGCACCGCCACCTCGACGTCGACGCTGCCGGCCTTCTCGAAGGTCAGGGTCAGCGGGAAGCGCTCACCGTCCCTGGCCTGCTGCTTCAGCTCGAACAGCATGACGTGATAGCCCATGGGTTCGAACTTCACTTCACCACCGGCGGGGATGGCCACGTCCTGCACCTGCTGCATCTTCATCACGCCATCGGCGTGCACGTGCTCATGCAGCTCAGCCTTGCCGGCCACCGGCGTGCTGACGGCAACAAGGCGGTCGGCCGCGCTGCCCTTGTTGTGAATGACGAAGTAGGCGGCAGCGGTCGGCGCTACCGGCGGCATCTCGCGTGACCAGGGATGGTCGATATGCAGTTGGCCGACTTCGTATTCATCCGCCTGGGCCAGCAGTGCCGGCAGCAGCAGGGTCAGGCCAAGCAGCGTTTTCTTCAGGGTCATAGGGATGGTCTCCGGGTTGGTATTGTCAAAAAGCATGGCACGTCTTCAGTTGGCAAGCCGGGTTCCGGGCAGCCAATACAACGAACGATCCAGCGCCCAAACCAGCAGCAGCGAAGCGCCGACCAGCGGAAAAATGATGCCGAGCGCGATCATCACGGCGATGGCGGTCTTCCAGCGCGGCAGGTCGCGCCACCACAGACGCCCACGTGCACTCAGGCGCGGCCACAGCACACCCGCACCGCTGCTGCCGCGTGGCCACCACAGGTACAGGCCGGACACCACCAGCACGATGCCCCAGCCTGCCGCCAGCTCGATCAGACGGTCGCCGACGGTGCCGATCAGCAGATCGCCATGCAACTTGCGCGCGGCCGCCTGCAGGTTCCACAGCGCATCCTGGCTGCCGAGAAGGTTGCTGCTGTAGGGATCGACGAACAGGTTCAGCTCGCGGCCGTCCTGATTGATCACGAACTGCGCGCTGCGATCCTGCGCGGTAGGCGGCAGGTATTTGCTGACAGCGGCCTGCGGGTAGGCTTCGCGGACGATGGCCAGTTGCTGATCAGCACTCAGGCGCTGCTCGGCGACCGGCACCTGCATCAGGTCGGCGTACATCCAGGCATCGAGCAGCGATTTGAACAGGTAGATGATGCCGGTGACCGACAGCAGGATCATGAACGGGATGACGAACAGCCCGGCATAGAAGTGCCAGCGCCAGGCCAGGTTGTAGAACGACGGTACCGTACGCTCACGAGCCGGTGCGACGTTATTGGGGGAAGACGCCATGAAGCTTTCTCCAGCCAGCCGCAGGCGTGAACGTGCGGCAAGGCATACGCATGATAGGGACGCCCAAACGGGCGGACGGATCAGGCGAAAAACGGAGAAGCGCGAGGGTTGGCGGGAGGCCAGCGGTAGCGGGCAAGACGCGGGATATGCAGGGCTGGCAGCGCACGCACGCGCTCGGCAGCGAGCAAACCCAACAGCCCGAAGAACGCCGCGAGGATGATGGCGCTGAACAGGCTGGCCAGGGCGCAGTTTGAGCCGGTGGCCGGGTCAGGGGCGACGATGCCGGAGCCGTCGAGGTTGGCACCGGCACCGAAGTTGCCATCGAACGAGCAATACTGACTGTCCAGGCCGCTGAGCTGCATGCCGGCCATCTGGCCGTGACTGATTGCGCAGGCGAACGCACCGAACAGGATGCTGAAATACAGCAGCCAGGCGGTCAGCGAGCGTTCTTTGCGAGCCAGTTTCATGAGGCGCGACTCTAAACAGGGGATGAGGGCGCGACACTGCGGTGCAGTGCCGCAGGCGTTACCTGCGAGAGTCTAGCAGGGCTTTGCAGGCCCGACGCGCGACAGAGGCAGCGACCAGCAAACCGATGTACCAAGCTGAAGCCCCAGGGTATCGCTCCTGGTGATACCGCCGGTCGCACCGCGCACGAAGTGCGGATGGGCGTTTGATCCAGGTCAGCAAAAGGCCATGCAGGCGGACTATTCTGGCTGTCCCCAACAAGCCCCGCGAGTCGTCGCAGCTTCAGGAGGTGGTTCACATGAAAGTTCTCATCCAGTCCCATGATCGCGGCGGTGAGCGCGTGTGGCAGGTTCGCCTGGATCAGCATTGCATCAGCTTTCGCAGCGAAGCAGAGGCGCGCCAGTTCGTCGCCACGCTGCAAGCCCGTTTGCGCGCGCCGCACGTGCTGCCTGACTGGCCCACGCAGCGGCGGGCGAGCTGAGTCACGGCAATGCCGCAGGCCGCACTGAAAACGCGAACCGGCCTAACTGATCGTCAAACGCAGCGCTGGGCTGCGCAGCATGTCCAGCACGGTATCGACCAGCGCCGGGGCCTGCTGCTCCAGGTCGAAGTGGGGCACCAGCAGCCAGTTGGCTTCGATACCCTCCATATAGGCATGCAGGCAAACGGCAGCACGCTGGCAGTCAAGATCACTCGGTAACTGGCCCTTGTTGACGGCGTTGCTCAGCGCCTTGGCGATGCGCTGGTCGCACTCCAGACTGAGCGCCTGCATGCGTTCGCGCAGCCCGACGAGTTCACCGGTGTATTCGCATTTGTAACGCAGGATGTCGTGCAGACGGCATGTCTGCGGATCGCAAGCCAGGCGCGTCAGCGCCTTGATCAGCAGCTCACGCATGCAGCCCAGTGGGTCCGGCTCATCCTCGCTTTCACTGGCGCGGGCCAACTCCTCGAGCGGTAAACGCAGACGCTCGAGCATGGCCTGGAACAGATCGATCTTGTTCTCGAAATGCCAGTAGATGGCGCCACGGCTGACGCCAGCGGCTTTCGCCACTTCGGCCAGAGACGCATGCGAGACCCCCTGAGCATGGAACACCTGCTCGGCGGCATCGAGTATCAGCGCCCGCGTTGCTTGCGCCTCTGCCTTGGTTCGTCTAGCCATTACCTAACCCACTGTCGCATTGCCTGAAACGCTTCTTCAGTAGAAGCGGTCAGAAGTATGCAGACAGTCCCAGGCATTTACAAACATTCACGCTTGTAAGTATATTCTGCGTCATTGGTTCTCAACTCCCATCCCTTCGCCCGCCCGGGCCGCGTATCCGATAAACGAGGTTCTCTCAGATGCACAAGAAACCAGCCTTTGCCGCCTTGGTTTCCGCCATCGCCGTGGCAATGCTCACGCTCACCGGCTGCCAGGAAGACAGTACCCCGCAGGCCCAGCCAACCCCCGAGGTTGGTGTGGTCACGCTGCAGGCGCAGCCCTATGCCCTGACCAGCGAAGTGCCAGGCCGTACCAGCGCCTATCGCATTGCCGAGGTGCGCCCACAGGTCAATGGCATCATCCAGAAGCGCCTGTTTACCGAGGGCAGCGAGGTCAAGGCGGGGCAGCAGCTGTATCAGATCGACCCGGCCACCTACGAGGCTGCCTACAAGAGCGCCCAGGCCACGCTGTTGTCCGCCAAGTCACTGGCTGATCGCTACAAGCTGCTGGTCAATGACAAGGCCGTCAGCCAGCAAGCCTACGACGAGGCCCGCGCGGCCAGCCTGCAGGCCGATGCCGCCCTGGAGCAGGCGCGTATCGATCTGCGCTACACCAGAGTGATGGCGCCGATCAGCGGCCGTATCGGCCGTTCCGCCGTGACCGAAGGTGCGCTGGTGAGCAACGGCCAGGCGAGCGCCATGGCCACCATTCAGCAGCTCGACCCGATCTACGTCGACGTCACCCAGTCGAGCAAGGAACTGCTGCGCCTGCGCCGCGACCTGGCCGAAGGACGTTTGCAGAAGGCCAGCGACAGCGCCGCCAAGGTCGCGCTGAAGCTGGAGGACGGCAGCCGCTACGCGCATGAAGGCACGCTGGAGTTCTCCGAGGTCGCAGTGGACGAAAGTACCGGTTCGGTGACCCTGCGCGCGGTATTCCCCAACCCAGATCACCTGCTGCTGCCGGGCATGTTCGTGCACGCCGAGCTGCTGTCCGGGGTCAAGGAAAACGCCATCCTCGCCCCGCAGCAGGGTGTGACCCGCAACCAGCGTGGTGAGCCGACGGCGATGGTGGTCAATGCCGAAAACAAGGTGGAGCAGCGTGTACTCAAGGCCGACCGCACCGCCGGCAATGCCTGGCTGGTCGAGGATGGCCTGAAGGACGGCGACCGCCTGATCACCGAAGGCCTGCAGTTCGTGCGGCCGGGTGCCGAGGTCAAGGCCGTGCCGGCCAGCAACGTCAAGACCGAACAGCCTGACCAGGGCACCGAACCAGCCAACGGCCAGGACTAACGGAGAAACACTGAATGTCCAGATTCTTTATCGACCGGCCGATCTTCGCCTGGGTGATCGCCTTGGTGATCATGCTGGCCGGCGGCCTGTCCATCCTCAAATTGCCGATCAACCAGTACCCGAGCATCGCGCCGCCCGCCGTATCCATCCAGGTGTCGTATCCGGGCGCCTCGGCGCAGACGGTGCAGGACACCGTGGTGCAGGTGATCGAGCAGCAGCTCAACGGTATCGACGGCCTGCGCTATGTCAGCTCGGCCAGCAACTCCGACGGCAGCATGGAGATCATCGTTACCTTCGAACAGGGGGTGAACCCGGATATCGCCCAGGTTCAGGTGCAGAACAAGCTGCAACTGGCGACACCGTTGCTACCGCAGGAAGTCCAGCAACAGGGCATCCGTGTGACCAAGTCGGTGAGCAACTTCCTCATGATCATCGGCGTGGTGTCGAAAGACGGCAGCATGACCCGTGAAGACCTGTCGGACTACATCGTCTCCAACCTGCAGGACCCGATTTCGCGGACCAAGGGCGTCGGTGATTTCCAGGTGTTCGGCGCGCAGTACGCCATGCGCATCTGGCTCGACCCGACCAAGCTCAACAGCTTCCAGCTGACCCCGGTTGACGTGCGCAGCGCCATCCAGGCGCAGAACGTGCAGATTTCCTCCGGCCAGTTCGGCGGGCTGCCGGCGTCGCCGGGCAATCAGCTCAACGCCACCATCATCGGCAAGACCCGCCTGCAGACCCCGGAAGAGTTCCGCAAGATTCTGCTCAAGGTGCAGGCCGATGGCTCCCAGGTGCGCCTGGGTGATGTCGCCAAGGTCGAGCTGGGCGGTGAAAACTACGCCATCAACGCGCAGTTCAATGGCCTGCCGGCCTCCGGTCTGGCGATTCGCCTGGCCACCGGTGCCAACGCCCTGGACACGGCCAAGGCAGTGCGTGAAACCATCGCCAATCTCGAGCCGTTCTTCCCGGCCGGCATGGAAGTGGTCTTCCCCTACGACACCACACCGGTGATCTCGGCTTCCATCGAAGGGGTCGTACAGACCCTGTTCGAGGCCATCGTGCTGGTGTTCCTGGTGATGTTCCTGTTCCTGCAGAACCTGCGCGCCACAATCATCCCGACCATGGCGGTGCCGGTGGTACTACTCGGGACCTTCGGCATACTTGCCGCGTTCGGTTTCTCCATCAATACCCTGACCATGTTCGCCATGGTCCTGGCCATCGGCCTGCTGGTGGACGACGCCATCGTGGTGGTGGAGAACGTCGAGCGGGTGATGCGCGAGGAAGGCCTGTCACCCAAGGAAGCGACCAAGAAATCCATGGGGCAGATTCAGGGCGCGCTGGTGGGTATCGGCCTGGTGCTGTCGGCGGTGTTCCTGCCGATGGCCTTCTTCGGCGGCTCCACCGGGGTCATCTACCGGCAATTCTCCATCACCATCGTCTCGGCCATGGCCCTGTCGGTGCTGGTGGCGCTGATCTTCACGCCGGCGCTGTGCGCTACCCTGCTCAAGCCTATCGACAGCGACCACCACGAGGCCAAGCGCGGCTTCTTCGGCTGGTTCAACCGTACCTTCGAGCGCGGCAGCAATGCCTATCAGCGCGGCGTGGCGGGCATGCTCAAGCGCAAGACACCGTACCTGATTCTGTACCTGGTGATCGTCGCGATCATGGCCTGGATGTTCACCCGCATTCCCACCGCCTTCCTCCCCGAGGAAGACCAGGGCGTGCTCTTCGCCCAGGTGCAGACGCCGTCCGGCTCCAGTGCCGAGCGCACCCAGGTGGTGGTCGACGAGATGCGCCAGTACCTGCTGGAAGAGGAAGCCAGCACGGTTCAATCGGTGTTCACCGTCACCGGCTTCAACTTCGCCGGCCGCGGTCAGAGCTCCGGTTTGGCCTTCATCATGCTCAAGCCCTGGGGTGAACGTCCCGGCGCCGAGAATGGCGTAGCCGCACTGGCGCAACGGGCGCAGATGCACTTCTTCAGCTTCCGCGATGCCCTGGTATTCGCCTTTGCCCCGCCGGCGGTGATGGAGATGGGTAACGCCACTGGTTTCAACTTCTTCCTGCAGGATCAGGCGGGTGTTGGCCACCAGGTGATGAACGAGGCACGTGACAAGTTCCTGCAACTGGCCAACCAGCACCCGGTACTCGACAGCGTGCGCGCCAACGGCCTGCGTGACGAAGCGCAGTACCAGCTGCTGATCGATGACGAGCGCGCCCGCGCCCTCGGCCTGTCGCTGGCGGACATCAACAGCACCCTGTCGATCGCCTGGGGTGCCAGTTACGTCAACGACTTCATCGACCGCGGTCGAGTGAAGAAGGTCTACCTGCAGGGCGTGGCCGACGCACGCATGGCCCCGGAAGACCTGAACAAGTGGTATGTGCGCAACGACCAGGGCCGCATGGTGCCGTTCAGCGCCTTCGCCAGTGGCGAGTGGACTTACGGCCCGCCCAAGCTGGCGCGCTATAACGGCGTGTCGGCGGTGGAAATCCTCGGTGCGCCGGCGCCCGGCTACAGCACCGGTGATGCCATGGCTGCCGTCGAGGAAATCGCCTCGCAACTGCCGCAGGGCGTCGGCTACTCTTGGACCGGTCTGTCCTACGAGGAGCGCCTGGCCGGTTCGCAGACCACGGCATTGTTCGTGATCTCGGCCATCGTCGTGTTCCTCTGCCTGGCAGCGCTGTACGAGAGCTGGTCGATCCCGTTCTCGGTGATGCTGGTGGTGCCGCTGGGGATCATCGGCGCACTGGCCTTCACCGAACTGCGCGGGTTGTCCAACGACGTGTTCTTCAAGGTCGGCCTGCTCACCACCATCGGGTTGTCGGCGCGTAACGCGATTCTGATCGTCGAGTTCGCCAAGGCGCAGTACGAACAGGGCATGAGCCTCGCCGAGGCCGCCATCGAAGCCTGCCGCATGCGCTTGCGCCCGATCATCATGACTTCGCTGGCATTCATCCTCGGCTGTCTGCCGCTGGCCATCGCCAGTGGTGCCGGCGCCGGCAGCAAGCACGCTATCGGCACCGGGGTGATCGGCGGCATGCTCAGCGCGATGATCCTGGCGATCTTCTGGATCCCGCTGTTCTACGTCGTGGTCTGCTCGCTGTTCGAGAAAAAGCGCCCCGAGCCGGCCCGTGAAAACGAGAAGGAGGCACTGCAATGAGGCAGTCCCTGTTGTCCCTGGCCGTGGCCGCCGCTCTGCTCAGCGGCTGCAGCCTGATCCCTGACTATCAGCGCCCGGAGGCGCCCGTGGCGGCTGACTGGCCGCAGGGCGAGGCCTATGGCAGCGCTGCCACGGAAGGCAGCCGTGCTGCGGCTGACCTGCAATGGCGCGAGTTCTTCCGCGACCCGGCGCTGCAGCAACTGGTGCAGGTGGCACTGGAGAACAACCGCGACCTGCGCGTCGCCGCGCTGAACGTCGAAGCCTACCGCGCGCTGTACCGCATCCAGCGCGCCGATCTGCTGCCCTCGGTGGCCGCCGACGGCAGCGGCAGCCGCCAGCGCCTGCCCGGTGATCTGAGCCAGACCGGCGAAGCCCGTACCAGCGGCCAGTACAGCGCCACACTGGGCGTCAACGCCTGGGAGCTGGACTTCTTCGGCCGCATTCGCAGCCTCAGCGAACAGGCGTTGCAGGAGTACCTGGCTACCGAACAGGCTGCGCGCAGCACGCAGATCAGCCTGGTCGCCAGCGTCGCCAGCGCCTACCTGCAATGGCAGGCCGATCTGGCCCTGCTGCAGCTGACCCAGGACACCCTGAAAACCTTCGAGGAAAGCTACCAGCTGACCCAGCGCAGCTTCGACGTCGGCGTCGCCGATGCCCTGGCCCTGAGCCAGGCACGCAGCTCGGTAGACAGCGCGCGGGTCAGCCTGGCGCAGTACCAGCGCCAGGTCGCTCAGGATCGCAACGCCCTGACCCAACTGCTTGGCACCAGCCTGCCCGCCGACATGCCACAGGGCCTGGCATTGAACGCCGAACTGCTGGAGCAGGTTCCCGCCGGCTTGCCCGCCGACCTGCTCCAGCGTCGCCCTGACCTGCTGCAGGCCGAGTACCAGCTCAAGGCCGCCAACGCCAACATCGGCGCGGCGCGCGCGGCGTTCTTCCCCAGCATCAGCCTGACGGCCAATGCCGGCACCGCCAGCAGCCAGTTGTCCGGCCTGTTCGACGGCGGCTCGGGTACCTGGCTGTTCCAGCCGCAGATCAGCCTGCCGATCTTCAACGCCGGTCGCCTGCGCGCCAACCTCGACTATGCCGAGCTGCAGAGCGATATCCGCGTCGCCGAGTACGAGAAAGCCATCCAGGTGGCCTTCCAGGAAGTCGCCGACCGCCTTGCCGCGCGCACCACCTACCGTCAGCAACTGGATGCCCAGCGCGCCCTGCTGGAAACCACCGAAACCTACTACGAACTGGCCGAGCGCCGTTACCGCACCGGCGTGGACAGCTACCTGACCCTGCTCGACGCCCAGCGTCAGCTGTTCAGCGTGCGCCAGCAACTGATCGCCGACCGCCTGGCCCAGCTCAGCAGCGAAGTGGAACTGTACAAGGCCTTAGGTGGTGGCTGGAGCAATACGGGGAGCAACGCCCCACAAGGTTGACCGCGCGTAACCCGCTTCAAGGACGACCTTATCCAACGCGCCGCCCCCGCAGTCTTTGCGGGGGCGTTTTTTTGTGCGGATTAAAAAGGGGGGAAACCGTTCAGTAGCCCGGATGAAATCCGGGGCAGTGAGCGCAGCCGGGATATTCGTGCTCAGCCCAACCCCGCCAACAGTTGCGCACAATCGCGCGCATGCAACTCGGTCAGTTCCGGCCAGGGATTGTCCGGCAGGTTGACCAGCACGCCGCGCGCCCCGGCAGCCTGGGCGCACTCCAGATCGAAGCGGTAATCGCCGACCATCACCAGCGTCTGCGGTTTGACCGCCCAGCGCTCGGCCAGGTGCAGCAAACCACCCGGATGTGGTTTGGGCGGTGCCTCGTCGCGGCCGAGGATGTCGTCAATCGCGAAACAATCCTCCAGGCCGATGGCCTCCAGCGTCAGCAGGGCCAGCGGATGAGCATTGCGCGTCAGAATGCCGAGCTGGCAGCCGCGCTCGCGCAGGGCGCGTACCAGGTCGATGGCACCCGGCGCCGGGCGCGAAGCCAGGGCCAGTTCGCGCTCATGCTCCAGCAGCCAGGCATGCTTGGCGGCGGCCTCATCCGCCGGCAGCGCGGCCAGGTGATGGAGGATGTCGTCCTCTTCGGGGATGTCCAGGGCACGCTTGATCGCGACAAAATCATGCACGGCCAGGGTCAGGGTGCCGTCCATATCGAACACCCAGTGACGTGCTTCGCGCAATGTATTCACTTCCAGTCCTCGCGCACGCGGGTCAGGCCCTCCTGCGCGACCGAGGCCACCAGCTCGCCCTGGCGGTTGTAGATGCTGCCACGGGAGAAACCACGGGCGTTGCCAGCCCAGGGGCTGTCCATGGCGTACAGCAGCCAGTCGTCCATGCGCAGGTTGCGGTGGAACCACAGCGAATGATCGAGGCTGGCCACCTGCATGAATTTCTGGAACACCGACACGCCATGCGGCTGCATCGAGGTGGTCAGCAGGTTGAAATCGCTGGCGTAAGCCAGCAGGTACTTGTGCAGTTGCGGGTCGTCCGGCAACTCGCCTGCCGCGCGGAACCACACGTACTTGACCGGCTCGCAGGGCTGCGGGGCGAAGGGGTTGATCAGCGTCACCGGACGAATCTCGATAGGCTTGTCGCTGATGGCGCGCTCGCGCAGGCGTTCGGGGATCATCGGCGCGACCATGCGTGCCAGCTCGGTTTCCGATTTCAGGTCTTCGGGGCCGGGCACGTCGGGCATCGGGCTCTGGTGGTGAAAACCCTCCTCCTCGTACTGGAACGAGGCACTGCAGAAGAAGATGGGATGGCCCTTCTGTACCGCCACCACGCGGCGGGTGCTGAAACTGCCACCATCGCGGGTGCGCTCGACCTGATAGACCACCGGCAAACTGGCATCACCGGGACGCAGGAAATAACCGTGCATGGAGTGCACGTGGCGCGCCTCCTCGACCGTCTGGCTGGCCGCAGAGATGCATTGGCCAAGCACCTGGCCACCGAACAGTTGACGAAAACCGAGATCCTGGCTGCGGCCACGGAACAGGTTTTCCTCGATCTGCTCCAGGCTGAGCAGCGCGACCAGATCATCGAGCACCTGGGTCATGAAGTCTCTCCTCGTGCAGGGGTAGTGGGAATGCAGGGTGTGCGATGGTAAAGAATTTGGCGGCCACTGTCGGCATCTGGCGTGCCATTAACGTGCAATCAGTCGCGCAATGCCTACCAGTCACTAGCAGGCTGTTGAAAAACTATCTGCGTTGCCACTGCTGCGTTAAAAACAGGCTCAAAATGCTCATTTACAGCTCGTAAACTCCGCTTTTTCGCCTGTTTTTGCCTTGCATTGGCTGCCTCGCCTACGTTTTTCAACGGCCTGCTAGGCGGGAAGCTTCGCGCCGGGGCATGGCGATTGCCTCGCCAGGCTGCGACCATAGAACATCGCCTTGATGAGTATTGAGTGTATGCCGTTACCGCTGGTCTACCACGAGGATTACAGTCCGCCCTTCCCCATTGGGCATCGTTTCCCCATGGAGAAATTCCGCCTGCTGCGCGATCACCTGGTCGATAGCGGCCTGACCACGGATGCCGAGTTGCAACGCCCCGCGCTGTGCCCGGCGGACATTCTCGCCCTGGTGCATTGCCCGGACTACATCGCCCGCTACATGGCCGGCGAGTTGTCTTATGAACACCAACGCCGCCTCGGCCTGCCCTGGAGCGAAGCACTGGCCCAGCGCACCATACGCGCCGTGGGCGGCTCGCTGCTGACTGCCGAACTGGCCCTGCGTCATGGCCTGGCCTGCCACCTGGCGGGCGGCACGCACCATGCGCACTACGACTTTCCTTCCGGCTTCTGCATCTTCAACGACCTGGCGGTGATCGCCCGCTACCTGCTCGAAGCCGGACGCGTGCAGCGCGTGTTGATCTTCGACTGCGACGTGCACCAGGGTGACGGCACCGCACGGCTGCTGGAAAACGAACCCGATGCCGTCACCGTATCCCTGCACTGCGAGCAGAATTTCCCGGCACGCAAGGCGCAGAGCGACTGGGACATTCCCCTGCCACGCGGCATGGGTGACGCCGACTACCTCAAGGTGGTCAACGACAGCCTGGGCTACATGCTGGCGCTCTACCAGCCGGACCTGGTGCTCTACGACGCCGGTGTCGACGTGCACAGGGACGACGCCCTAGGCTACCTGCAACTGACCGACGCAGGCCTGGCGGCACGTGACGAAGCCGTACTGAACCACTGCCTGGGCCGCGACATTCCGGTGCTAGGGGTGATCGGCGGCGGCTACTCCAGGGATCACGCCGCCCTCGCCCGCCGCCACGGCATCCTGCATCACAGCGCGGCAAGGGTGTGGGCGGCGCGTGGGTTGCGCTGAAGATCAGCCCAGCACCTTGTCCAACGCCTGCTCCAGCGTCTTCACCGTGCGGTCAATGTTGCCCAGCTTGTCCAGCCCGAACAGGCCCAGGCGGAAGGTCTGGAAGTCCGCCGGCTCGTCGCACTGCAGCGGCACACCAGCGGCGATCTGCAGGCCGATGGCGGCGAACTTGGCGCCGGTCTTGATCTGCGCATCGTCGGTGTAGCAAACCACCACACCCGGCGCCTCGAAGCCCTTGGCGGCGACGCTCTTGAAGCCCCGTGCAGCCAGCAGGGCGCGCACACGATCACCGAGTTCCTGCTGTTGCTCGCGCACCTTGGCGAAGCCGATGGCCTTGGCCTCCAGCATGGCATCGCGAAAACGCGCCAGCGCATCGCTGGGCATGGTGGCGTGGTAGGCATGACCGCCCTGCTCGTAGGCCTGCATGATCTGCAGCCACTTCTTCAGGTCGCAGGCGAAGCTGGTGCTCTGGGTCGCCTCGACGCGCGCCTGGGCCGCCTCGCTCAGCATCACCAGGGCGCAGCACGGCGAGGCGCTCCAGCCCTTCTGCGGGGCGCTGATCAGCACGTCAATGCCGCAGGCCTGCATGTCCACCCAGAGGGTGCCGGAGGCGATGCAGTCGAGCACGAACAGACCACCGACGGCATGCACCGCATCGCTCACCGCGCGCAGGTAGTCGTCCGGCAGGATCATGCCCGACGAGGTTTCCACATGCGGGGCGAACACCACCTGCGGTTTCTCGGCGGCGATGGTGGTCAGCACCTCGTCCAGCGGCGCCGGCGCGAAGGGCGCCTGAGGGCCGTCGGCCACCGGGCGCGCCTTGAGCACCTGGGCCTCGGCAGGAATCCGGCCCATGTCGAAGATCTGCGTCCAGCGGTAGCTGAACCAGCCGTTGCGCAGCACCAGGCACTTCTGCCCGGTGGCCAACTGGCGCGCCACCGCTTCCATGCCGTAGGTGCCGCTGCCCGGCACCACTGCCACGGCATGGGCGTTGTAGACCTGTTTCAGGGTGGCGGAGATATCGCGCATCACACCCTGGAACGACTGCGACATATGGTTCAGCGAGCGGTCGGTGTAGACCACCGAATATTCGAGCAGGCCATCGGGATCGATATCGGGGCAGATCTGGGACATAACGGGCTCCAGCCAAAAAGGTTCGAACAGAACCTGCCGCAACCCCGGGCAAATGACAAGGCCGCAAGGCACTCGGGTAGAATGCGCAGCCTTTCTCGGATCGTTCCGCCACCATGACCACACGCACGTCACCCAACGCTTATCACGTCGCCATCATCGGCGGCGGCCCGGCCGGGCTGATGGCTGCCGAAGTGCTGGCGCAAGGCGGCGTGCGCGTGGAGCTGTTCGACGCCATGCCCTCGGTGGGGCGCAAGTTCCTGCTGGCCGGTGTCGGTGGCATGAACATCACCCACTCCGAGCCCAAGGACGCTTTCATCGGTCGTTACGGCGAGCGCCAGACCGAGGTCGCGGCGCTGCTGCGCGCGTTCGACGCCGATGCCTTGCGCGAGTGGATTCATGGCCTGGGTATCGACACCTTCGTCGGCACCTCCGGCCGCGTGTTCCCCAGCGACATGAAGGCCGCGCCGCTGCTGCGCGCCTGGCTGCGCCGCCTGCGCGAACTGGGCGTGACCATCCACACCCGCAGCCGCTGGCTGGGCTGGAACGCCGATGGCAGCCTGCGCATCGCCGGACCGGACGGCGAACGCGCCGTAGTCAGCGATGCCTGCCTGCTGGCACTGGGCGGCGGCAGCTGGGCGCGCCTGGGCTCGGATGGCGCCTGGGTACCGCTGTTGCAGGCGCGCGGCATCGACGTGGCGGCGCTGAAACCGAGCAACTGCGGCTTCGAGGTGGCCGGCTGGAGCGAATACCTCAGGGAAAAATTCGCCGGGGCGCCGCTGAAAAACGTCGCCCTCAGCCTGCCCGGCCAGCCTCCCCGCATCGGTGAGTTCGTCCTCACCGCCAGCGGTATCGAAGGCAGCCTGGTGTACGCCTTTTCCGCCGACATCCGCCGCGCCATCGAGGCCGATGGCCAGGCGCTGATCCACCTCGATCTGTTGCCGCAGATGCCGCTGGCCAGGCTGCAGCAGGCACTGGGCAAGCCGCGCGGCAAGCACTCGATGGCCAAGCACCTGCATCGCCAAGCCGGCCTCGACGGCGTGAAAGCCGCATTGCTGCGCGAACTGGCGCCGGCCGCAGCCTTTGCCGAACCAGCCGATCTGGCGCCTTGGATCAAGGCGCTGCCCATCACCCTGTTGCGCACCCGGCCGCTGGATGAAGCGATCAGCAGTGCCGGTGGCGTGCCCTTCGCCGCGCTGGATGACGGCCTGATGCTCAAGGCTCTGCCCGGCGTGTTCTGCGCCGGCGAGATGCTCGACTGGGAAGCGCCCACCGGCGGCTACCTGCTCACCGCCTGTTTCGCCAGTGGCCGGGTCGCGGCGCAGGGCGTACTCGACTGGCTGCACGCCGTGTAGTTGTAGGGTGGACCGGGCGGCTCTCCGTTTCAGCCCAGCAAGGCTGGCCGCTGTCGGTGGGCTAAAGCCCACCCTACGTGCTGTGACGCCGCACGGGCTGCGACTATGCTGAGCTTCAGCGCTCTCCCACACAGGTAATCCCCCGCCGTGATCCCGCTGCTGGTCTGCGACGACTCCAACATGGCGCGCAAGCAATTGATCCGCGCGCTGCCGGCTGAATGGCCGGTTGCCCTCAGCCAGGCAAGCAATGGCGAGGAGGCTCTGGCGCTGATCCGCCAGGGGCAGGGCCAGGTCATGCTGCTCGACCTGACCATGCCAGTGCTCGACGGCTACCAAACCCTCGCGGCGCTGCGCGCCGAAGGGCTCAAGAGCCAGGTCATCGTGGTGTCCGGCGACGTGCAGGAAGAAGCAGTGCGCCGCGTACGCGAGCTGGGCGCGCTGGCCTTCATCAAGAAACCAGCCGATCCGGAAATCCTGCGCCAGACGCTGATCGATCTGAAACTGTTCGCCCCTCAGGCCACACCCGCCGCGCAGGCCCAGGCTGCGGCGTTGGCGGAGCTCAAGGTCAGCTTTTGCGATGCGCTGCGCGAGGTGAGCAACGTCGCCATGGGCCGCGCCGCCGCGCTGCTGGCCAAGGTGCTGGGTGTTTTCGTACAGCTGCCAGTACCCCAGGTGAACATCTTCGAGGTCAGCGAACTGCACATGACCCTGCTCGACGCCCAGCGCGGTGAACGCTTCAGTGCCATCTGCCAGGGTTTTATCGGCGAGGCCATCGCCGGTGAGGCGCTCTTGCTGTTCCATGATTCGGAAGTGAACGACATGGCGCGCCTGTGCGGCTGGCAGCCGAAGAACGAGGCCGAAACCTCGGAGATGCTCCTGGATCTGGCCAGCATCCTCATCGGCGCCTGCCTGGCCGGTATCGCCGAACAGCTCGACCTGCGTTTTTCCCAGGGGCACCCGCAACTGCTCGGGCAACACGCCAGCATTGACCAGTTGGTGCAGGTCAACCGCCAGCGCTGGCACAAGACCCTGGCCGTGGAAATCAGCTACAGCCTGGAGGGCCACGCCATCCACTTCGACCTGTTGCTGCTGTTCACCGAAGACTCGATCAAACGCCTGACCGCCAAGATCGGCTACCTGATGGAGTAAGGCCATGCCCGCGCAGATCGATATCAAGGAAGTTCACTGGCTGCTGGACATCGTGCAATGCATCGACGTCGGCGTGGTGGTGCTCGACCGCCAGTACCGCGTCGAGGTGTGGAACGCCTTTATGGAAAACCATTCCGGGCTGGGGCCGGATCAGGCTCAGGGGCGCTCGCTGTTCGAGCTGTTCCCCGACATCGACCGGCCCTGGCTGGAGCGCAAGGTGGAAAGCGTGGTGCAACTGGGCACCCGCGCCTTCAGCCTGTGGCAACAGCGCCCGTACCTGATGCGCTTCAAGAGCTACCAGCCGATCACCGGCCAGGCCGACTTCATGTACCAGAACGTCACTCTGCTACCGCTGGCCGGCCAGCCGGTGGAGCATGTGTGCCTGGTGATCTATGACATGACCGCTGCAGCCGTGGCGGCGCCGGCAAACTCCAGGACTTGAGGCTGTCGTAGCCCGGCTGCAATCCGCGACCGGGGCCAGATGCTCCCGGATTTCATCCGGGCTACCGTTCTACGAGATGATCGCTGCGGCCGTGGCTGCGCAGGCTTGATCCGCTAAGCCGTAGGGTGCGCCATGCGCACCAGCCAACCCCTTCTGAGTTCGGTGCGCATGGCGCACCCTACTTTTTTCCGCCCTTGGGCTTGCTGCCGAAACTCGGCACCTTGCGCACCGCCTTGACCTTGGGCTTGGCGTCTTCTTCCTCGAACCAGCGGCCGAGGTGGATATTGCCCTTGCCAGCCGGTTTGGCAGCACCGGGGATCAGCTTCTGCTTGGGCTTCTTCGGTTTCTTCAGCACCTGGCCGCCGACCGCCGTCAACGGTACGCGGTGGTCGGGGATAAAGTCCGGTTCATCGACACGCTTGATCAATTGCTGGGTCAGGTTCTCGATCGCCGCCAACTGATCGACTTCATCGGCGCACACCAGCGAGATCGCCTCGCCGGTGCTGCCGGCGCGGCCGGTACGGCCGATGCGGTGCACGTAGTCTTCGGCGTTGATCGGCAGGTCGAGGTTGACCACCAGTGGCAGGTCGTCGATATCCAGACCACGCGCCGCCACGTCGGTGGCCACCAGAATCTGCACCTCGCCAGCCTTGAAGCGTTCCAGTGCGCGCAGGCGACTCGGCTGTGGCTTGTCGCCGTGAATCGAATCGGCAGCAACGCCTATGGCCAGCAGCTCCTGTTCGAGCTGATCGACACCCTTGCGCGTCTTGGCGAATACCAGCACCTGGCCCCAGCGTTTTTCCTGTAACAGATGCAGGAACAGCTCGCTCTTGCGCTTCTTGTCCACCGGGATCAGCCACTGCTTTACGGTTTTTGCCGCCGCATTGCGCGGGCTGACCTCGACCGACAGCGGATCGCGCAGCAACTCGCCGGCCATCTGCCGGATGACGTCGGAGAAGGTGGCGGAGAACAGCAGGGTCTGGCGCTTTTTCGGCAGCGCGCTGAACAGCTCGTCCAGCTCGCGGGCAAAACCGAGGTCGAGCATGCGATCCGCTTCGTCGAGTACCAACGTCTGCAACTGGGCGAACTTCACCGCGTTCTGCCGGTACAGGTCGAGCAGCCGGCCTGGCGTGGCCACCAGTACGTCGACGCCCTTGCGCAGGGCCATCATCTGCGGGTTGATGCTGACCCCGCCGTACACCGCGTAGCTGGTCAGCGGCAGGTTCTGGCCGTAGGCCTGGAAGCTCTGCAGCACCTGCGCGGCCAGCTCGCGGGTTGGCGCCAGCACCAGGGCACGCACCGAATTGCTCGCCACCTGCGGGCCTTCCAGGGTCAGACGCTGCAACAGCGGCAGGGCGAAACCGGCAGTCTTGCCGGTGCCGGTTTGCGCCGCGGCCATCAGGTCGCGGCCCTTGAGCACGGCCGGAATGGCCTGGGTCTGCACCGGGGTCGGCGTCTGGTAGTCGAGATCGGCGAGGGTGCGCAGCAGCGGCTCGATCAAACCGAGGGAGGCGAAGGTCATGGGGCAACCGAATCGGAAAGGAAACAGGCGCGCAGTTTAACCTGTCCCCCTGCCGAGCGCCTTCAACCTCGGTAAAGATCGCCGCTGAAGTGCCTCCCACAGATGTCCAACCGCGCTGCAGACCCACGTAGCCCAATGAGATGGACTCCTCCCTCCTACGGCGTCATTGCGCCAGACTGAAGGTTGTAAAACAAGCAATCCCGGAGGGGGAGCCCGCATGAAACTTAAACGCATAGGCGTGGATTTGGCAAAGCAGGTTTTTCAAGTTCATGGTGTTGACAGCCATGAGCAGGTCAAA
>NZ_VRYE01000051.1 GCF_008041835.1 Ectopseudomonas mendocina
GTCCGACAGGCTGCTAGCTCGGATGGTGGGGTGCCCTTCTCTTTGGTTACTTTCTCTTGGGCAAGCAAGAGAAAGTGACTCGCCCGTAAGGGGCGAAACCCATCAGGTCAGGCGGCGTGCTAATGGATAATGCCAATTCATCGACAGCTAACACGTAGTTGCCAGTCCAGTATCAACCCGCACTTTCCCCAAAATATGCGAAGAACCTTTTTCATGCCCGGTATTTCAGGCCTGCAACCATCAACCGCCCTGCCGCGAGGAAACAGCTCACACGCTGCCTTCGCTGCACTGTGCCGATGCACTCGGCTTGGCTAAACTGCCGACTTTCAACAAACAAAAGAGCACGATATGGGTCTTTTCCGCCTGCTGTTCTGGGTCGCCATCATCTTTGCCGCGATCTGGATCTGGCGCCGTTTCATCAGCAAGCCCAAACGTACGCGCGCAGCCGAGGACGCCGCCGCGCCCATGGTTCGCTGCGCGCATTGTGGCGTGCACATCCCCAAGGCCCAGGCACTGAGCCAGCATCAGCAGTGGTACTGCAGCCAGGCCCACCTCGAACAAGGCCCGCACACCGGTGACCGCTGACACCAGCGTACAGAACAGCACACAAGGGCAGCGCATCCTCAGGCTCTATCACTTCTATCGCCTGACCATCGGCCTGGCGCTGATCCTGCTGATCTCCAGCAACCTCGACGAGCAGTTGCTGGATGTCGTGCATATCGAGCTGTTTCGCACCGGCAGCTGGGTTTACCTGATCCTCAACATCTTCATCGCCGTACTGGTGCAGAAACCCAAGCACCTGATGCAGCTGTTCAGCCTGGCGCTGGTCGATGTGATCTTTCTCTCGGCCCTGTTCTATGCAGCGGGCGGCACGCCCAGCGGCATCGGCAACCTGCTGGTGGTCGCCGTAGCGATCGCCAACATTCTGCTGCGCGGCCGCGTTGGCCTGTTGATCGCCGCCATCGCCGCGATAGCACTGATCTACCTGACCTTCTACCTCAGCCTCAGCCGCCCGGCTGCCGCCGCCCAGTACGTGCAGGCTGGCGCCCTCGGCGCGCTGTGTTTCGCTGGCGCGTTATTCATCCAGGGCATCACCCGACGCCTGCAGATCAGTGAAACCCTGGCCGAAAAACGTGCAGCCGACGTAGCCAACCTCGAAGAGCTCAATGCGCAGATCCTGCAACGCATGCGCACCGGCATCCTGGTGCTCGACACCCAACACCGCGTGCTGCTGGCCAATCAGGGGGCAACGCAGCTACTGGGCCGTGGCGAACTGACCGGCAAGATCATCGACCCACACTGCCCCGAGCTGGTCAAACGCCTGCAGCAGTGGCTGCACAACCCGACGCTGCGTCCGGAAAGCCTGCAGGCGCAGGTCGATGGCCCGGTGTTGCAACCGAGCTTCATTTCCCTGCAACGCGACGGCCAGCAACATATTCTGGTGTTTCTCGACGACATCTCGCAGATCGCCCAGCAGGCCCAGCAACTCAAGCTGGCCTCGCTGGGCCGCCTGACCGCCGGCATCGCCCATGAGATTCGCAACCCGCTCGGCGCCATCAGCCATGCCGCGCAGTTGTTGCAGGAATCGGAAGACCTGCAAGGCCCGGATCAGCGCCTGGTGCAGATCATTCAGGATCACTCCAAACGCATGAACCTGGTGATCGAGAACGTCCTGCAGCTCTCGCGCCGGCGCCAGGCCGAACCGCAACTGCTCGACCTGAAATACTGGCTACACCGCTTCGCCAGCGAATTTCGCAGCTCGGCACCGGCCGACCGGCAGCTCCATCTGGAAACTCAGGGCGGCAGCCTGCAGACGTGCATGGATCCACACCAGTTGAACCAGGTGCTGACCAATCTGGTACAAAACGGCCTGCGCTACAGCGCCCAGAAGCACCGGCTCGGCCAGGTCTGGCTACGCCTGTTTCGCGACCCGGTCAGCGATCTGCCGGTTCTGGAGATTCTCGACGATGGCCCCGGCGTGCCGCCCGAACAGGAGCAGCATATCTTCGAGCCCTTCTACACTACCGAGAACAAAGGCACCGGCCTCGGGCTGTATATCTCCCGCGAACTGTGCCAGGGCAACCAGGCCCGCCTCGACTATAAACCTCGCGAAGGGGGCGGCAGTTGCTTCCGCATCACCTTCGCCCATCCGCGCAAACTGAGCTGAACATGAACCGTCAGAGAGCCCTGATCGTCGACGACGAACCCGATATCCGTGAGCTGCTGGAAATCACCCTCGGACGCATGAAGCTGGACACCCGCAGCGCGCGCAACGTCAAGGAAGCGCGTGAATGGCTGGCGCGCGAGCCGTTCGATCTGTGCCTGACCGATATGCGCCTGCCCGATGGCACCGGCCTGGATCTGGTGCAGCACATTCAACAACGTCATCCACAGGTACCCGTGGCGATGATCACCGCCTACGGCAGCCTGGACACCGCGATCAACTCGCTCAAGGCCGGCGCCTTCGACTTTCTCACCAAGCCGGTCGACCTCGGCCGCCTGCGCGAACTGGTCGCCACGGCCCTGCGCATTCGCGCGCCCGAGGGCGAGGAACCCCCGGTCGACAGCCGCCTGCTCGGCGACTCGCCACCGATGAAAGCGCTGCGCAAGCAGATCCTGAAACTTTCACGCAGCCAGGCGCCGGTCTATATCAGCGGCGAGTCGGGCAGCGGCAAGGAACTGGTAGCGCGCCTGATTCACGAGCAGGGGCCGCGCGCCGAACAGCCGTTCGTACCGGTCAACTGCGGCGCTATTCCCTCGGAGCTGATGGAGAGCGAGTTCTTCGGCCACAAGAAAGGCAGCTTCACCGGCGCCATCGAAGACAAGCAGGGGCTGTTCCAGGCGGCCAATGGCGGCACCCTGTTCCTCGACGAGGTCGCCGACCTGCCACTGCCGATGCAGGTCAAACTGCTGCGCGCCATTCAGGAAAAGGCCGTGCGCGCCGTCGGTGGCCAACAGGAAGTGGTGGTCGATGTGCGCATCCTCTGCGCCACCCACAAGGATCTGGCAGCCGAAGTTGCGGCTGGCCGTTTCCGCCAGGATCTCTACTACCGCCTCAACGTCATCGAGCTGCGCGTGCCGCCGCTGCGTGAACGGCGCGAAGATATCGCCCAGCTGGCCGACGTGATGCTCGCGCGCCTGGCCGACAGCACCGGCCTTGCCGCTGCCAAGCTGCATCCCGATGCGCTGGAAAAACTGAAGAACTACCGCTTCCCCGGCAACGTGCGCGAGCTGGAAAACATGCTCGAGCGCGCCTATACCCTCTGCGAAGACGACCAGATCACGCCCAGCGACCTGCGCCTGGCCGACGCCAGTGGCCCCGGCAACGAAGGCGGCGAAACCAGCCTGGCGCAGATCGACAACCTCGAGGACTACCTCGAGGACATCGAACGCAAACTGATCATGCAGGCACTGGAAGAAACCCGCTGGAACCGCACGGCGGCGGCGCAACGCCTGGGCCTGACCTTCCGCTCGATGCGCTACCGCCTGAAGAAGCTGGGCATCGATTGAGCCCAGCGCTTAGGGAAGCACTGAAAAATCCGTCATGCCCGCGCAGGCGGGCATCCAGAATCTGCGAATCACCTGGACTCCCGCCTTCGCGGGAGTGACGGTAAATGGCTTTTTCAGAACATCCTTAGGCTATTGCACCAACCAAGCGCCCGGCCGGCGCATAAGGTGCCGGGTCGATGATCGGCTCACGCCCGAGCATCAGATCAGCCAGCAACTGGCAGGATGCCGGCGCCAGCACCAGCCCGTTGCGGAAATGCCCGCAGTTCAGCCACAGCCCCGGGTGCTGAGGCAGCTCGCCAATGAAGGGAATGCCCTCGGGTGAACCGGGCCGCAAACCTGCCCAATGCCCCACCACTTCGGCACCCTTGAGCGCAGGCAGCAACTCTTCGGCCGAGGCTTTCAGGCTTTCCAGCGCATCATCGGTCGGCGTCTTGTCGAAGCCGGCGTATTCCAGCGTGCTGCCGATCAGGATATGGCCATCACGCCGCGGGATCGCATAGCGTCCCTTGGCCAATACCATGCTTGGCAGAAAATCCTCGGCGAACTTGTAGAGAATCATCTGCCCCTTCACAGGTTCAACTGGTAACTCCAGCCCAAGCGTCTTGAGCAACTCACCACTCCAGGCACCGGCCGCCAACACCACACGCTCAGCCCGAATCTCGCCGGCAGCCGTGATCACACCGCAGATCCGCTCGCCCTCCCGAATAAAGCCGGTAACCGGACAATGCTCACGCAGCTCGACGTTGGGCATGGCCGTCAAGGCCGCCCGCAGCGCTTTGACCAACCTGGGATTACGCACATTGGCCACACCCGGCATATGAATGGCGCGCTTGAAACCATCGCCCAGCACAGGCACCTGCTGATACGCCTCAGCGATATCCACCGCAAACAACTCGCGCCCCTGACGCCGAGCCCAGGCCAGCGCCTCGGCTTCATCATCCAGATCCAGCCAGTACAGCCCGGTGACATGCACCTCGGGATCGACGCCGGTGTCTTCCAACAACAGCCGAGCTAACCCCGGATAGAAATCCTGCGACCAATGCGCCAGCGCCGTCACCGCCGTGCTGTAGCGCCAGGGGTAAAGCGGAGAAACGATACCGCCACCGGCCCAGGAGGATTCGCGGCCCAGAGCCCGCCCCTCAAGCAAACACACATCTGCCCCACTTCGCGCAAGCAATAGCGTTGAGAGCATGCCAATAGCACCGCCACCCACAATCAGAATTTTTTCCGACATCGTAACTCCACCTTGCCCTTTCCACGCTGAAGGTCTAAACCTTTCAACACTAGGACGGTAAACATACATACAAGGATGCAAAGATGCGCCATTCTCAACAATGGGCCTTTAGCCTGCCCGAGCTCCTCACGACCCTCGCCATACTCGCCATTCTGGCGACCATTGCAGTTCCCCACACGACTCGGTTGATCGAAAAAAACCGACAACAGGCTTCGGGGGACCTGCTATTACGCAATCTGCAAATTGCCAGAACCAAAGCAATTGCGGAAAACAGAGCGGTGCTGCTCTGCCCCTCATCCGATGTCGAGTGCATGGACGATTGGAATGAGGGCTGGATCCTGAAGTCACCGACGACCGACGAAATACTGAGTCGAGACAAGCTATCAGGGCTTGACGGCATACTGCACTGGACGGGATATCGGAAAGAAATTCTATTCAGGAGCGACGGCACCAGCCCCACAGGTAACGGCCGTTTTTTCCTTTGCACCCAGCACGGCTTGGCATGGCAGCTGATCATTAGCCGGCAGGGTCGTGTTCGAAGGTCTGACGCCAAGGAAGATATCAAGGACGCCTACCGTTGCAACTGATTCACGCCGCCACAGCCAGCGTGAACTGGAGCACACAACTGCGAAGCAGATAACCGACCGTCATCCCAAAGAAACCAACCGTCCCGCTGCGCAGGACTTCCCTGGTCCCTATCGGCAATCATCCACTCAAAGTTATGAGTGGAGTCAGTCATGCCAGGCAAAACGGGAACCAGTGGATTCACCCTAGTCGAGTTGATGATCGTCATCGCACTGCTCGCTATCGTTGCGCTGATCGCAGCGCCGAGCTTTACCGACATGATCGAACGCAATCGCCTGCAGAGTCAGGCAGAAGAACTCAGGTCTTTTCTCCTCTACGCCCGGGGCGAGGCTGTAACCCTGAGGTCAACCATTACGGTCGAGACGGATGACGAAGAAGCGTGGGTTATCGAGCGAGGCGGTACCACTATTCGCCAGTTCGAGCACAACCCTGAGCTAGTAACGATACGCTCGAGTGCAGAGACCATTACCTTCAGAAGCAATGGCACGGCAACCGCAGCGACTTTCACTGTCTGCCACGACGACGACGCCGCTCGTGGGTACTTCCTGGAAATCCAATCCAGCGGCGCAACCAGCCTATACCTGCCAGGAAAAAAGGATGCCAGTAACACAGCTCTCGACAGTTGCACCTTGTGAGGATGCCTATGAGCAATAACAAAGGATTCAGCCTCATCGAGGTACTTGTAGCTCTCCTGCTGACCACCATTGGTGTGCTCGGTATGGTTGCCTTGCAAGGACGCAGCATTCAGTACACACAGGATTCGGTGCAACGCAACACGGCCGTTTCGCTGGCCAATGAGCTGATTGAAATAGCCCGAGCAAATCCGCAAGCGCTTTACAACTCGTCGGTCCCGAAATTCCCGATTAATAGTGGAATGAAAGAGGACTCTCTCTTTTACAAGGCGAAAGGCGACGACTTCGCGGACCGCGACGCGTGCGTCACCACCACAACGCGTCTTGCCGAAACCCCAAAGGAGCAACGCGACTGCTGGGCCGACAAGGTTGAAGCAATGCTTCCTGGCGGAGCCGCTGTATTCGAAAGCGATGTCAGCATCTGTCGCAGTTCGAGCCCTGGCGATTGTGACGGCGCAGGCTCGATGCTCGAAATCCGCCTTGCCTGGCAGGTCCGCGAGGGCGCATGCCTAGATGCTGACGACCCAGATGCCACCGTATGCACCTACACCGTTCGGGTAGAGCCATGAATACAGTTAAACGCCAGTTCGGCCTTTCGCTTATCGAACTGTTGATTGCCTTGGCTATCAGCAGTCTGTTGATCCTTGGTATTACGCAGGTCTACATCGACAACAAGCGTAACTACGTTTTCCAGCAGAATCAGGCCGGGAATCTGGAGAACGGCCGCTTTGCCAGCTTGATGCTGAACGAATATCTAGGCAAGGCGGGATACAGACGAGACCCTGTGATATTGGTTGAAGAAGCTTTCCCTAGCAGAAGTGCCAGTGGTGATTGCCAAGCATTCGGTGCAGGCCACTCCATTACCGGGCTTGACCCAGCTGAGGGCCGAGGCTTTTGCATACGCTATCAACCGAAAACAAGCGGTGAGCTGGATTGCCAAGGCGCAGCCAGCGCGAGCTTTAATGACGAGGTAGCCTTTTCATCGCCTCCGACATCGAGCCTCATAGTACTGGCGTTCAAGTATGATCCCAGTCCCGACAATGATCTTCCCAAAGGTCGCCTGCTCTGCAAAAGCCTGAACGTTTCTTCCCCCCAGTATGGTGAGTTGCTTCGCGGGGTTGCCGACATGCGCCTGGATTTTGGGGTTGGTAACTCTGACGTTCTGCGAAAAGAAGTTTCCAGCTACGTTCCCCAAGCAGACTGGACGCCCGCAAGCGGCTCAATACGAAGCGTACGTTATTCCCTGCTAATGGCCAGCCGAAGCGGTCAACGCGATAGCGATGACTCGAAGATTTTGGACGATTGGCTGGCAACAGCAGCAGACGACGATAAGACACGACTACAAACGGCTGATAGCCAACGTTTGTACCAAGTAATGAGCAGCACCCAAACCGTCAGGAATCTCATGCCATGACAGCTATAACGTATCAAAAACAAAAAGGTGCGGTTTTATTCATCGCCCTCGTCATGTTGCTTGTTCTGACTCTACTGGCGATCAACAGTATGCGCGGCGTCACGCTGGAAACACGCATTACTGCAAATCGCGCCCAGGAAACAAAGCTTATAAACGTCGCTGACGCGGCCTTACGTGAAGCCGAGTTTCGTTACTACGGGCCAGGTAACATTCCCGACAAACTTGAGCCCAAGGCAGCCAACTGCAGCACGGATAATACATTGAACGTAAACGGCATTAACAAGCCGTGTCTTCTTGCCATACAGGCCAGCAACTTACTCGACTTTGTTAATGCACCTGAAAATGCAACTGATGCCTACCTTGGCGACGACTCATCGGGTGGTCTGCTTTGGATGCCTTATCGAGGCACCGACGCCGAAAACAGTACACAAGCGAGCGCCCAGGCAGATGCCCACTGGAACAGCATCCGAGCTGGCGAAGCCGGTAACGCAGCAGTCAACGCCGAATACGGAATGGTTGCCGAAGGCCAGGGCACCTATTTTTACATGAACAATGGTAAGGCTGGAGAAACACTGTTTCTGCAGTCGACAAACGCCAACATCTACCTTGGTATCAACAACTGAGCGCCGATATCATGAACCGTTTTCTTAGCTCCCCTCGCGCCAAGACAATTTCATACGCCCTGCTTGGGACTGTGCTGTTGAGCGCTGCAGATGCTCATGCAACTGTCTCACAAAGCCCGCTGAGTCTGACGATCGGCGTCCCCCCCAACATGCTGCTGACACTGGACGACTCGGGCAGTATGCAATGGGGCTTCGTCCCGGATGCTCTGAGGGCAACCCAGGCGCCACGACGCGCCAAATCCAGCGCTTTCAACCCACTCTACTACAACCCTAAGGCTACCTATCACGCGCCAATCGTATTCAACACCTCGGGAATTGAGCAGCAGCTCTCCACCAGCTTCAGCAAAGCTTGGCATAATGGCTTCAACCACAATGCGGGTGAAGTGGATTTATCCGGCGCGAACTACCGTGTCGCCTGGAACGTTCCGATAACTAGGTCACCATCGAGCTACAATTACGATAGTTCGACGAACTACACGGAGCCTACTGGCCGTATTTACAACCTGGCGGAAAATCCTTTAGTGGACTTCCAGGCCAGCGTAACCCGAAACACTAATGGCACAAGCACCGTCACCACCGATGGCGGCATCACTTTCTCGATCACTCGCACCAGTACTACTGTGTGCAATAGTTGGAATTGGCTGGGTCAGTGTACTGGCTACAGCACTGTTGCCAATTGCACCGCGACCGCGGCTCACTCCGGCCTCTCAGGCACAATTCCAGCCTCGTGCAGCGTGAACGGCAATACACTCACCGCTAGCCTGACACGACAAGGCGTTCCTGCCTATTACTACACCCTTAAAACCGGCTGCACCGACACAGCCAATGATAATTGCTACCAGTTGAATTTCGTCTCCGAAGCCGAAAGGCAGAACTTCGCCAACTGGTACTCCTTCTACCGCAACCGCGCCCTGGCCACCGTGTCTGCGGCCGCGCTGGCCTTCTACGATCTTTCCGCCTCCGTGCGTCTGAGCTGGCAGGGCCTGGGCCGCTGCACCTCGTTCGACGGGAGCGACAGTAACTGCCGAAACAACGCCTTCAAGGCCTACTCTCCGCAGCATAAAGGACAGCTCTATAGCTGGCTGCAGAGCATCGCCTTCGATCAGAGCACGCCCCTACCCGCCGCACTCAAGCGCGCCGGCGATTTCTACAGCAGCGCAACGCCCTGGCAACAAAACCCCAATGGCAGCGGCAACACGACGCAGAACACCTACGCTTGCCGCGCCAGCTATCACATCCTGATGACCGACGGCATGTGGAACGGCACGGCTGACAGCCCTAGCAACTTCCGCCACGATGCAGGCAGTTTCACCCTTCCCGATGGCAAAGCCTACTCCGGCGCCATCGCCCCTTATAGCGACCGTACGCAAAACACTTTGGCCGACCTGGCCATGCATTACTGGGCTACGGACCTGAATCCCAACCTGGCCAATAGTGTTCCCGCCTACATACCGTTCAAAAGCGGCGACACAACAACCGACTACTGGAACCCACGCAACAACCCGGCCACGTGGCAGCACATGACCAATTTCATCATGGGGCTGGGCCTAACCTCATCACTGAAGCAAAGTGGACTTGAGTGGGACCCTGATCAAGGCACCTTCGGCGGCCCCGGCTACGACAATCTGAAAAGCGGTGCGAAAAACTGGCCCCCCGCCGCTGCGGACAGTGCCAACAACGTCTACGACCTGTGGCATGCGGCGATCAACTCACGCGGCGAGTTCTTCAGCGTGGACAGCCCCGAGGCCATGGTGCAGGCCTTCGATGACATCCTTAAACGCATCGCCGATCGCAAGTCGACAGCCGCCCGCCCTGCGATCAACTCCGGCCAGGTCAGCGCCGACGAGAACGGTGAAGAGGGGGTCTTCACCGTTTCCTATCAGACATCCTATGCCAGCGATGACAACTGGTCCGGAGATGTGAAACGCTTCGTGAAGGGGTGGAACCCGGAAACCAATAAGTTCGAAACGCGCGAAGCCTGGAGCGCCCAAAACAAGGTCCCCGGCGCCGCGAGCCGATCCATCAAGATTGCAGGCAGCAGTAACAGTGGCCTCATGGACTTTACCTGGGACAATGCAGGTGAAGCCGCAACCGCAGGCACACTCGCCTACTTCCTTAGCCGTGACCCAGAGAACAGTAATGTCGCGGATAGCAGAGGCTCTCAACGTCTCAGTTACTTGCGCGGCGACCGCAGCGGTGAGGGCTCGCACAACGAGAGGCCCTTCCGCCAGCGCAGTGGTGTACTGGGCGACTTTTATTCCTCCACACCTGCGGTCGTTTCTGGCCCACGTTATCTGGTGAATTTCTCCGATCAACTGGAAGGCAACCAAGCCTACAGTACCTTTGCACAGAAGATTAAGCAGCGACAGTCGCGGGTCTACGTAGGTGGCAACGATGGCATGCTGCATGCTTTCAATGCCGACACCGGCGTTGAAGAGTTCGCGTTCATCCCGACCGCCGTATTCCCCAAACTGAACAAGCTCACCGGTACCAATTACAGCCATGAGTTTTACGTCGATGGCCCGCCCACCGTCGCGGACGTATTCAATGGCTCTGAGTGGCGCACCATCCTGGTCGGCACACTGAAGGCCGGCGGCAAGTCCATCTTCGCCCTCGACATCACCGAGCCCGGCAAGGAAGAATTGCTGTGGGAGTTCGATGACAGCCGGCTTGGCGAGTCGAACGTGAAGATGGGCTACAGCTTCGCACAGCCGACCATCGCCCGCCTGCATACGGGCAAATGGGCGGTAGTGATCGGTAACGGTTATGAAAGCGAGGGCCATACCAGTGGCAAGGCCGCGCTGTTCATCATCGATGCCTTGGAAGGCAACCTGCTCAAGAGCCTGGAGGTCCAGGGCACCGTCGGCGTCGCCAACGGCCTGTCCACAGCCAAACTTGGCGACTTCAACGCTGACGGTGTAGCCGACTATGCCTATGCAGGTGACCTGCAGGGCAATGTGTGGCGTTTCGATCTTCTGCGCAGTGGCCGTAGCGAAAGCGCTCCCTTCACTCGAGAAGATGATGGGAAGTCAGCTATAAATGATTTTGAAGTCGCCTATGGCGGTAAGCCGTTGTTCAGCGCTATTTCCAGCAACAACGGCAGCCGTCAACCCATCACCTCCGCCCCAAGCCTGGTTCGCCACCCAACCGGTGTTGGATACCTGGTGATCTTTGGCACGGGCAAGTTCTTCGAAACCAATGACAAGGACGGCGACAAAACCATGGCCCAGACCGTTTACGGCATCTGGGACAAACAGACGCTTGGAGAAGAAGCCAGTAACCCAAACATCAGCCGTTCCAGCCTGCAAGAACAGGAAATTACCAATCAGGTAACGGTGGCAGCCGATGGCTCGACCCGGCAAGGCTTGGTCATCAGCAATAACGCTGTGGATTGGTACGGCTCAGATACCCAGAGCGCGCAAAATGGCTGGTGGCTCGATCTTCGCAAGAGCGAGGGCGAAATGGTGGTCGAGAACATGTCGCAACTGGGCCGCACGGTTTTCTTCCAGACCCTGATCCCCAATGACGATCCATGCGGTGACGGCGCGACCAACTGGACCTTCGCCATCAACCCATTCACGGGCGGTAGAACCCCCCATAACGCGTTCGACTACACCCCGACATCAGACGTCGGCACCAACAATATCTCGGCTATTCGTCAGGACGGTGAAGGTGGTGGCACGCTGTCGCAGAACTCTGACAACTCGTTCCAGTACTGCACCGGGCAGGAATGCACCAATATCTATCCGGATCCATCCAGTATTGGACGTCAAAGCTGGCGCCGAGTCGGGCTTGAGTGAAGAAGAATAAACAGCTATGGAGTATTCGATGAAACCTGCTCAAACCGGCTTCACCCTGATTGAAGTCATGATAGTGGTCGTGGTCATAGGCATTCTGGCCTCGATCGCCTACCCGAGCTATACGGAGTACGTGCAACGAGCAAACCGAAGCGAAGGCCAGGCTCTGCTGGCCGACGCTTCGGCTCGTCAGGAACGATACTTTGCGCAGAATAATGCCTATGTCACCAGCAATAGTGACTTGGGCAAACTAGGGCTCGGCGGAAACACCTCCGAAACAGGCAAGTACACGCTTTCCGTCGCCAGCACAAATGGGGACGGCGGTTATACGTTGACGGCCACCAATACGTTCAACGATACAAAGTGCGGTAACTTGACACTCAACGCCATGGGTGAAAAAGGTGTTACCGCTTCTGGCGCATCCGTAAGTAACTGCTGGAAATAGCGCCTGCGGTAAATTAAAGCCCCCGCCAGATCGCTCTGACGGGGGCTTTTTTCTATAACGCCTTAACCCTCAACTCCTTCGGCATCGAGAACGTCACATTCTCTGGCCGACCATCAAGTTCCGTCTCCCCTTCCGCCCCCCAGGCGCGCAACTGGTCGACCACCCCGCGCACCAGCACCTCAGGTGCCGACGCCCCGGCCGTGATACCGATCCCTTTCGTACCTTCGAACCACTCACGCTTGAGGTCCTCGGCACCGTCGATCAGGTAAGCGGGCGTGCCGATGCGCTCGGCCAGCTCGCGCAGGCGGTTGGAGTTGGAGCTATTGGGGCTGCCGACGACCAGCAGCACGTCGCACTCGCTGGCCAGTTGCTTGACCGCATCCTGGCGATTCTGCGTGGCGTAGCAGATGTCGTCCTTGCGCGGGCCGCCGATGGCCGGGAACTTGCTGCGCAGGGCGTCGATCACCTTGCTGGTGTCGTCCATGGACAGGGTGGTCTGGGTGACGAACGCCAGGTTCTCGGGGTTGCGCACCTGCAGCTCGGCGACATCCGTCTCGTCTTCCACCAGGTAGATGGCGCCGCCGTTGCTGGCGTCATACTGGCCCATGGTGCCTTCGACTTCCGGGTGGCCTTCGTGGCCGATAAGGATGCACTCACGGCCTTCCCGGCTGTAGCGCACCACTTCCATATGCACCTTGGTCACCAGCGGGCAGGTGGCGTCGAAGACCTTGAGGCCACGACGGTCGGCCTCGTCACGCACGGCCTTGGACACGCCGTGAGCGCTGAAGATGACGATGACGTCGTCCGGCACCTGGTCCAGCTCTTCGACAAATACCGCGCCGCGGGCACGCAGGTCCTCGACCACGAACTTGTTGTGCACCACTTCATGGCGCACGTAGATCGGCGGGCCGAACACTTCCAGCGCGCGGTTGACGATTTCGATGGCGCGATCAACGCCGGCGCAGAAGCCGCGGGGATTGGCGAGTTTGATATGCATGCTGGCTGTCTCGGTATTGATCAGGGATCGCACGACGCTATGGTTCGATCCCGCAAAGGTACAGCCTGCGCGGGATAAGCACAGGCTGCAACAAGAGCTTCGCGGCTGAAGCCGCTCCTACAAGAGCGGCAGCACGGGCTAGAGCGCCTTGACTTCGATGATTTCCACATCGAAGTCAAGCACCTTGCCGGCCAGCGGATGGTTGAAGTCGATGGTGACCTGCTTGTCGTCGAACGCCTTGACTACACCCGGCAGCTCGGCATTGGCGGCATCGTTGAAGATCACCAGCAGACCTTCGGAGAGCTCCATGCCCTCGAACTGGCTGCGCGGCATGATCTGCACGTTCTGAGGATTGGGCTGGCCGAAGCCCTGCTCCGGTTGTACCTGCACGCTGCGCTTGTCGCCGGCCTTGAAGCCGTACAGCGCCTGCTCGAAACCGGGCAGCAGGTTGCCATCACCGACCCTGAAGGTCGCCGGCTGCCTCTCGAAGGTGCTGTCGACCACATCGCCGTTTTCCAGCTTGAGGGCGAAGTGCAGGGTCACTTCCCTGTCCGGACCGATGCGTACGTCTGTCATTGCGCAGCCTCCTTCGCCGGCTTGTCGCTCTTGAACATATCCAGCGCCAGCAGGATGGCGCCAATGGTGATGAAGGTGTCGGCCAGATTGAACGCCGGGAAGAACCAGCGGCTCTGCCAATGCACCAGAATGAAGTCGACCACGTGACCAAGCACCACGCGGTCATACAGGTTGCCCAGCGCACCACCCAGGACCATGGCCAGCGCCACGGCCAGCAGAGTCTCGTGACGCTTGAGGCGCTTGAGCCAGATCACCAGCACGACGCTAACGACGATGGCGATGGCGGCGAAGAACCAGCGCTGCCAGCCAGCGGCATCGGCCAGGAAGCTGAATGCCGCACCGGTGTTGTAGGCCAGGGTCCAGTCGAAGTAGCCCGGAATCACTTCGATACGCTGATACATGCTCAGCGTGCCCTCGAAGATGTCCTTGGTCACCCGGTCGGCGACCAGGATCAGCACACTCAGCAGCAACCAGGGCAGATGCCCGAAACGCGAGGACTCAGGCATGCTTGCGCACCTCACCTTCGCCTTCGATGTTGCTCACGCAACGGCCGCACAGCTCAGGATGCGCGGCATGACTGCCGACATCGGCGCGAAAGTGCCAGCAACGGCCGCACTTGGCGTGGGCAGACTTGAGGATCTTCAGCTTCAGACCTTCGACTTCGGTCACCACCGCATCGGCCGGTGCATCGGCCAGCGGCGCGGTCTGCGCCGCCGAGGTGATCAGGGCAAAGCGCAGCTCGTCGCCGAGCTTGGCCAGATCGGCCTGCTTGGCATCGTCACAGAACAGGGTCACTTCAGCCTGCAGGCTGGCACCGATGGCCTTGGCCGTGCGCAGGTTCTCCAGCTCCTTGTTGACCGCGGCCTTGACCTCCATCACGCGATCCCAATAGGCACGATCCAGTTCGAAGCCTTCCGGCAGACGCTCCAGGCCCGCGTACCAGGTATTGAGCATCACCGACTCGTTGCGCTCGCCCGGCAGGAACTGCCAGATTTCCTCGGCGGTAAACGCCAGGATCGGCGCGATCCAGCGCACCAGCGCTTCGCTGATGTGGAACAGCGCGCTCTGGCAGGAGCGACGCGCCACGCTGTCGGCGGCAGTGGTGTACTGGCGATCCTTGATGATGTCCAGGTAGAAGCCGCCCAGCTCCTGCACGCAGAAGTTGTGCACCTTGGAATAGACGTTCCAGAATCGGTAGTCGGCGTACGCCTCGATGATCTCTTCCTGCAGACGCAGGGCGGCGTCCACGGCCCAGCGGTCGAGGTCGAGCATCTGCTCGGGCTGCAGCAGATCCTTGGCCGGATCGAAGCCGTTGAGGTTGGCCAGCATGAAGCGCGCGGTGTTGCGGATGCGGCGGTAGGCATCGGCGCTGCGCTGCAGGATCACCTTGGACACGGCCATCTCGCCGGAGTAGTCGGTGGACGCGACCCACAGGCGCATGATGTCGGCGCCCAGGCTGTCGTTAACCTCCTGCGGCGCAACCACGTTACCCAGCGACTTGGACATCTTGCGGCCGTTCTCGTCGACCACGAAGCCATGGGTCAGCAGTGCCTTGTACGGCGCGTGACCGTCGATGGCGCTGCCGGTCAGCAGGGACGAATGGAACCAGCCGCGATGCTGGTCCGAACCTTCCAGGTACAGATCGGCGCGCGGGCCAGTGGTGTGGCCGAGGCCGTGCGAGCCACGCAGTACATGCCAGTGGGTGGTACCGGAGTCGAACCAGACGTCGAGAGTGTCGTTGATCTTGTCGTAGTCAGCCGCTTCAGCGCCGAGCAGCTCGGCAGCGTCGAGCTTGAACCAAGCTTCGATGCCCTCTTGCTCGACGCGCTTGGCGACTTCTTCCATCAGCTCGACGGTGCGCGGGTGCAACTCGCCGGTGGCCTTGTGCAGGAAGAACGGGATCGGCACGCCCCAGTTGCGCTGGCGCGAGATGCACCAGTCGGGACGGCCGGCGATCATGCTATGCAGGCGCGCCTGGCCCCAGGCCGGGACGAACTGGGTTTGCTCGATGGCCGCCAGCGCACGCTCACGCAGAGACTCGCCCTCTTTGGGCTGAGTGTCCATGCCGACGAACCATTGTGCGGTGGCGCGGTAGATCAGCGGCGTCTTGTGGCGCCAGCAGTGCATGTAGCTGTGCTGGATCGGCTGGTGCTTGAGCAGCGCACCGACTTCGGCCAGCTTCTCGACGATGGCCGGGTTGGCCTTCCAGATGAACTGGCCACCGAAGAACGGCAGGTCCGGGGTGTAGACGCCATTGCTCTGCACCGGACTGAGAATGTCGTCGTTGCTCATGCCGTAGGCTTTGCAGGTGCGGAAGTCGTCCTCACCATAAGCCGGCGCCGAGTGGACGATACCGGTACCGGCGCCCAGCTCGACGTATTCGGCCAGGTACACCGGCGAGAAACGCTCGTAGAACGGATGACGGAAACGGATCAGATCCAGTGCGGCGCCCTGCGCGGTGGCGATTACTTGACCTTGCAGGCCGTAACGCTGCAGGCAGGATTCAACCAGCTCTTCAGCCAGCAGCAGCAGGCGCTCGCCGGTGTCGACCAGGGCGTAGGTGAACTCCGGATGCACGTTGAGCGCCTGGTTGGCCGGGATGGTCCAGGGCGTGGTGGTCCAGATGACGATGGCGGTCGGCTTGCTCAGCTCGCTGAGGCCGAAGGCGGCGGCCAGCTTGTCTGCATCTTCGATGGGGAAGGCGACGTCGATGGCATCGGATTTCTTGTCCTGATACTCCACTTCGGCCTCGGCCAGGGCCGAGCCGCAGTCGAAGCACCAGTTCACCGGTTTCAGCCCCTTGAACACGAAGCCCTGCCTGACCATCTCGGCCAGGGCGCGGATCTCGCCGGCCTCGTTGGCGAAATCCATGGTCTTGTACGGATTGTCCCAGTCGCCGAGCACACCGAGGCGGATGAAGTCGGCCTTCTGCCCTTCGATCTGCTCGCCGGCATAGGTGCGGCAGCGCTCGCGGGTCAGGTCCGCCGGCTGGTTCTTGCCGAAGGTGGTTTCGACCTTGTGCTCGATCGGCAGGCCGTGGCAGTCCCAACCCGGCACGTAGGGCGCGTCGAAACCAGCCAGGGTCTTGGAGCGGGTGATGATGTCCTTGAGGATCTTGTTCACCGCATGACCGATGTGGATGCTGCCGTTGGCATAGGGCGGGCCGTCGTGCAGGACGAACTTCGGCCGATTTTCGCCAATCTTGCGCAGCTTGCTATACAGGCCAATCTCGTGCCAACGCTGCAGGGTCTGCGGCTCGCGTTGCGGCAGGCCGGCCTTCATCGGGAACTGGGTATCGGGCAGGTTCAGCGTAGCTTTGTAGTCGGTCATTTCGGGCTCTTCATCAGCGGGTGGCTCTTCATCAGCGGGTGGCCCTGCCAATAATCACGGGCAGCGGCGATATCGGCGGCAATCGCCGCCCTCAAGGCCTCCAGCGAGGCGAAACGCTGCTCATCACGCAGCTTGTGGTGGAAAGCCACCGAGAGACGCCGGCCATACAGATCGCCGGCAAAATCCAGAAGATGCACTTCCAGATGGGCGCTGCCGTCACCGGCAACGCTGGGGCGCACGCCGATATTGGCGACGCCCGGTTGAATCACGCCATCGATTTCGCAGCTCACCAGATACACGCCGGTCAGCGGCACCTTGCGCCGCTTGAGCTGGATATTGGCCGTCGGCGCATCGAGCTGGCGGCCGAGCTTCTGCCCGTGCAACACCCGCCCGGCGATGCGAAACGGCCGGCCGAGCAGGGCTTCAGCCAGGTCGAAATCACCATCGGCCAGCGCCTGGCGCACGCGTGTGCTGCTGACCCGGCCGCCCAGCACTTCGACCGTGGTCGAAGCATCGACGCTGAAGCCGTGGCGCAAACCTGCGGCCTTGAGGAATTCAAAATCGCCGGCACGGTCGCAGCCGAAGCGGAAATCATCGCCGATCTCCAGATCCTTCACGCCCAGGCCATCGACCAGCACACGCTGGACGAACTCGGCGGCCGACAACTCGCGCAAGCGGCGGTTGAAGGCCAGGCACAGCACCAGGTCGACGCCTTCAGCGGCCAGCAGGGCGAGCTTGTCGCGCAGGCGGGTCAGCCGCGCCGGCGCGGTGTCCGGGCCGAAGAACTCACGCGGCTGCGGCTCGAAAATCACCACACAGCTGGGCACGGCCAATTCCGCCGCGCGCTCGCGCAAGCGCGCCAGGATGGCCTGGTGCCCACGATGAACGCCGTCGAAATTACCGATGGTGACCACACAGCCCCGCGCCTGGGGCTGCAGGTTATGAAGACCTCGAACCAGCTGCATAGCACGCTTCTTGTTCACAAAGTGGCCGATTATACGCACAGCACGCCATGCACAACAGGCATCGTGACGCCTGAAACCGCTACAAGGCCCGCCGGGCAAAGTCGCGCGGACGAAAGCCCAATATCAGCAGCATGCCGAAGTAGGCGACCAGCCCAGCCGCTACCAACGCGCCGAGACGCAACAGGCGTACGAGCATCTCCCCTTCTGCCCAGGCGGGCATGACCTGCAGCAGCCCCAGCAACACGGCAACCATCACCGCCACCGCGACCACCAGCTTGAGCAGAAACAGCCCCCAGCCCGGCAGCGGCTGGAAGATAGCGGCGCGGCGCAGCTGCCAGTACAGCAGACCGGCATTCAGGCAGGCCGCCAGACTGATTGCCAGCGCCAGGCCGACGTGCGCCATCTCCAGACCGAAGACGAACAGCGCGTTCATCACCTGGGTCGCCAGCAGGCTGACCACAGCGATCTTCACCGGCGTTTTGATGTTCTGTTGGGCGTAGAAGCCCGGCGCAAGAATCTTCACCAGAATCAGCGCCAGCAGGCCGACCGCGTAGGCCATCAGCGCCTGCTGGGTCATCAGCGAATCGTTGGCGGTGAATTTGCCGTACTGAAACAGCGAGACCACCAACGGCTCGGCGAGAATCGCCAGCGCCAGGGTGCAGGGCAGCACCAGCAGAAAGCACAAACGCAGCCCCCAATCGAGCAGGCGGCGGTACTCGTCGCGATTCTTGCTCGCATAGGTTTTCGATAGCGCCGGCAGCAGGATGGTGCCCAGCGCCACGCCCAGCACACCTGAGGGCAGCTCCATCAGGCGGTCGGCGTAATACATCCAGGACACCGAGCCAGCCACCAGGAAGGAAGCGAAAATGGTGTTGATGATCAGCGAGATCTGACTCACCGAGACGCCGAAGATCGCCGGCCCCATCTGCTTGAGCACGCGCCACACGCCCAGGTCGCCGAAACTCAGGCGCGGCAGCACCAGCATGCCGATCTTCTTCAGGTGCGGCAGTTGCCAGAGCAACTGCGCCAGGCCACCGACCAGCACCGCCCAGCCCAGCGCCATGATCGGCGGGTCGAAATAGGGCGTCAGAAACAGCGAGAAGACGATCATGCTGACATTGAGCAGCGTCGGCACGAACGCCGGCACCGAAAAACGGTTCCAGGTGTTAAGGATGGCGCCGGCCAGCGATGACAGGGAGATCAGCAATATATAAGGAAAGGTCACCCGCAGCAGATCGACGGTCAGCTCGAAACGCTCGGCCTCATCGGCAAAACCCGGCGCCGTGGCCCAGACGATCCAGGGCGCGGCGAGCACGCCGATGGCCGTGACCAGCGCCAGCACCAGGGTCAGCAAACCTGAGACGTAGGCGATAAAGGTGCGCGTGGCCTCCTCGCCCTGCTGCATCTTGTACTCGGCCAGGATGGGTACGAAGGCCTGGGAGAAGGCGCCTTCGGCAAAAATGCGGCGCAGCAGATTGGGCAGCTTGAAGGCCACCACGAAGGCATCCGACGCCACCCCGGCGCCAAAGGTGCGGGCGATGATGGTGTCGCGCACGAACCCCAGCACGCGCGACACCATGGTCAGTGAACTGACGGCAGCCAGGGACTTGAGCAGATTCATGGGGTATTTCGGCTTCCATAAAAAGGTGCAGTAGCGGACAATCCGCCGCCCAACGAAGGCGTCGAGTGTAGCGAGCCACCACTGGTCAGGCCAGCACAGGAAAGCGTCATCAGACTTGACAGCAGGCAGATGGATCGGCATGATTCGCGGCCTTATTTGTCGTAACCCCCCAGTTTTCGAGGAGCTTGACGGTGGCCAACTCACCTTCTGCCAAAAAACGCGCCAAACAGGCTGAGAAGCGCCGTAGCCATAACGCCAGCCTGCGCTCGATGGTTCGTACTTACATCAAGAACGTAGTCAAGGCTATTGCTGCCAAAGATCTCGAGCTTGCCAAGACCGCTTACACTGCAGCTGTTCCGGTCATCGACCGTATGGCTGACAAAGGCATCATTCACAAGAACAAAGCTGCTCGTCACAAGAGCCGCCTGAACGCGCACATCAAGGCGCTGGGCGAAGCTGCTGCCGCTTAATCGCGACAGGTTCTTGAAAAAACCGACCCCAGTGGTCGGTTTTTTATTGCCCTGAGTTCACGACTCACAGGCCATAAAAATGGTTCTTCGCATTATCGCGGGGAAGATACGCTTGACACCGGACTGGCAAGTTTGTGTGCGTATCGCTTACTGACTTAGCACTATCCATTACCGCGTGTACTGAGCGTTTGGGTTGCGCCCCTTACGGGCGCCACACCTTGATTCGCTGCGCTCACCCTGCGGGCCAGCCTGTGGCTGTTACTACGCTCCGCTACGTTTCGTTGCTTGCCCAAGAAAGGTGTGCCAAAGAAGGGCACCCCGACATCCGGGTTTCGCTGCGCGAAACTTCCCTCGTTCCGGCGCCGCTCCGGGGGCCGGCTTACATGGGCCATCCTTGGCCCTTTAAGCGGGGCCGCCATCGGTATCTCGCCGCATCCATGCGGCTCGCTCCCCTACGCAACACCTCCACTCGGCCTCCTGAAGGGGACCAGGTCGCGAGCTTGCGTAATCTCCACGTAATTAACCTCAGCGGCGTCTGGCTTTTGCTCTTTCACCGCGATCTCACAGACGACACCCAAGTCCCCTTCAGGAGGCCGAGTGGAATCGCCGTGGAAGGGGTTGAGCGACATGGATGTCGCGAGAGCCACGATGGGCCAGGGACGGCCCTTCGTGGCGTGCCCCTGGAGCGGTGATGGAGCGCGGGAACCCCGGCGCAGCAGGGCGGGGGCGCCTAGCTCGGATGGTGGGGTGCCCTTCTCTTTGGTTACTTTCTCTTGGGCAAGCAAGAGCTACGAAGCGCAGCGCAGTAACAGCCGTAGGCTGGCCCGAAGGGTGAGCGTAGCGAGTCAAGTGACTCGCCCGTAAGGGGCGAAACCTATCAGGCCAGACAACACGCTAAGGGATAGTGCCAAGTCATCGACAGCTAACACGTAGTTGCCAGTCCGGCATCAACCCGCACTTTCACCAAAATATGCGAAGAACCATAAAAATGCCCGCCTCCTCATCGGAGCGCGGGCATTTTTGCCTATATCCTCGACAGAATCAGCCGCGAGCCGCCTTGATCACTTCGATGTAGGGCTCGGCATTGCGCTGATCCTGAATCAGCGCGATGAAATCATTGCCCTGCGCATCGGTGGCCGAGAGGTCGTAGCCTGCAGCAACGAAGAAACCCACGAAGCGCTCGAAATCATCGACACGCAAGCCGCGATAAGCCTTGACCAGCTTGTGCAGCGAAGGCGGTGTGGCGTCCGCCGGTTCCACCGCAAGGAACAGCTTGATCGAGTCATCGCTGATTTCTTCGCCAATCACCTGCTTCTTGTCTTTACGCATCGCCCGCTCCCGCCAGCATTACAGAGGGACGGCAGTGTACCGCCGCGCCGCGCGCGGCTCAACGCGCAGCCCGTGCGCACAATCGACACAATAGCCGACCTAGGTCATGCCGCGCGGTGCAAACCGGCTCCTATAATGCGTCAAGCCATTAGGAAGCCAGCATGTTACGTCCATCGTTACCGCTGTTCGCCGCCTGGCGCCAGACTCTGCGCGCGGGATACTCCTGGAAGACCCTGCGCGGGGATCTGAGCGCCGGCCTGACGGTGGGCATCATTGCCATTCCACTGGCCATGGCGCTGGCCATCGCCGTAGGCGTGGCGCCGCAGCACGGCCTCTATACCGTGCTGATTGCCGCACCGCTGATCGCCCTGTGCGGCGGCTCGCGCTTCAATATTTCCGGCCCCACCGCCGCCTTCGTGGTGATTCTGCTGCCGATCACCCAGCAATATGGCCTTGGCGGGCTGCTGCTGTGCACACTGATGGCTGGCGTGATCCTGATCCTCATGGGACTGCTACGCGCCGGACGCCTGATCGAGTTCGTGCCCTATCCGGTGACGCTGGGCTTTACCGCCGGCATTGGCATCGTCATTGCCGTTCTGCAGATCAAGGATCTGCTCGGCCTGCACCTGGCCAGCGCACCGCAACACTTGCTGGAGCAACTTAACCTGCTGGTTCGCGCCCTACCCAGCCTGCAGCCGGGCGACAGCCTGGTCGGTGCCGTATGCCTGGCCACGCTGCTGATCTGGCCACGCCTGGCGCCGAAAATTCCCGCACATCTGGTCGCCCTGGCGGTCGGCGCATTGCTGGCACTGGCTCTGGAACGCCTGGGACTGCCCGTGGCGACACTGGGCGAGCGCTTCAGTTATCAACTCGATGGCATCGAGTACCCCGGCATTCCGCCCCTCCTGCCGAGCCTGGCGTTGCCCTGGAACCTGCCGGGCGCTGACGGCCAGCCATTGGTGCTGTCATTCGAACTGATCCGTCAACTGCTGGCCCCGGCCTTTGCCATCGCCATGCTCGGCGCCATCGAGTCACTGCTCTGCGCGGTGGTCGCCGACGGCATGACTGGCAGCAAGCATGACCCCAACGCTGAATTGATCGGCCAGGGTCTGGGCAACCTGGCTGCACCGTTCTTTGGCGGCATCACAGCGACTGCCGCCATTGCACGTACCGCAGCCAACGTGCGCGCCGGCGCCTTCTCGCCAATGGCCGCACTGGTTCATGCAGGCGTGGTGCTGGCAGCGATTCTGCTGCTCGCGCCACTGTTCAGTTATCTGCCCATGGCCGCACTGGCAGCGCTGCTGCTGATGGTGGCGTGGAACATGAGCGAAGCACACCACGTCGCTCACACCCTGCGTATCGCTCCGCGCAGTGATGTGCTGGTATTGCTGACCTGCCTGGTGCTGACCGTATTGTTCGACATGGTACTGGCGGTAGGCGTCGGCCTGCTGCTGGCGGCCGGGCTGTTCATCAAACGCATGAGCGAGCTGACCGATACCGCCACACTGAACCGGCAGCAGCGGGAAGCCCTGCGCAACCTGCCCGAGCAGGTGCTGGCGTATGCGATTCGCGGCCCACTGTTTTTCGGCGCAGCGGAAAAGGCGCTGAGTGTGCTGCGCCGCTTCACGCCGGGCGTGCGCGTGGTGATCGTCGACATTGGCGCCGTACCGCTGCTGGACATGACCGCCATCGCCGCGCTGGACAATGTGCTACGTGACTATCGCCAGCAGGGCGTGGCGCTGATTCTGAGCGGGCCGACGGCGCAGGTACGCCTGCAACTACGGCGCGCCGGCGTGCGCAGCCGCGAGGGCGAACTGGCTTATGCACGGGATCTGCCGCACGCGCGGGAAAAGGCATTGCGCTGGTTGGGAGAGGCCTGAGGCCTTGGGCCGGATAACATCCTGGCACAGCGACGAAAGCAAACCCGGATTTCATCCGGGCTACACGCCAGGCGTCGACTGTTGGAGCGGCGCCGGCATGTAGGAGCGGCGCCCCGCCGCGAATCTGGGCGCCGCTGACATCAACCGCTTCGCCCCGAGGCGGGGCTCCTACGAACAGCAGGTGTGTGAATCTGGTATCAGGCTTACAGCCCCTTGACCGCGAAGATGCCGGCGGCGTTGCGCCAGTAGCCTTTGTAGTCCATGCCGTAACCGAAGATGTACCGGTCGATGCACGACAAGCCCACGTAGTTGGCCTTCAGGTCCGGGCGCGCCTTGCGCTCGTGCTCCTTGTCGATCAACACCGCGGTATGCACGGCACGCGCACCGGCATGGCGGCAGAAGTCGATGATCGCACCGAGGGTGTGCCCTTCATCGAGGATGTCGTCGATGATCAGCACGTCGCGGTCGATGAAGGACACTTCCGGCTTGGCCTTCCAGAACAGCTCGCCACCACTGGTTTCATTGCGGTAGCGGGTGGCATGCAGGTAGGAGGCTTCCAGTGGGAAACTCAGCTTGGTCAGCAGCTTGCCGGAAAAGATCAGGCCGCCGTTCATCACGCAGAACACCACCGGGTTGCGCTCAGCCAGCTCGGCGTTGATCTGGCTGGCGACCTTATCGATGGCCGCTTCCACCTCGGCTTCGGTGAACAGGCAGTCGGCTTCCGCCATGATTTGGCGAATGTGCGCGAGATCGGCGGACATGATGGTGCTCTCTCTTGATCGGCTGATGAGTGGCGGCGAACAGCCCGAAAGCTGATCGACTCGTCAAATAAAAGCGGGCAAAGGTACAGACCCGTGCAACGCTTGCCAAGTATCGACTGACCAGCGTAGCCGATGCACGTCGGCGAGCACCGCGACTCATCAGTCACCCACCACTAGGCACAAGCAATGCTTTAATCTAACGCGATTTTTCCCAGAGCCCCGTTGGAGATCCCAGCCCATGCCCACTCGCGAGATCCGCCACCCGCTGATCCGTCACAAGATCGGCCTGATGCGCCGCGCCGATATCAGCACCAAGAATTTCCGTGAGCTGGCCCAGGAAGTGGGCGCCCTGCTGACTTATGAGGCCACCAACGACTTGCCTCTGGAAGCCTACGACATCGAAGGCTGGGCGGGCACCGTTCAGGTGGAGAAGATCGCCGGCAAGAAGATCACCGTAGTGCCCATCCTGCGTGCCGGCATCGGCATGCTCGACGGCGTGCTCAGCCTGATCCCGGGCGCCAAGGTCAGCGCCGTGGGCGTGGCGCGCAACGAGGAAACCCTGGAAGCGCACACCTACCTGGAAAAGCTCGCTCCGGAAATCGACTCGCGCCTGGCCCTGATCATCGACCCGATGCTGGCCACCGGCGGTTCGATGGTCGCCACCATCGACCTGCTGAAGAAAGCCGGCTGCAAGGACATCCGCGCCATGGTCCTGGTTGCTGCCCCCGAGGGCATTCAGGCGGTCGAGCAGGCTCACCCGGACGTGACCATCTTCACCGCCTCCATCGATCAGCGTCTGAACGAGCATGGCTACATCATCCCGGGCCTGGGCGATGCCGGTGACAAGATCTTCGGCACCAAGCAAAAGGACGCCTGACATGTCGCAGACGGAATTCAACGATCCGCTGTGGCGCCAGGGCATTTCCGGCGCGCAGATGCTGTTCGTGGCCTTCGGCGCTCTGGTGCTGATGCCGCTGATCACCGGCATGGACCCCAACGTCGCGCTGTTCACCGCCGGTATCGGCACCCTGCTGTTCCAACTGGTCACCAAGCGCCAGGTGCCGGTGTTTCTGGCCTCCAGCTTCGCCTTCATCGCGCCGATTCTGGCAGCCAAGGGCGAGTTCGGCCTGCCGGCAGTGATGGGCGGCGTGATCGCTGCCGGCCTGGTCTACATCCTGCTTTCGCTACTGGTCAAACTGCGCGGCCCCAACTTCATCGACCGCCTGCTGCCACCGGTGGTGATCGCCCCGGTGATCATCTCCATCGGCCTGGCGCTGTCACCGGTCGCGGTGAACATGGCCATGGGCAAGGCTGGTGACGGCAGCGTTGAACTGGTGCCGTACAGCACGGCGATGATGATTTCGATGCCGGCGCTGATCACCACCCTGCTGGTGGCCGTGCTGGGGCGCGGGCTCTTCCGCCTGGTGCCGATTCTTGCCGGTATCGCCGTTGGCTGCGCCATCGCCGCCGTACTCGGTGTGATCGACACCAGCGCCGTCAGCCAGGCAGCCTGGATCGCCATGCCCAACTTCATCGCCCCCGAGCTGCACTGGGGCGCCATTCTGTACATGGTGCCGGTCGCCCTGGCGCCCGCCATCGAGCACATCGGCGGCGTGGTGGCGATTGGCAACGTGACCGGCAAGAACTTCGTCAAACAACCGGGCCTGCACCGCACCCTGCTGGGTGACGGTCTGGCCACCTCGGCAGCCGGCCTGTTCGGTGGCCCGCCCAACACCACCTACGCCGAAGTGACCGGCGCGGTGATGCTGACCAAGAGCTACAACCCGAAGATCATGACCTGGGCGGCGGTATTCGCCATTGCCCTGGCCTTTATCGGCAAGTTCGGCGTGGCCCTGCAGAGCATCCCGGTGCCGGTGATGGGCGGCATTCTCTGCCTGCTGTTCGGCTCCATCGCCGTGGTCGGTCTCAACACCCTGATTCGCCATCAGGTCGACCTGTCCGAAGCGCGCAACCTGATCATCGTCTCGGTGACCCTGGTGTTCGGTATCGGCGGCATGGTGATTGGCGGCAAGGAATTTGCCCTGTCGGGTATTTCCCTGTGCGCCATCAGCGCCCTGCTGCTCAACCTGGTACTGCCAGGCGGCGCCGGCTGGAAGAAAAAGGACGGGCAAGAGGCCTAATGTCTGTCAGTTAAGCGTCGACGCTGCCAATGGGTAGGAGCGGCGCCCCGCCGCGAACCAGGGCGATACGCGATTGAAAAGCTTCGCCCCGGGGCGGGGCTCCTACGAAAGACCGCTTTGGCAAGCTTATCTGATCGGCATTGGGCAAGAGGCCTGATTCTCTCGTCCAAGAAAAAGCCCGCGATTGATTCGCGGGCTTTTTCTTGACGCTGGCGAACGTTACCAGCCGACACCAAAGCCAAGGGTGTAGCGGGTTTCGTCCAGATCCCCTTCGGCACCGCTGACCATGTCCTTCTCGGCCTTCATGTTCAACGACGCCCAATCGGTGACCTTGTAGCGCAGGCCGATCTCAGCATCCAGGCTGTAATCGGCAACCCCTTCAAGGGGTTTACCCAGCTCGCCGACACTGAACAATTCTACGGTCTTGCCGATCAGGTAGCGGTTGTAGTCCCACTTCACGCTCAGCGCATAGAAGCGATCCTGCTCACCATTGCTATAGCGATAATCGCTACGGTTGGCCAGGGTGGCGAGGGAGAACGCGCCCAGCTCGTCATCCCAGAACTGGTAACCCGGACCGGTACCCAGGGTGCGCTGACGCTCGACTTCTTCGATACGGTCGCGCTTGTACTCGAAGCGCCCCTGCCAGAACCTTTTTTCCGTGAGGAAACGGTCAAGGGCATATTCGGCGCTCCAGTTGTCGGTACTGACGACGTCGTTTTTCAGCTCGCGGTTGTAATCGGCCAGCGCGTTATGCCGCCACAGGCCATGACGGGCCTGGGTCTTGATGCCGACATCGTAGTCGTCGGAATCGCGCTCACCGCGCTTGTAGTCGAGACCGAGGTCGATGTTGCCCTTCCAGGTGAAGTCCTCCACCAGCGGCTTGGGCTTCATGATCTGCTCGATCTGCGCCAGCTCGATGGTTTTCGGCGAGTCGCCATTGGCCAGCGTGACCTTGCCCGGCTCAGCCGCCAGCAGCGACTTGGCACGCTCGCCATCTACCGGCCCGAGCTTGACCAGCAGCTCGTGATCACTTTCCAGGGTGGCGATTTTCTTCCAGTCCAGCGGGATGGAGCCGCCGTAGTCGGTTTCCAGCAGCAATTTGCTGCCGTCGAAGAAGCGAATGGTGCCGGTCAGGCGGTCACCGTTGGTCAGCCAGACGGTGTCGGCAAAAGTGGCGGAGCTGAGCAGGGCAAGGCTCAGACCAAGCAGCGAGAAGGATGATGGACGCAACATGGCAGGTCAGTAAGGCTCTGATGGGCGAAAAAGCCGGGCATTATCCGCAAGCCCGACACTTGAGCAAGAGCTGACCGACAGCCTGCCGCAGAGTTCAGCGTATTTGGTCGGCCAACCCTGCGCAGGACGCTGCTGCCTGCTGCATGATTGGCCTTGCAGGCTCACCAACCGATACCGACACCGATCAGGTAATGTCGGTCAGAAACCCTCTGCCCCTGGGCCGCCAGTTGATTGAGCTCATAGAGCAGCGACAACCGCGCCCACTGGTTGAGGCGGTAGCGCAGGCCATCTCACTGTCGCGCACGTAGTCGATTTCAGCGATATGCGGGATCTGCAGCTCGGCGTTGGCGTAGAACTCCAACCGCGTGCCCCATAGCAGGCGCTTGTAATCGAGCTCCAGCGACGTGGTATTGAAGGCCAGGTCGGCGACGTCCGACTCCAGGCGTACAGGATTGAACTGCCCGATCAGGTCAAAGCGACCCAGTTCATCATCCCAGAAGCGATAACCGGGGCCGGTGCCGACCATGCTCGACGCGGATATTGCCCTTGAGCTTCCACTCGTCGGCATCGTTCTCGTTGCGCTTCATATCCAGTTTGGCATCGAGGTTGCCTTCCCAGAGGCGATCCTCCAGCAACGGCCGTGGCGGCACCAGGCGTTTGATCTGCGCCAGCGGCAAGCTGTACTCGCGCTCACCCTGCACGCGAACCATGCCCGCGCCGGCGGCGGCGGCCAACCTTTCGCTGCGCTCGTTGTCGAAACCGCTGCGCCGCACCAGCAGGGGCTTGTCGGAGCTGAGGGTATCGATATCCTTCCAGTCGATCAGCACCTGGCCGGCATATCGGGTCTTGAGCGCCAGCTTGCCGCCATCGAGCAGGATGATCTCACCGCTCAGACGATCGCCGTTGTTCAACCAGACGCTATCGGCCTAACATGCCGTTGAAAAACGTAGGCGAGGCAGCCAATGCAATACCGATGGCGGCCCCACAAAAACAGGCGAAAAACGGTCGGAGTCGCGCTCGACTTTACGAGCTGTAAATGAGCATTTTGATCGGACTCGCGCACGAGCCTGTTTTTAACGCAGCAGTGGCAACGCAGATAGTTTTTCAACAGCCTGCTAAAGCGGTGCAGCCAGGATTGAAAGACACCAGGCAATCAGTACACGCATGATAAGGACGCACCCCATGGGCAGGATTAAACCCGCAGAGCCTGCAAGGCCGGCCTCGCCACCGGCAAGCGCAGAGGCACGCCGCGAAGCGCTGTACCTGGTATTGGCACAGGTGCCGGCTGGTAAGGTCGTCAGTTACGGCGAGCTGGCGCAGTTGGCCGGCCTGGGCCGCGCCGCACGCTGGGTCGGTCGTACCCTGGGCCAACTCCCCGATGGCACCACCCTGCCCTGGCATCGCGTCATTGCCGCAGGCGGCCATCTCAGCCTGAGCGCTGGCAGCCCGGCGGGCGCCGAACAACGGGCGCGCCTGCGGGCGGAGGGCATCAGCATCCTGAACGAACGTGTGGATATGCACCGTCACGGCTGGCGCCCGATGGAGCACAGCAGTTAGAGTGCGCCCTACGAACCACCCCTCCAGCCCAGATTCGAGCCTGATGCCACGCAAATCCTGGCGAGAAGCCCTCGCCACCTACGCCAACCCCGCCACACTGGCGCTGCTGCTTCTGGGCTTCGCCGCCGGCCTGCCCTACATGCTGGTGTTCTCGACCCTGTCGGTCTGGCTGCGCGAAGCCGGCGTAGCGCGCGAGACCATCGGTTTTGCTAGCCTCATCGGCCTGGCGTATGCCTTCAAATGGGTCTGGGCCCCGATGCTCGACCAGTGGCGCCTGCCAGTGTTGGGCAAGCTTGGCCGGCGCCGCTCCTGGCTGGTGCTGTCACAGGGCCTGGTTGCCATCGGCCTGATCGGCATGGCGCATTACGACCCGCAAACGCACCTCTCGACGCTGATCGCCCTGGCCGTGCTGGTCGCCTTCGCCTCGGCCACCCAGGACATCGCCGTCGATGCCTACCGTCTGGAAATTCTCGGCGATGAGCATCAGGCTGCGCTGGCCGCCGCCTACATGACCGGCTACCGCGTCGCCGCGCTGCTGGCCACCGCCGGCGCGCTGTATTTCGCCGAAGGCTTCGGCTCGACCGCCAAGGACTACCAGTTCAGCGCCTGGACCGGCACCTACATGATCTTCGCCCTGCTGATGCTGCCCGGCCTGCTCACCTCCATCTGGATGCGCGAGCCACCGGCGCCGACGCATATCCATGTGGCGCCCCCCAAACACGGTTTCTTCCATCAGTTGCTGGCGATCAGCGCGGTGATCGTGCTGATCGTGTCCGTGCCGACCATGTTCATCCAGTTCTACCAGAGCGACCTGGTGCCGATGCTACTGGGTGACGTCAGCATGCAGGAGCTGCTCTACAGCGACCGCGCCTTCCTGCGCGCCATGCTCTACAGCACCCTGGCCTGCGTGTGCGCCTCCGGGCTGTTCTGGGGCGGGCTGGCGCCGGTGCTGAAAACGGCAGCGGCAAGGTATGGTTTCTTCCATCAGCTGCTGTCCGTGCTGCTGCTGATCATCCTGCTGATTGCCGTGCCGGCGATGATCACCCAGTTCTACGAAAGCGATCTGCACCTGGTCCTGCAAGGCCAGATGAGCCTGCAGGAACTGCTCTACCACGACCGCGCCTTCCTCCGCGCCCTGCTCTACACCCTGCTCACCAGCCTGTCGATTTCCAGCCTGTTCTGGGGCGGCATGGCCCCGGTGCTGACGCCGATCAACGACTTCATCGTGCGCTATCGCTGGCAGGCACTGCTGCTGCTGAGCCTGATTGCCACCTATCGCCTGTCCGATACCGTGATGGGGGTGATGGCCAACGTCTTCTACATCGACCAGGGCTTCACCAAGGAGCAGATCGCCAGTGTCAGCAAGATCTTCGGCCTGGTGATGACCCTGCTCGGCGCCGGGGCCGGCGGCCTGCTCATCGTGCGTTTCGGCATCATGCCGATTCTCCTGATCGGCGCGGCCGCCTCGGCGGCCACCAACCTGATGTTCATGCTGCTGGTGGGCATGGGCCCACACCTGAACATGCTGATCGTCACCATCAGCTGCGACAACTTCAGCGCCGGCCTGGCCACGTCGGCGTTCGTCGCCTACCTGTCGAGCCTGACCAATCTGAAGTTCTCGGCCACCCAGTACGCCCTGCTCAGCTCCATCATGCTGCTGCTGCCGCGCCTGATTGGCGGCTATTCAGGGGTGATGGTGGAAAGCCTGGGTTATGCCCACTTCTTCCTGGCCACCGCACTGATGGGCATCCCTACACTGCTGCTGATCGTCCTGCAGTGGCGCCGTGACAAACGCCAACCTGCGCCGGCAGAGACAGCGCCTGTGGCCGAAAAAGCCTGATGACTGACACAGGCCACCTGCCCCGGCGCCACCCCTGAACTGTAGCGGCACGCCGCTGCGATGAGCCTGACAGGCGCCTATCAGGCAGGCTGCTCGGGCTTTTCCGCCGCCTTCCACAGTACTTCGGCAACGCCCTGGCGCCTGGCGATCAGACGCGCGGCGACGAACAGCAAATCGGAGAGGCGGTTGACGTAGGCCAGGCCTTCACCGCGTAGCGGCTCGACGGCATTGAGGTGCTGGCAGCGCCGCTCGCAACTGCGCGCCAGGCTGCGGCAGACATGGGCCAGGGCGATCAGCCTGGAGCCGCCGGGCAGGATGAAGTTTTCCAATGGCCCGATCTCTTCGTTCCAGCGGTCGATGGCGGCCTCGAGGCGTTCCACCTCCACCTGCTGCAGCGCCTGGTACTCGGGCATCGCCAGTTCGCCCCCAAGGTCGAACAGGCGGTGCTGGCAGGGGCCAAGAATGTCACTGATTTCCTTGAGGCCTGGCCAGGTGACACTGGCCTCGTCGAGCTCGGCGAGCAGCAAACCAAGCTGACTGTTGAGCGTATCCAGCTCGCCCATGGCCTCGACGCGCGGGTGGTCCTTGCCGACCCGGCGGCCATCGGCCAGGCCGGTCTCGCCCTTGTCGCCGGTACGGGTGTAGATCTTCGAGAGACGAAAGCCCATGGTTCAGAGTCCTGTGTGCTCGGGCAGGGAGGCCAGCGGCAGGCGCAGGGTAAAGCAGGTGCCCTGCCCCGGCGTGGAATGCACTTCCATCTGCCCCTTGTGATTGTTGGTGATGATGAAATAGGAAACCGCCAGACCAAGGCCGGTGCCCTGACCGACCTCCTTGGTGGTGAAAAAGGGTTCGAAGATGCGCTTGCGCACGGTTTCGCTCATGCCGATGCCGTTGTCCTCGACCTGCACTTCCGCCCAACTGCCAGCCTGCCGCGTACGCAGGATGATACGGCCTGGCTCGGCCTCGTCGTCGCGTTGATGAATGGCTTGCGCGGCGTTCTTCAGCAAGTTGAGCAGCACCTGCTCCAGTTCGTTGGCAGTCGCGGCTACCGGCCCCAGCAACGGATCGAACTGGCGCACGATTTCCAGGGTGCGGAAGTCGAAACCGTCGGCCAGGTCGAAGTCGTTGCCGGCAATTTCCAGCGCCTGATCGATCAGGGCCGGCAGGTCACAGGGCGACAACTGACGGTCGCTACGGCGGCTGAAGCTGAGCATATGGCTGACAATCTTGGCGGCGCGCTGGCCAGCCTGCTGGATACCATCGAGCAGGCGCGGAATCTCGCGCGCCTCCATGTACTGCTCGATGGCAGCCAGGCTGATGCCGGCCTGCTCGGCCCGTTCGAGGTTTATCTCCAGCTCCGGTGACAGGCGCCGGCGAATGTTCTGCACGTTATGCAGGATGGCCCCAAGCGGGTTGTTGATTTCATGCGCCATGCCCGCCGCCAGGCCGCCGACCGAAAGCATCTTTTCCGACTGCACCATCATTTCCTCGAGAGCCAGGCGCTGGGTGATGTCGTCGATACGGATCACCACGCCACGCCCGGCACCGCCCATCAGCGGGTAGAACGTCAGGGCGTAATGATGAGGCTCTTCGTCCTTGTGCCAGGTGACACGCTCGATTTTCTCCACCCGATGTTGTTCGACAGTCCCCTTGAGCTGGGGCAAAAACGGCTTGAGTGGAGGGAAGGCGAGGAACACCGGCTGGTTCAGTGCCTCCTCCAGCGGCGTGCCGGATAACGTACTGGCCTCCTGATTCCACTGCGTGACGTAAAGCTGCTCATCGAGGGCGATCAGCGCCGAAGGCATGGAGTCGATGATGCTGTTGAGGTAATCCTGGAAACCGGTGAGCTTCTTCTCGATCTTGCTGCGCACCTGCACTTCCAGCTCCAGCTTGCGGTTGGAGTGGCGGGTTTCCTCGGCCAGGCTCTGCGCCTGATCGAAGGCCTGCTGGGCGTCATCGCGGGCGCGCTTGAGTTGCTGCTCGCGGGCTTCCATGCGCATCAGCATGGTGTTGAAAGCATCGGCCAGGCTGCCGATTTCATCCTGATTGCCGCGATCGGCGCGCAGCGCATAGTTCTCTTCGCGGGTAACCTGGCGCGACAGTTCCTCGAGACGACGGATGGGCCTGGTCACCAGGCGCTTGATCTGTTTGGCCACCAGCAGCCAGAGCAGCACGCTGAAGGCCAGAATCACCAGGCTGGCGGTCAGGGTGCCGGTATAGAAGACGCTGGGCAGCTCGCTGGAGGCGACCAGCAGCAGGGCTCCGGGACGACCGCTGGGGTGCGGCAGGTCAACCAGCAGGTTGGTGCGAAAGGCCGTTTCGCGCCAGTTCTGCAGCTGGCTGAGCTGTTGTGGCAGCTGCAGTTTTTCCCCGCGCTGCAGTTGTGCCAGGCTGTTGCCGTTGCTGTCATAGATGACCGCTGCACGCAGCGGCGCATAATCGTCCAGGCGCTTGAGCACGGCCTCGGCCGAGGCTGATGAGTGCAGGGCCTCCTTGCTCAGTGTCGGACTGGCGATGAGTCGACCCAGAGTGTGCAGAGCCTGTGGCGCCATGCTCTCCTGGGTGATCCAGTAGGCGGCACTGATGAAGGCCAGATTGGCCACCAGCATCACGGCGGCGAGCAACGCCAACAGTGCAGCGAGCAGCTTGCGGCCAACCGGCAGGTTTTCGAGGCGCTGACGCAATCTCATGAGGGTGTCGTGGTGACGAGTGGAAACGGCAGGTTAGCGCGGTTGACCACTGCCTGTGTAGGGCGGCTGTAACCGGCCAGGCCATGAGCGGCGGTTTGCCTCGTCAATCCAGCGGTAAACCCCGTTCGCGCAGATGATTGATCAGACGCTGCTGCAGTTGCTCCAGCTGTGGCAGGTGCAACTGCTGGCGCCGTGCAGCCGCGCAGGCGTAGCCCAGCAGATAGCTGAGCTCGGTACGCCGCCCTTGTGCAACGTCCTGATGCATGGAGGAGTAGTTGGCGGCGGTGGCGTCGATCACCCGCAACACGTCCTCATGCAAATGCTCTGCAGCCGCTGCCTGGCCACAGCCCTGCAGCAGGGCAACGAGTTCGCTGCACAGGCTGGCGACTTCCACCGAGTGTGCGGCCAGCTCGCCGTTACGGCAGTCGTACAGCACGGTGAGCGGGTTGATCGCACAGTTCAGCGCCAGCTTGCGCCATAGCCGCGCGAGAATGTCCGGGCTCCACTGGTGCGCGATGCCGGCGTGCTGCAGCTCGCTTAGCCAGGCGGGCGGTTGGGGGTCATGCGGGTCGCCCAGCCAGTTTTGCCCCTGGCCGGCAAACACCACCTGAAAGTCGGCGGGGCGAAAGGCACCTTCGGTGCTGGAAACGAACAGGCAACGTTGCGCGGGCAGATCACGGGCGACGGCGTCCTGACTGCCGAGACCATTTTGCAGCAGCAACAACTCGGCGCCCGGCGCCAGACGCCTGGCGATACTCGCGACGGCCTGCTGCGCGTCATAAGCCTTGCAGGCCAGCAGCAAACGATGAATGGGCGCATGCGCCTGCGGCAACTCGGCAGGGATGGCGAAGCGCTGAGCCTGCCCCGCCTCGATCAGGGTCAGGCCACCGGCCTGACGATAGGCCTCGAGGCGTTGCCGGTTGCGCAGAATCAACCTGACCGGCAGACCGGCACGGGCCAGACGCGCAGCCCACAGGCTGCCGAGGCTGCCGGCGCCAAGAATGTGCCAGGTCACGGCAGGGGCAGGCGCATGGCGGCAACGCGACCGCTGGCGTAGGACTCGGCCAGCAGCTTTTGTGCATGCAGGATCAGTTGCTCGGGGTCGGTGGGCAGTGCCTTGGCATCGATGCCGACCAGGCTGATGCCCGCCTTCAGGGTGATGAAGCCTTCGCTGGTCTTGAATGCCTTGAGGTTCAGCCCCTCGTGCAGACGCTTGAAACTGCTCGGCGAGCACTCCTGCAGATCCCCGAGCAGCGTGATCAGGCCAAAATGGTTGTCATCCAGACGGGTCAGCACATCCAGCGGCCGGACCAGTTGCTGCAGCCGACGGGCGGCACTGTGCAGCAGCTCGTTGAAGAAGCGCTCTCCATACTGGCTACGCAGCTGCGTGGCTTCGGGCAGGCCTATCAACAGGTAGCAGACGGCGCCGCCGCGTGATTCGATCTGGCGCAGGCTGTCGGAGAGCTTCTGCCGCAAATAGCGCGGGTTGCCCAGCCCCGTCAGCGGGTCGACCAGGTTGCGGCGCTCCAGGCTGGCGACACTCTGCGTGAGCATGCGGTTTTCGTGCAGCAGGCGCTGCAGGGTATTGCACAGCCGGTCGGCGGCGTACACACGCGGCACCAGTTGCTCGTTCATGGCCGCCTTGCTGATGAAGTCATCGACGCCCCGGTCGAAGGCCTCGCCCAGCACGTTTTCGCCTTCCTTGCCGGTGAGTAGGATGATGTAGGTGTAGTGATCGGCCGTCTCATCCAGCTGACGCACCCGCGCGGTCAGCTCCAGGCCGTCGATCTCGGGCATCAGCCAGTCGGCCAGCAATACGCTGGCCGGGCGCTGCTCCAGCTGCCGCAGGGCTTCGCTGGCGCTGCTGGCAAAGCGCACGTCCTGGTAGCCAGCCTGGCTCAGTGCACGGCCAATCATGGCGCTGGAGAACTTGGCGTCGTCCACCACCAGGATGCTGAGATGGGGGTTGGGCATGGTACTGGCTCGCAGGCAGGAGGGAAGGACGCCAAACGGCGTTTATCAGACTGGTTATAATGGGCCCGCCAAAGTTATCGTCAAGTCAGGCGCGTTCACTCCGTGAAGAGGATCGCGCCGTCCATCAGGAGCCCACTCATGCCTTCGTTCGACGTCGTGTCCGAACTGGATAAACACGAACTGACCAATGCGGTCGATAACGCCATCAAGGAACTCGACCGCCGTTTCGACCTGCGCGGCAAGTGCAGCATCGAGAGCAAGGATAAGGCGCTGACCTTGACCGCCGAAGCCGAATTCATGCTCGAGCAGATGCTCGACATCGTGCGCAGCAGTCTGGTCAAGCGCAAGATCGACTGCCAGTGCATGGAAACCAAGGAGCCCTACGCTTCGGGCAAGGTGATGAAGCAGGAGGTCACCTTCCGTGAGGGCATCGACAAGGAACTGGCGAAGAAGATCGTCGCTCACATCAAGGACGCCAAGCTCAAGGTGCAGGCCGCCATTCAGGGCGAGCAGGTACGCGTGACCGGCAAGAAACGTGACGACCTGCAGGAAGCCATCGCCCTGCTGCGCGGTCACGAGTTCGGCATGCCGCTGCAGTACAACAATTTCCGCGATTGAACCTTTGCGGCGCCAGAACGTCGCACACTAGGTTGATAGCATTCTGACCGCCATGGCCTGCCATGGCGGTTTCGTTTCATGTACGGGAAACAGGAGCAACACATGGAGATGAACGTCGACGAACTGGTCAAGCTGTCCGAGGCCTGGCTGCCCGTGGCGCTGGAGTACAGCGGCAAGCTGACGCTGGCGCTGATCACCTTGGCGATCGGCTGGTGGCTGATCGGCAAACTGACCAACAGCATCGGCCGCCTGCTGGAGGTGCGCAAGGTCGACCGCGCCCTGAGCAGTTTCATCGGCAGCCTGGTGAGCATCATCCTGCGCATTCTGCTGCTGATCAGCGTGGCCTCGATGATCGGCGTGGAGACCACCTCCTTCATCGCCATGATCGGTGCCGCCGGTTTGGCCATTGGCCTGGCGTTGCAGGGCAGCTTGGCGAACTTCGCCGGTGGCGTGTTGATCATGCTGTTCCGCCCGTTCCGCGCCGGTGACTGGATCGAGGCGCAGGGCGTATCAGGCAGCGTCGACAGCATCCAGATCTTCCACACCACGCTGAAGACTGCTGACAACAAGGTGGTGATCGTGCCCAACGGCGCGCTCTCCAATGGCCACATCACCAACTATTCGCGTGAATCCACGCGGCGTGCCGAGATCGTCGTGGGGATCGATTATTCCAGTGACATCAAGCGTGCCCGTGAAGTGCTGCTGGACATCGCCAACGACCCGCGCGTGCACCGCGATCCGGCGCCGGTGGTGTTCGTCACCGGGCTTGGCGACAACGCGGTCAATCTGTCGATGCGGGTGTGGGTCAATACTGGCGATTTCTGGCCGGTGACCTTCGAGTTCATCGAGCTGGCCAAGGAGCGCCTGACTGCTGCCGGGATCGGCATTCCCTTCCCGCAGCGTGTGGTGCACCTGAGCAAAGCCGAGTAAAGCGCTCCGCTCGCACCGGGCTGCGGTTCAACCAGGACAGCCGCTCGCGTGAGCGGCTGATTTACCTCTCTACGAGGCGGGCCAGAATGCGCGAATACCCGCCACACCCTGAGCGCCGATCTGCCAGGCACGCTCGACGTCGCCTGGGCCAACACCGCCCAGCAGGTAAGCCGGCAAGTTGAAACCCGCCAGCATCTCGCGCGCCGCCTCCCAGCCCAGCGGCTGCGCGCCGGGGTGCGTGGCGGTGGCCTGCAGCGGTGACAGGGTGGCGAAATCCACCCCCATCTGCGCAGCAAGGGCCAACTCCTCGGGACTGTGGCAGGAAGCGGCCAACCAGCGATTTTCAGGGAACGGTCGACCACCAGCGGCGTATTGACGCAGTTGCTCGGCGGTCAGGTGCCAGCCGGCCGCCGGAAAGTCGCCCAGCCACTCCAGTGGCCCCTTGAGCATCAGTTGCGCCTTGCCGGCGCACAGTCCCTGCACATCGACGGCCAGATCGCGGTACTGCGCATCGAACATGTTCGGCGCACGCAGTTGAATCAGGCGTATGCCTTGGGCCAGGGCACTGCGGATGCCGGCCAGCAGCTCGCTCGGCGCCAGGCCATCCGGGGTGATCAGGTAGCGCTCGGGCAGGCGCGCGGCGGCGACTATGGGTTTGTTGGCGGCGGGGAATTGGTAGTCCAGCAACTGCCGCTCGCTGGCCCAGGCCAGCGGCTGACCCTCAGCACCATGCGGCTCGCCACTGAAGGCCGAGACCTCCCAGACGTCCAGCAGCACCTGCTTGTCCGGATAGTCGTGGCGAATCTGGATCAGCGGGTGCGCCGCCTGCGGGCAAATGCCCAGCTCCTCCTGCAGTTCGCGCGCGAGCGCGGCATGCACGGTTTCGCCCTCTTCCACCTTGCCACCGGGGAACTCCCAAAGCCCGCCCTGGTGTTTGCCCTCGGGTCGCCTGGCGAGCAGGATGCGTCCATCGACACCCCGAATCACTGCTGCTGCGACATGCACACGCTTCACCCCTTGACCTCCTGCAATGCTGCCTGATGCCAGCGCTGGAACGCCGGCCAGCGGTAGATGGTTTCGACATAGGCCGCTGCCGTTGTCGGCAAGGCCACATGATAACTGCGCAGGCGCGCGGCAACCGGCGCGAAGAAGGCATCGGCGATACTGGCCTGACCGAACAGATAGTTGCCTGAAGTGGCGAAACGCTCGCGGCAATCGGCCCAGATCGCGCAGATGCGGTCGATATCGGCCTGCGCCGCGTCCGGCAGCTCGGTCAGCGCCTTGTCACGTGCCAGATCCATCGGCAGGTGGCTGCGCAGCGCGCTGAAGCCACTGTGCATCTCCGCACAAACACTACGCGCCAAGGCGCGTGCCTGAGGCGCCTGCGGCCACAGCTGCGCCTCGGGGTAGCGCTCGGCCAGATACTCGGCTATCGCCAGCGAATCCCACACCGGCCCATGCTCGGTGAGCAGCACCGGCACCTTGCCGCTGGGCGAGTGCCGTAGCAATTGCGCGCGGCTGTCGGGCTGATACAGACGCACCAGCACTTCTTCACATTCCACACCGGCCAGCTCGACCGCCAGAGCGGCGCGCAACGACCAGGAGGAATAGTTCTTGTCGCCAATCACCAGTTTCACAGGCATCTCGCGCGTCCTCGGGCATGAAGTCACTCGACGTTAAAAGCCTGCACCCCGAATAGCAAATTCCCGCGCGTCATGGGGTCATGAGGCGCGGGAATAATGGACGGCCGGGACTGATCAGGTGCGGTATTCGGCGTTAATCTTGACGTATTCGTGGGACAGGTCGGTGGTCCAGATGGTCTCGCTGCAGGTGCCGCGTCCCAGTTCGATGCGGATGGTGATTTCCTCACGGGCCATCACTGCCGCACCCTGCTCTTCGGTGTAGGTGGTCGCGCGGCAACCCTTGCTGGCGATGCAGACTTCGCCGAGGAATACGTCGATCTTGCTCACATCCAGTTGCGGCACACCGGCATAGCCGACCGCCGCGAGGATACGGCCCCAGTTCGGGTCGGAGGCGAACAGCGCGGTCTTGATCAGCGGCGAATGGGCCACCGCGTAAGCCACGTCCAGGCACTCCTGATGGGTGCCCCCGCCATTGACCTGCACAGTGACGAACTTGGTCGCGCCTTCGCCGTCACGGACGATGGCCTGGGCCACTTCCATGAACACCTCGAATACCGCCTGCTTGAGCTTGGCGAACAGTTCGCCCGAAGCTTCGCTGATTTCCGGCAAGCCAGCCTGACCGGTGGCGATCAGCATGCAGCAGTCATTGGTAGAGGTGTCGCCATCGATGGTGATGCGGTTGAACGACTTGTTCGCCGCATCGCGCACCAGATCCTGCAGCACGCCCTGAGCAACCTTGGCGTCGGTGGCAATGTAGCCGAGCATGGTGGCCATGTTCGGGCGGATCATCCCCGCGCCCTTACTGATGCCGGTGACGGTGATGGTCACGCCGTCGTACTGGAACTGCCGGCTGGCCCCCTTGGGCAGGGTGTCGGTGGTCATGATGCCGGTCGCAGCCGCTTCCCAGTTGTCGGCCTTGAGGTCGTCCAGCGCCGCCTGCAGCGCGGACTCGATCTTCTCGACCGGCAGCGGCTCACCGATCACCCCGGTGGAAAACGGCAGTACGGCGCTTTCCGCCACGCCGGCCAGCTCGGCCAGGCGCGCACAGGCACGGCGCGCACGGGCCAGACCATCGGCGCCGGTACCGGCGTTGGCATTGCCGGTATTGGTCAGCAGATAACGCACTTCACCACCCAGGCGCTCGCGGGTGATCAGTACCGGCGCCGCGCAGAAGGCGTTGGTGGTGGTCACCCCGGCGATCCGCGAACCTTCGGCGCAGCGCATCACCACCACATCCTTGCGCCCGGGGCGCTTGATGCCGGCCGAGGCGATGCCCAGCTCGAAACCGGGAACCGGGTGCAGGGTAGACAGCGGGCCAAGACCAACAGCCATGAGATGCGCTCCTTCAAGTATGCAGTGATCGCTCGGGCGACCGGATGAGATGGTAAAACGCCGCGAGCGGCACAGCCGTCGCGGCGTTGTCAGGGCGCAGGCAGCATAGCCGAAGCGCCCGCTACTGCAAGCGTCCCAAACGGGCCGGTGATCAGCCGATCTGACCGTGGCAGTGCTTGTACTTTTTGCCCGAACCACAGGGGCACGGCTCGTTACGACCGACCTTGGGTTCGGCGCGTACCGGCGCAGCCGCCACGGCGACATCGCCCCCTTCAGCAGCGCTGTCTTCGACCATCAGTGCCGAAGCATCGGCATGCTGGAACTGCATGCGCTCGGCCAGGGCCTCGGCTTCGCGACGCAAGCGCGCTTCCTCTTCGGCCGGATCCTCGCGACGAACCTGAACGTGGCAAAGAACACGAATGGTGTCGCGCTTGATCGACTCCAGCAGCTCCTGGAACAGGGCAAAGGACTCGCGCTTGTATTCCTGCTTGGGGTTCTTCTGCGCGTAGCCGCGCAGGTGAATACCGTGACGCAGGTGATCCATGGTCGACAGGTGGTCTTTCCACAGATCGTCGAGCACGCGCAGCAGAATCTGCTTCTCGAAGGTGCGCAGGGCCTCGGCGCTGGCCTGGGTTTCCTTCTCGTTGTAAGCCGCCAGCAGCTCGGCGAGGATGCGCTCGCGCAGGGTTTCCTCGTACAGCTTGTCGTCTTCGTCCAGCCACTGCTGGATTGGCAGCTTGAGACCGAAATCGCTCTGCAGGGTGGATTCCAGACCGGCCACATCCCACTGTTCCGGCATCGACTGCGGCGGAATGTGGCTGTTGATGGCAGCGCTCAACACTTCCTCGCGGAACTCGGCAATGGTATCGGCAACGCTCTCGGCAGCCAGCAGGCTGTTGCGCATGTGGTAGATCACCTTGCGCTGCTCGTTGGCCACGTCGTCGAATTCAAGCAGTTGCTTGCGCATGTCGAAGTTGCGGCCCTCGACCTTGCGCTGCGCCTTCTCGATGGCGTTAGTGACCATGCGGTGCTCGATGGCCTCGCCGGACTGCATGCCGAGGGCCTTCATGAAGTTCTTCACCCGGTCGGAGGCGAAGATACGCATCAGGTTGTCTTCCAGCGACAGGTAGAAGCGGCTGGAACCCGGGTCACCCTGACGACCGGCACGGCCTCGCAGCTGGTTGTCGATACGCCGCGATTCGTGACGCTCGGATGCGATCACATGCAGGCCACCGGCCTCGATTACCTGCTGGTGACGCTTCTGCCAGTCAGCCTTGATCTGCGCGATCTGCTCGTCGGTGGGGTTTTCCAGGGCGGCGACTTCCACTTCCCAGTTACCGCCGAGGAGGATGTCGGTACCACGACCGGCCATGTTGGTGGCGATGGTCAGCGCCCCCGGACGGCCGGCCTGGGCGATGATCTCGGCTTCCTTGTCGTGGAACTTGGCGTTGAGTACCTTGTGCTCGATGCCTTCCTTGTTCAGTAACTGGCTGACGTACTCGGAGGTTTCGATGGTCGCAGTACCGACCAGAACCGGCCGGCCCTGGGCCTGGCAGTCCTTGATGTCAGCGATGATCGCCTGGTACTTCTCTTCCTGGGTCAGGTAGACCAGGTCGTTGAAGTCCTTACGCGCCACCGGCTTGTTGGTCGGGATGACCACCACGTCCAGGCCGTAGATCTGGCGGAACTCGAACGCTTCGGTATCGGCAGTACCGGTCATGCCGGACAGCTTGTTGTAGAGACGGAAGTAGTTCTGGAAGGTGGTCGAAGCCAGCGTCTGGCTCTCGGCCTGGATGTTCACCCCTTCCTTGGCCTCGATGGCCTGATGCAGACCTTCGGACAGACGACGACCCGGCATGGTACGCCCGGTGTGCTCGTCGATCAGGATGACCTGGCCGTTCTGCACGATGTATTCGACATTGCGATGGAACAGCTTGTGCGCACGCAGGCCGGCATACACGTGGGTCAGCAACCCGAGGTTGTGCGCGGAGTAGAGGCTCTCACCTTCAGCCAGCAGGCCGGCAGCGGTGAGCATCTCCTCGACGTACTGGTGGCCGGCTTCGTTGAGCTCGACCTGACGCGACTTCTCATCGATCTTATAGTGACCTTCCTGGGTCACCACACCTTCCTCTTCCTCGATGTGCTGCTTGAGGCGCGGAATCAGCTTGTTGATCTCGATGTACAGCTTGGAGCTGTCTTCGGCCTGGCCGGAAATGATCAGCGGGGTACGTGCTTCGTCGATGAGGATGGAGTCGACTTCGTCGATCACGGCGAAATTCAGCTCACGCTGGAACTTGTCTTCCAGGCTGAAGGCCATGTTGTCGCGCAGGTAGTCGAAACCGAATTCGTTGTTGGTGCCGTAGGTGATATCGGCGGCATACGCGGCGCGCTTCTCTTCCGGCGGCTGGAAGGGGGTGACGATACCCACCGACAGGCCGAGAAATTCATACAGCGGACGCATCCAGTTGGCATCGCGGCGTGCCAGGTATTCGTTAACCGTGACCACATGCACGCCCTTGCCGGACAGCGCATTGAGGTAGACGGCCAGGGTACCGACCAAGGTCTTGCCCTCACCGGTACGCATCTCGGCGATCTTGCCTTCGTGCAGGGTCATGCCGCCGATGAGCTGCACATCGAAGTGGCGCATGCCCATCACCCGCTTGCCGGCCTCACGGGCCACGGCAAAGGCTTCGGGAAGCAGCTTGTCGAGGGTTTCGCCCTTGGCCAGACGGCCCTTGAACTCTTCGGTCTTGCCACGCAGCTGCTCGTCCGAGAGGGCGATCATCTGCTCTTCGAGGGCGTTGACGGACTGTACCGCCTTGAGCATGCGTTTGACTTCACGCTCATTCTTGCTTCCGAAAAGTTTTTTCAACAGAGGCGCAAACATATCGACAGGATCTTCCGGCGAATGGATGGAGGTCGGCGCAAACCGCGACCTGGCAGCCAGCATGGCTACAGACGAAGGGGGCATTCTACCCGGAAAACCCAGGGAGGAAAGTGACGTTGTCAGCCCATTGCTGCCGCGTGTGTTGCAGACCGCGCCACCCGGCAGGCCGGGAGCGCGACGTGAAACCTTATATGAGGGTCAATGCCGGCAATACAAGGGCGAGGCGAAAGCGACCTGTTTACTCGACGCCGCTGGCCCGCGCGATGTACAGGGCCGGATTGACCTGACGCCCCTCCTTGCTGACCTCGAAATGCACGTGATAACCGGTGGAGCGCCCACTGCGACCGACCTTGGCAATGGTCTGGCCACGCTGCACCAGATCACCGATCTGCACGGTATTGCTCTGGTTGTGCGCATAGAGCGTGACGTAGCCATCGGCATGGCTGACTTCCACGGTATTGCCGTAACCACTCTTCTTCCCGGAGAAGGTCACCACACCGGCCGCCACCGCGACTACATCGCTACCAGGCTTGGCGGCGAAGTCGATACCCTTGTGGACACTGGCGCGACCGCTCAAGGGGTGCACACGACGACCAAAGGGTGACGACACATAACCTTGCAAAACCGGACGACCGGAGAGGGTTTCGGCCTCATTCAGACGGCGCTCACCCAGCAATTGCTCGAGCACTTCAAGCTGCTGCTCGCGACTGTCTACGCGCAACGCCAGCTCATCGAGCGCACTCATGAAAGGCGGCGGCGCATACGCCGAAGCGCCCAGCGCATCCTCTGCACCGCCCTGGCCTACACCGAGCGAGAAGTCGAACTCGCCGGCATCCAGCTCAGCCAACTCGGTAAGACGCTCACCCAGGGCATCGAGCCGGGTGAGGCGCGCCTGCAACTCGGCAACGTGAACGGCGAAGGCATCGAGCTGACGCTGCGCATCCTGGCGTACGGCGCCAACCTGTTCGCGCTGTTGATCGAGCGCCTTGGCCAGCGAGACATCGACCACAGGTTCGTCGGTCAGCCACCTGGCACCCAGCGCGGCACCGGCACCAAGGCTCAGAGCCAGCAACACAATAACCGATAGCAGCAGCCAGCGCAGGTTCAAATGGATCGTTCGCGCTGAACCATGGCGACTGTTGAGCAAAATGATGTGCATGGTTTCCCCTTTTCACAAAGCACAGGCCGGCAGCACGCTCTGCTACCATGTCGGCTCTGCAACTTAAGGCTTCCCGCCATGACGTTTCGTCCCTTGCCGGCCCAGGCACCCGCTAAGCTGCTGCGCGAAGCAAAGCCCCTGAAAGCGCTGTTCAGCCAGGCACAACGCCTTGTTCACCTACAGCGTCTTGTCGATAGCCAGCTACAGCCCGCAGCCCGGGAGCACTGTCATGTAGCGTCCTGGCGCGACGGCTGTCTGTTGTTGATCGTGACCGACGGCCACTGGGCAACACGCCTGCGTTACCAGCAACGAAGATTGCAACGACAGCTGCAGGCGCTTGAAGAGTTCGCGACCTTAACGAAAATCATATTCAAGGTGCAACCTCAAGGTGGCCAGAATCGCGCAGCAGGTCGCACCTTGCACCTCTCCGACAGCGCAGCACAAAACATCCAGGCCACCGCCGAAGGCATCAGCGACCCCAGACTACGCGCTGCACTTGAGCGCCTGGCCAGCCACACTCGCAAGGACGAATGACGCCTCGTCCGTTCGTCGGCAAAGCTCATCCGGGCACGACCAGCAGAAAAACGTCGCCGGAGAACCGTCTCAACGCAGCACGCCCTGGCTGCAGCAAGACATAAAAAAGGCTCTTCGCGTTATCGCGGGGAAGATACGCTTGACACCGGACTGGCAATTACGTGTTAGCTGTCGATGACTTGGCACTATCCCTTAGCGTGTTGTCTGGCCTGATAGGTTTCGCCCCTTACGGGCGACTCACTTTCTTTGCTTGTGCAAAGAAAGTAAGCAAAGAAACACACCCCTGCATACGGCCCCGGCTGCGCCGGGATTCCCTCGCCCCATCACCACTCCAGGGGCACGCCACGAAGGGCCATCCCTGGCCCATCACGGCTCTCGCGACATCCATGTCGCTCAACCCCTTCCACGGTGATTTCACTCGGCCTCCTGAAGGGGGCTTGGGCGTCGTCTTTGAGATCGCGCCTCAAGAGCAAAATCCAAACACTACCGACTTTGATCTTCCAGAGATGTCGCAAGCTCGCGACCTGGTCCCCTTCAGGAGGCCGAGTGGAGGTGTTGCGCAGGGGGGGGAGCCGCATGGATGCGGCGAAAGGCTTAATGGGCCAGGGATGGCCCATGTAAGCCGGCCCCCGGAGCAGCGCCGGAGCAAGGGAAGTTTCGCGTAGCGAAACCCGAATGTCGGGGTGCCCTTCTTTGGCACACCTTTCTTGGGCAAGCAAGAAAGGTGTGGCGCCCGTAAGGGGCGCAACCCAAACGCTCAGTACACGCGGTAATGGATAGTGCTAAGTCATCAGGCAGTACGCACACAAACTTGCCAGTCCGGTGTCAACCCGCACTTTCCCCAAAATATGCGAAGGACCAATCGGGATAGGGGGGAATCAATAAGTTCCGCCCCTCCCGCACCACCCGGCATGCGGGTCCGCACCGGGCGGTTCGAGACGTTGCGGTTTCACGAGAGTCTCGGCACTCCCAACCGATCGAAGTAGGCACTGGTCAGCACATTATGGATGGCAGAGCGAC
>NZ_VRYE01000052.1 GCF_008041835.1 Ectopseudomonas mendocina
TTCGAAACCATGAACTTTAAAAACCTGCTTTTCCAAATCCTCGCCTATGCGTTTAAGTTTCGTGCGGGCTCCCCCTCCGTGCTTGTTTGTTTCGTAACCTTCAGTCTGGCGCAATGACGCCGTAGGAGGGAGAAGTCCATCTCCTTGGGCTACGCGAAAAAGCTTATGCCAGCCAATCACGATCCGTCAGGAAATACTCGGTCAGGCGCGCCTCGATGCTGCCCGGCTCGGGTTTCCAGTCGTAGCCCCAGCGCACATGCGGCGGCAGCGACATGAGGATCGATTCGGTACGCCCACCCGATTGCAGGCCGAACAGGGTGCCACGGTCGAACACCAGATTGAACTCCACGTAACGACCACGACGGAAGGCCTGGAACTCACGTTCGCGCTCGCCGAAGGGGGTCAGCTTGCGCCGCCGTACGATGGGCAGGTAGGCCTCGAGGTAGGCATCGCCGATGGCGCGCATGAAGGCAAAGCTGGTGTCGAAGTCCCATTCGTTGAGGTCGTCGAAAAACAGCCCGCCAATGCCACGCGGCTCGCCGCGATGCTTGAGGTGGAAGTAGCGGTCGCACCAGGCCTTGAACTTGGGATAGACCTCGGCACCGAATGGCGCGCAGGCGTCGTGCGCGACCTGATGCCAGTGCACGCAGTCTTCTTCGTTGGCGTAGTAGGGCGTGAGATCGAAGCCGCCACCGAACCACCACACCGGCTCTTCGCCGGCCTTCTCGGCGCTGAAGAAGCGCACGTTGGCGTGCGAGGTCGGCACGTAGGGGTTTTCCGGGTGGATCACCAGCGACACGCCGAGCGCCTGGAAGCCACGACCGGCCAGCTCCGGGCGATGGGCGCTGGCCGACGGCGGCAGGCTGTCGCCGAACACGTGGGAGAAATTCACCCCGCCTTTTTCGATCAGCGCGCCGTTCTCGATCACCCGCGTGCGCCCGCCACCACCGGCCGGACGCTGCCAGGCGTCCTCGGCGAACACGGCCTGGCCATCCTCGGCTTGCAGGGCGGAACAGATACGGTCTTGCAGGTCGAGCAGATAAGCCTTCACGGCTTCGGTACGGTCAGTCACGGCGGCACCTTGATCGGGGAGCGGGTCGAAATCGGCGGGCAGCATAGCATCCAGCCAGGGGCATCCGCAGTTGACGTCGGTCAATCGAGAGGTTTGGATAGCCCCTTTCGCCGCGTGCAGCGGCTTGAACAGACAAGGATTCCGAGATGGCCAAGCGTATCGAGTTCAGCCAGCACGGCGGCAGTGACGTGCTGCAGTACCGCGACTATCAACCGGCAGTTCCGGGCCCACGCGAGGTGCGCGTCGCCAACCAGGCCATTGGCCTGAACTTCATCGACACCTATTTCCGCAGCGGCCTGTACATGCCACCGGCGCTGCCGTCGAGCCTGGGTACCGAAGGCGCCGGCGTGGTCGAGGCCGTCGGCAGTGAAGTCGAAGGTTTTGCCGTGGGTGATCGCGTTGCCTACGCCACCGGCCCGCTGGGCGCTTACAGCGAGCTGCACGTATTGCCCGCCGACAAGCTGGTGAAACTGCCGGACAGCATCAGCTTCGAGCAGGCGGCTGCGGTGATGCTCAAGGGCCTGACCGTGCAGTACCTGCTGCGTCAGACCTACGAACTCAAGGGCGGCGAAACCATCCTGTTCCATGCCGCTGCTGGTGGCGTCGGCTCCTTCGCCTGCCAATGGGCCAAGGCGCTGGGCGTGAACCTGATCGGCACCGTCAGCTCGGCGCAAAAGGCGGCGCGGGCCAAGGAACAGGGCGCCTGGGCGACCATCGATTACAGCCATGAAAACGTCGTGCAGCGCGTGCTGGAACTGACCGACGGTGCCAAGTGCCCGGTGGTCTACGACGGCGTCGGCAAGGACACCTGGGAAACCTCGCTGGACTGCGTGGCGCCACGCGGCCTGCTGGTCAGCTTCGGCAACGCCTCCGGCGCGGTCACCGGGGTCAACCTGGGCATCCTCGCGCAGAAGGGCTCGCTGTACGTCACCCGCCCGACCCTGGCCGGCTACGCCACCAGCGCCGAGCGCCTGCAGGCCATGGCCGACGAGCTGTTCGGCATGATCGCCAGCGGCCAGCTGCAGGTGGAAATCAGCAACCGCTACGCGCTGAAGGACGCCGCCGCCGCGCAGGATGCGCTGAGCTCAAGGCAAACCACCGGCTCGACCATTTTGTTGCCTTGAGAGCCCGTAGCCCGATGAAATCCGGGGCCTGTCCCGCCCCCCCGGACAGCAGCCGGGCTACGAAGTCGAGCGAGCCGGGCACGTGATCAGGACGGGCGAATCACATCGCCCGTACGCAGGTCGCGGATCAGGCTGGGATTCTTGCGCCCGCCCAGGGCGCCGCCGAGCACCTTGTCCAGCTCAGCGGGGAAGTACTGCTCGACGCGCAAGCGTGAACGCGCCGAAGGGCGCCCTGCCGGGTTGGCCGAGGTGGAGATCAGCGGCCCGGTGTAGCGGCACAGCGCGCGAACCAGCGGATGATCGCTGACGCGCAGGGCCACGGTGTCGTGCTCACCGGTAACCCACTCGGGCAGACGGTTCTGATGTGGCACCAGCCAGGTATTCGGACCAGGCCAGCTGCCGGCCAAACGCTGCAGCCAAATCTCGGGCAGATCAGCGAGCAGGAAGTCGAACTGTTCGATGTCATCAGCCACCAGAATCAGCCCCTTGTGCATGGGCCGCTCCTTGAGCGCCAGCAAGCGATCCACCGCCTCGCCGTTCCACGGATCGCAACCCAGGCCCCAGACTGCCTCGGTCGGATAGGCAATCACGCCCCCCTCACGTACCACTCGCGCCGTTTGCTGTATCTGCCAGTTGCTGGCCATCACCTGTCTCCTGCGGAACTGATGGCCGGCAGTCTATCCAAGCCCATCATTGCCTGCCACGGCCTCAACAGGCGGTTAACGACTGCGCGCCAACCAGCGGCCCGCTTCGTTGCAGACCAGCCCGTCGAGTTCCAGCTCGGTCAGGGCCGCCAGCACCTGCGCCAGCGGCCAACCGCTGGCCTGCACCAATGCTTCGGTGCTGTGCGGCGCGGCATGCAGCAAGTCCAACAATGGATGCTCGATACGGCCAGCAGGTGCCCCCACCTGGGATTCGACAGTGGGTGCCTGCCAGCCACGCAGGGCTTCGAGGATATGCTCGATGCTTTCCACCAGCGTGGCGCCATCGCGAATCAGTTGATGGCAACCACGCGCGCCGGGATGGTGGATGGAGCCAGGAATGGCATAGACCTCGCGCCCCTGCTCGGCGGCCAGGCGTGCGGTGATCAGCGAGCCACTGGAGGGACTGGCCTCGACCACCAGCACACCCAATGACAAGCCGCTGATGATCCTGTTACGCCGGGGAAAGTTGCTCGCCTGTGGCGGACAGTCCAGCGGCAGCTCGGAGACCAGCGCACCGCCTTGCTCGATGATCTGCGCCGCCAGCCGCACATGCCGGCGTGGATACAGGCACTGCAAGCCGGTGCCCAGCACGGCAATCGTTTTGCCGCCGCCGTCCAGCGCGCCCTGATGCGCGGCGCCGTCGATGCCCAGCGCCAGGCCACTGGTGATGACGAAACCACCGCCCGCCAGGCTGCTGGCGAACGCGCGCGCATTATCCAGACCGGGCTGCGAAGCGCGCCGACTGCCGACCAGGGCCAGTTGCGGTGCCTCCAGCACACCGGGATCGCCGGCGACGAACAGCAGCGGCGGTGCATCCGCCAACTCGGCAAGCAGGGCAGGGTAAGCTGGATCGTCCCACATCAGCACCTGCTGATCAGGCTCATCCAGCCACTGCAGCGCCGCGCGCGCCTGCTCGCGGATGCTCTCACTGCGCCGCTGCTCGGCACAAATGGCAGGCAAGCCCAACGCCCGCCAGGCGCTGGCCGGTGCAGTGAGCGCCGCCGAAGCGCTGTCGAAGGCACTCAGCAGTTTGCGAAAGCGTCGCGGCCCCAGCTCCGGCAGCAGATGCAGTCGCAAACGGGCTTCGAGCTCAGCAGGTGAGATGGAGAAAGAAAGCGGAGAGGGTATGGACATGGCGACTCCTCCCTGAAACATGACGCCGCCATCCTGACGGGCAGAAACACAAACCCCGCACTGGGCGGGGCTCGTTGGCTATTACGGGTTGCGAACCTTGTCCATCACCGCCAGTTGGCGACTGGCCTGCAGGACCAGGCCATAGCTGAGCTTGTCATAGGTGCGGAACACCATCAGCAGGCCGGAACGCTCGTCGGGAATCTTCACGCTTTCGCCGGTGACACGGTCGCGCACGGTTTCGCCGGCCTTGTAGATGGCCAGCACGTTGCCGATCTCCAGACCATCGCGAGCACCTTTATTCAGGGTCACCACATCGAACTGGCCGATCTGGGTCACACCACGCGGGACGTCGAGGATCAGACCGTTGATCTCGCTGGTCGGCTCGCTGGGCATGAAGGTGGAGTTGATCGCACGCTCTTCGGTAGGGAACAGGCGGTCACCGATGCGCACTTCCTGAGTCGAACGGCTCAGGACGAGGGTACCGATATCACCTTCCTCGGCGACGATCTCACCGGTACCGATGTCGTCGGCATTGATACCCAGAAACTCTTTCGACTCAGGGTCCACGTAGGTCTTGCCCTGACGGAAGATACCGTAGACCGGATGCTCTTCATCGAACTGGCCGCGAACATAAATGCGATCACCCGCGCCGCTGACCACACGCTCGGCGTTACCGGCGACAACGTAGGGCTTGCCGTTAAATTCCTCCGGGGTATCAACGATGCGGTTGCTCAGCAGGAAGCTGTTGATGGCCCCCAGCGGAATGGTCGGAATCGCCTCGGCCATCGGCGTGCTGCGCACCTGAGGCGACAGCTTGATGGTGCCGCGCGACTCGCCACGATTGAGCATCAGGCGCGGCTGACCATCGATATAGACCAGGTTGAGGGTGTCACCGGGATAGATCAGATGCGGGTTGGCGACCTGCGGGTTGGCATGCCAGATCTCCGGCCACTTCCACGGCTGGCTGAGGAATTTACCGGAGATATCCCAGAGCGTATCGCCCTTGACCACGGTGTAACGGTCCGGGTGACCGTCCTTGAGTTGCACTGCGGCCTGAGCCAGGCAGGTCAGGGCCATTCCGCCGGCTGCAAAGAGCAGGGCGAGTAGTGATTTCCTCATACGGTGAATCCCTTTATTATGTGCCTTCACGTGAAGCGCCCTAGCGCCGCGTGCCAAACCCGCTGATTCCGCGGCGTGAAGCCGTTTTTCAATGCTGTTCATCATCTTAGCAGCGGATTTTGACTTTATTCTACAAGTGCATCACAAACGCATATGGCGATCCTGAATATCCTCGAATTTCCTGATCCACGCCTGCGTACCATCGCCAAACCGGTGGACGTCGTGGACGACTCCATCCGTCAACTGGTCGACGACATGTTCGAGACCATGTATGACGCACCCGGTATCGGCCTGGCCGCGACGCAGGTCAACGTGCACAAGCGCGTGGTGGTCATGGACCTGTCCGAGGACAAGTCCGAGCCACGGGTGTTCATCAACCCCGAGTTCGAGCCTTTGACCGACGAGATGGACCAGTACCAGGAAGGCTGCCTGTCAGTGCCCGGCTTCTACGAGAACGTCGACCGCCCGCAGAAGGTCAAGATCAAGGCGCTGGATCGCGATGGCCAGCCCTTCGAGCTGATCGCCGAAGGCCTGCTCGCCGTGTGCATCCAGCACGAGTGCGATCACCTCAACGGCAAGCTGTTCGTCGACTACCTGTCCAACCTCAAGCGCGACCGCATCAAGAAGAAGCTGGAAAAACAGCATCGTCAGCGCGCTTGACGCCCGATTCAGAAGGCTTGCCACGGCAAGCCTTTTTCTTTTAGCGAGCCCTCATGTCTGACTCATTGCGTATCGTCTTTGCCGGCACCCCGGAATTTGCCGCCGAGCACCTCAAGGCCTTGCTGGCCAGCCCGCACCAGATCATCGCCGTCTACACCCAGCCGGATCGCCCCGCCGGTCGCGGCCAGAAGCTGATGCCAAGCCCGGTCAAGCAACTCGCCGTCGAGCATGGCATTGCCGTCTACCAGCCGGCCAGCCTGCGCAACGAAGAGGCCCAGGCCGAGCTGGCTGCCCTCAAACCGGATCTGATGGTGGTGGTCGCCTATGGCCTGATCCTGCCGCAGGTGGTGCTCGACACCCCGCGCCTGGGCTGCATCAACAGCCACGCCTCCTTGCTGCCGCGCTGGCGTGGCGCCGCGCCGATCCAGCGCGCGGTGCAGGCCGGCGATGCCGAGAGTGGCGTCACCGTGATGCAGATGGAAGCGGGCCTCGACACTGGCCCCATGCTGCTCAAGGTGACCACGCCGATCAGCGCCAGCGACACCGGTGGCAGCCTGCACGACCGACTCGCCCAGCTCGGCCCGCAGGCGGTGCTGCAGGCTATCGAGGGCCTGGCTGCTGGCACGCTGAAGGGCGAAGTGCAGGACGATGCCCTGGCCAATTACGCGCACAAGCTGAACAAGGACGAAGCGCGCCTGGACTTCAGCCGCCCAGCCGTGGAACTGGAACGCCTGGTGCGCGCCTTCCATCCCTGGCCGATCTGCCATACCACGCTGAACGGCGAGGCGTTGAAGGTGCATGCGGCAGAGCTGGGCGAGGGCAGTGGTGCCCCCGGCAGCATTCTCGCCGCTGACAAGAGCGGCCTGACCGTGGCCTGCGGCGACGGCGCGCTGCGCCTGACCCGCCTGCAGTTGCCCGGCGGCAAGCCGCTGGCCTTCAGCGACCTGTACAACAGCCGTCGCGAGCAGTTCGCCCCCGGTCTGGTGCTCGGTCAATGAACCCACGCCTGGCCGCCGCACGTGCCCTGACCGCTGTCCTGTCAGGCAAGGCCTCGCTGGGCAGCAGCCTGCCGCCGCAACTGGACAAGGTCGAGTACCACGACCGTGCCCTGGCACAGGACTTGGCTTTCGGCGCCGCGCGCTGGCAGCCGCGCCTGCAATTGCTGGCCGAGAAACTGCTGGAAAAGCCGTTCAAGGCCGCCGACAAGGACGTGGAAGCACTGCTGCTGATCGGCCTCTATCAGTTGCTGCACAGCCGCATCCCCGAACATGCCGCCATCGGCGAAACGGTCGGCTGCGCCGGCGCGCTGAAAAAGCCCTGGGCCAAGGGCCTGCTCAACGCCGTGCTGCGCCGCGCCCAGCGCGAGCATGAAGCGATTTTCGCCGAACTGGATCGCGATCCGGTGCTGCACACCGCCCACCCACGCTGGCTGCAGAAAGCGCTCAAGGCGCACTGGCCGGATCACTGGCAAGCCATCTGCGCCGCCAATAACGCGCATCCGCCGCTGATCCTGCGGGTCAATCGCCGCCATGGCAGCCGCGACGCCTATCTGATCGAGCTGCGCACTGCCGGCATCGCCGCCGAGCCCTGCACCTATAGCCGCGACGGCGTGCGCCTGCTGCAGCCCTGTGATGTGACCACCTTGCCCGGCTTTAAGGACGGCCGCGTCAGCGTGCAGGACGAGGCTGCGCAACTGGCCGCCGACCTGCTCGAACTGGCGCCGGGCCAACGCGTGCTGGACGCCTGTGCCGCACCGGGCGGCAAGACCTGCCACCTGCTGGAAGTCGAACCGACGCTGGCCGAAGTGGTCGCTGTCGATCTGGAAGCCAAACGCCTGGCGCGCGTTCGCGAAAACCTCGACCGCCTGCAACTCGACGCCACCCTGATCGCCGCCGACGGTCGTGACACTGGCGCCTGGTGGGACGGCCAGCCGTTCCAGCGCATCCTGCTCGACGCGCCCTGTTCGGCCACCGGCGTGATTCGCCGCCACCCGGACATCAAGCTGACGCGCAAGCCCGAGGACATTCCCGCGCTGGCACACCTGCAGGGTGAGCTGCTCGATGCCCTGTGGCCGACCCTGGCCCCCGGCGGCATTCTGCTCTATGCCACCTGCTCGGTGCTGCCAACGGAAAACAGCGAGACCATCGCCGCCTTTCTCGCCCGCACCACCGACGCGCAGGAAGTGGCCATCGCCGGCGAGTTCGGCCTGCAGCCCGGCCATGGCCGCCAGTTGCTGCCACAGCTGGACGGCCACGACGGCTTTTACTATGCCAAGTTGATCAAAAGGCCACAGGTACTCTGAAATAGTCGTCATTACTCGCTGCGCTCGCCCTATTCGGGCCGCACTAAAGTGCGTTCAGCGCAAGCGCTGTCCCGCGAAGGCGGGAACGCAGATAACCTAAGCACCTGGGCTCCCGCCTTCGCGGGAGTGACGGTTGCCAATATTTCCAACGGAGCGTATCGGTGAAGATCATCATTCTCGGCGCCGGCCAGGTGGGCGGCACCCTGGCGGAACACCTCGCCAGCGAAGCCAACGACATCACCGTGGTCGACACCGATGGCGATCGCCTGCGCGATCTCGGCGACCGCCTGGATATCCGTACTGTGCAGGGCAAGGGCTCGTTCCCCACGGTGCTGCGCCAAGCCGGCGCCGACGATGCCGACATGCTGGTGGCGGTAACCAACAGCGACGAAGTCAACATGATCGCCTGTCAGGTGGCCTACACCCTGTTCCACACGCCGACCAAGATCGCCCGCGTACGCGAGGCGGCCTATCTGACCCGCGAGGCGCTGTTCGACAACGAAGCGATTCCGGTCGACGTGCTGATCAGCCCCGAGCAGGTGGTGACCAACTACATCAGACGCCTGATCGAATACCCCGGCGCCCTGCAGGTGATCGACTTCGCCGAAGGCAAGGCCCAGTTGGTGGCGGTCAAGGCCTACTACGGCGGCCCGCTGGTGGGCCAACAATTGCGCCAGTTGCGCCAGCACATGCCCAACGTCGACACCCGCGTGGCCGCCATTTTCCGCCGCAACCGGCCGATCATGCCCAAGGGCGACACCATCATCGAGGCCGATGACGAGGTGTTCTTCATCGCGGCCAAGGCACATATCCGCGCAGTGATGAGTGAGATGCGCCGCCTGGAAGACAGCTACAAGCGCGTGGTGATCGCCGGCGGTGGCAACATCGGCGAACGCCTGGCCGAGGCCATCGAAAGCCGCTACCAGGTGAAGATCATCGAGATGAACCCGGCGCGCTGCCGCTACCTGTCGGAAAGCCTCGACAGCACCATCGTGCTGCAGGGCAGCGCGTCGGATCGCGACCTGCTGGTAGAAGAGAACATCAACGATGCCGACATCTTCCTCGCCCTGACCAACGACGACGAGGCCAACATCATGTCCTCGCTGCTGGCCAAACGCCTGGGCGCGCGCAAGGTAATGACCATCATCAACAACCCTGCCTACGTCGACCTGGTGCAGGGCGGCGAGATCGACATCGCCATCAGCCCGCAGTTGGCCACCATCGGCACGCTGCTGACCCACGTGCGCCGTGGCGATATCGAAAGCGTGCACAGCCTGCGCCGTGGCGCCGCAGAGGCGCTGGAAGTGATCGCCCATGGCGATGCCAAATCGAGCAAGGTGATCGGCCGCGCCATCGAAGACATCGCCCTGCCACCGAGCACCACCATCGGCGCCATCATCCGCGACGAAGAAGTTCTGATCGCCCACGACGACACGGTGATCGAGTCCGGCGACCACGTGATTCTGTTCGTGGTCGACAAGAAATACATTCGCGATGTCGAGCGCCTGTTCCAGGCCGGTCTGACCTTCTTCTGAGTCCCGGATTACATCCGGCTACCAGCGCGTAGCCCGTATATGAAATCCGGGGAAGCCCACCATGACGATGCAGGAGCCGAAATGAGTACAGATGCGCTGGAAAAGATGCTGGCCAAGAGCATGGACAACGCCCTGCTGCGCTTCGGCCTGGGCAAAGCCCACCTGGATGGTGGCAATGCGGTTCAGGCGGCCGAGCACCTGCAGCGCTGCGTCGAATTCGACCCCGGCTATTCCGCCGCCTGGAAACTGCTGGGCAAGGCGCTGCAGGCCAGGGGCGACGCCGAAGGTGCACGCCAGGCCTGGCAGCAGGGCCTCAAAGCCGCCCAGGCCAAGGGCGACAAGCAGGCCGAGAAGGAAATGAGCGTGTTTCTGCGCAAGCTGGACAAGCCAGAGAGCAATCGCGGCTAAAGCCCCCGGCGCCTTGAATCAAGCGCTCGCCGATCAGGCTAGCCCGGATGCAATCCGGAGCGGCTCCGGCAGTATGTCCCCGGATTGCATCCGGGCCACGGCAGTTGCGATGCGACTCAGGCGGTCGCAGTGCGCTGCGGCAGAGCCCGCACGATGGCGCTGAGCAACATGCCGTACAGCGGCACGAAGAGGATCAGGCTGATGGCCAGTTTGATCACGTAGTCCACTGTGGCGATCTCCACCCAGTTGGCGGCCATGAACGGATCGTCGCTGCGCCAGAAGGCCACCGAGAAGAACAGGTAGGTATCGAGCAGGTTGCCGAGGATGGTCGAGGCGGTCGGCGCAATCCACCACTGGCGCATCTGCCGCAGGCGGTCGAACACCTGAATGTCCAGCAACTGGCCGAAGGCATAGGCGAGGAAGCTGGCCACGGCGATGCGAAAGACGAACAGGTTGAACTCGCCCAGCGCCGCCAGGCCGCCAAAGGCGCCTTCATGGAACAGCACCGACACAACATAGGAGGCCAACAGCGCCGGCAGCATGACGCGGGCAATGACCACCCGCGCCGCATGCTTGCCGATCAGGCGCACGGTCAGGTCGGTGGCGAGGAAGATGAACGGAAAGCTGAACGCGCCCCAGGTGGTATGCCAGCCGAACAGCGTGATCGGCAGCTGCACCAGGTAGTTGCTGGCGATGATGATGAGGATGTGGAAGGCGATCAGGCCGGCCAGCACGAGTCGGCTGACCGACGCGGGAATCAGGGTCATGTCTGTGTCCTTTTTCGTAGAGTGGGGTTAGGGAACCCACTGCCGCCGCCGACATGGCTGCGAGCGGCGCGCATTCTAGCGGCATCCTGACCTGCGGGATAGGTTTCCGGCGCCAGACCCAAGCGGCCGGATGAAAGGTCACGCCTTCACCGCATGCTGATTGGATCAGCCCACTCGCTCCTGCCGGTGTAAGAACCAAGCCTCCGCTCGCAAACGCGCAATCGCAGAGTCAAGCCTGCGCCACCACCCGCTTGGCCAGCTGGAAATATGGCTGCTGCCGCGCCTTGATCGCTGCCAGCATCTTCTCCGCCAGCGCGGCGTAATCACCATCGAAGTGGTGCCCACCCGTGATCATCAGATGCTCACCCGGGGCACCGGCTTCGGTACAGCCGCTCTCGGCCGCTTCCTCGCTACTATAGATGCAGTACACCTTGGCCGCCGGCACCTTGCGCAGTTCGGGGCCGGTGGCCGCTTCCGCGCCATCCTTGCCGAGCCAGCCGCTGACGTCGATCTCGAAGCTGCCGCTGCGGGCGAAGGCCAACAACATCGCGTCGATCTGCTGCTGATCACTGGCCGGCAGGCGGTTGTAGATCGCCGGTAAGACGTCGGCGCCAAAGGAGTGGCCGGCCAGCATGAAGCGCTTCACCTGCCACTTGTCGCGGTACTGCTGCATCAGCCGCGACAAGTCGGCGGCGCTCTGCTCCGGGCTCTTGTGCTGCCAGTAGTAGCGCAGGGTGTCGATGCCCACCACCGGATAGCCGGCAGCGGCCATGTGTTCGGCCGAGGCGCGGTCGAGATCGCGCCAGCCACCATCACCGGAATATAACAGGGTCAAGATATCGGCCGCTTGCGCCGAGGGATGCTCGATCACCGGCATCGCTACGCCCTGGCCAGCAAGCAGGTGTTGCAGTTGATCGGCCAGCAGGGTCGGCAGCGGCGTGCCCAACGCACCGATGCGCGGCTCGCAGTTTTGCTGCTCGCGCAGGAAACGTCCGTTGTCGTCACCCGGGTTGTCGCTCCACAGGGCGATCCAATGGCCGTGCTCGGCCTTATTCGGCAAGGGCTCGGCGCAATCGGGCTTGGCCAGATCGAATCCGGCCGACAGCGCCTGGGCCTGGTCGTCACGCTGCGCCGCCAGCCAGCGCCAGGCAGAGGTCGCCGCCGGGCCGATACCGGCGACCAGGGTCGGTGTGCCGCCCAGTTGCTCGCTGGCCTGGTGGATCAGTTGTTGTTGCGCCTGGCAGTCGCCAGGCGGGAAGGGCAGTTGCAACAAACGCAGATCACCGGCTTCGGCAAGGCGACGCAGCGTGGCTTTATCCAACGCCTCCCAGTCCACCCAGGCCGCCCGCAATCAGCGCGGCGGTTTCGGCCAATGCCACCTAGCAGCCTGTTGAAATTCGCCTACGGCCTGTCTGACTTTGCCGTGTAAGGTTTACGATATCGGCTCCAATCTTCCGGGACCCTCGATTTCCATGCGTGGCGCCGATATCACACAGCAATCCTTGCTCACTGTCGCCAAGCTCGATGACTTTGTGCCAGCGACTCACTCCCTGCGCGCCATCCGCAAGCTGGCAGACACTGCTCTGCAACGGATGAGCGCCCTGTTCGACACCTTGTATGCCGACACTGGCCGCGCCTCGATTGCCCCCGAGAAGTTGATGCGGGCGCAGTTGCTGCAGCTGTTCTATTCGCTGCGCAGCGAGCGGATGCTATTGCGAACGTCCGGGCCGGCTAAACCGCTCAGGCTTCGCCGAGAAACCGCAAACCGGCCCCTTCGGGATCCACGCGCATCACTTCCATCTTCAATACCGGCGCGGGGAAGGGCAGATCCTGTACCTGGCCAATCACTTCGGTGCCAACCGACAAGCTGGCCATGTCCGGGTGCTTCACGTAGACACCACTGTCGGACAGGTCACGGGTCTGTGCCAGCAGCTCACCGAAGCTGGGGTGGCTGATCTTGATCCGGCACTTCATCGGGGTACGCACCTGCTGGCGCTGGTTGGGCATGGAGGCTCCGGGGGTAGGCGGATGATGCAACCTTTAATAACGCAAAATCGAAGCAATTCCCAACGCTCGACAGAAAAAAGGCGCCATCGAGGCGCCTTCGTTCATCACCATGCTCTGTGGCAGTACGTCAGTACCACTTGGCCTCACCCTCGGGCCGCTTCTTGAAGCGCTTCATGCTCCACATGTACTGGCTCGGGTAGCTGCGCACGTAGCGCGACACCACTTCGCTCATGGCGGCCACACCTTCTTCCACGTTCTCGCTGTACATGCCTTCGGGGGCAGCCTCGAGGATCACCTTGTAGCCGCTGCCATCCGGCAGGCGCAGCGCATGCAGGAACACGCCGACCGCCTTGCCACCGGCAAGCATGCCCGGTACGAACTTGCTGGTCAGCGCGGTGGTGCCGAGGAAGGGCACGAAAACACCCGACGAACGGCTCGGCTCCGGGTCGGCCGGAATACCCACAGCGCCACCCTTGCGCACTTCCTTGATGACGCTGAGGATGCCTTCCTTGGTCGACGGCGCGACGCGGTTACCCATCTGCACGCGCTGCTTCTGCAGCAGCTCGTCGACCGCCTTGAGCTTCGGCGGACGGTAGAAAATGATCGGTTTGCACTGGTTGCAGTAGAAGTGGTTGAGCACTTCCCAGTTGCCCAGGTGGCTGGTGATGCCGACCACGCCCTTGCCCGAGGCCAGGGCCTGCTGCAGCACCTCCAGGCCTTCCACCTCGCGAATCAGCTTGAGCGATTTCTGCGCCGGCCAGATCCAGGCGCACGCGCTCTCTGTCAGGGTCTTGCCGATGTCCTTGAGGCTCTGCCCGACCAGTTTGTCCAGCTCGGCCTGGTTAAGCTCGGGGAAGCACTTGCTCAGGTTGATGCGCGCCACCTCGCGCGAACCGTTCGGCAGCTTCCACATCAGCCAGCCGATGGCGCTGCCCACGGCTTGCACGGCGCGCCAGGGCAGCAGCGCGAACAGGCGCAGGAAGCCAACCACCAGAGCGCCCTTGAGTTTTTCCACGACAGACTCCAACCGCTCAGAAAAACGCCAATTGTAGCCGCGCGTGACGGTGCAGTCAGTAAAGGGTCGTGCGAAGCCGTTGCCACATGTCTCGCTCGTAAGCCTCGACGTCGAATTCATCAACGATGCAGCGGAAGATATCACCGGCACTCGGCAGGCCCGCCTTGGAGCACTGGAAGTAGCAGCTGTCGATTATGGATACGCAGCACTCTGCGCGGCGAGCGATCCAGGCCATCGGCGCCGGCGCTGGCCAGCACCGCGAAGGGCGAGGCTCCGATCAGCCGCGGCAGTTCCTTGCGCCGCGAGTGCTCGTGGCCTTACTGCTGCTGTACTCGTTTTTGAGCGGCAATGTAGGCCTCAAAGCGTTCACGCTTACCAACGGCCACAACCGTTATAACCAGTTTGTCATCGACAACCTGATAAACAAGCCGGTAGCCAGCAGAGCGAAGCTTGATCTTGTAGCAGTCAACCATGCCACTGAGCTTGTCGGCCTCAATGCGAGGCGAGCTCAGGCGCTCTTTAAGCTTTTTGGCAAACTGGAGGCGAATGGTCGCGTCGAGCTTGTCCCATTCCTTGCGGGCTTTGACGTGAAACTCAAGCTTGAAGCTAGGCACGGATGCCAGCCTCGGCTTCTGCGATCAGATCGTCAATATCTACCGAGACTGTTTCGCCCCCCTGGCGAGCACGCACAATTTCGGCCAGCCGTAAGTCATCGAGCATTTCGAGCATGGCTTGATAGCGGGCTGGAGGCACGGCGTAAAAGGCCGGTTCGTTACGGTTGAGGATGACGACGGTTTCACCGTGCCCTTCGCGAATGGTGCCCATCGGATCACGCTTGAAGTCAGTAACGGAAGCGGCGACGTCAGCCAGCACTGGAAAGGTCATGGGATCACCCCTTGGAGCATCATTAAAAGCACCTTTAAAAGCACTCATAGATTACGATGAAGCGCTGACTACGAGAAGCATTTTTCTGTAAAGCACTGCACCAGTGAGGAATCATGACAGTGAAAAGCCCTGATTTATGGGGCGTTCTGACTCAACGGAGCAGGGCGTAGCGGATTCTCCATACAGTGCCAGCAGTTCGTCCCGCGTGGTGATGGTGGTCATGAGCCCTTCAGTTGCGCGTAGCGGTCGCAGTCGGTGGTGTGATCCATCACCATACCCGTGGCCTGCATGAAGGCATAGCAGATGGTCGGGCCGACGAAGGTGAAGCCGAGCTTCTTCAGCGCCTTGCTCATCGCCTCGGCCTCGGGCGTCAGCGCCGGCACCTGGCTGCGTTCGCTGAAATGGTTGATCTTCGGCGTCCCGCCAACGAACGACCAGAGCAGTGCCACCGGGTCTTCCAGTTTCAGCCAGGCCTGGGCGTTCTGCCGCACGGCCTTGAGCTTGAGGCGGTTGCGGATGATCCCCGGATCCTCCATCAGCACCGCGATCTCGTCGTCAGTGAGGCGCGCCAGACGCTCCGGATCGAAGCCATGCAGCACCTGGCGATAACGCTCGCGCTTCTTCAGCACGGTGATCCACGACAGGCCGGCCTGCGCGCCCTCGAGCAGCAGCATTTCGAACAGATGCCCGGCATCGCGCTGCGGCACGCCCCATTCCTCGTCGTGATAGGCCTGGTACAGCGGATCGTCGGTACACCAGAAGCAGCGGGGCATGGCTGTGAACCTCGGTCAGGGTCGAAGCGACGACTATAGCGGCAAAATAACTGGATATAAAAACAGTTACCCGATGCAGAGGATGATGCCGATGTGCCGTACCCTGCGGCTTGCGCCGAGTTTCGATATACTCCCCGGCTTTCCCTCGCAAGCCTCCACAGGTGATTTTTTCGTGAGCCAGACCAAGCCTGCCGTGCGCACCTTCCAGGACCTGATCCTGGCCCTGCAGAACTACTGGGCCGAGCAGGGCTGTGTGGTGCTGCAACCCTACGACATGGAAGTGGGCGCCGGCACCTTCCACACCGCCACCTTCCTGCGCGCCGTCGGCCCGGAGACCTGGAACGCCGCCTACGTGCAGCCTTCGCGTCGCCCCACCGACGGTCGCTACGGCGAAAACCCCAACCGCCTGCAGCACTACTACCAGTTCCAGGTGGTCTTGAAGCCCAACCCGGAGAACTTCCAGGAGCTGTACCTGGGCTCGCTCAAGGCCATCGGCCTCGACCCGGAAGTGCATGACATCCGCTTCGTCGAAGACAACTGGGAATCGCCGACCCTCGGCGCCTGGGGCCTGGGCTGGGAAATCTGGCTCAACGGCATGGAAGTCACCCAGTTCACCTACTTCCAGCAGGTCGGTGGCATCGAGTGCTATCCAGTGACCGGTGAGATCACCTACGGCCTGGAGCGTCTGGCCATGTACCTGCAGGGCGTCGATTCGGTCTACGACCTGATCTGGACCGACGGCCCGTTCGGCACCGTGACCTATGGCGACGTGTTCCATCAGAACGAGGTGGAGCAGTCCACCTACAACTTCGAGCACGCCAACGTCGAGAAGCTGTTCGAGCTGTTCGACTTCTACGAGAGCGAAGCCAACCGCCTGATCGAGCTGCAACTGCCGCTGCCGACCTACGAGATGGTGCTCAAGGCCTCGCACACCTTCAACCTGCTCGACGCCCGCCGCGCCATCTCCGTGACTGCGCGCCAGCAGTACATCCTGCGCGTGCGTACCCTGGCCCGCGCGGTGGCGCAGAGCTACCTGCAGGCTCGCGCCCGACTCGGCTTCCCCATGGCCACCCCCGAACTGCGTGACGAAGTACTGGCCAAGCTCAAGGATGCGGGTCTCCTGCAAGACGAAGTACTGGGCAACACCCTGGAGGCGCAAGCATGAGTGCACAAGATTTCCTGGTCGAACTGGGCACCGAAGAACTGCCACCGAAGGCCCTGAAGAGCCTCGGCGATGCCTTCCTCGCCGGTATCGAGAAAGGCCTCAAGGCCGCCGGCCTGGGCTATGCAGCGAGCCGCGTGTACGCCGCGCCGCGTCGCCTGGCGGTGCTGATCGAGCAGCTCGAGGAGCAGCAGGCCGACCGCAGCATGAACCTCGACGGCCCGCCCATCCAGGCCGCCTTCGACGCCGACGGCAACCCGACCCAGGCCGCTCTGGGCTTCGCCCGCAAGTGCGGCGTGGACATCGCCGAGATCGACTGCAGCGGCGCGAAACTGCGCTTCGCCCAGCACATCCCCGGCCAGCCGGCGGTGAACCTGCTGCCGACCATCGTGCAGGACTCGCTGAACGATCTGCCAATTCCCAAGCGTATGCGCTGGGCCGCCCGTCGCGACGAGTTCGTGCGTCCGACCCAATGGCTGGTGATGCTGTTCGGCGACGCCGTGGTCGATTGCGAAATCCTCGCGCAGAAGGCCGGTCGCGTATCCCGTGGCCACCGCTTCCACGCCAACCGTGAGGTGCGCATCAGCAGCCCGGCCAGCTACGCCGAAGACCTGCGCAGCGCCTACGTGCTGGCCGATTTCGCCGAACGCCGCGAGATCATCAGCCGCCGTGTCGACGAACTGGCTGCGGCCGAGCAGGGCAGCGCCATCGTGCCGCCGGCGCTGCTGGATGAAGTCACCGCGCTGGTGGAATGGCCGGTGCCGCTGGTCTGCTCATTCGAGGAACGCTTCCTCGAGGTGCCGCAGGAAGCGCTGATCAGCACCATGCAGGACAACCAGAAGTACTTCTGCCTGCTCGATGCCAATGGCAAGCTGCTGCCGCGCTTCATCACCGTGGCCAACGTCGAGTCCAAGGACCCGGCGCAGATCGTCTTGGGTAACGAGAAGGTCGTGCGCCCGCGCCTGACCGACGCCGAGTTCTTCTTCAAGCAGGACAAGAAGCAGAAGCTCGAAGGCTTCAACCAGCGCCTGGCCAACGTGGTGTTCCAGGCCCAGCTCGGTTCGGTATTTGAAAAGGCCCAGCGGGTATCGGCGCTCGCCGGTTTTATCGCCCGTGAAGTCGGTGGCGACACCCAGCGTGCCGCCCGTGCCGGCCTGCTGAGCAAGTGCGACCTGGCCACCGAGATGGTCGGTGAATTCCCCGAGATGCAGGGCATCGCCGGTTACTACTACGCGCTCAACGACGGTGAGCCGCAGGACGTCGCCCTGGCCCTGAACGAGCAGTACATGCCGCGCGGCGCCGGTGCCGAACTGCCAAGCACCCTCACCGGTGCTGCCGTGGCCGTGGCCGACAAGCTCGACACCCTGGTCGGCATCTTCGGCATCGGCATGCTGCCGACCGGCTCGAAGGATCCCTACGCGCTGCGTCGTGCCGCCCTCGGCGTGCTGCGCATCCTGATCGAGAAGGGCCTGGACCTGGACCTGGCCGCTGCGGTCGACTTCGCCGTCGCCCAGTACGCCGGCAAGGTCAAGACCGACGGTTTGGCAGCCCAGGTGCTGGAGTTCATCTTCGACCGCCTGCGCGCGCGCTACGAAGACGAAGGTATCGAAGTCGCCGTATACCAGGCCGTACGTGCGGTGAATCCGACCTCGCCGCTGGACTTCGACCAGCGCGTGCAGGCCGTGCAGGCCTTCCGCAAGCTGCCGCAGGCCGCTGCCCTGGCCGCTGCCAACAAGCGCGTGTCGAACCTGCTGAGCAAAGCCGAAGGTGGCGTCGCTGCCCAGGTCGAAGCGCACTACTTCGACAACCCCAGCGAATTCGCCCTGCACGCTGCCATCCAGCAGGCCGACCAGGCCGTACAGCCGCTGGCCGCGGCCCGTCAATACAACGAAGCCCTGGCCAAGCTGGCCAGTCTGCGTGAACCGGTGGATGCCTTCTTCGAGGCGGTGCTGGTCAACGCCGAAGACCCGCGCGTGCGCGCCAACCGCTACGCCCTGCTGGCCCGTCTGCGCGGGCTGTTCCTCGGCGTGGCGGATATTTCGGTGCTGGGCTGACGTCCCCCTGAAGGAGCGGGCATGGCTCGCTCCTTCAGCAGAATATGAAATGGCAGCATGAAACTACTGATCCTCGACCGCGACGGTGTCATCAACCAGGATTCCGACGCCTATATCAAGACGCTCGACGAGTGGATCCCGATCCCCTCGTCGATTGCCGCTATCGCGCGCCTGTCGCAAGCGGGCTGGACGGTGACGGTGGCCACCAACCAGTCCGGCATCGCCCGTGGCTATTACGACCTGGCGACCCTGGAGTCGATGCACGCGCGCCTGCGCCAGCTGGTGGCCGAGCAGGGCGGCGAAATCGGCCTGATCGTCCACTGCCCGCACGGCCCGGACGATGGCTGCGACTGCCGCAAGCCGAAACCAGGCATGCTCCGGCAGATTGCTGCGCACTACGCCACGGATCTGGCAGGAATCTGGTTCGTCGGCGATACCGGCGGTGACCTGCAGGCCGCGCTGGCCGTCGATTGTCAGCCTGTGCTGGTGAAAACCGGCAAGGGCGAACGCACCCTGGCCAAGCCACTGCCGCCAGGAACCCTGGTATTCGATGATCTGGCGGCTGTCGCCGATCAATTGCTCTCATAAGGTGTGAAGGTTCATGGCGCTAGTGCAGGCATTCAGAGTCACGCTTTTCTACCTGCTGCTGTCGTCCAGCTCGTTCTTCTGGTGCCTGATCAGCCTGCTGGTCGCACCTTTGCTGCCGTATCGCCAGCGTTATCGTTTCGTCATCCAGGCCTGGTGCAGCTGCGCCGTGTGGCTAGCCAAAGTGATCGTCGGCATCCGCTATGACGTGCGCGGCGCGGAGAACATCCCCGAGCGCCCTTGCGTGATCCTCGCCAACCACCAGAGCACCTGGGAAACCTTCTTCCTTTCCGCCTACTTCGAACCACTCAGCCAGGTAGTCAAGCGCGAGCTGCTGCGCATACCGTTCTTCGGCTGGGGCATGGCGCTGCTCAAGCCCATCGCCATCGACCGCAGCAACCCCAAGGCCGCGCTCAAGCAGTTGGCCAAGCAGGGCGATGAACGCCTCAAGCAGGGCGCCTGGGTGCTGGTATTCCCCGAAGGCACACGCATTCCGCCCGGCCAGATCGGCAAGTTCTCTCGCGGCGGCACCGCCTTGGCGGTAAATGCCGGCCTGCCAATACTGCCCATCGCCCACAACGCCGGTGAATTCTGGCCCAAGGCAGGCTGGGGCAAGCGTTCGGGCACCATTCAGGTGATCATCGGCCAACCGATGTATGCCGAGGGCGAGGGCCCACGCGCTATCGCCGAACTCAATGAACGTGCTTTCCAGTGGGTCTGCCAGCAACAAACCGAACTGAGTGGCGAAGCGCCGCAGCTGAGCCGTCTGGGTGAGCCGGCCTGACCTGTGGATAAGCTGTGCATGGAATGCAGTCAAAAAGCCATTATCCGCGCTTAACTGATTGATTTAAATTGAACTTCTCCTGCTCAAGTGAAGGTTAACGGCAGGGTATAAGTTGTCATGCAGTAGCAGGTTGCTTCGCGTGTACACCGCCGTCGGGATAGCGGCAACATGCAGGCCGTCGACCAATCCGCAGGAACTCGATAAGTTCACAGTCTCATCTGCGGCCTTGGCCGATGCTGTTCTACTTCGTGTCCTTCTATGCGCTGCGCGAGTTCATGACTGCCCTTGGCACCGACCCGACGCAGCGACTACCCGACGCTGGTAGCAGCCTTCTACTTCGCCCTGCCGATGCAGTACTTGCTGATCGCCCTGGACTGGTACGGCCTGTTCGCCATCTTCATCCCGGTCTAGCTGTTCCTCCTCCTGCCGATTCTCGCCTCGCTGGGCGGTGATACCACCCGCTACCTCGAGCGCGCGGCCAAGGTGCAATGGGGGCTGATGATCGCCGTGTTCTGCATCTCCGCCGTACCGGCGCTGCTGACGCTGGACATCCCCGGCTACGAGGGGCGCAATCTGCTGCTGATCGCCTGGCTGATCATCGTCGTGCAACTCTCTGACGTGCTGCAGTACGTCTGCGGCAAGCTGGCCGGCAAACACAAGATCGCACCCAACCTGTCACCCTCGAAAACCGTGGAAGGCTTCATCGGCGGCGTCGCACGGGCCACGCTGATTGGCGCGATGCTGTGCTGGATCACCCCCTTCGCCTTCTGGCAGGCGGCGCTGTTCGCACTGCTGGTGTGCCTGCTCGGTTTTGCCGGTGGCCTGGTGATGTCAGCGATCAAGCGCGACCGTGGCGTGAAGGACTAGGGCCATATGATCGAAGGCCACGGCGGCATGCTCGACCGCCTGGACTCGGTATGCTTCGCTGCACCGGTGTTCTTCCATATGGTGCGCTACTGGTGGGCCTGACGTCAGTTAAGCGTGGACGCGCGAATGCGTAGGAGCAGCGCCCGCCGCGAACAAGGGCCATGCGCAATTGAACAGCTTCGCCCCGGGGCGGGGCTCCTACGAAAGGCTGCTTTGGCAGCCTTATCTGATAGGCATTGGTCTGACCGCACGCCTTTTCCGCAGGCAACAAAAAACCCGCCGAAGCGGGTTTTTTAAGACCTTCCGACATCCTGTCGTCTGCCTTCCTGGCGCGGCCTGTCTTCCTTGACCCGGGACATCCAGTTCCCGGTACGTGTGTGTAGATTAGCTAGGCTTCACAGGGCAGGGCAGAAGCTCATTGCGCCTCATCGTGTAAGTCTTTTGCCATAACTCCATACCTGAAGGCCTGACCTGACTCGCATCACAGCAACAACCTGTCACCTCCGACGGGCGAAAAGCTTGGTGGCTGTCTGAGGACTCATTAACCCTTTGCCAGCAGCTCCATTGAGCTGGACGAATCCGCAAATCGATAGCCCATAGCCTTGTAACCCGCTTGGCGCTTACTCCACATACGGAGCAATGCAGGATGCCCGGAATCGATGAAGTCGATGATGCGCACATCCGCCTTACTCGCATGTTCCCTATGCAGGCGACCTGCATACTGCTGGAGGGTGCCCTTCCAGGAAACCGGCATGGCCAGCACCAAGGTATCCAGCGCAGGATGATCGAACCCCTCACCTACCAGTTTCCCAGTGGCCAGGATCACCCTGGGTGCATCGGGCGGCAGCGCTTCCAGTTCACCGATTAGCGCAGCGCGCTGTTTCTTGGACAGCCGCCCGTGCAGGGTAAACAGGTTTTCGACCCGACCAACCAGCCTCTCCTCAATGGCACTGAGGTGATCCGTTCGCTCCGTCAGCAGCAGAATCTTTCTCCCCTGGCCAAAAGCGGCTTCGACCTCATCCACAATTTTGGCTGTCCGCTCCGCATCGCTGCACAGCTGCAAAAAGACATCCTGAATGCCAGCACCTTCAGGCATCACGATAGGGCGGGGCAACCACCTGGGAATCACCGTCAACTCAGCAGGCGCACTCTCAGGCCTCGATGCGGTATGCCGAACCGGCCCGCATTGCATGAAAATGATCGGCTGCTGGCCGTCGCGCCGGATTGGAGTTGCAGTGAGTCCCAGCACGAACCTCGCAGGCGCTGCCTTGAGGATGGCCTCAAACGAAAACGCCGACAGGTGATGGCACTCATCCACGATGATTTGCCCGTAGTTCTTCACCTGTTCGCTGACCTCACCTTGCCGCGATAGCGACTGCATGACCGCCACGTCGATGATGCCGGTCGGCTTGGCCTTACCACCACCGATGCTGCCGACAGTCTTCTTGTCAGCCCCCAGAAACGCCTGCAACCTCTCCTTCCACTGCTGGAGCAATTCCGTCCGGTGCACCAGCACCAACGTGTTTACACCTCGCCTGGCAATCAGCGCAGCTGCCGTGACGGTTTTACCAAAAGCAGTGGGCGCACAAAGGACACCGGTGTCGTGCGCCAACATGCCTTCGAGAGCAGCCTCTTGATCAGGGCGTAGCGTGCCCGCAAAGCGGACATCAATGGGCTCCCCAGCGAAGCGCTCATAATGCAGCACCAGCTCTACCTTGTTTTCATCCAACAGTGCCTGGACGTCATCCAGGCATCCGCGCGGCAGGGCAATGTGCTGCGGATAGTTTTCGGCACATCCGATGATCCGGGGCTTGTTCCACACCGGCAGGCGCATGGCCTGAGCTTTGTAAAACTCCGGATTCTGAAAGGCCGCCAGCCGAATGAGCTTGTTGACCAAAGGTTGGGGCAGTTCCGACTTACTAAAATAGATCTGGTTGGCCAGTGTCACGCTTACCGACGCTGGTAACGAACAGGTCAGTTTCTGAGTCTTTTCCGGTGTGCGCTGCCAGGGCTTCGCGCCGTCATCATCTGTTAAGTCAGCGACACCCAACGGATGGCGACCGCCACTGGCTCGCAACGTAGCCGGTGCAATGTCCCTCGCCGGCATAGGTTGGACACTGGCCAGAAATGCCCACTGATCGGGATAGGGCACCAGCTTCTCATCGACAAAAACACTGCCGCCCTGAGCGCGAGCCCGCTTCTGCAAGGGCAAGGCGATCAAATTGCCAAAACCGCCCTTCGGCATGCTGTCCTGATTTGGAAACAGCCGATCATAGGATCCAAGAGTCAGCTGCCGGGTACGTTCACAGGTATGACTGATGATCGCGGAGCCCAGTAGGCGCGCTTCAAACGCAGGAACACTGTGCTCGAAGAATATCCAAGCATGAGCACCATTACCGGAGCGAGAAACCTCCACCGCGACCGGCACACCCAACTCGTGACATGACCGGGCAAATGCCATGACATCTTCACGCCAGTCGGCCTCGTCAAAATCCACCGCCAGGAAGTAGCAGGTGTCGTCTGGCAGCAACGGGTAAACGCCGATGACAATCTCTCCGGCCAAATGCTTGTAGAGCACCTGATCGGTCAGAGGCAGCAACTGCCGGTACGAGCAATCGCCACATTTGATCCTGGGCTTCTCGCACACACCTGGGCGCCATTCATTCGCGCACGCAGGTGAGTAGCCGGTCTTTCCGGCCTTGCTTTCCCAACGCAGGGGAAAGACATCGGCACGCCCCCGGAACAGACGCTTGAACAGTGCCAGCTTCTCATTGGTATCCAGAACCGGGACTAGCGGCGGCAGCGCAACGGCCTGTTCATGCTTTGGCAGCTCAGCCGGTTGCCGCCACTCAATGCCATGCATTTCAAGCAATGCGATCAGGCGAGCATTCTCGGCCCTCAGTTGCTCAACCAGATCGTCATCACTCATCGCATCGAAACCAGAATCTGTCTGACGCAGGCAGCGCGTTATTTGAGCCGCTCAGCGGCCTTGCGATAGGCCTGCTCGCGATCACGCCGATCCACGGCCACGACAAATACCACCACCTCATGGTCGATCACCTGGTACACCAGGCGATAACCGCTATTGCGCAGTTTGATCTTGTAGCAGTCGGGAAGTGAGTGAAGGCGATTTACCTCAACGCGCGGATTGACCAACACCTCCGCGAGCTTTTTCTTGAGCTGCTCGCGAACGGTGTCGCCCAGCTTGTGCCACTCCTTCAGTGCCCGTGCATCGAATTCGAGGCTATAGGTCATCCAGAGAGACCTTCACGCGCTGCGGAGCAGCAAGGCGTTCACGCACCGTGGCAATCAGAGCCTCATCTTCCTCGGTCATCAGAACCGGACGGAAGGGCAACTGACCGCGTTCGGCCACGTATTGCAAAGCTTGGCGCATCAGCTCAGAAGGGGTGACGCCAAGCTTTTCCAGTTCCCGGTATGCGCGGACTTTCAGCTCGTCGTCGATGCGGATATTGATCGAAGCCATGGGGGCCGCCTCAACGTAAAGACATTCGTCATTACGATGACATTCTTGCGCTTATTTGGCAACCGCTCGCTCACGATGGACGGGCATGTGCTGCCTGCCGCCGCGCTGCTCAGGAATTTATTAACAATCCTGTTAAGAAAATCTCGACCCACTCTGCCGACTAAATTTGACCCACAGGGCATAGCTCGGAGGGTACGGCCGGCGGTGGCGGGAACAGCTGCTGCTCCAACTCCGCATCGGACAACGAACAGGGCCAACTGAGGCCGCTGGCGGCAAAGCGACAGAGGTAATCACCGGCACTGCTGTGGCCTATGCCCAGACTGCGGGAGATCTTACGGACAGACAGCCCGCAATCGAACTTGAGGCGCAACACCTCACGGATTTTACGCATGGACAAACGCTCCACGACGACCTCTCTGCTTCGAAAAAGAGGTCGATGGAAAATAAATCCTGCGTAGTTGCCTGCCTGGAAAGTGTCCGGATGGCCGTGGAATCGGTGTCCGGATGCTCGTGGAATGAGTGTCCGGATCAGCGTGGAATCACTGTCCGGATGTGCGTGGAATGGGTGTCCGAGTCAGCGTGGAATTCGCACTGATGACTACGTTGCATGGTTTGGTCTGGACATCACTGCCCAGCAGACCAAAGATCTACCCGACGCGTTTGCCAGAAAATGGGGCATCAGCAAGGGCTACATGACGTTCTTGGTGGTGGACATGTTGAACGATCAACGCGCCCGCATTCGTAGCCAATGGGTTATCGATGCCTTAAGGACTAGGCGCATACCAGGAAACAAAACCAACAAAGCCTCGATGAATGCGACCTTCAGCAGGATGAAATCAGCCGGGATCGTTGAGGAGCACAAGACCAAGCACCGCCTGACTGAAGCCTTCTTGGCCGACTGGAACACCGGCCAGTAGAGGCTCAGGCTAAGCAAAAGCCCCTGCGGACTCGCGTCAGCAGGGGCTTCTATTTTTTAGGCTATCGCCAAATTACTTTGGCCGAACCGCTTAATTTTGGCCGAAAGGGCAAATAACTTTGCCCACCTCCAGCAGGGTGGCAGGGTGGCAGGGTGGCAGGGTGGCAGGGTGGCAGGGTGGCAGGTGCATCAGCATGCGGTTCGTTTTAATGAAGCCGCAAGCGTGTCGCAACGCACTGCCCGTCAGAATGACTGCTGATGGGCGATGCTATTTTGATTGGCATGAATTGAGGCGATCCATCCACTCCGCCGAATCTCCCAGAATTCGTCCACGCCAAAACGAAATTTTTCGCCTCTTCCTTGTAGCTTTACTACACAGCACACCTATGCGGGACTGTGTGGCTATGTCCAACAGCCTGATCTACAAAGAAAAACCCCGGCTCTAGGCCGGGGTAGTGACAGAAATTGTCATGACAATAACTTGCACAAACATGACAATTTATCTGCCCGTCGATAAATGATTAAAAGTCCAGGTTCGACACTGCCAGGGCATTGCTTTCGATGAAGTCGCGGCGCGGCTCCACAGCGTCGCCCATCAGGGTGTTGAAGATCTGGTCGGCGGCGATGGCGTCCTCGATGGTCACCTTGAGCATGCGGCGCACTTCCGGGTCCATGGTGGTTTCCCACAATTGATCCGGGTTCATCTCACCGAGACCTTTGTATCGCTGGATGCTGTGACGCTTGGTGCTTTCGGTCATCAGCCAGTCCAGCGCTTCTTTGAAGGTGCTGACCGGTTTCTTGCGCTCGCCACGCTGCACGTAGGCGCCTTCTTCCAGCAGGTTATTCAGCTGTTCGCCCAGGGTAGTGACGGTCTTGTAGTCATTGCTGGCGAAGAAGTCGCGGTTGAAGGTAGTGTAGCTGGTAAGGCCGTGAGATTTGACCTCGACCTCCGGCAGCCACAGGTGACGCTCGCGGTCTTCACGCAGACTGGCACTGTAGGTCTGGCCTGACTTCTCGGTAGTCTTCAGACGTGCAGCGAAGCCTTCCAGCCAGTTTTGCATGAAGGCCTGATCAGCGAGCTGCTCCAGCGGAATGCGCGGCAGATAGACGAAGTGCTCGGTGATGTCCTTGGGATAGACACGCGACAGTCGATCCAGGGTTTTCATGACGCCACGGTATTCGCCCACGAGCTTTTCCAGCGCGCCGCCGGACAGGCCTGGGGCATTCTCGTTGACGTGCAGGCTGGCGTCTTCCAGAGCCGACTGGGTCATGTATTCCTCCATGGCCTCGTCGTCCTTGATGTACTGCTCCTGTTTGCCTTTCTTCACCTTGTACAGCGGCGGCTGGGCGATATAGATGTAGCCGCGCTCGATCAGCTCCGGCAACTGACGGAAGAAGAAGGTCAGCAGCAGGGTGCGGATGTGCGAACCGTCGACGTCAGCATCGGTCATGATGATGATGTTGTGGTAGCGCAGCTTGTCGATGTTGTACTCGTCACGGCCGATACCACAGCCGAGCGCAGTGATCAGCGTGCCGACTTCCTGCGAGGAAATCATGCGGTCGAAACGCGCGCGTTCAACGTTGAGGATCTTGCCCTTGAGCGGCAGGATCGCCTGGGTCTTGCGGTTGCGGCCCTGCTTAGCAGAACCGCCCGCGGAGTCACCCTCCACGATGTAGAGTTCGGACAGCGCCGGGTCTTTCTCCTGGCAGTCGGCCAGTTTGCCGGGCAGCCCGGCGATGTCCAGCGCCCCCTTGCGGCGGGTCATCTCACGCGCCTTACGCGCTGCTTCACGGGCACGTGCTGCATCGATCATCTTGCCGACCACAGCCTTGGCTTCGTTGGGGTTTTCCAGCAGGAAGTCGGCAAAGTACTTGCCCATCTCCTGCTCGACCGCGGTCTTCACCTCGCTGGAGACCAGCTTATCCTTGGTCTGCGAGCTGAATTTCGGGTCCGGCACCTTGACCGAGATAATTGCAGTCAGGCCTTCACGGGCATCGTCACCGGTGGTGGCGACCTTGAACTTCTTCGCCAGACCTTCGGCTTCGATGTAGTTGTTCAGGTGTCGGGTGAGGGCAGAGCGGAAGCCCGCCAGGTGAGTACCACCGTCACGCTGGGGAATGTTGTTGGTGAAGCAGAGGATGTTCTCGTTGAAACTGTCGTTCCACTGCAGGGCGACTTCGACACCAACACCGTCTTCTTCACGCTGCACACTGAAGTGGAATACCTGGTTGACTACGGTCTTGTTGGTGTTCAGGTACTCAACGAAGGCTTTCAGGCCGCCCTCGTACTTGAACAGCTCTTCCTTGCCGGTGCGTTCATCACGCAGCAGAATCCCCACGCCGGAGTTGAGGAAGGACAGTTCGCGCAGACGCTTGGCCAGGATGTCCCAGCTGAAGTGGATGTTGGCGAAGGTTTCTTCGGAGGGCTTGAAGTGGATTTGCGTGCCGGTACCGTCGGTATCCCCGACAGCAGTCAGGGGGGCTTGCGGCACACCATGCACATAGGTCTGTTCCCAGATCTTACCGCTACGGCGGATGGTCAGTACCAGCTCCTTGGAGAGGGCATTGACCACCGAGACACCCACACCGTGCAGGCCGCCGGATACCTTGTAGCTGTTGTCGTCGAACTTACCGCCGGCGTGCAGCACGGTCATGATGACCTCGGCCGCCGAGACGCCTTCTTCCTTGTGCATATCGACCGGAATACCACGGCCGTTGTCACGCACGCTGATCGACTCATCCGGGTGGATGGTGATGGTGATTTCGCTGCAATAGCCTGCCAGCGCTTCGTCGATGGAGTTATCGACCACCTCGAACACCATGTGGTGCAGACCACTACCATCGTCAGTGTCACCGATGTACATCCCGGGACGTTTGCGTACGGCGTCTAGTCCTTTCAGCACCTTGATGCTGGAGGAGTCGTACGTTTGGTTCTCGCTCATGCCTTCACTCCCGATGGTCTTGGGTCTGGGTGATACGGCCATGTTCCACGTGGAACATGGCAACCGGCGTATCCGTCTGCCAGCCTTCCCTCAACAATTCATGATCCACACAGGTGATGAACACCTGGCAGCGCAAATCTTCCAGCAACCGGCACAATGCCTGGCGATGCTGCTCATCCAGTTCCGACGGTAGGTCGTCCACCAGATAGATACATTGGCCACGCTTGGCTTCATTGACCAAGTGGCCCTGGGCGATGCGTAACGCACACACCACGAGTTTCTGTTGCCCTCGCGACAGGATTTCTGCCGCGTTATGCCCCGCCAGGCGCAGACGCAAGTCTGCGCGCTGTGGCCCAGCCTGGGTGTGCCCGAGTTGCTGGTCACGGAACAGGGAAGTGGCGAGCACCTCGCTCAGCTCTCGATCCTTGTCCCAACCTCGGTAGTAACTCAGGGTCAGACCTTCCAACTGCAGCAGCTCGGCAAGGGTTCGTTCGAACACCGGTTTCAAAGCCTGAATATAGGCTCGCCGATAGGTGTCGATCTCCTCACTCGCACTGCACAATTCGCGGTCCCACGCGGCCTGCGAAGCACCGTCAAGTGTACCATGGCGCAGCCACGAGTTCCGCTGCCGCAGGGCTTTCTGCAGGCGCTGCCAGGCGCTCAGAAAGCGATGTTCCACGTGGAACACACCCCAGTCGAGGAACTGCCGACGAATCTTCGGCGCACCTTCCAGCAGGCGAAAACTATCCGGATTGATCAGTTGCAGCGGCAACAGATCGGCGAGCTGTGCAGCGCTTCGTGCATTCTGCCCGTCGATGCGGATCTGCAATTCACCTTGACGATCACGAGAAATACCCAGGTTGCTGGAGCCGCCCTCGGCCAACTGCACCTGACCGAAAACGGTACAAGCCGGTTGCTCGTAATGAATCACTGGCTGCAAGCGAGTGCTGCGGAAGGAGCGAGCGAGGCCAAGCAGATGGATCGCTTCCAGCACGCTGGTCTTGCCGCTGCCGTTGGCGCCGTGGAGGATGTTGATGCGAGAGGAGGGGGAGAGGGTCACCGGGTGCAGGTTACGCACCGCGGTGACCGTGATACGGCTCAGTGACATTAAAGGCGCATCGGCATGACAACATAGGCCGAATCGTCGTTATCGGCTTCCTGCAGCAGAGCGCTGCTGTTGGAGTCGGAGAGAATCAGGCGCACTTGCTCGGTGCTCATCACGCCCAGGACATCCAGCAGGTAGCTGACGTTGAAACCGATCTCCAGACCGCCGCCGTTGTAGTCGACAACGATTTCTTCCTCGGCCTCTTCCTGTTCCGGGTTATTGGCCTGAATTTTCAGCAGGCCTGCCGCCAGAGTCAGGCGAATGCCACGGTATTTTTCGTTGGAGAGAATCGCCGTGCGGCTGAACGCTTCACGCAGGCCCTGACGATCCGCCAGTACCAGTTTGTCGCCACCGCGCGGCAGTACACGCTCGTAATCCGGAAACTTGCCATCCACCAGCTTCGAGGTGAAGGTGAACTCGCCTGTATTGGCACGAATATGATGCTGACCCAGCACGATGCTGACTTCCGCGTCCTGCTCGGTGAGCAGGCGCGCCAGTTCAAGAATACCTTTACGCGGCACGATGACCTGGTGCTTGCCTTCCTGCTGGATGGTGGCCTCCATGGAGCACATGGCCAGACGGTGACCGTCGGTAGCCACGGCGCGCAACAAACCGCTCTGCACTTCCAACAGCATGCCGTTGAGGTAGTAGCGCACATCCTGCTGGGCCATGGCGAAGCTGGTACGCTCTACCAGGCGACGCAGCTTGGCTTGCGGCAGGTTGAAGGTCAGCGACCCCGGGCCTTCCTCGACGGTGGGGAAGTCGTTGGCCGGCAGGGTGGACAGGGTAAAGCGGCTACGGCCTGCCTTGACCAGCAACTTCTGATCATCGACGCGGAGGTCGATCAGCGCATCGCTCGGCAAGCTCTTGCAGATGTCCATCAGCTTACGCGCCGGCACGGTAATCTCGCCCGGCTCGGCAGCATCTTCCAGCGTTACGCGGCCTACCAGTTCGACTTCGAGGTCGGTACCGGTCAGCGACAATTGCTGGCCTTCGACGACCAGCAGCACATTGGACAGAACCGGCAGCGTCTGGCGTCGTTCCACGACACCGGCGACCAGTTGCAGGGGTTTCAACAGGGCTTCGCGTTGAATGGTGAAATGCATGGTCTAGTCCCTTGCCTCGTGGAGCTGCGAATCAGGTTGTAAGCGTACGCAGCAGGTTCTTGTAATCCTCGCGGATATCCGCATCGGATCCCCTAAGTTCAGCAATCTTACGGCATGCGTGCAACACCGTGGTGTGATCGCGACCGCCGAAGGCCACACCGATTTCCGGCAGGCTGTGATTGGTCAGTTCCTTGGATAACGCCATGGCCACCTGACGCGGCCGGGCAATCGAACGCGAGCGGCGCTTGGAGAGCAGATCGGTGATCTTGATCTTGTAGTACTCGGCCGTGGTGCGCTGGATGTTGTCGATGCTGACCAGCTTGTCCTGCAGGGCCAGCAGATCCTTGAGCGATTCGCGAATCAGCTCGATGGTGATGTCGCGGCCCATGAAGTGCGAGTGGGCGATCACGCGTTTCAGCGCGCCTTCCAGCTCACGCACGTTGGAACGAATACGCTGAGCGATGAAGAATGCGGCATCGTGCGGCAGATCGACCTTGGCCTGGTCGGCCTTCTTCATCAGGATCGCCACACGGGTTTCCAGTTCCGGCGGCTCCACCGCGACGGTCAGGCCCCAGCCGAAACGCGACTTCAGACGCTCTTCCAGGCCTTCGATCTCCTTCGGGTAACGGTCGCTGGTGAGAATCACCTGCTGACCGCCTTCGAGCAATGCGTTGAAGGTGTGGAAGAACTCTTCCTGAGAGCGTTCCTTCTTGGCGAAGAACTGGATGTCATCGATCAGCAGTGCGTCCACCGAACGGTAGAAGCGCTTGAACTCGTTGATGGCGTTGAGTTGCAAAGCCTTGACCATGTCGGCGACGAAGCGCTCGGAATGCAGGTACACCACCTTGGCATTGGGATTCTTCGCCAGCAGGTGGTTGCCCACGGCATGCATCAGGTGGGTCTTACCCAGGCCGACACCGCCATACAGGAACAGCGGGTTGTAGCCATGCTTGGGGTTGTCCGCTACCTGCCAGGCAGCCGCACGGGCCAACTGGTTCGACTTGCCCTCGACAAAGTTATCGAAGGTAAAGGTACGGTTGAGGTAACTGGTGTGCTTGAGGCCACCTTCGACCTGCACGGAGCGTTCGGTACGCGGGGCAACCGCAGGTGTAGGTGGTTGCGGTGCGGCACCAGCCATCGAATCGAAGCTGGCCCGCGAAGGTTCTGTTTGCGCCGGCGGCGGCAACGGTTTGCTCACGGCAGCGGCAACCTGTACCTGAGCCGCACGCGCGGCAGCCGGCAGCGGTGCGGTTGGCGCAACACGGGCAGTCGCGGCACGCTTGCTACCTATTAATAAGGACAGCGCAGGCACCATGCCGTTGGCGCGCTCGCCAATCAGTTCGAGCAAGCGGCTCAGATACTTTTCGTTGACCCAATCGAGAACGAAGCGATTCGGCGCATAAACGCGCAGTTCATCGCCTTCGGCTTCGACCTGCAGAGGACGGATCCAGGTGTTGAATTGCTGGGCCGGCAACTCATCGCGCAGAAGCTCGACACATTGCTGCCATAGTTCCACTGACACTGACTATCCCCTTGGGCGGCGATGCAAAAACAGCCGCCATTGTACCGGCCCACGACTGAGTTATCCACACAGCTTGGGCTCAATGGGCACGCAAAATCAAAGTCTTAGTTACATTCACAAGGCTTATCAGCTGGGCAATAAACCTTGTGGATAATCCGCCTGCAAGTCTCTGCAAAACCCTGGGGATGAGCCCGCGTATAACCGGCCTGTGGGTAAAAGGGCATTCCATCCTCAGCTTCTATGCAGGCATCACACAAGTGCAGCACGTCTTTTCGACAGGGTTATCATCCCGGCAAGAGCGCTGTTAGCAATGCTGCCAGCAGGTTGTCCACAGATCCGGGCGCTGCTAGTTAACATAAACATAGAAAAAGAGCTTTAAACCCTTTTCCTTCTTTCTATTTCTATCTGGCGAATAAGGTTGGTTGGAAATTGACCTGCCGCGTGGCTTTCTCTAGAATTGCCGGTCTCTTAAAACCGGGGTCATTCCGACCCTAGTCGATCACCCAGGTAACGCACCATGAAACGCACTTTCCAACCCAGCACCATCAAGCGCGCTCGCACCCACGGTTTCCGTGCCCGCATGGCCACCAAGAACGGCCGTGCCGTCCTGTCGCGTCGTCGCGCCAAGGGCCGTAAGCGTCTGACTGTCTAATTGATCCAGACAGGTGGTGAGTCGAGACTTCGGCCGGGACAAGCGACTGCTGACTCCCAGGCAATTCAAGGCAGTATTCGACTCCCCAAGCGGTAAGGCGCCGGGCAGGAATGTCCTGCTGCTAGCGCGCGATAACCAGCTTGATCATCCCCGCCTAGGTTTGGTGATCGGCAAGAAGAGCGTCAAGCTCGCCGTCGAGCGCAACCGCATCAAGCGTCAAATCCGCGAGTCCTTCCGCCTCAATCAGGACAACCTGACAGGCTGGGATATCGTGGTCGTCGCCCGCAAAGGGCTAGGCGATCTGGAGAATGCCGAACTTGCTCAGCAGTTCGGCAAACTCTGGAAACGCTTAGCCCGAAGCCGGCCCAGTCGCGACGCTGACTTATCCTCCGGGACAAGCGACAATCCCCATGCGTAAAGCGGCTCTTGCCTGTATCCAGGTTTATCGCTACGCCATCAGCCCACTGATGGCCAGTCACTGCCGTTTCTACCCCAGCTGCTCCTGCTATGCCTATGAAGCCATCGAGCAACATGGCTTCCTGCGTGGTGGCTGGCTGACAGCGCGCCGTCTTGGTCGTTGTCACCCCTGGAATGCCGGCGGTTACGATCCGGTTCCACCCGTTAAAACATCCCGTTCCCCTTCGATGGCCGAATAATCATGGATATCCAACGTTCGATCCTGATCGTCGCCCTGGCAGTCGTGTCCTACCTCATGGTCCTGCAATGGAACGAGGACTATGGCCAGGCTGCCCTGCCAGCCGAGGTTAGTACCTCGACCGCTGCGACGCCCGCTCTGCCCGACACACCTGCGGCAACCGCCAGCACCGGTAACGACGACATTCCTACTGCCGTGGCCGAGCCAACTGCAGCAGCCGTTGCACCGACTGCCGCTGCCAGCGATGAGCTGATTCGTGTCAAAACCGACGTGCTCGATCTGGCCATCGACCCGCGTGGTGGCGATATCGTGCAATTGCGTCTGCCGCAGTACCCGCGTCGCCAGGATCGTCCGGACGTCCCCTTCCAGCTGTTCGACAACGGCAACGAGCGGACTTACCTGGCGCAAAGTGGCCTGATCGGCCAGAACGCACCAGACAGCTCCAGCCGTCGTGCCCTGTGGTCGAGCGAAAAGCAAAGCTATGAAATGGCGGCTGACCAGAACAGCCTGGTGGTCGACCTGACCTACAGCGAAAATGGCATCAGCTACATCAAGCGCTTCAGCTTCAAGCGTGGTCTCAACCCGCAGTGCTCGGCGCGCGAGCAAGAGCTGAAGAAACCTGGCTGCATCGATCCGTCCGCCTACCAAGTCGACGTGCGTTACCTGATCGACAACCAGAGTGACCAGGCCTGGAGCGGCAATCTGTTCGCCCAGCTCAAGCGCGACAACAGTGGTGATCCGTCCTCGACCACCGCCACTGGCACCGCCACCTATCTGGGCGCCGCACTGTGGACCAGCGAAGAGCCCTATAAGAAGGTGTCGATGAAGGACATGGACAAGCAGTCCTTCAAGGAAACCGTGCAGGGCGGCTGGGTTGCCTGGCTGCAGCACTACTTCGTCACCGCCTGGGTGCCGAGCAAGGACAGCACCAACCTGGTACAGACCCGCAAGGACAGCCAGGGTAACTACATCGTTGGTTTCACCGGCCCGTCCTTGCAAATCCCTGCCGGCGCCCAGGGCGAAACCGGCGCCATTCTGTATGCCGGCCCCAAACTGCAGGAACATCTCGCCACCCTGTCTCCAGGCCTGGAGCTGACCGTTGACTACGGCTTCCTGTGGTTCCTCGCACAGCCGATCTTCTGGCTGCTGGAAGTGATCCATGGTCTGCTCGGTAACTGGGGTTGGTCGATCATCGTCCTGACCATCATCATCAAGCTGATTTTCTTCCCGCTGTCGGCTGCCAGCTATCGCTCGATGGCCCGTATGCGTGCCGTCTCGCCGAAACTGCAGGCGCTGAAGGAACAGTTCGGTGACGATCGCCAGAAGATGTCCCAGGCGATGATGGAGCTGTACAAGAAAGAGAAGATCAATCCGCTGGGCGGCTGCTTGCCGATTCTGGTGCAGATGCCGGTATTCCTCGCCCTGTACTGGGTGCTGCTGGAATCCGTCGAGATGCGTCAGACGCCCTGGCTGCTGTGGATAACCGACCTGTCGATCAAGGATCCGTTCTTCATCCTGCCGATCATCATGGGCGCGACCATGTTCATTCAGCAGCAGCTCAACCCGACCCCGCCGGACCCCATGCAGGCCCGTGTACTGAAGCTGATGCCGATCATCTTCACCTTCTTCTTCCTGTGGTTCCCGGCTGGTCTGGTGCTGTACTGGGTGGTCAACAACTGCCTGTCCATCGCCCAGCAGTGGTACATTACGCGCAAGATCGAAGCGGCAGCGAAACCGGCCAACGCCTGATTCGCCAAGGCTTCCAAGCATCAAGCAAACGCCCCATGATTGGGGCGTTTTGCTATCCAAACATTTGTCGTAAGAGCGAGCTCTGCTCGCGAATCGCTGTATCGACAAGCTTCGCGAGCAGAGAATCAGGCTTCCCCCTCGCTCCCATATTCAGCCGTACGCATCGAGTAAACCGCCATGAGCCATGCCCGAGACACCATTGCCGCCGTCGCCACTGCCCAGGGTCGGGGTGGTGTGGGCATCGTGCGGGTATCCGGTCCTCTTGCAGGTCAATTGGCTCAGGCCATCTGCCGACGCGAGTTGAAGCCGCGCTTCGCTCATCACGGGCCGTTCTATGGCGAGAGCGAGCTGACGCTGGATGAAGGTCTGGCCATCTACTTTCCTGGCCCCAACTCCTTCACTGGTGAAGACGTACTGGAACTTCAGGGCCACGGTGGCCCGGTGGTGCTCGATCTGCTGCTGCGCCGCTGCATGGCGCTGGGGGCACGCCTGGCGCGTCCTGGTGAGTTCAGCGAACGCGCCTTCCTCAATGACAAGCTCGACCTGGCTCAGGCCGAGGCCATCGCCGATCTGATCGAAGCCAGCTCCGAACAGGCCGCACGCAATGCCCTGCGTTCGCTGCAGGGCGAGTTCTCCAAACGCGTGCATGCACTGACCGAGTCTTTGATCCAGCTACGCATCTACGTCGAAGCCGCCATCGACTTCCCCGAGGAAGAGATCGACTTTCTCGCCGATGGCCATGTGCTGAGCCAGCTCGACAGCGTGCGTACAGACTTATCCACAGTATTGCGCGAAGCGGGCCAGGGCGCCTTGCTGCGCGACGGCATGACCGTGGTCATCGCCGGCCGGCCCAATGCCGGCAAATCCAGCCTGCTCAATGCCCTGGCCGGCCGTGAAGCGGCCATCGTCACCGATATCGCCGGCACCACCCGCGATGTGCTGCGCGAACATATCCACATCGACGGCATGCCCCTGCACGTGGTCGACACCGCCGGCCTGCGTGATACCGATGATCAGGTCGAGCGCATCGGCGTGGAGCGTGCGCTCAAGGCCATCAGCGAGGCAGACCGTGTGCTGCTGGTGGTGGACTCCACCGCGCCAGAAGCCGCCGATCCTTTCGCCCTGTGGCCAGAGTTTCTGGAACAGCGCCCGAATCCGGCACACGTCACCCTGATCCGTAACAAGGCCGATCTCTCCGGCGAGGCAGTGACACTTGAAACCAGCGCCGATGGCCATGTCACCCTCAGCCTGTCGGCCAAATCTGCCGATGGCCTGGAACTGCTGCGCGAGCACCTGAAGGCCTGCATGGGTTATCAACAGACCGCAGAGAGCGGCTTCAGCGCGCGGCGGCGCCACCTCGAAGCGCTGCATCAGGCCGAGCAGCACCTCGAGCACGGCCGCAACCAGCTCACCCTGATGGGCGCGGGTGAACTGCTGGCCGAGGATCTGCGTATGGCCCAACAAGCCCTGGGCGAGATCACCGGTGCCTTCAGCAGCGACGATCTGCTGGGACGCATCTTCTCCAGCTTCTGTATTGGCAAGTGAAACCAAATACTCAGGCGCTCTGCACTCACTGTCCTCTTATCCACAGCTAGCCTGTAGGAGCGGATTTATCCGCGAAAAGAGCATAGGTCGCGCCGTCAATCCGCCTCTTCCTGCCTCCCCGGATTTCATCCAGGCTACGAACTGCAGGTCAGACGCAGGCTGCGTCTCACGCTGACACCGATGGCAATCGTCGGCTCGCCCAGCCCACCTTACACAAGCTTGAGACCCCTTAAGGGCTGACACGGCACTTTGACAATGCCCGATTTTCAGCCGAAATCCGGGTGTTCTGAAGAGTTATTCATAGCGAAATAAACCCTGTGGAAAACATCCCTTGAGCCCTGCCCATAACCCTATGACAAAGCTGGGCGTAACTACCCCTGTGGGTAACTAGCACTTTCATCCACAGTGGTTCAGCAGCTTGCCCAGCGGAACCGAGCAGGAATGACACAGGCTTATCATTCGCTGTACACCAGTAGCAGCAAGGCTTGTAAAGCTTTATCCACAGAAAAGGCTCCCTCTATACATAAACATAAAGAACAAGCTTTATAAAAATTCTCTCTTTTTTATTCTTTATAAGCCTGAGCGTACTTTTCACCAGGAAGGGGTCATCAGGTAAAGGCTCGAGGAGAGAGGAACACAGCCAAGCAGCTGGCTATTTTTTGTGCAGAGGCTTCATTCAGCAGGTTGAAGTCCCTATACTTGCCGCCTTTCTTTCAGACCCCTTCTCAACAGGCACGAGGTGCGTGGTGGATTTCCCTTCCCGTTTTGACGTGATCGTGATCGGCGGCGGTCATGCCGGTACCGAAGCAGCCCTGGCTGCAGCACGCATGGGCGTGAAGACCCTGCTGCTCACCCACAATGTCGAGACCCTCGGCCAGATGAGCTGCAACCCGGCTATCGGCGGGATCGGCAAGAGCCATCTGGTCAAGGAAATCGATGCCCTGGGCGGCGCCATGGCCATCGCTACCGACAAGGGCGGTATCCAGTTCCGTATCCTCAACAGCCGCAAAGGCCCAGCCGTACGTGCGACCCGCGCACAGGCCGACCGCGTGCTGTACAAGGCAGCGGTACGCCAGATACTGGAAAACCAGGCCAATCTGTGGATTTTTCAACAGGCGGCTGATGACCTGATTGTGGAAAACGCCGCAGTCAAAGGCGTGGTCACCCAGATGGGCCTCAGGTTCCATGCGGATTCCGTGGTTTTGACCACAGGCACATTCCTCGGCGGACTTATCCACATTGGTCTGCAGAATTACTCCGGCGGCCGTGCCGGTGATCCGCCCTCCATCGCTCTGGCGCATCGCCTGCGTGAGTTGCCACTGCGCGTCGGTCGCCTGAAGACCGGTACGCCGCCACGCATCGACGGTCGTTCGGTGGATTTCTCGGTGATGACCGAGCAACCGGGCGATACCCCCACGCCGCTGATGTCCTTCCTCGGCAAGCGGGAACATCAACCGAAGCAGATCAGTTGCTGGATCACCCACACCAACGCGCGTACCCACGAGATCATCGCCGCTAACCTCGATCGCTCGCCGATGTACTCCGGTGTGATCGAAGGTGTCGGCCCGCGTTATTGCCCGTCGATCGAAGACAAGATTCACCGCTTCGCCGACAAGGACAGCCATCAGGTGTTCATCGAGCCGGAAGGCCTGACCACCCATGAGCTGTATCCCAATGGCATCTCCACCTCGCTGCCGTTCGACGTGCAGCTGCAGATCGTGCGCAGCATCCGTGGCATGGAGAACGCGCACATCGTGCGTCCCGGTTACGCCATCGAATACGATTACTTCGACCCGCGCGATCTCAAGTACAGCCTGGAAACCAAGGTCATCGCCGGCCTGTTCTTCGCTGGCCAGATCAATGGCACTACCGGCTACGAAGAAGCCGGTGCCCAGGGTTTGCTGGCGGGCTGCAATGCGGCGTTGCGCGCGCAGGGCAAGGAGGCCTGGTGCCCGCGTCGTGACGAAGCCTACATCGGCGTGCTGGTCGACGACCTGATCACCCTGGGCACCCAGGAGCCGTACCGCATGTTCACCTCACGTGCCGAATACCGGCTGATCCTGCGCGAGGACAACGCCGACCTGCGCCTGACCGCTAAGGGGCGCGAACTGGGGCTGATCGATGACGAACGCTGGGCAGCTTTCGAAGCCAAGCGCGAAGGCATCGTGCAGGAAGAGCAGCGCCTGAAGAACACCTGGGTGCGCCCGGGCACGCCGCAGGGCGATGCCATTGCAGCACGCTTCGGCACGCCGCTGGCCCACGAATACAACCTGCTCAACCTGCTGGCTCGCCCGGAGATCGACTACGCCACGCTGATCGAACTGACTGACGCGCCGGTTGTGGATAACCAGGTGGCCGAGCAAGTCGAGATCAAGACCAAGTACGCCGGCTACATCGACCGCCAGCAGGACGAGATCGCCAAGCTGCGCGCCAGTGAGGACACCAAGCTGCCGGAAGACCTGGACTACAGCAGCATTTCCGGGTTGTCCAAGGAAATCCAGTTCAAGCTCGGCAATACCCGCCCCGCCACCCTTGGTCAGGCTGGGCGCATCCCCGGCGTTACCCCGGCAGCCATCTCGCTGTTGCTGATTCATCTGAAGAAGCGCAGCGCTGGGCAGAAGCTGGAGCAGAGCGCCTGATGTCGGTCACTCAACGTCACGCCGAAGAACTGCTCCAGGGCGCCCGCGAACTGGGTATCGAGCTCAGCGCGTTGCAACAGGAACAACTGCTCGCCTACCTGGGCCTGCTGATCAAGTGGAACAAGGCCTACAACCTTACCGCGGTGCGCGACCCCGACGAGATGGTCTCGCGCCATCTGCTCGACAGCCTGTCAGTGGTGCCGTTCGTGGCCGAACTGGGGGATAACTGGCTGGACGTCGGCAGCGGCGGCGGCATGCCCGGTGTACCGCTGGCGATCATGTTCCCCGAGCGCCGCTTCACGCTGCTCGACTCCAACGGCAAGAAGACTCGTTTTCTGGTGCAGGTGAAGCTGGAGCTGAAACTCGCCAACCTCGAGGTTGTCCACAACCGGGTCGAAGCGTATCGACCGGAGCAGCCTTTCGACGGCATCAGCTCGCGGGCTTTCAGCAGCCTGGAAGATTTCAGCAACTGGACGCGCCACCTCGGCAACGCCGACACGCACTGGCTTGCGATGAAGGGCGTGCACCCGGATGACGAGCTGCAGGCGCTGCCGACGGACTTCCGTCTCAGTGCCACGCACGTGTTGCGGGTTCCCGGTTGCCAAGGCCAACGCCATCTGTTGATACTGCGTCGCTCGGTCTAAGGGGAAAGAAGATGGCCAAGGTATTCGCGATCGCCAATCAGAAAGGCGGCGTGGGCAAAACCACGACGTGCATCAACCTGGCTGCTTCACTGGTAGCGACCAAGCGCCGCGTGCTGCTGATCGACCTCGACCCGCAGGGCAATGCGACCATGGGCAGCGGCATCGACAAGCACGCCCTCGAGCACTCGATCTACGACGTGCTGATCGGCGAATGCGACCTGGGCCAGGCCATGCAGTTTTCCGAACACGGTGGCTACCAGTTGCTGCCGGCCAACCGCGATCTGACCGCTGCGGAAGTGGCATTGCTGGAAATGAAGATGAAGGAAAGCCGCCTGCGTTATGCTCTGGCGCCGATCCGCGAGAACTACGATTACATCCTCATCGACTGCCCGCCGTCGCTGAACATGCTGACCATCAACGCCCTAGTCGCCGCCGATGGCGTGATCATCCCCATGCAGTGCGAGTATTACGCGCTCGAGGGCTTGTCCGATCTGGTCAACAGCATCCAGCGCATCGCCCAACTGCTCAATCCCAAGCTGCAGATCGAAGGTCTGCTGCGCACCATGTACGACCCGCGTATCAGCCTGACCAACGACGTCACCGCTCAGCTCAAGGAACACTTCGGCGACAAGCTGTATGACGCCGTGATTCCGCGCAATGTGCGCCTGGCCGAGGCGCCGAGCTTCGGCATGCCGGCGCTGGTCTACGACAAACAATCCCGTGGTGCCATCGCCTACCTGGCCTTGGCCGGCGAGCTGGTGCGCCGTCAGCGCGCCGCCGCGAAAACCGCTACCGCTTAAGGAACATCCGCATGGCTGCGAAGAAACGAGGTCTGGGTCGAGGTCTGGACGCCCTGCTTGGCGGCAACACCGTCAGCGCATTGCAGGAAGAAGCCGCCCAGGTCGATACCCGTGAGCTGCAATACGTGCCGCTGGAGTTGATCCAGCGCGGCAAGTACCAGCCGCGTCGCGACATGGACCAGACTGCGCTGGAAGAACTCGCCGCCTCCATCCGCGCCCAGGGCGTGATGCAACCCATCGTGCTGCGTCCCATCGGTAACGGCCGTTTCGAGATCGTTGCCGGTGAACGCCGTTGGCGGGCCAGCCAACTGGCTGGTCAGGACAAGATCCCGGCCATGGTCCGGGATCTGCCGGATGAAGCCGCCATCGCCATGGCGCTGATTGAGAACATCCAGCGCGAAGACCTCAACCCCATCGAGGAAGCCGTGGCCCTGCAGCGCCTGCAGCAGGAATTCGAGCTGACCCAGCAGCAGGTCGCCGATGCCGTCGGCAAATCCCGCGTCACCATCACCAACCTCCTGCGTCTGATCGCCCTGCCCGAAGAGATCAAGACCCTGCTCGCTCATGGCGATCTGGAAATGGGCCATGCGCGTGCGCTGCTCGGTTTACCCCTGGAGCAGCAGGTCGAAGCGGCGCGACACGTTGTCGCACGCGGCCTGACCGTTCGTCAGACCGAGGCGCTGGTGCGCCAGTGGCTGAGTGCCAAACCGGCCCCGGTTAAAGCCAAGGCCGATCCGGACATCAGCCGCCTGGAACAGAAGCTCGCAGAGCGTCTGGGCTCGCCGGTACAGATCAAGCACGGTAGCAAGGGCAAAGGGCAACTGGTGATCCGTTACAGTTCACTCGACGAATTGCAGGGCGTACTGGCGCACATTCGTTGAAACAATTCAGCCTGTAGTCCTGGTCCACTGCTACTACAGCATGGTTGATCAGGCGTAGGCAGGCCCATATACTCCCCGCGCAATTTTGTCGGCTATGAGCCGAGATTCGGCGGCTTTATGGGAGAGGTCGATGGGCATCCCCAGTAAGGCCCCGTTTCATCGTCAGCCAGGTTTTCCGATCCTGATTTTTCAGGCCATCGTGACGGCTGCAATTGCAGTGGTTTTTGCCATCAGTGGCGGATGGGTTGCGGCCTATTCGGCATTGTTGGGTGGGCTGATCGCCCTGTTGGCCAACGCGTATTTTACATTCAAGGCCTTTCGTTATTTTGGCGCGCGTTCGGCCCGAGCCATCGTCCAGTCGATCTGGGCCGGGGCCATGGGTAAATGGATTATCACGGCAGTGCTGTTTGCACTGGCGTTCGTAGGGGTTGAACCACTTGCACCGATGCAGCTGTTCATCGGTTATCTGCTGGCCCTGTTGGCAGCAGCCTGTGCACCCCTGCTCATGAAAGTTTTCTGAAGCATTGGACCGTTTGAGGCGTTTATGGCTGATACCCCAGCAGAATATATCCAGCATCACCTGCAGAACCTGGTCTACGGCGCTCATCCGGACAAGGGCTGGATCATTGCCCAGACCCCGGAAGAAGTGAAAGCCATGGGCTTCTGGGCTGTCCATGTGGACACCCTGGGCTGGTCGCTGTTCATGGGCCTGATCTTCGTCACCCTGTTCCGCATGGCTGCCAAGCGCGCGGTGACCGGTGTACCGACCGGCCTTCAGAACATGGCCGAGATGTGCATCGAATTCGTCGAGGGTATCGTCAAGGATACCTTCCATGGCAAGAACCCGCTGGTTGCGCCGCTGGCCCTGACCATCTTCGTCTGGGTGTTCCTGATGAACAGCCTGAAGTGGATTCCGGTCGACTACATTCCCGGTCTGGCTTCGCTGTTGGGCCTGCCGTACTTCAAGATCGTTCCCACCGCTGACCCCAACGGTACCTTCGGTATCTCCCTGGGCGTGTTCCTGCTGATCATTTTCTACAGCATCAAGGTCAAGGGCATCGGTGGCTTCACCAAGGAACTGTCGTTCACCCCGTTCAATCACTGGGCGCTGATTCCTTTCAACCTGTTCCTGGAAATCATCGGCCTGTTGACCAAGCCGCTGAGCCTGGCCCTGCGTCTGTTCGGCAACATGTATGCCGGTGAAGTGGTGTTTATCCTGATCGCGTTGCTGCCCTTCTACGTTCAGTGGGGTCTCAACGTGCCATGGGCTATCTTCCACATCCTGGTAATCCCGCTGCAGGCGTTCATTTTCATGGTGCTGACCGTGGTGTATCTGAGTGCTGCGCACGAAGATCACCACTGATCGACATCGAAAAACCCGAAACCCCTAACTCGTAACCTTAACCTCTAAAAACTCTGGAGCTAACTATGGAACTCGTCTACATCGCCGCTGCCATCATGATCGGTCTGGGTGCCCTGGGTACCGGTATCGGCTTCGCCCTGCTGGGCGGCAAGCTGCTGGAATCCACCGCTCGCCAGCCTGAGCTGGGCCCGCAGCTGCAAACCAAGACCTTCCTGATGGCTGGTCTGCTCGACGCCGTTCCGATGATCGGTGTGGGTATCGCGATGTACCTGATCTTCGTTGTCGCGGGTTAAGAGTTCCTGAGTTCGAGGCAGCAGGACACTGCTGCCTCTTCAGGCTTTTCTTCCCTGAACACGAGATAGCACGAGGTAAATCGCTGTGAACATTAACCTGACCCTGTTCGGTCAAACGATTGCCTTCGCTATTTTCGTCTGGTTCTGCATGAAGTTCGTATGGCCGCCGCTGACGCAGGCCATGCAGGAACGCCAGAAGAAAATCGCAGAAGGTCTGGATGCTGCCGGGCGCGCCGAGCGCGATCTGCAGTTGGCCCAGGAACGCGCTGCCCAGATGCTTCGTGAAACCAAAGAGCAAGCTGCCGAGATTCTCGACCGGGCGAACAAGACCGCCAACGCAATCGTCGAAGAAGCCAAGGCTCAGGCCCGCTCCGAAGGTGAAAAGCTGATCGCTGGCGCCAAAGCCGAAATCGATCTGGAAGTGAACCGTGCCAAGGATCAACTGCGTGCACAGGTAGCAGCTCTGGCTGTCACCGGCGCCGAGCAGATCCTGCAGTCCACCGTGGACGGCGCTGCGCACAACGATCTGGTCGCAAAACTGGCCTCTCAACTCTAAGCGAGGCTCGCGATGATCAATACCAACACGCTCGCTCGGCCCTACGCGAAAGCTGCGTTTGAGTTTGCCAGTGCTGCACAGCAGGCCGATGCCTGGCTGAACATGCTGTCGCTGTCCGCTGCTGCGGTTCAAGCGCCGGCCATGGCTCAGCAGTTGGTCAACCCGGCGTTGACCGATGAGCAGAAAGTCAATGTGCTGGCGCAGCTCTGTGCCGGTCACATCGACGCTTCGTTCAGCAACTTCCTGCACTCGCTGGGTAGCAACGACCGACTGTCGCTGCTGCCGGTAGTACTCGAACAATTCGCTGTGCTGAAGGCTGAAGCCGAACGCGCCCTCGATGTCGAAGTCGAGTCGGCGTTCGAGCTCAGTGCTGAGCAATTGCAAACTCTGGCTGCCGCCCTTTCCAAGCGGCTCGATCGCACCGTCCAGCCCACGCCCGTGGTCAATCCCGCCCTGATCGGCGGCGTTGTCATTCGTGCAGGTGACCTGGTCATCGACGGTTCGGTCCGCGGCAAGCTGAACAAGCTGGCCGAAGCGTTGAAATCCTGATTTGAGGGAACTGGCATGCAGCAATTGAATCCTTCCGAAATTAGCGAAATCATCAAGCAGCGCATTGAGTCGCTTGATGTATCCGCTCAAGCCCGTAATGAAGGCACCATCGTCAGCGTTTCCGACGGTATCGTGCGCATCTACGGCCTCGCCGACGTCATGTACGGTGAGATGATCGAATTCCCTGGTGGCGTGTACGGCATGGCCCTGAACCTGGAGCAAGACTCCGTAGGTGCCGTAGTACTGGGTGGTTACCTGACCCTCGCCGAAGGCATGAGCGCCAAGTGCACCGGTCGCATCCTGGAAGTTCCGGTTGGTCCGGAGCTGCTGGGTCGCGTCGTTGACGCACTGGGCAACCCGATCGACGGCAAAGGCCCGATCAACGCCGCCGCTACTGACGCCGTTGAAAAGGTTGCACCGGGCGTGATCTGGCGTAAGTCGGTCGATCAGCCGGTGCAGACCGGTTACAAGTCGGTCGATGCCATGATCCCGGTAGGCCGTGGCCAGCGTGAGCTGATCATCGGTGACCGTCAGATCGGTAAGACAGCTCTGGCCGTCGACGCCATCATCAACCAGAAAGACAGCGGCATCCGTTGCGTCTACGTCGCCATTGGTCAGAAGCAATCGACCATTGCCAACGTGGTCCGCAAGCTGGAAGAAGCTGGCGCCCTGGCCAACACCATCGTGGTTGCAGCTTCGGCTTCCGAATCCGCTGCCCTGCAGTTCCTCGCGCCGTACTCCGGTTGCACCATGGGTGAATACTTCCGCGACCGCGGTGAAGATGCCCTGATCGTGTACGACGACCTGTCCAAGCAGGCCGTTGCCTACCGTCAGATCTCCCTGCTGCTGCGCCGTCCGCCAGGCCGTGAAGCCTACCCGGGCGACGTGTTCTATCTCCACAGTCGTCTGCTGGAGCGCGCTTCCCGCGTTTCCGAAGAGTACGTCGAGAAGTTCACCAATGGCGCCGTGAAGGGCAAGACTGGCTCGCTGACCGCTCTGCCGATCATCGAAACCCAGGCCGGTGATGTTTCCGCGTTCGTTCCGACCAACGTGATCTCGATCACCGACGGTCAGATCTTCCTGGAATCGGCCATGTTCAACTCGGGTATCCGTCCGGCCGTCAACGCCGGTATCTCGGTATCCCGTGTCGGTGGCGCGGCTCAGACCAAGATCATCAAGAAGCTTTCCGGTGGTATCCGTACCGCTCTGGCTCAGTACCGTGAACTGGCGGCCTTCGCCCAGTTCGCATCTGACCTGGACGAAGCCACCCGCAAGCAGCTTGAGCATGGTCAGCGCGTAACCGAGCTGATGAAGCAGAAGCAGTATGCGCCGATGTCCATTGCCGAAATGTCGGTGTCCCTGTACGCAGCCGAGCGTGGCTTCCTGCAGGACGTCGAAGTCGCCAAGGTCATCAGCTTCGAGCAGGCTTTGATCGCCTTCTTCAAGCGTGATCACGCCGACCTGATGGCGAAGATCAACGAGAAAGGTGACTTCAACGACGAGATCGACGCTGGCCTGAAAGCCGGTATCGAGAAGTTCAAGGCCACCCAAACCTGGTAACCGCAGCGGGGGCTTCGGCCCCCGCCTGCTTGAACCAAAAGGTGTGAAATGGCAGGCGCAAAAGAGATTCGCAGCAAGATTGCGAGCATCAAAAGCACGCAAAAGATCACCAGTGCCATGGAAAAAGTGGCGGTCAGCAAAATGCGCAAGGCTCAACAGCGCATGGCTGCCGGTCGCCCCTACGCCGAGCGTATTCGTCAGGTGATTGGTCACCTGGCCAAGGCGAACCCGGAATACCGCCACTCGTTTATGGTGGAGCGTGATGTAAAGCGCGTCGGTTATATCGTGGTGACCTCGGATCGTGGTCTGTGCGGTGGCTTGAACATCAACCTGTTCAAGGCGTTGTTGAAAAGCCTGAAGGAATGGCGCGACCAGAAGGTCGAGGCCGATTTCTGCGTGGTAGGCAGCAAGGGCGCGAGCTTCTTCCGCAGCAACGGGGGCAACGTGGTTGCCGCCATCAGCAAGCTGGGTGAAGAGCCGTCCATCAACGACCTGATCGGTAGCGTCAAGGTCGTGCTGGATGCCTACGCCGAGGGCCGTATCGACCGCCTGTATCTGGTGTCGAACAAGTTCGTCAACACCATGACGCAGAAGCCGGAAGTGCAGCAGTTGCTGCCGCTGGCCGCCAGCGATGCGCAGGGTGTACAGAAAGGTCTGTGGGACTACGTGTACGAGCCGGACGCCCAGCAACTGCTGGATGCCCTGTTGGTACGCTACATCGAGTCGCAGGTCTATCAGTCCGTGGTCGAGAACAGCGCGTGCGAACAGGCTGCGCGGATGATCGCGATGAAGAACGCAACCGATAACGCCGGTGATCTCATCAAAGACCTGCAGCTGGTTTACAACAAGGCGCGTCAGGCAGCGATCACCCAGGAAATTTCGGAAATCGTCGGCGGCGCTGCCGCGGTTTAAGAACGGTTCAACTGTTAGAACGGTTGAAAAAGTCAGAGGAACCAAAGATGAGTAGCGGACGTATCGTTCAAATCATCGGCGCCGTTATCGACGTGGAATTCCCGCGCGATCAGGTGCCGAACGTATACGAAGCCCTGAAGGTACAGGGCGCTGAAACCACCCTGGAAGTCCAGCAGCAGCTGGGCGACGGCGTGGTACGTACCATTGCCATGGGTTCGACCGAAGGCCTCAAGCGTGGCCTGGACGTCAACAGCACTGGCAAGGCCATCTCCGTACCGGTCGGTAAAGCGACCCTGGGCCGGATCATGGACGTGCTGGGCAACCCGATCGACGAAGCCGGCCCCATCGGTGAAGAAGAGCAGTGGGAAATCCACCGCGCTGCACCGAGCTACGCCGAGCAAGCCGGTGGCAATGACCTGCTGGAAACCGGCATCAAGGTTATTGACCTGGTCTGCCCGTTCGCTAAGGGTGGTAAGGTCGGTCTGTTCGGTGGCGCCGGTGTCGGCAAGACCGTGAACATGATGGAACTGATCCGTAACATCGCCATCGAGCACAGCGGTTATTCCGTGTTCGCCGGTGTAGGTGAGCGTACTCGTGAGGGTAACGACTTCTACCACGAGATGAAGGACTCCAACGTTCTCGACAAGGTAGCCCTGGTCTACGGTCAGATGAACGAGCCACCAGGCAACCGTCTGCGCGTCGCGCTGACCGGTCTGACCATGGCCGAGAAGTTCCGTGACGAAGGCCGTGACGTTCTGCTGTTCGTCGACAACATCTACCGTTACACCCTGGCCGGTACCGAAGTATCCGCACTGCTCGGCCGTATGCCGTCGGCAGTAGGTTACCAGCCGACCCTGGCCGAAGAGATGGGCGTTCTGCAGGAGCGTATTACCTCCACCAAGAAAGGCTCCATTACCTCGATCCAGGCCGTCTACGTACCTGCGGACGACCTGACCGACCCGAGCCCGGCGACCACCTTCGCCCACTTGGACGCTACCGTCGTACTGAGCCGTGACATCGCTTCCCTGGGTATCTACCCGGCCGTTGACCCGCTGGACTCCACCAGCCGTCAGCTGGATCCGAACGTGATCGGCCAGGAGCACTACGAGACCGCTCGTGGCGTTCAGTATGTTCTGCAGCGCTACAAGGAGCTGAAGGACATCATCGCGATCCTGGGTATGGACGAACTGTCCGAAGACGACAAGCTGCTGGTAGCGCGCGCTCGTAAGATCCAGCGCTTCCTGTCCCAGCCGTTCTTCGTGGCTGAAGTCTTCACCGGTGCCCCGGGCAAGTACGTGTCCCTGAAGGACACCATTGCCGGCTTCAGCGGCATTCTCAAAGGCGATTACGACCACCTGCCGGAACAAGCGTTCTACATGGTAGGCGGCATCGACGAAGCCATCGAGAAAGCCAAGAAACTGTAAGTAACGGGTGCGCCCTCCAGAGGGCGTCCGCGCCGGAGCGGGCAGCAGCCCGATCCGGCCTCTCAACCGAGGCATTGTTATGGCTATGTCAGTCCACTGCGATATCGTCAGTGCGGAAGAAGAGCTGTTCTCGGGGCTGGTGGAAATGGTCATCGCCCACGGTCACCTCGGTGACCTGGGTATCCTGCCGGGCCACACCCCGCTGCTGACCGATCTCAAGCCGGGTCCGGTGCGAGTGATCAAGCAGGGTGGCACCGAGGAGGTGTTCTACATCTCCGGTGGCTTCCTGGAGGTTCAGCCGAGCATGGTGAAGGTACTTGCCGACACCGCTGTTCGCGCCGGCGACCTGGATGAAGCCGCCGCCATCGAGGCGCGCAAGGCGGCCGAGAAGGCGCTGAGCGAAAAGGGCACCGAGTTCGACTACGGCAGTGCGGCAGCACGCCTGGCCGAGGCAGCTGCCCAGCTGCGCACCATCGAAGAGATGCGCAAGAAGTTCGGCGGCCGCATCCGCTGATCGCGTATCGCGGTATCACGTAAAGGGGCGACTTAGGTCGCCCCTTTACGTTTCTGGCAAAATAGCGCTTTCTTCGCGCGGCCCTCTGGCCGCGGCCAACTCTTGCCCAGCAAGGAGCTTTCTATGAGTCTGGATATCGTCATTCTTGCCGCTGGCCAGGGCACGCGCATGCGTTCGGCGCTGCCCAAGGTACTGCACCCGGTCGCCGACAAACCCATGCTCGGGCATGTCATCGACACCGCACGCAGCCTGCAGCCGCAGAGCATCCAGGTGGTGATCGGGCATGGCGCCGACACCGTGCGCGAGCGCCTGGCCGCCGATGACCTGAATTTCGTCATCCAGGCCGAGCAGCTGGGTACTGGCCATGCCGTGGCTCAGGCCCTGCCGCAGCTTAGCGCTGATACCGTGCTGATCCTCTATGGCGATGTGCCGTTGATCGAAACCGCTACCTTGCAGCGCCTGCTGGCCCTGGTCAGCGATGATCAGTTGGGCCTGCTCACCGTCGAGCTGGCTGACCCGACCGGCTACGGCCGTATCGTCCGTGATGAGGCCGGCGTGGTGCAGGCCATCGTCGAGCACAAGGACGCCAGCGACGCGCAGCGGCAGATCCGCGAAGGCAATACCGGCATCCTCGCCGTACCGGGCAAGCGCCTGGCCGACTGGCTGGGGCGTCTGTCCAACAGTAACGCCCAGGGCGAGTACTACCTGACCGACGTGATCGCCATGGCCGTGGCCGACGGCCTGACCGTGGCCACCGAGCGTGCCGCCGACGAGATGGAAGTGCTGGGTGCCAATGACCGCATTCAGCTCGCGCAGCTCGAATGCCATTACCAGCAGCGTGTGGCTCGTCGCCTGATGGCTCAGGGCGTCACCCTGCGCGATCCGCATCGCTTCGATGTGCGTGGCGAAGTCAGCATTGGCCGCGACGTGACCATCGACATCAACGTCATCCTCGAAGGCAAGGTAGTGATCGAGGACGATGTGCAGATCGGCCCGAACTGCGTGATCAAGGACTCGGTGCTGCGCAAGGGCGCCATCGTCAAGGCCAACAGCCACCTGGAAGGTGCCGAGATGGGCGAGGGCGCCGACTGTGGTCCGTTCGCCCGCCTGCGTCCCGGCACCAAACTGGGCGCCAAGGCCCATGTGGGTAACTTCGTCGAGCTGAAGAACGCCGTGCTGGGGGAGGGCGCCAAGGCCGGCCACCTGAGCTACCTGGGCGATGCCGAGATTGGCGCGCGGACCAATATCGGTGCCGGCACCATCACCTGCAACTACGACGGTGCCAATAAATTCCGCACGGTCATGGGCGAGGATGTGTTCATCGGCTCCAACAGCGCGCTGGTGGCGCCGGTGAACCTGGGCGACCGCGCCACCACGGGCGCCGGCTCGGTAGTGACCAGCGATGTGCCGGCCGATATGCTAGCTGTCGGGCGTGCCAAGCAGCGCAATATCGAAGGCTGGAAGCGCCCCACCAAGAAGTGAACCTGATCGGGCCTGGGTGACCGGGCCTGTGTATAACCTGTCGGAGGCAGCTCTGTATGCTCGGTGTGACGGATTATGCCGCCTTCGTGGTGGCCTTCATCATCCTGCTGGCCATTCCCGGGCCGGGTAACCTGGCGTTGATCCTCTCCACCGGCAAGGGCGGGATTCGTGGCGGGCTGGCTTCGACCTTCGGTATCATCTTCGGCGACCAGGTGCTGCTGTGGTTGGCGGTGGCCGGTGTTGCTGCGCTGCTGAAGGCCTATCCGGCGGCCTTCCATGTCGTGCAGTGGCTCGGTGCGGCCTACCTGATCTACCTCGGCCTGCGCATGATTCTGGCCAAGCCGGGGGCGGCGCCGACACTGGAGATCAAGCCGCGCCAGTACCTCTGGCAAACCCTGGTGATCACGGTCTTCAACCCCAAGGCCATCATTTTCTATATGGCCTTTTTCCCGCTGTTCATCGACCCGCAGCGCCATCAGGGACTGACTACGTTCGCTTTCATGGCCGTGACCATCATGGCGCTGACCTTTCTCTACGGCCTTCTTATCGTGCTGCTGACACACTTTCTCGCCGAGCGTATGCGCGCCAACCCGCGTATCGCCCGTGGTCTCGAGAAGTTGGCGGGGCTGTGCCTGGTCGGCTTCGGGGTCAAGCTGACGCTGAACTGACCGGCGGACGCTTGCGGGCCTTTCGATCATATGTTTTGATTCGCGCCGTTATCTTTCGAATCGAAACTTAAGCATGTCGAAGCGCAATACGCCGCAACGTCGTCACACCATTCTTGCCTTGCTCGCCGAGCAGGGCGAGGTGTCGGTGGATGCCCTGGCTCAGCACTTCGCCACCAGCGAAGTGACCATTCGCAAGGACCTTGCCGCCCTGGAAACAAACGGTCTGTTGTTGCGTCGCTATGGCGGTGCGGTGCCGGTGCCGCAGGAACTTATCAGCGAGCCGACGCAGTTCATTTCCCCGTACAAGCAGGCAATTGCCCGCGCCGGTGTGACGCGCATCCGCGAGCACGCGCGGATCATCATTGACAGCGGCACCACCACGGCAGCGATGATCCCGCAGCTTGGCTACAAGCCCGGGCTGGTGGTGATGACCAACTCGCTCAATGTGGCCAACGCCCTGCGCGAACTCGAACACGAGCCGGTGCTGCTGATGACCGGCGGCACCTGGGATCCGCACTCGGAGTCCTTCCAGGGCCAGGTGGCCGAGCAGGTGCTGCGTTCCTATGACTTCGACCAATTGTTCATCGGCGCCGACGGCATCGACCTGGAGCGTGGTACCACCACCTTCAACGAGCTGCTCGGTCTGTCGCGAGTCATGGCTGAGGTGGCTCGCGAAGTCATCGTCATGGTCGAGAGCGACAAGATCGGCCGGCGCATTCCCAATCTGGAACTGCCCTGGAGCAGCCTCCATACCCTGATTACCGACGAGCGCCTGGATACCCAGGCCGCCGAACAGATACGCGCGCGTGGCATCCAGCTGATCCTCGCGCCGCTGGAAAACTAAGGAGAGCCCCATGTGTGGAATCGTAGGCGCCATCGCCGAGCGCAATATCACCCCTGTCCTGGTCGAAGGCCTCAAGCGCCTGGAATACCGCGGTTACGACAGCGCCGGTGTAGCGCTGCTGACCGAGCAGGGTGCACTGGATCGCCGTCGCCGGGTCGGCAAGGTCAGCGAACTGCAGGCTGCGCTGGACGCCGAGCCGCTGGCCGGGCGTCTGGGCATCGCCCACACTCGCTGGGCCACCCACGGTGCGCCGAGCGAGCGTAATGCTCACCCACACTTCTCCGGCCAGGATCTGGCCGTGGTGCACAACGGCATCATCGAGAACCACGAAGCGCTGCGTGAGCGCCTCAAGGGCCTGGGCTATGTCTTCAGCTCCGATACCGACACCGAAACCATCGTCCACCTGCTCGAGCACAAGCTGCAGCAGTTCGGCGACCTTGCGGCCGCGCTCAAGGCTGCAATCCCGGAACTGCACGGCGCATACGGCCTGGCCGTGATCAGTGCCAAACAGCCGGATCGTCTGCTCGCTGCGCGCAGTGGCAGCCCGCTGGTGATCGGTCTCGGTCTGGGGGAAAACTTCCTCGCCTCCGACCAGTTGGCCCTGCGCCAGGTCACTGACCGTTTCATGTATCTGGAAGAAGGCGATATCGCCGAAATCCGCCGTGACAGTGTGCAGATCTGGGACGCCGCCGGTCAGCCGGTGCTGCGTGAAGCCGTGCAGTACCACGAAGGTGCCGAAGCCGCCGACAAGGGCGAGTACCGCCACTTCATGCTCAAGGAAATCCACGAGCAACCGAAGGTGGTGCAACGCACCCTGGAAAGCCGTCTGGGCAGCGATCATGTACTGGTGCAGGCCTTCGGCCCGCAGGCGGCCGAGCTGTTCGCCAAGGTGAAGAACGTGCAGATCGTCGCCTGCGGCACCAGCTACCACGCCGGCATGGTCGCCCGTTACTGGTTGGAAGAGCTGGCTGGCATTCCCTGCCAGGTCGAGGTGGCCAGTGAATTCCGTTACCGCAAGGTGGTAGTGCAGTCGGACACCCTGTTCGTCAGCGTCTCGCAGTCCGGCGAAACCGCCGACACCCTGGCCGCGTTGCGTAATGCCAAGGAGAAGGCGCCGGGGCAGGGCGGCTACCTGGCCAGCCTGGTGATCTGTAACGTCGGCACCAGCTCGCTGGTACGCGAATCCGACCTGTGCCTGCTGACCCAGGCCGGCCCGGAAATCGGCGTGGCTTCGACCAAGGCCTTCACTACCCAGCTGGTCGGCCTGATGCTGCTGACCTTGGCCCTCGGCCAGGTGCACGGCACCCTGGACAAGGCGCTGGAAGCGCAACTGGTCGACGAACTGCGTCGCCTGCCGACCCGTCTGGGTGAAGCGCTGGCCATGGACAAGACCGTGGAGAAAATCTCCGAACTGTTCGCCGAGAAGCACCACAGCCTGTTCCTTGGCCGCGGCGCGCAATACCCGGTGGCCATGGAAGGGGCGCTCAAGCTCAAGGAAATCTCCTATATCCACGCCGAAGCCTATCCCGCTGGCGAGCTCAAGCACGGCCCGCTGGCCCTGGTCGATGCCGACATGCCGGTAGTCACCGTGGCACCGAATAACGAGCTGCTGGAAAAGCTCAAGTCCAACCTGCAGGAAGTGCGTGCCCGTGGCGGCGAGCTGATCGTTTTCGCCGACCAGCAGGCCGGCATGAGCAACGGTGAGGGCACTCATGTGGTGGCCATGCCACATATCCACGACCTGCTCGCGCCGATCCTCTACACCGTGCCGCTGCAGCTGCTGTCGTATTACGTTGCCGTGCTCAAGGGCACCGACGTCGACCAGCCGCGTAACCTTGCCAAGAGCGTGACAGTCGAATGAAGCGCGAGGACGTAATCAAGCGGTTGTGGGATGAAAATAAAGGTTCATCCCTATAAATAAAGTATCATCTTTATAAATAAAGTTTCATCCTGAGCCTGCATCCGCTATGTTGAGGTCATCGACACAGCGGGTGCAGGCTTTCTCATGTCTGGAACATTCAAGGGGCTGACCCAGGCCCAGATCGATAGAAGGCTCAAGGACGGGCGTGGCCAAGGCCAGGGATCGGACTACAAGCCGTTCATCTACACCAGGGACGTATCCTCGCTGGGGCGCTCCCACCGCCTGCCTGGCAGCAAGACTCGGCGTCTGCACCATCTTCTATCCGATCTTGAGCTGGCCATCTTCCTGACCTTGGATCGGTCTCCCCATGTCACCGACATCCGTGAACAGTTCCCGATGCGAGTCGAAGATACGGTGCGCATCGCCGAGGAGCTTGGCCTTCCTCACGGGCGTTACAAGGGCATCCCGCAGGTACTGACCAGCGACTTCCTGGTGGATTTCGAAGATCCTCAGCGCCCGTCCGTCGCGATTCAGGCCAAGTACAGTGCCGACCTGCAGAAGCCTGAAGTTATCGAGAGGCTTGAGCTTGAAAGGCGCTACTGGCAGGAAAAAGGGATTCCCTGGTTCATCATCACGGAGCGCGAGGTATCCAGAGAGGCATTTGCCAATATCCAATGGCTCTATCCGGCCCATGCTGAAGACGACATTGCACAGGATGATCTCGCACACTATCAGCAGCTGTTTTTGCTCGAGTTTCAGCGTCACCCAGACCGGAAGCTGACCGCCATTGCCCAGGAAATGGATACTTCCGGCCAACTGGAGGCTGGTCAAGCACTCTATTGGCTACGCCAGCTGCTGGCTCGGCACTGGTTTCTCTTCGATCTTGACACCCCTTACCGCGTGCTGAAGCCGAAGGATCTAGCTGCCAACCCTCATCAGATTCATCAGGAGCTGATCAGTGTTGTCCGTTAATCAGGTGTTCCGTATGGGAGAGCTCCGAAAGCGCCTGCTCTGGTCCGGTACCGAGCAGGCTGTCTGGATTGATATCGATTTGGACACGGCGCTGCCCGAATCGATATCGGTTGCAGAGCTGGAGCGTCTGATTATTGAGGGTGAGCTGGAGAGCATTGGCGATCCCTTCGAGGAGACGGTCCTTCGGGAGGTGGAGGCAGGCTCCCCTGACCAGCTGAAACGTGATGAGGCGTGGGCGATGCTGGCGGATTATATGCACGATCCCCAGCTTTTCGTGCGGCGCCCCAGAGGGCTCATTGTCGGAAGCATCATGCAACGCCATGGTGTCACCAAACAGACGGTGTACAGATTACTGAGGCGCTACTGGCAACGAGGCATGTGTAGGAACGCCCTCTTGCCGGACTATGTCAACTCGGGTGCCCGTGGCAAGCGCCGAAGGCCGAACAGAGCCAAGCTGGGCAGGCCAAGAGTGGTGATGGCGGGGAAAGGGCGTAATGTCACGCCGGATATCGAGCGCATTTTTCGCCGGGTCATCGAGGAACGCTTGCTCAAGGAAAAACATCCGTCCATTCCTGATGCCTACGCCTCCGGGCTGAACCTGCTCCGTGCTGTTCAGCCGGAGCTGCCGACCTCCGAACTGCCTACATTGGGGCAGTTCCGGTACTTCTATGGGCGCGAATATCATTTCACCGACACCTTGCCGCGCAGGATGTCCGCAGTGGACTTTGCCAAGGACTTCCGGCCGCTCAACAGCACATCGACGACTGAGACCCTGGGTCCAGGATACCGTTACCAAATAGATGCCACCATCGCAGATATTTATCTGGTTTCAGAGCATGACCGCAGCCTTATCGTCGGCAGGCCTGTCGTTTACATGGTGCTCGACGTGTTCAGCCGCATGGTCGTTGGTATGTACGTCGGATTCGAGGGGCCCTCCTGGGTCAGTGCCATGGTGGCATTGGCCAACACGGTCGCCGACAAGGTCGAGTATTGTCGCCAGTATGGTTTGGAGATCGATGCCAGCGATTGGCCGGTCAAGGGTTTGCCGGATGTGATACTGGCCGATAAGGGCGAACTGAACGGCACCAAGGTTGAGGCATTTTCCCAAGCCTTCGGCGTCCGCATCGAGAACGCACCGGCCAGGCGAGGTGATGCCAAGGGCATCGTCGAGCGCTATTTTCGAACGGTGCAGGAGCGTTTCAAGCCTTACGCCAGCGGTGTGGTCGAGGACACTACCAGCCGGAAGCGAGGTGGCCACGACTACAGGCTTGATGCCAGTCTGACCTTGCCCGAATTCACGAAAATCATCATTGCCGGCATCCTCCACCACAACAATTTCCACACCCTGAGCAAATACGACAGGGCTGCGGGAATGCCGGGCGATCTGCCGGCGATTCCAGTCATGCTGTGGAACTGGGGCTTGGCCAGCTTGACCGGTCGGTTGTGTGGGCGCTGGTGGTTCTGACACTTTATTCCACTGGATCTGACCCACTCGCGCTGGAGGTGCTGATCCACCCATTCCAGTGATTGTGATCCACCATGCTGATGATTCTGACCCACCCTCAAGCGCTAAACTATCCACTTCCCCTTCCTCGTAGGTCGCCGCAATTGATTGAAGAAGGCAGTCAAAATGCTTATGCCGATCTCGGGTGTGCAGATGCCGAGCTAATGCGGCGAAAAGCCATGCTCGTCGTGCGAATCGGTGATGCTATCTCTGCCAAGGCGCTGGGACTGGATCAGGCGTCGGCAGTGACAGGAGTTGAGGCATCTTGCCTGGAGGCCTGGCTAAAGGGGGATTTCAGACATACCGGCGAGGCCGTGCTGAATACCTGCTTGCGTCACCTAGAGATGCAGGCTCAGTGACTCATTCATTTTCGCGGGCGCGAAAATAGCGAAGGGGGCATTGCCCCCTTCGTTGTCGATCACTGCGCCTTGGCAGCCTGCTTGCGCAAGGACTCGCCCTTGAGCCCGATACGGTGTGAGCGGTGGACAATGCGATCCAGGATGGCCTCGGCCAATGTGGCGTCGTTGAACATGCTGTGCCAGTGCTCAGTAGGGAATTGGCTGGTGATGATCAGCGAGCCGGTCTGCATGCGCTGATCGACAATATCCAGCAAGGTATACCCCACCGTGGGTTCTACCGGAGCCAGACCGAAGTCATCAAGGATAAGCAGGTGGACTTTGCTCAAGGCTGTTCGGTACTTGGGCAGAGAGCCATCGCCAATGGCGATTTGCAGCTCTTCATAGAGTTTCGAGGCGCTTTTATAGATCACAGAGTAGCCCTGTCGGCAGGCCTGGCTACCAAATGCGCAGGCGAGCCAACTCTTACCTGTGCCGGTGGCTCCGGTCAGCAGCAGGTTCTGTTGCTGACCAATCCAGGAGCATCCCGCCAGACCGGCGATCACTTGCTTATCCAGACCGCGACTGCTGCGGTAATCCACATCTTCCAGGTGCGCGGCATAGCGCAACTTCGCCTGCTTCAGTAGGCGAGACAGCTTGCGGTTCTCGCGTTCGCTGAGTTCACGATCCACCATCAGGCCCAAGCGGTCATCGAAGGGCAGTTCCTGCATGCGCGGTTGCTCAAGCTGGTCGCGGTAAGCCTTGGCCATAGGCGTGGATCGGCAGCGGCTGGAGCGCGGGCTGCTCCACCTCGACGAATAGGCTGTGCCGACTGCTGCCAGGCTGGCGTTTGAACGGGCGTTGATTGAATGCCGGCAGCAACTCCAGGATGGCCTGATTGAGTTCTGCCAAGCTGAAGAAACGGCGGTGGCGCAGGGCCGCCAGCAGCCAGCGTTGAACCAGCTTCACCCCGGCCTCTACTTTGCCTTTGTCTTTGGGTCTACGCGGGCGGGCCGGCAGGATAATGGCCTGGTAATGGTGGGCCAGTTGCTGATAGATCAGGTTGAGCTGGACTTCATCCTTGCCGTGCTTGATCACAGCTGCCTTGAGGTTGTCGGGAACCAGTAGGCGGGGCACACCCGCGAAGAAATTGAAGGCCTGCACATGGCAGTGCATCCAGTCCTCGATCCGCTGACTCCACACGGCGCAGGCGAAGGTGTAGCTGGAGTAGCCCAGTACGCCGACAAAGATTTGCGCCAGGCGAGGTTCTGATTGGCCGTCCAGATAGATCGGCATGGTCTTGCCGGAGAAGTCCAAAAACAGCTTGTCGCCAGGCTGATGCAGCTGACGCATTGCCAATGGTTGCTGCTGCACAAAGCTGCGATAGCTTGCAGTGAACTGTGAATAGGCGATGCCGTCTGGCTCGGTAGCCCGCCACTCACGCCATAGCAGTTCCAGGGTGACGCTGGGGTTACGCATTTCCGCATGCACCCAGTTCCAGTCAGGGCAGGCTTTCAAGCGGAAGCCGTTGAACGGCTTGATACCCAAGCGTTCATAAAGTTGCTCGTCGCTCCACCCAGCTAATTGATCCACATCGAGATCGATGCTTTCCAAGTGGCGGCACAAACGCTTGAGACTGTTGCGCGAAAGCCCAGTGCTATGAGCGATTTCGCGTGTCGATAGACGTGTGCCATAGTGCAGGCGCACTGCCTCGCGCAGCAGGCGCGGTTCAATCCTGACTCTCATCCATACTCCTTCGTGCCCCGTGGGTGGGGCGCTGAACGGCAGGCAGTACCTGCCCCTCGGCCTTGACAGCCGATAGAAGGACGCTGAGAATCCACAAGCGTTGAAGGTGCTTATGTCATCTAGAAAAAGGCTCGGAGTTGCTGCTCCGGGCCTTTTTTGCGTCCACAGTTTTTGTTGCCCGCATGACCTAATCGATAGCGTGATGTCCTGTAGCGTTTCTGGGCCTTAGTGGTCGTAGCTGCCGGATACACCAGCCTGTGCGGCCAGCCACCGCTCGACCTCCTGCTTGAGGAACAAACGGCGGCGGCCGACGCGGAACGAAGGCGGCATCGGCAGGCCCATGCTCAGCCGGTTGCGGGCCGTATGCTCAGAAATCCTGAGAATCTGGCTCACCTCCATGAGTGTCATCGTCTCCACCGTCATCCCCTTGCCTGCACTGCAATATCCCGATAGCGCATGCTAGGCAGTTGGTGGATGCCCAACTACTAGCCAGATTGGACACTTGATTTTGCCTTTCTACCTGGACGATGAACTTCTCGACTCTTTCGTATACGAGGACGTAGCGGTTGCCCTCTGGGCAATCAGGCTGCACGCTGCTGACATAGCTGTTACGCCCGCAATCGCGCTGCGACTGATCAGGCAGTATCTACAGCCCCTGATCCCGCCTGAGCATTGCCATGTGCTTTATGGGCAGCGCATAGCGACCTGGAATGGCATCTGGGGAATTTATGCCGACCTGGGGTGCTGTGTTGGTAAGAGCAACAACCCCCAGCTGTTTGAAGTAATGAAGGCAGTGGAGCTTATCCATCACTACACGACTTGGCCGCCAAGGGAGTACACGTTCCCGACTGTCATTGAGGTCACCTACTTCCTCAGCATGTGTACTCAACTGAAGATCCCCGTGCAGAGTCATTTGCGCTTGGAAAATGGCCAGCGAGTTGATCCGTTTAGCTTTTGCACGTTGTGTTGGCGGCAGCCATTACCAGGAAGAAAACTCTGTGCACACCACTCTCCCAATGTTCCGCTTCAGGATGAGGTCGGAATGCAAGCTGCGGCGGCACGCTACAAGTCAGGCGTTCGCCAAAGAGAGCGGTTCGATAAGGCGGTAAATCGCATCCTGACCAAGGAAGTGACGGAGTTCCATGAAGGGCTCTTCACTCCCGTGGTGCTGCTCCCCGAACAGAGCATTGCGGCCTGGCTGACGGAGCGTCGCCCACTGTTGTGGCAATTGCTTGGCGAACGGCAGCAGGAGTTCAACGATGGCAATGCCGTGGGCATGCTGCTTGACCTACTGCACAGCCCTGATGGCCTGCCCCCCAAGGCCCACCAGATTTACCGACTGATCAATCAGCACCTACATGAACATCCGCTGCTGATTTGGCCAATGCTCATACGGGCCGAGGGCTGGCACCGATGCCGAGAAGACGTGCGGGGACAATGGGGCGGCAAACGCTCTGGTGCAGGGCGTCCTGTACAGCCAGCCATCGAGCCGTCAGCTACTTCGCCATGTACCGATCAACAACCGGGCGCAGCTCGCGGTTGCGCTGACCATAGGTCTTGATGACCTGCCGATAGGTCTCTACGTCCGAACCCAGCAACGCATGCTGCACCTCGAACACCTCCTGATCCAAGGCTTCCCACTCAGCGATCAGTCCAGCATCTGGTTGCGCCTGCTGGCTTTCCGCATGGATCAGGTAGGTCAGGCTGGAGGTCAGGAAGTCGAGCGTGTCCTCGGCGCTTTCAAGCAGCTCCAGGCATTGGTTGTGAGTCATTCCCAGTGCTTCTGCTCCCGGCAATAGCATGCTCTTGCTCCTTCGCTGTCGAATGGATGGATCGAGAAAACGGCAAAGTCGTATCAAGCTGGGAAGGGGACACGGCGCTCACTCCATCAGGGTGCGGGTTCCACGGTCATCTGGCCACCCATTCCATGAGCATCTGACCACCGATTCCACGGTGATCCGGCCACCCATTCCACGCGTATCCGACCACTGATTCCACGGCCATCCGGCCACTCAACCGGGCAGGCAGTAACGCAGGATTTCTTCACTACCATCGACCTCTTTTTCGAAGCAGAGAGGTCGTCGTGGAGCGTTTATCCATGCGTAAGATTCGCGAAGTACTTCGTCTCAAGTTCGAGGTCGGGCTATCGGCTCGCCAGATTGCAGTCAGTGTGCAGGTCGGTCGTGTCACCGTCGGCGATTACCTCAACCGCTTTGCCGCCAGCGGTCTAGCCTGGCCCTGTTCGTTGTCCGATTCCGAGCTGGAACAGCAGCTGTTCCCACCGGCGCCGGCAGTGCCCAGCGAGCAGCGGCCACTGCCTGATTGGTCTTGGGTGCACGCCGAGCTGCGTCGCCCCGGCGTAACCCTGGCGCTGCTCTGGCAGGAGTATCGCCTGAGCCAGCCGCAGGGCTTTCAGTACAGCTGGTTCTGCGAGCACTACCGAGCCTGGCAGGGCAAGCTGGACGTGGTGATGCGCCAGGAGCATCGCGTCGGCGAGAAGTTGTTCGTCGACTATGCCGGGCAGACGGTGCCGGTGATCGACCGCCACAGCGGCGAGATCCGTCAGGCGCAGGTGTTCGTCGCGGTGCTCGGTGCGTCCAGCTACACCTTCGCCGAAGCCACCTGGTCGCAGCAGCTGCCGGACTGGCTGGGCTCGCATACCCGCTGCTTCGCCTTCCTCGGCGGGGTGCCGGAGATCGTGGTGCCGGACAACCTGCGCAGCGCGGTGAGTAAGAGCCATCGCTACGAGCCGGACATCAACCCGAGCTACCGCGATCTGGCCGAGCACTATGGCGTGGCGGTGGTGCCGGCGCGGGCACGTAAACCGCGTGACAAGGCTAAGGCCGAGGTCGGCGTGCAGGTGGTCGAACGCTGGATCCTCGCCGCGCTGAGGAACCGCCAGTTCTTCTCCCTGGACGAACTCAACAGCGCCATCGCCTTATTGCTGGAGCGCCTCAACCGACGACCGTTTCGCAAGCTGCCGGGCTCCCGGCAGTCGGCCTTCGAAGCTCTGGATCGTCCAGCGCTGCGCCCACTGCCGGAGCAGCCCTACACCTACGCCGAATGGAAGAAGGCGCGTGTGCACATCGACTACCACGTCGAGGTCGATGGGCACTACTACTCGGTGCCGTACCAACTGGTGAAGAAACAGCTGGAGGTGCGCCTGACAGCGCGCACGGTGGAGTGCTTCCACGCCAATCAGCGGGTGGCCAGCCACCTTCGCTCACTGCACAAGGGCCGGCACAGCACACAGGCCGAGCACATGCCCAAGAGCCATCGCGAGCACGCCGAGTGGACGCCACAACGGCTGATCCGCTGGGCTGAGCAGACCGGGCCGAACACGGCCGGCGTGATCAGCCACATCCTCGAACGGCGCATCCACCCAACCCAAGGCTACCGGGCCTGCCTGGGCATCCTGCGCCTGGGCAAGACCCATGGCGAAGTGCGCTTGGAGCTGGCCTGCCGTCGCGCCCTCAGCCTCGGTGCGTGCAGCTACAAGAGCCTCGAATCGATCCTGCGCCAGGGTTTAGAAAGCCTGCCGTTGGCTCAAGCCAACCTGCCCCTGCTGCCGGACGACCACGCCAACCTGCGCGGCCCCGGCTACTACCACTGAACACAAGGAATCCCACCATGCTGCCCCATCCGACCCTGGACAAGCTCCAGACCCTGCGCCTGACCGGCATGCTCAAGGCACTCGCCGAGCAACTGAAAACCCCCGACATCGACAGCCTGAGCTTCGTGGAACGCCTCGGCCTGTTGGTCGACCGCGAACTGACCGAACGCGACGACAAGCGCCTCAGCAGCCGCCTGCGTCAGGCCCGGCTCAAGCACAACGCCTGCCTCGAAGACATCGACTACCGCAGCCCGCGCGGGCTGGACAAGGGCTTGATCCTGCAACTGGGTAGCGGCCAGTGGCTGCGCGACGGGCTCAACCTGATTATCAACGGGCCCACCGGCGTGGGTAAAACCTGGCTGGCCTGCGCCCTGGCACACCAGGCCTGCCGAGAGGGCTACAGCGCGCGCTACCTGCGTCTGCCGCGCCTGTTGGAAGAGTTGGGCTTGGCCCACGGCGACGGGCGCTTCGCCAAGCTGATGAGCGGCTATGCCAAGACCGACCTGCTGATCCTCGACGACTGGGGCTTGGCCCCGTTCACCGTTGAACAGCGCCGTGACATGCTGGAGCTACTGGACGACCGCTACGGCCAGCGCTCGACCCTCGTGACCAGCCAAATGCCCGTGGACAACTGGCACGAACTGATCGGCGATCCAACCCTGGCCGATGCCATCCTCGACCGCCTGGTGCACAACGCTTATCGGATCAACCTCAAGGGTGAGTCGATGAGAAAACGGGTGAAGAAATTGACGGCGCCGGGCGCCTCAGACTAACAATGCAACCCCTGCGTCGCTGCGCTCCGACTGCCCGGCCGGATGGCCGTGGAACAGGTGGCCAGATGGCCGTGGAATGCCTGGCCAGATGAGAGTGGACTGGGTGGCCGGATGGCGTGGAATCCGCAATCAGGGCAACCGACTTCACCTGCACCCACAGGGTTTGCCCAGGCGTCACGCTGAGCGAAGTAACCGCCCGCTTGGTCAGCCGAGCCAACAGCATGGCATCGCCAACCCGGACGCGCACTAGCGCCAGGCCGGGATGTTCGTCGTTGCCGATGGCATCGACCTGGCCGCGCAGCACATTTTGAATGCTGCTCCTCCCCGGTTGTTCGGCCAAGCTCACGTCTCGCGCCAGGACGCGCACCCTGACACGGCGGCCGACAGACAGGCCCTGATCGCGCGCCCACAGACTGCCACCCGCGAAATCCACGCGCACCAGGTGCCAATCCTTGTCTACTTCGCCCACCGTGGCATCAAGCACTGCTCCGGCATCGTCACCGAGCCGGAACGGTAAATCGAGGCGGGCCAGCGTTTCGGCTAGGGGGCCAGCAGCCAACACCCGCCCTGACTCAATTGCTACCAGGTAATCGGCCAGCCGTGCCACTTCGTCTGGGGAGTGGCTGACGTAGAGAACCGGGATGGAAAGCTCGTCGTGCAGCCGCTCCAGATAGGGCAGGATCTCCTGTTTGCGCTTTAGGTCGAGCGCGGCCAGCGGCTCGTCCAGCAGAAGCAGGCGCGGGCTGACCGCCAGGGCGCGAGCTATGCCGACTCGCTGACGTTCGCCACCCGAGAGCAGATCGGGTTCACGCCACGCTGGAGCAGGCGCTAAAAGCCGATTCGCTGCGGCCCAAGCAACAGCGGCGCAGTGCCAAGGCGCTGTTGGCGCAAAGCCGTGACCGCCTGTTTCGGAACAGGTGGAAAATCGGTCACGTTGTTAGCGAAATCAGCGGTCACGCGTTAGCGAAATGACCGGTCACGATCAACCGAAACGGCCGGTCACGATGCTCCGAAATCCGCAGAAAGGCGTGAACGTGGTGCTGAAACCTGTCAAAAAGGCCTGAAGTCAGGCCTTGTGTGGACTCCGTTAGGCCAAAGCGCTTGAAAAAGCGCCAAACCGGACGGGTTGGGGCAGTTGAAGCCGAGTTTTTCAACGGCCTGCTAGGGGGTACGCAACGCCGGGTTCTGCCCGGCGTTGCGCTTTGGCGGTTTCGTAGCCCATGGACGGAGCCGCTGCGGAGTGAAGCGCGCACGGCGCGGGTTTCCGCCACGATCAGTACCAGGCGCGGCGCAACGGTAGCCCGGTCGCCGACGAGACGGCTCCAATCGCAGGCGGAGGCTGGGAGCCGCGAGGCGCGAACAAAAAAGGGGGGCGCCGATTCGGCGCCCCCCTTTTTCTACCGCAGTCCCGCTTACAGGGTCTTGGAAACCGAGACCACTAAGGTCGCGTCGCAGTAGTCGTCCTTGCCGACGAAGCCTGCGCATTCGCTGCCGCTCAGGCTGGTGTCGCTGTAGGTCAGGCCGAAGTCGAGGCCGACCAGCGTCTTGCTCAGGCCGATGGACCAGTCGTTGTAGGAATCGTCGTTGCCGAAGGTGGCGTCCTTGAAATCGTACTTGCCGTACTGCAGGGCCAGGCCGACGTCGTAGGGCAGGGCGTACTCATAGTAGACGTAGGAGTAGAGGGTGGTGTCGCTGCCGCCGAAGTCATCGGAATAGGCCGCACCGACCGTGAGGCCGTAGGCGCTCAGGCTGCCGTAGTACTCGCTGAAGTTCAGCGCGCTCTCGCCTGGGTAGTCGTACTTGATCCAGCCCAGGTCGTAGGAAATGTTCTCGGTGATGTCGTTGCCAAAGCCCAGGTAGTAGTCGAACTCCACCGAAGCGTCACCGCCGAAGTCGACGTTGGAAGCCCAGGTGCCAATGTACAGGCCATTTTCATGGGCCACGTCCAGACCGCCCTGGATCGCGCCGTTGCCCTGGGTCTGCGAAATGCCACGGAAGATGTAGTCCGAGGTCAGGCCGACGTTCATGCTGACGTCGAAGTCGCCAACAGGGCTGGAGAGGGTTTCGGCGACGGCGAAGCTGCTGGCGGTCACGGCGCTGGCGGCAACGGTGGCGAGAGTCAGTTTCTTGAGCATGGTGGTATTCCCTAATGGTGGCGCCGGAAATTCAGTAGCCCGGCGGGTAAGTCGGCAACAGCTCGGAAGCAAGCTGAACGGGCTTTGCATATCCCTTGCCACTTCGAGAAATGCGTCTGTTTTCAGCGGCTTAGCTAATTTTTTCAGGGCTTGGAGCCAGCCTCCGTGGCACGCCTGGCATGGTCCTGCACTTTTCTGGAGCGCACTGGCGCGAAGGGTGATGCCAAAGGGCGCACAGGACATCGGCCGCGTGCCTCGTGACGGTGCGGGCTGCGCGGCGTGGCGGGCGCCATATGGGCAGGCGAGGAGTGCCCCCTTCCGATCCACGCCGCCCGAACCTTGTGCAGTAAAAATGCAGAACAGCCTGTCGGTCGCCACTTACAGCGCACTGTTCCGCCAGTAACTCCTTCCACATCGGGGTTTTACGCAGGAATACAAGAAATTTCCGTCAGCCCCGCTCCAGTCCCGCCCAGAGCGCATCCAGGTCGATGAACTTGCCGTCAGTCCGGCAGGGTGAATTCCCGGTC
>NZ_VRYE01000053.1 GCF_008041835.1 Ectopseudomonas mendocina
GGAACGATCTGCCCGATCATCGAGGCACTAATCAGAGAGTAGTGCCTGGCGAGTGGGCTGGAGATCGGAAAGCCTCTTTACGGTGGTATTCAGAGCTTACGTTGGTTTGTGGTTCCATTGCTCCCCAAACACCAAAGCCTCCAGCAAACGGGGGCGTAGGCGAACACTGTCGCGAGGTACATGTACGGGTCAGAACCGGCCTTCTGGCGAAGCTCATTTACCGTGGCCGACCATGCTTGGTTCCCATAATGGGAACTGACGATCGCCGTAGTTTCGTCAGCGAACAACTGCACATCAATCGGATCGACAGCCTTGCGCACCAGCGAGTGGTTTGCACGAATGCTCTGCTCCATGTGAGAGGAACCGTAGCGATCCTTGGCGAACCGGAACAGCCGGTAGCCGGGATAAGCCACCAACGGAATGCTCACCCAAGCAGGCAGGCCAACAGCTACGAGAGCGGCAGCGCCGACAGATGCTGCACCAATCGCCAGGAGCGCCGGCACACCAGTAGCCTTGTTCGGGTTGATGGCGTTTCGAGCCAGCACCGGCACGGTGGATTCCGTGCGAATGCTGAGGTGGAACGCCAAGGGGGCGTAGGTCTGAATGTAGGTGTTTTCCATGGCCCTTCCTCCGTTGGTAGTTTGAACGCTTGGGCTTGGTGTAAGGATAACGTGGCGCTTACCGCACTCCACACTGACAAGAAAAAGGCGCCCTAGGGCGCCTGCTGGGGTCACGCGGCGTGAGGCGGACTCACGATCTTGAAACCGCAGTCGCTGGTGCTCTGAGGGTCGAATACGACCGGCACCACAGACAGCTGGAGCGCCTTGGCCTGCTCCAGGGTGAGCTGTTCAGCCTCCAGGTACTTCATGGCAGCAGCGGCGGCAGCATCGAAACTGGTGAAGGCGTCGCCGGCATTGGCGATGGGCTTGAAGCTCGATGCGCCCGGTTCCAGCACCAGCACGCGGTCTGGCTCGCCGTACACGGGCTTTTCCGGCTTGTGGATGAGGAACATGTCGCCTCGGATCAGAGGGCAGCCAAAGAACGTCTCATCGACGATCAGGCGCGGCAGCATGGTTGCATGGCCACGGACGCCATCGAGCACGGAGTGCCCTTTCAGCATGCGGTTGATGACCTCGGCGAGCAGGCCCTGGAAGTTGCTGGTGATGCCACCAGCGTCCCAGCCTGGGAACTGCGCATCCAGGACCTCGCACGCCTTGGCGGTTGCTTCTTCGATAGCCTTCTGCACAGCTGGATCGTTCTGGAGCTTCAAAGCGGTCATGGCCACTCTCCCTGTCATTCAGTGATGGCTCGATAGTAGATGATGCCGAACGCAGAGTAACGCCCCATCACCGGCGCTACACTCAGCACGACTGCCTTGTCGGCGCCGATCAGCTGGTCGATGTACTCCTGGGCCGTGATCGCTGTCTGCTTGCCGCACTGGCCTTCGGCAATCTCGTTCTGCGCATGCCAGCGGAGTCGATCAGGCGCAATGTGGCCGACTGACGGCGGGCAGTAGATCATCACGGCATCGCGCCAGCCGACACCATCCACAAACACGTAGCCGGTAGCTCCGGGAACAGCGCTGCCTGCGCTCATCATGCTGTCGTCATGCTTCGAGCCAGCAGCCGAGGCCGAAATTGCGGCAGCAGCCGCTGCCCCGCCGCCATACCCGTAAGCACTGGTAGCCAGCAGCGGCAAACCGAGCGCCGCCAGCGCCAGAAAACGTCGAACCTTCCCCATCGTCACCTCCGCAGCGACAGTTTTTATTATTCGGGCCAGGAGTTACCCCCTGCTCGGCTGCCTGGATTCACTCGATTCTATACCATCATAAGAAGGGGTTTACCCTGAACCAGGGAGTTCCCCCTCTAACTTCGTGCGCGCCTGTTATCCCGTAAAAGCCCGCCTGATGCACCTCTTTCAACCTGCAAGAGCAGCGCTGCCTGTAATGCCGTATCTGACCTGCAAGACGAAACCTCTGCGTTGAACTTGATGACGAGTAAAAGCCGCGCTTGAACCACCCTGCCCTACTGCCAAACCAGCAGGGCCTGAGAGTTATAACGGCCACACCCCCCTCTATCACCCCAACACGGTGCAGAAGATACACACCACCCCGATCAACCCGCTTTTGCCGCTCTATATGCCTGCGCTGACGGCAGGACATGGCAGAGGAAAAAGAGAAGAAAAAAAGACCAGAAAGAGAAAAAAGCACTGCCGTGCGGCTCCGCCGCACAGGCAAGAAAAAGAAGAAAAAGAGAGGAAGAAAAGCCGGCCCGAAGATCGTCGCGGGTCGGGAAGATGCAGAAAAGCGAGTGATCAGTGTGGGTGTGCCCGAGCTTCGGTGGATCAGGAGGAACACCGAGAGGGCTCAAGGAATGCACGGTATTTCAGGAGGAACGCGGTGGGTTACTGTCTAGTACCGTTTCTTATGATGGTATAGAAATAAGGTGGCGCCAACGTTCCAGCGCTCGTTCGCGTTCAGACAATAAAAACTGTCGCGGGAATTGAAGGCTATAGAGGTTGGCAGCGGGGAGGGCTTACACGGCGCAGCATCAGACCCTTTGCCTATCGACTACAGGGAAGCCGCAGAATTCGGGAAGAATCGTACGCTAAGCCGACTTGGCTTAAGTGCGTTTCCTGTTCCACTGCTCCCTATTCGGGATTTGGGGAGCAATGGAACCAAAACCCAACGTAGGCCCGCCGCGAACGTCCAGTTGAAGTACGCCCTAACTAGGCGTCAGGCCGGAACCTTGGGCCGCGTCAGGATAGGGCCGATTCCAGCATTTTCTGACGCCTCGCCGGCAACCTCTAGGGCCTCAACCTGACAGGCCGTACGCTTAACGTACGATTTTTTCCGTTTTCTCTATCGTCCCCTGGATACGCCTCCAGCGGGCTTTCTCCGGTGATTGGCAACCGCAATAGCAATGTTTACCACCTGCCAGTGGGCTGTCCGAGCTACGGAAAGGTCGGAACGCGAAACCGCGTAGAGTTTGCAAGCGCTGCGGACGCCGAAGCCGCGGGATTCAGGCGGGCCGGAAACTGCCGATAGGAGGCATATGCGGCTTGAAGCGCTGGGTGCTAGGGGTTATCCCTTCCTGAGCTTCCAGGGCACCTTTCCGGGCGCTACAGCCCGTGCTGAGGAGAAGAGTCAAGCGAGGGAGGCGTACTGTGTACCTGGCCGGGTGTATCGTGAAGACCTCCCGGCCGGGCTCGATGATCAGTCAACGGTCTGGTGCTGTTTCGTTTGGGTGCTGTGCTGGGCCGGTACCGGCCCAGATTCCGCTGGCGTAGTGGCCAAGGTGTGAGTAATCACCGAGCCGCTTTTGTTTGCCAGGTTTTTTGCCAGGGACTCGCGGACAACTTCCATCGTGAGTATTCGCGAGGTGGCAATCGCAGCTTTGAGGGGCTGGCCAGCTGCAACCAGTACCTCAACCATGTCCAGGGCCGTATTCACGCCGGCTTCGATTCGTTTCTCAACGCCATCAATCATCATCTCGTCCATCTCCATTTCAGGCCGCTTGCGGGATGCAGCGGACTCAGCGGAGCGTACGCGGGTCAAGAGGGGATTGAACAGCTCAGATCAACGAAAGGGTATTCTTTGCATCCTAATTATTAGGTAGCTATCCGTTTAACATAATCCTTATTATGCGAATAACTTATTGATAAATAAGGAAAATCTATTTCCGTCCGGCGGTGTCTTTGACCGACTCTCGGTACGTCGATAGCACCTCAAGCCCATCCGGCGCGCTGGGCTCTTGGGCAACTGATTCCGCACTGGATGAGGCTACGAAAAAGCGCCCCCCAGGGAGTGCCGGCAATCGCTGCTTTACGTCAGGCCGTTTTGCTGATCGCGCGTCTCTATCGAAGTCCTTGAGGCCAACGATTCTTGCAGCAGGTTGCCCGTCAAGTACAAAGAATGGGAGGTTGGCATGGAGCATTGCGTCGTAACGGCTGCGCTCGGAAAACCACAGCATGGCCCGTGGATGCGGAGCGATAGGCTTGGGCACATCCAACACATCGGTTTCAGCCATGTTCGCGATGCTGCGTAGATCGATCCATTGGGGGCTATTCACCACCGGCTCGCCGGTGGCCATAGCCTTTTCATGGGCCTCGGCGAGCAGTACCTCACGGACGTGGCCAACAGTGACACGCTCTTTTCCTGAGGTGTGACCGGCCCAGGTGAATGTGATCTGTCTTGGAGCTGCATCAAACACCTGAATTGCGCGCTTCAGCTGGTTGAGAGAGAAATTTTTCCCCAGGGCCTGGCGCATGATGTGGGAGCGACGGCTGACGGCGACGTTGCGAAACAGGCGCTCAGCCTCGATCGCGTCCACCAGCTCGCTCTTGCAGCGATTCACCGCCCTACCCTCATCGAGTATCGATCCGGAGAGGATAAAGTACCCCGGCAAACGCAGCACGGTACCTGGAGCCTGGCCGAGATCGCGCTCAAATTCGCGTAGCGCCTCTACAGCGACCTTGATTGCGTCACTTCCTGTCAGCACCTGGACACTGATTCGAGATGGCGTCCTCTGTTCAGTGAGGAGCGGGATGCGCCATATCATCCCGCCGACAACCAATGTGGGCCACTTCTCATTGAAAGCCCCAACCGTTTCGACCAAGCGCTCGTAAGCGGAAACAATTGCGTCAGTCATCTAGGAATCCTCATAATACCACCCCTTCACTGCGCCTATCCGTTGCGCCCTCCTCCCCCTCCGCTCCATGTTAACCAGAAGCGACCCCGAGGGTGCGAAAGCCATCTCGCGATTGAAGGGGTGGTATTATCGAGTATCCCAAAATCCGCTCACAAAAAAACCCGCTCGAGGCGGGCTTTATTTGCTACGTGTCAGCTCAACGAACTCGGACTGCCTCAAGGGACAACAGATCCTCAATGTGATCGGCTGCATCGGCCCGCAAACGGCTCTCCAACCTTTCTCGACTGATGTGTTCAGTTTCGCTCGGCTCAACGAGCAAGACTACATAGCCTTGATCACGCAGCTGCTGAAGCAAAGCTGCCTGGCCTGTAGAAATTGGCATGAGAATATCTCCTGTGATTAGCGGGTTGGTTTCAAGAGTCGAAGCAGCCAACTGAAGACGCTTTTCCGCTTCGGTTTCCATGTCTGCCACACCCCGTTCATAGGGCCTGAAGCCGTCAAATCATCATGAAGCCGAAGTAGGAACCTGGTGATGCTCTTGCACTCCGCGCAGTGGCCACTCGCTTCTATCGTGAAACACCGCTGCGCCGGTCGGGTAACAGCTCCTCTCAGATGCTCATCCGGGATGGGCTGGTTGCAGCCGCGGCACTCGCCGACGAACTCATGCCAGGCTGTTTTATTCTCAAAGCAAACAGGTAGCTGGCTGGCAATGCTCGGCATCGCTAGCAGGTCCAGATCCCGCTGGGTTGGCTTTTTCTGACTCATCTACGCTCCATCGGCAACCTAATGGTCAAATCCGATCCTAGTACGAGCCCCGGATAACCCAATGATCGAGGAGCACTACGCGGCAGCAGCCTGTTTCTTTCTGAAAACCATCGGGGTATTTGGCTTGCGGCCGTCACGCCGGTCGACGAACTCTTTCATGATCTCCAACATCGTCGAGTTGACAGCCAGAACCCGCATAGCACGCGTACACGCGACGTAGAGGAGGTTCATTTCATCAATCCATGGTTCCTTTTCGTTGTCCGGATTGAATGGATCGAAGGTGAAGTCCTCAGCCAGTTGCACAGCATCCCATTCCAAGCCCTTCGAGCGATGCGCGGTGCTGAGAGTGATGGTGGCTTCAAGCTCATCGGTGACAGCATTGCGCCGCAGCTTGGCAAACAACTCCGGAAGATCCGCGCTGTACTGCTCGATGATCTTGATAGAACGGTTCATCTCGGGGTCTTGGCTTTCATCGGCAATCTGCTTGTAGAGATCGTAATCAGGATATTCCTGGAGGAGTTTTTTCCCCTTCACTCGGTCACGCCACCCCTTTGATAGAGCATGTAGGTCTTCAATATCCTGGAGGTTGTAACCATCGATCCCCCCAACCCAGTAGATCTTTGCACCGGCCTCTACATTGGCCAGCGCCGTCTCGATCACTCCAACTACCGTGCGGCAGAGTACGGTTCGATGTTCAAGGTCAGCTGGTAATGCCTTAGAAACACGAGTCTCGCCGCCAAGCCCAGCCAGTTGGCGGGATTCGCCCTTGAACGCGAGAACCATGTTGGCCACGTGCGCAACGGCAGACCCGAATCGAAACGACTGAGTGAGGTAATGGACTTCCGCTTTGTCGAGCCAGGTTGCATTGAGAGCATCTACAGCCCCCCTGAAACGGTAGAGCATCTGATGGCCATCACCACAGACGACTACACCCATACCGTATGCCGCCTGCTGCGCAAGCACACCAGCAATCACTGGATTGATGTCCTGTGCCTCATCTCCAAGCGCAATATCGTAACGGTCCCGCAAGTTCGGTTTCGACAGGGCCCAGAGCTTGAGGTACCCGTCGTGCGTAATATTCACAGCCTCGTTATGGATGTCGCACATTTGCAACCAAAGCTGCCTGGCTCCTTCTACGATGCTGCCGGCGGCGCGCTTCATTCGCTCCGTTTTGAGCTTGTTGACGGGGCAGTGACATAGCTCGATGTCGTCATCCGCGCTGGCCAAATAATTGTTCAGCGTCTCTTGCACGCTGCGCACCAATTCCCAGTTCTGAGAGCCGATAATCCTTGCGATGTCGGTCAGGCGCAGGTTGCTCGTAAGCTTGTGTCTGTACTTCGATCCGATCGACGCATAAGCCAAGCCGTGGGCTGTTTTGCACGTCACGTTCGGCGGAAATTTTTGCTTGGCAGCAATCTCGACGCTTTTGTTGTAGCAGAGGTAGAGCAGACGGCATTGAGGCCGAGCCTTGGCATAGCCAACAAGCGTAGTGGTCTTTCCTGTTCCAGCAAAAGCCACCAGCTTGACGATACGGGCCAACGAGTTAATCGCTGGCTCCTGTTCGTGGGTGAAGTTCATCCCTTGGATCTCCGTTCTGATATGGCTCCATGGTTGCATAGCCACGCACAAACCCAAGCGGGGGGCTGCTAGCTCTGTCCTCTTCAGGATTTGGGTTTTTCTGTAGAGCTGGCAATGTCTTCTCACACCCGGAATCAGAGCAGCAACCATGACTTACGACGAGACCCTTTCTTCCTATCAGCGTCATCTTGAAGCCAATCCAGGGAAAGCATTGCAAATCGGCGACGATTGCTACGCGGTGCTGATCAACGGAACCTTGAGAGGGGCATACCCCACCCTGGATGGGACTGTTGATCTCGGGACAACCTTCGACTTTAATCGCGAAGCTTGGGATGCCGAATGCGAGTGCTGGGACGGTGATGTTTCTGGCATGCAAACAGCATTCTGCGTAGCCACTCCCACCCTCGTTGATCTTCCGCCACCTCACGCCGGAAATAGGACGCCCTGCCTGGGAGGAAAAGAATGCTAGGGTTCGCCACCAATCTGATGCCGAACAAAGACAGGGGAGTTCCGTTTGGGATTTACGGGTCTGCTGGCAGGATGAGCGCATATCAAGGGAGCCGTAGCTTATGACAGCCATCCAACTTTTCCAGCAGCGCCAATCGGAGCCGGTCTGCACCGATCTGATTCAGATGATTCGTGAGGGCATGATTCGCCGGCTCAAGCGATTTGTTGTAGAGCCTTACGATGACGGTATCACCTGGGGAATTCAGACAGTCGCCATAGCAACACCAGATGCTGATGACGGCGACCAGTTTCCTGTTGTGATTGTCGACCTTCACGAAGATGACCAGGCTGCAATGTCGTTTGCTTTGAGCGTCTTCGACGCGCTCAAAACCGCTGGCCGAGCAACAGGCGAGGATGTATGCCAATGGCGGCGAAGCCTCTTCACGCTTGTGCCTAATTACTGAGCCCTGCACGCTCCAGACCGGGCTAAGAAAAACCCGCCATTAAGGCGGGTTTTTTGTGGGAGCGGCACTTAAAGGGCGGCAAATGACGACATGGGCGGGAAAAAGCACCGGCGACACTGCTCACAAAGGCACAAACGGTCGTAAGATGACGACGCATGCTAATCAGGTTGATCTTCTTCCTCCGCCGAAACAGCGAACAGCAGTCCAGCTTCCTGAGCTTCAGCCAACTCGCCCAGGGGCTTAGTGACCAGCCATTCGCTTTCTTCGGCAGGGTCATACTCAGGAAGCGGTGGAAGATCCTCAGGGTCAAGTTCCAGATTAAGCGGGAGCTGTGCGAGATCACAGAAGGTGAATTTGATAGCGATCACCTTCCGCCCTTCCCTTCTCAACTCGTAGCTGACATCCAGATTGCTCTTTGTCTTCAGCTCCTCAACTGCCGGATCTATGACCCTCTGGCGGAGGTTATTGAATCGTTGATAGGCATCCGACAAGCCAAGGGCTACCCGCAAGGCTTCAACCTCGATGTAGGCCCATCCAGTCTTCCGAAATTGCATCAACATCTCGAACAGCCGGAATGAATGGCTCGAGTCCAGGCAGGCTACCCGCCGTAGATCATAGCTAGTCACTTTGCTGTACAGCATCGTGAGATAGGGCATGACATGAATGGTGAACGACAACTCAACGCGACCTTCACCATCCAGGTATTTGGCCCGATCAACCCAGCGCTTCCGCTCCATGCCGGACCCGTCAAAGGTCTTGATGTCGCGCTCGTACAGCTCATCAGCTGCCACTTTCATCTGCTCATAGGCATGCCGGAGCTGGACGCCGTAGATATCCGAATAGTCCACGGCCGACACGGACACCTTTTTCGGCATGGGCCTTCGTGGATCGAGCTTGCTGATAGCCGCGAGGATCAACCGCTGCTCGTTGAGGGTCAGCCGGTACGACGCGGTAATCAGCGTATTGGATTTCGTGACCCGGAGCGGCTTAGGTTCCGGTTTGGTAGGTTTGGGTAAATTGGACATGTCTGGCCCTACGATTAATAACGGAACCCTACAGAGAGATTCCTCTGTAGTCGATACCCAGGAGTCGTCTAATCTCTAACCCCCCAGTAACCATGGGCCTTACAGCCAACCACCTATTCAGATAGCTCGACGGTACATGGATCTGTAGTCGATAGGTGGAAGCCGTAATCTGTAGTCGATTGGCCTCCCGTCCGGCGCGTACACAGCCGTAATCTGTAGTCGATGGTGCGCGATACCTTCGATCCGCAGCCGTAATCTGTAGTCGATAGCAAAGAATTGGATGCCACTGCTGCCTGGTAACGCCCGTCCAGGCATAGCCGTAATCTGTAGTCGTATCGGGCGGATGGCTGTTACAGCAGCCGTAATCTGTAGTCGATAGGTTCAGATGAGGACTGGGAAGACTATTTATTGGCGATTCAACGCGGGCATGGGGCAGCACAGGGATAAACGTCAAATAAACGACGAAATCATGCAAATATCTATTAAAATCAATGAGTTATAGTTTTTTTGGCGAAGCCTTAGCCCACGCTGGCAAATTCAGAGCACAAAATGGCTTGAAATCGAGCCATGAAAAATCAAACTCGTGCTACGTGGGCCACCCAACAGCCGGAATCTGTAGTCGTTAGGCGCAACCCAGGCCCTCCTATCCGGCCTGTGGATAACGGCCGGAATCTGTAGTCGCATCAGCCGGAATCTGTAGTCGCATCAGCCGGAATCCATAGTCGCAATGCCGGAATCTGTAGTCGCAATGCCGTAATTTGTAGTCGATGGTCCTCTGGAGGCCCCGTGGCACAAGGGCTCCAGCCTTCTAAAAACAAGAGAACAACAAGAGAAAAACAGTTAAAAGGCTTTTAAAACTGGAAAGCTAATTTTTCTGAAGGTTGAGAAGCAAAGGCCAAAACCGAAGCCAAAAGCAGACTCAGAATCCGAAGGCCGTTTTTCCGACGACAATTCGGTTCGAAACCAGCACACCCACCAGGTCGGCGAGGAGAAAATGATCCCAACCGAACACGACCTGGAGGAACCCAATGAATACTGCCGCTTTCGCGGGCGTCGCAGCTTATCTGCTCAGCATGGCTGCTATAGCGCCGGAGCCGGTAAGCCTAGCTGTAGGCGTTACGACGATCGTAGACGTCCAGCAGCACTACACCATCATCGACAAGATTGGTACTTCCTACACCGGCGGGCCGGTACTGAACCTTTCAGAGTGGGAGGTCAATCTCGAGGGCGTCAGTGACATTCAACTGGCCTTTAATGCTGAAGGGGTCCTGGATGTAGCTACGGTAAAAGCTGACAAGCTCCATCTGGAGGAGGTGCTAAATGGCTTCAGGAACCAACTGCAAATCAGCACTGATGAATCCGGCCTTGGCTTTGAAAACGTGACCTTCTTATCTGGCTCCACCGAGGTGGTTGTCGAATCGCATCCACTGGACACTCAGTTCACTGTCAACTACATCAGCGCCGACTTCAAACGCGCACGCACCCAAGCTCAAAAACAGTACGCCTAACCAGATCACAGAACTGCCCTCCTCTCTTCATGCAAAATCCAGTTCGCGTCTAACCATAAAATCTAGCCCTAAACCCGAACTGATAGGCACAAAAACCAGCCTTCAGTTCGGGATAAGCAGCGTAAAAAACACCCCTACCATGATTTAGCCTTGAAAATACGGCTTTACGTATTATCATCCACCCTGTATTCAGCAAATGCAGGGATTGTCATGCAGCAGTCAAGCGAGCAGTTTGAAGAAGAAACGGTCAACTACACCGACTTCGACGCCCTCCTCTATCCCCCCCAGTTCGCGGCCGACTGCTTCGGCCTTACAACCCGGCGCCTCAAGGATATTGAAGACGAAAACGGCATCGAGATTCGGCGGGTTCCGCGAGGAACCGTCACATCCAGGGCTTACACGCTTCGCGACATTTTTGACATCGCCGCGCTTCGACGAGCGAAAGGCTACACAAAGGGATTGCCCCGGCAGATTGTTATCTCGACGTTCGTGCAGAAAGGCGGCACTGGAAAGACGACAACCTCGGTCAACTTTGCTGTATATCTTCAGCTCGCGGGTCTGCGGGTGCTTTGCGTTGATAACGATCCTCAAGGCGATTCGTCCAGCGTGTTTGGCTACGATCCAGATCTCGCACTATCAGATCTCGAGGCAATGGGAATACCTGCCGATCGCTATGTCGCCGGCCACTTTGGTAGCCTCCTGAGTCCCGATCTCCGGGTGAGATGTTTTGATCCGATGACTTTCGAGGAAGTGGTCAAGAAGCCATTCGGTGAAAACGGGCCACACCTGATTCCTGCCGATGCATACCTTGAAGACCTGGCCGTCGCACTCGATGCCGAAAATAACATGGACTTCTGGTACGCCGGGTGGCTTGAGCGGGCGCGTAGCGGAGAAATCCCAGGTGTCGATATCTCCTCTTATGATGTGATTCTGTTCGACAACGCGCCTACCGCCTCCAGGCTCACCAAGAACTCTATCGTTGCCAGCGACTTTGTGCTCTGCCCCGTGCGGATGGACAAATTTTCGTTCCGGGCTCTGATGCGGCTTAACGACTGGATGGTCCGATTTGCGAAAGCGTATCGCCGCTCTCCAGGAGTGCTCGCTATTCCTACGATGTTCATCCGCAACCGCAAACGCATCCTCAGTAACCTGGTTGTCCTGAATGATCTTTTCCCTGGTCGGGTATCAGAGGAAAAACTCTATTACTCCGAGGATTACGGAAAAGCACTTGATCAAGGCGTTCCCCTGCTTGTCTGGAAAGGTGCGTCTTCCAAAACGATTGACTCGATGCGCAGCGTGTTTGGTGAAGCGCTGAAACGAATACGCGATCTGGCCGCGCAGTGATTGAGGTGGTGCTCGGAGCACCAGGGTCGTTAGATTTGAGTGGTGCTCGGAGCACCACCAGCGAAAATCAGAAAATAATGGTGCTCGGAGCACCACTTAAATCTTGAGAATTGAGTGGTGCTCGGAGCACCACCACTAGGTTTCGGAGGAAATATGGCCAAGTCGGAGGATTACCCAGGTCAAAAAAAGACCCCCCCTCAATGGGTCACTGGAGTTCGCCCACCCGCGGAAATTGCTGAGCCTAATCTCAGGGTCTCCGTTGCAGACATGCTCGCCGCACAACGGGCAGAACAGGAGGTCAGTGCGCCAAGTCCGGCCGCAGTGTTAGCTCCAGCACCAGGTCATAATGATGAGGCTGTTGCCGCAAGTGACAGCGGCGTTCTTGCTGAGGTGAAGGTCGATTCGATTCGGGTATCTCCGTTTCAACCTCGTTTGACCTTCAGCGAAGCAGCTATTGAGGATCTAGCGAACTCGATCGCCTCTGTTGGACTGGTAAAGCCGTTGACGGTCCGCCCTGTCGGGGATGGAGTTTATGAGTTGATCGGCGGCGAGCGCCGTTGGCGTGCTCACAAGCTGCTGGGCAGGGAAACCGTGACCGCCTATGTACGCTCCGTTACGGATGCAATGGCGAAGATTCTGGCCCTAACCGACAACGAGGGACAGGAAGCTCTGACCGAGTATGAGCGCGGCCGTTCTTATGCCGCGATCATGCGAGCAGGGGAGGAAAGCTCGATTCGTGCTCTCGCGCGCAGGGTAGGGGTCAACCATTCGATAGTTAGCAGGTGTCTTCTCCTAATGGATCTGCCAGAGGAAGTGCGAGCAATACTCGACACGAATCCGGGGCTTATCGGCGGGAAATGGGCAAAGGACTTCATTGAATTCAGTCGTACCGAGCCGGCGCTGCTTCTGCAAGCAGTTACCTCTATGCGCGATCATCAATGGACGCAGGAGCATGCCCTACGATGGTTAGCGAAGGAGCTTGCCTCGCGTGATCAGCAGAAGACGCCGGGCAAGTTCACCGATAAAGAAATCAGTGGGATAGGCAAGGTTCGTGTAGATGGGAAAAAAGTCGAGTTTCGATGCGAGAAAACGGTAGATGCGAAGCGGCTGGCGGAACAATTTGAGGCTTTCTTGAAGACCATTGATCGCTCCCTGATTACAAGCGAATGATTATCAGTAGTGTCGTAATGAATTATTTCAGACGCGAAACTGGTTAGAAAACGCGAACACGAAGGCGAAATGCCATGACAGAATATGGTTTTCAGACTTCGAGATAGGGATATATGGCAACCGCAGTCGCGCAACCAGAGCTCAGGGTGCAACCGCAGACACGATTCACCACGCTCGCACAGCTGTCAAAGATTGAGCCTGAGCATTTGCTCGGCCTGAGCCGTATCGAGCTGTTTTCTGTGATTTCAGAGCACTGGCTGAAGTGTTCGGCCCCAGCGCGGATTCACATGTTGAGCAGCGAAGATCGGTTCATCCGAGGCGAGGCGCGGGCTCAAAACAAAGCACTAAGCGTCACGCAAATTTGCGCAGACCAAGCGCCAGGGGTTATCTATGAGCAATTCAACCAAACACCGTATCTCGCTGGCGTATGAGCACGAAGGTGAGGTGCGGCAGGCTTCAGCTGAGCTGAACCTAACGAAGACCAGCATCATCTTTAGCGGACTCCCGAGCATAAAATTCAAGGTCTCCCTGAGCGATCCTGAACAGGTCATATTGCAGTTGCCGACAGACCGCAAAGGAAAAAAACCAACGGTGTCTTGCGACATCTCCTCGATTCCTGAGCTGGAAGCGGCGATGGCAGAGGTGCGCAGGCAAGGCTGGCTCAGGCCGAAGGTGTCGGTGAGTGAGTGCGAATGAACCGTGGCCGATGCCTAGATCCGAGCTCGATCCGATCGGAGTCGATATTCAGGACGCGCACAAGCTCATTCGCTTCCCTGGTTGCTTGAGCGCGCGCGGAGAGTAGGGCGAGCGCCATGGGCTTAGCTCAGAAGCTCAAAGGTTGGCTATCCACGGGCCATCCCATACTCCGGACGGGAAATGATCTACATAGATCTCCGCGATAACCTATGCTTTTACCACCGCCAGTTCGCTTTCCTTCTGTAGGAACGGGTCGGCTTAGCGGCGCTCAGAAAAGCTCAAAAAACATCAAATTAATGAAACTTATCACGCCTTAAATGGTCTGTGATGGCCTAATGTTTGCTGTAGACATGGCCCTAGCTTATGCTGTGCTGTGAGACAACTTTTTATAGGTGTTGCCGTCCTGCAACCAGTTTACGAGCTGAAAAGATGACGAACCTTTGACGCCGTTTTTGTGTAGTGATGCAGGACTGTATATTTATACACTGATTAGCATGCAGCCTTTGCCTTGACAGAAAATACCGAGATTCAGCCATGATCACAAAGATGCCGCCTCATGTAGTCAGAAGCTTTCCCTACTGGGAGACGCCACCAGAGCCGGGCCAGGATTTACATGAATTGAAATGGGGTGTCATGGAAGTCCTTTCAGACAAGTCGCTTAGATTCGTTGACACAAAACCAGATCAGGAAGCTCTCGAGGAATTAATAAGCCAACTTCAAGAGAAGATTTAATATTGATTTAGATTTGTTTTACTGGCTTCTGTAGATCACAACCCCTGCTTAAACGGCAGGGTTTTTTTTGCGCGAATGTCGACGCCGGGCCAACAAGGTGGCCGCAAATTCAGACGCAAAAGCGACCTGAAAAGGCGTCATTTATTTATGTGTTTGACATATCGTTCCTTGATAAAACCTGGAGCGAGAAGCTGCTTATGCAAAGCTATGATTTGGAGTTTCACGACTACGCTCAGCTATTTCCGCTAATTATCGGTGATGACTACCAAGCCCTGCTTGAAGATATCGATACCAACGGACAGCGTGCCCCGATCGTTCTCCATGAAGGCAAGATCCTTGATGGGCGTAACCGATATCGCGTTTGCAAGGATCTGCTGATCGAACCCCAAACAGAGGAATACACTGGAGATGATGCGCTGGGTTACGTCCTCTCTCTGAACCTCTATCGCCGGCAGCTCACCGTGGCACAACGGGCTTTGATCGCTGCCGAGTTGTCCTCGCTGCGTGGGTGCAGCGCTATCACTGTTGACCTGGAGAAGGCAGCCGGGCAGGAGTTGGAAGCCGCAAAGATGGCTATTGAGGAGGCAGCCAAAGTCCTGGGTATCAGCCCACGCTCTGTGTCTTCTGCCTGCAAGGTTGTCCGGGACGGCACCCAAGAGCTGTTGGATGCTGTCAAATCTGGTGAAGTGAGCGTATCCGCAGCGGAACAGGTGGCTAAGCTCGAAAAAGAGGCTCAGCAAGAGTTGTGTAGCCGCGGGCCTAAGGCAATACGTAAGGCCGCGAAGGACATGAGAGAGGAGGGCAGAGCGAAACCTACGTTGTCCAATAAGTCACTTCCGCCCCCAGAAAAAAGCAGTGACCTGCCACCGCCGGTGCCGCTTGACGATGATGAAGATGCTGATTCAGCACACGAAGTGCCGGCTAACCAAATAGCCGCGATCGAGCAAGAGTCGGACATTTTCTATACCTCGGAGAGAAAGCCAGCGGCTCAGCTACTGTTCGAAATGGCTGATGCAGGAATGCAGTTCGGTCGAGAAGCTGAGGGCGTTGCCGACGACATCATGAATGAGGTTGAGGAAGGCCTCGATCTTCAGTTCCTTGCGTTTGTTGTGGACGTAGCAAAGAGGCTGGAGAATCGGGTGAAGGCAAAAATGCAGGCCAGATACGCTGAGGAGACGTGAGGGTTGGGATTTTTTGGAAGGGTGATTTCATAGGTTAAAGCCCGAACAGAAAAGGAGTACCCCACATGCAAACACCTCAGGAAGACACCGTAATGGATTTTGGCCCGAACCTCTTCGGTGGCGAGGGTGGCTCCGCGTCCAATTCTTCCGCTGATGATTCAGGTGCTACGAACGACGCTCCAGATGGGGCGGCGAGTATTTCTCAGCAGATGGCTAAAGGTTGCACCGAAGAGGAGACAGCCGAGGCCGCCGGCGGCCAGGCGGGAGGTGACGATGCTCCCTCGAGCAGCAATGGTGCATCTGGCGTGAATACTGAGAAGGCAGCCACTCAAACCAAGGCAGGGAAGTCCGAAGTAGGCACCAAAGCCTTGTCCAGTGCGAAAGCGGCCGTGAAGGTTTTCGAAAGCATCAATGGGTTCGACGAACAAAGCGCGACTCAGCGTACCGTTGTTCGCGATCTGATGCTGAAGCAGTCCGAAGCCATGGAACTCAAGCTCCAGGGCAAGAAACCCCCTGAGGGTGAAGACTTTGATGCCATTGCTAAGCAGCTCCGGCGCGAGAACAACCGCCTCGACTCCCTGCTTGAAGGAAAGGAATCACTGTTCGGCAAGGCCCGGAAAGCCGCCGAAATTGCGATCGAAAACATGCAGGGCGTAATTGCCGAAATCAACCGCTTGGAGGAGGAGGGTTAGCCCTCCTGGACGACATGAACAAGAAACTCTTCGCCAACATTCAGTTTTATGCCTTCTGGCCTTCCGCCGGATTCCTTGCAGGCTATGCATTCCTTGCAACGGCAGGCATGATTTAACCAGCAGCTCTAGCAAGCCTGGCGCATCTCGTCACGGCTCAGGCCATGAAACCAAAACCAAGGAGACAAGATGTCCCTCATCACCGAGTACCGAGCCACAGAGGAAGCCATCAAGGAGCTTCAGGACCGACTGGAGAAGCTGAGCGGAAATGAAGCCCTTTTGAAGGAGATGGAGTTCGAGGAAAAGCTACGATCCTTGATGTCTGAGTATGGCAAGAACCTGCGTGACATCATCGCGATTCTTGACCCGGACTATCGCAAGCAGGTTTCCCATCAGCCTGGCAAACCTCGTGCCCAACGAGCAGTCAAGATCTATCGGAACCCCAACACGGGTGAGATCGTTGAGACCAAGGGCGGCAACCAGAAGACGCTCAAGGAATGGAAGCAACAGCATGGAGCTGATGTAGTCGAGACATGGCGAACCCAGTGAGCCGGCGCTTGCGCTGAGCTTCCAGAATAGAAGGCCGGTGATCCCGGCCTTTTTTATGAGCTCGATTTGCCCACGGGAATTTGGGTTTTTCCAATTGAATGAGAACTTGAAATGGAGGTAAATAACTATCAACGGAGGATCAGATGGAAAGCACTGAAAACGTCGATGAGCGCCTGTTGGCCGCGGTTATGGATGAAGCGCAAACAGACTTCAGCATAGCCAGTATTGCAGTTGAGAAGATCCGTCAGGGAGCTGAAAGCATCGCTGCCGGCATGCACGGTCGCAACCATGTAAAGGCGTCATTCGAGCATTATGACGGTACACCGATGTCGCCTGAAGAAGCTTTGGCTCACCAGTGTGTTCATGCAGCAAGTATCGGAAAATCCCTCGGCCAGGAATTTCTTCTGAAGGCACCTGCTGCCCTCCTGGAGCAATTCTCCGCCGTTGCAGGGAACCGAAACGTTGCTGACAGTGGGGCAATGCTCGCCGGCCTGCTGCATGGGTTCATGATTGCCTTTGCCACGAGGGAGACGGAGGATAGAGCGCTGAAGGCACTACTGGAGGTAGCTCGGATCTGCGACGAGGCAAACAATATTCGAGGCACCACCTTCGGCCAAGCCAGCGAATAAGCTGGCTGTTACTCGGGCGCTCCTAGCAGAGCGCCCATCATCTCCTCCATCAGGCAGCCGGCTGGACCTTGGCCGGGTCAGACCCCGGATTAGGGGGCATCTCCGAAACTTCCGACACTTTACCCCTCACCTGGGGAGCATTGGCGGCAAGAAATCTACCCCAATCCTCCATCAGAGCGCGACGTTTATCCAGCAAGTCACCTCGGTTATATGCTGCTTCGACCTTACTGTTGAGGGTGTGTGCGAGAGCCATCTCGCAAACCTCTCGCTGGTGATCGGTTTCTTCCGCGGCCCACGTCCGAAAAGTAGATCTGAACCCATGCGGTACCACTCCATCGACCTTGAGCTGATCGAGCACCCTTGCCATTGCGTTGCCGGGAATCGGGCCTGTGCGCCAGGAGTTGAGAAATATCCATTTGGCATGCTTTCCGACCTGCTGCCGTAGCACCTCGATCATTTGGTCCGTAAGTGGTACCCGGTGAGCCTTGCCCGCTTTCATGCGTCCTGCCGGGATCAACCAGATTTTCTCCTCCCAATCTATTTCTGCCCACTGGGCCCCACTCACCTCCTGGTTACGTGTTGCTGTCAGAATTGCGAACTCAACAGCACGAGCTGCTGCACCATCCAGCGAGTCGAGCCTGGCCAGCAGCTCGGCCGTTCGTGAAGGTGTCGGAGACGGGAAGGGGACTACCGTATGCGATTGCTTGGGCAAGAGCTTGTCGAGGTGACCGCGCCACCGTGCGGGGTTTTCGCCTTGCCGAAGCTTCAGTGCCTTGGCTGCATCGAGCACGAGCTCAATGCGATTCCGGATGCGGTTCGCAGTAACCGGGATCTTGCTCCAGATCGGCGTCAGCACATCCAGGATATCGTCCGTGTCGACCTCGGCTATCCGAAATCCGCCTATGACAGGGTAGACATGCTTCGTGAGGGAATTCTGCCATTGCTGGTGATGCTTCTTGGACCAGCTCGAGGAATGCGTGCGTATGTACCTTTCTGCCGACGCCCGAAATGTGTGGCTCGTTGTGGCTCGCGATGCTTTGGCAGCTTTGGCCTTCGCGCGTTCAGCGGCTGGATCAACGCCGCGTGCGATATCGAGTCGGTACTTGTCAGCCTCCAGTCGTGCGTCTCTGAGGCTCAAGGCAGGAAACGTACCCAGGGCAAGATCGTGCCGTTGCTTCGCAAGCATATAGCGAAAGACCCAGCTCTTCCGCAGGGTAGCTGATACACGAAGAATCAACCCCCTTCCGTCCTGGTAGGAGCCGGGCTGGTCGACATCCTTGACGAACTTAGGGGTTAGTTTGCTCATGAGGTGCCCCCCCGGTCACCGGGCCGTTCCTTTCATCCGCCGGCACATCATCCTGAAAAGCGAGAGAAATGTTCTCCGGCCGAATGAGGTGAGGACACGCAAGCTCGTACCTACCATCTGAAACGAGGTGTAAACCTGAGCGATCGACGGCAAGAACGGAAATCGCTCCAGGCTCGTCATCGAGCGCTTCACCAAGCCAGTTACTGAGTGCGTCCTCTACTGCCAGCATCGACCCGAAGAAATAGACCATTTCCTTGGCCTCACCGAGTAGCGCGGAGCGAGGCCCAATCTGCGGCCGTAAGCCATCACGAAATATGGACTCGAGATGACGGGTTGGCGTGACGTGATAAATCTCACCAGAAATCGGCTCGCTTTGAGCGTGCTCATTCGAATCATGGGTTTTCACTACGGATTCCTCGCGGCTCGTTGGTTCGCAGGCGCTGATACTGCGATCGCGCCAGATCTCGCCGGAATGTAGGAGGATAAGGTATCCCCATACAAAACGGCTACAGGCCAGAACCTATAGGGCATTTAGAAAATCCCAAATGATGTGTCCCACACCGTAGCCCACAGTTGCGCTCGAGCTGATTGACCCTACCAGGAACGCAGATGGCCCAGCCCGGCGAGAGCATGTGTGTTTGGAATTGGAGAGGGAGGGGGAGGGGGAGGGGCAAACAACCCGGCAGGTGGCCTTAGTTCTCGGCCGGGTCGTTGCCTGAGCAACCTATGTGGATGGGTCATGATCCGCTAAGTTCGACCGTGGTCAGTAGCCCGTTTTCGATGCCGCTGTTTTGCGTTTTTCAACGAAAGCCGTGACCTCTTTAGAGATGCGCTTTGTTTCCGCGTCATACTCATCATTGATAGCGACTGCTCGCTTCGGGCCGAGCTCGTTGATCAAACGCTGAGCTTCCAGCGAAACGGCTCTTTGATTGTTCAAGTAATTTGGATCGATGACATTCATATTGTACGGGTCGCCAATTCGCATAGCGACTTGAGCTCCTTGGGACTCGCACATTACGAATCCGATCTTTTCATACGCTTCTACGAGTGTTGGAAAGCAGCTGAGTGCTATATCGGTGAAGCGGGGTTTCAGGCTGTTGATCATCGAAGTCATAACCCCCTGATTGCGATGAGCTGAATCAACGCAGATATAATTAATTCCACAAGCAGTTGCGGAGTCATTAGCTCGGCTCAGGGTCATGAAACCTATAATTTCTGATGCGACATTTACAGCGATAACTACTTCAGAGTTGATCTGAATACTAATTGCTGGATCAAGCTGAAGGGCGATATCAGTCAGCATCCAGGCGCGAATTACGCCGAACATAGGGTGATCAGCGCTGATCGGTCGGTTGACCAAATCTAGGCTATAGCGCTCAGCCATCCGCAGTATTTCTTCCTTCTGCGAATGACTAAGTGTTTTAAGGTTTTTGATTGCAACAACTTCCATGATTACTCCTTTGTGCTCGCTTCGATTATCTGCTTTCAACAATATGCCACTGACCGTCCCAGTTTCGGATTTTGCATTTAGCAGTCATCCCGCGCCCGGTGTGGATACCTTGAACAACTCCTTCACCAGGCCCCGTGCTGGCAAAGTTCACTCGGCCACAGTCCTTGAACGCGATTTGATTCATGAATCCCCCTCTGCTCTGCACTGCGTCCTTCCCAGCTGCCGTATCAACCGCTTGCTGGCCGTTTGTGATGCGAATAGCTTGAATCACCGTCGAGCCGTCCTCTGCTTTGCTGTAGCGCAGAGTACGCTCGTGCTCGACAGCAGCGGTACCGGCTGCGGCCCCAGAATCTCGCGACGAATCGCAGCCGGCCAGCGAGAGGCCAACAAGGGCGTAGATGAACAATTTGTGCATAGATGAAGCTCCTGTGATTTGTCGCATAAGCATGCCAGCGCGGTGGAAAATGCCAACTCAAGTAGGTGCATTTACTGCTCTGGGCGGGAGGGGAGCGCGATATCTCCTGCCGGCGTGTCGGAGGTATGGCCCCAGCAGCCCCCATCAGAACAGTGCAATTTGCTGGCCGCGGTTTAGGTGCGGTATGGGGGCCGGGGCCGGGTCCTGGTACATGATGGGCTTAGCATTTTCGGCTGGTGATTCCATGATCTCGCTGGCCACGGCCTGGCTGCGATTGAGCCTGGCGCTCCATAGGCCCAGAACGTGTGCCGGGGTGTACCACAGTTGCCGCTCTTCCAGCGCCAGCGTATTACCGAGGATCAGAATTGCTGGAATGTGCAGAAGGCTGAGCTGAAGGTAGGTCATGTGAACTGCGCGGGAATCAACATCTTGCGCAGTCACATGCAGGCAGCGCTGGTAGTTGAGTCCTTTATCTCGCAACGCTTCGGCGATTGCGATCACCATAGCCCCCGCACCGCTTGCAGGTTCGTTGACCGTTATAAAGCCTCGCTCATCCAGCCGTTTACGCAGATCTGCACCATCGCCAATGAGTTGCGAGGCCATGAGCTTGCAGATTGGATATGGCGTGAAAAACTGCCCTCTTGCACTATTCCCCAACTCCAACTCGCCGAATACCTGGCCCAGCACATCGTCAGGCCCATATTCCATTGCCATGGTGAGTTCGGCGAGCATCTGGGGAAACCGATGCACCTCGCTCGGCTCATACTTCTTGATGACGTTCAGGTAGCGATTTTCACGCTCATTCCGCTGGGCCAGGTCCACGCTGTTGCTCATCGCTAGCGCGCCCATTTCGCAGAAGTCGGCAAACACATCCCACAAGTGATGGCGATGGCTGTTTGCGTTGAGCAGGCGAATGAGGTTTTTGCGGTGTTCTGCCGGGCTCGAGGATTCGGTCTTTGCGTTTGCGACTCTGGATTTAGCCATGGTGCTCATCAGGTGTTATCGGGAAGGTTGCAACGAACCTAACCCGTAGTGATGAGAACCCAAGAAGTCAGTCGATCACGACCTCTCTCGCTGAATCCCAGTCGCTGGGGGAAGCATCGCCAGTGGCGAAGGCAAATCGCATGCCCACGGTCGGCCTGCCTTTCTTCATGAGGTATGCCGCAGCGCCTGCACACATCGACTCGTGCCCCGAGGGTTCATAGTTCCCCTCATCGTCCCAGTTGCCACCCCGGCTTGAATGCACGGTCTTGTGACACTGGAAAGTCGAGTGATCATCCTCGATCAGAGTAGAAATAATCCCCTCCAAGCGCCCACGGCTTAGCGGAATGGCTCCCTCCTTCAGAAACGGGCAGTTCGCACATGGTTTTTTCAGCCGGAAGTGCTGCTTGATCGGATTCACTTAAACACTTCCTTAGCGCGAAACATCAATGGCGAAAACTTCGACTGGATCTACCCCAAAGTGCGGATGGGCGATCGTCGTCAAGCGATAGCCCTTCCAGGGCAACACAAGTCTTCGGGAGGCGTCTCCGCGCTTCGGATAGCCACGTGTCAGCTCTATCTGGTCGAAGCTCTGCCCCTCCAAACGCCGACGCCAATAGGGTGTGGCAGCCCGAAATTCTTCCGGCTTGACGCCAGCCTTGATCGCGTCGAAATACTCGCCTTTGAGCGGCAGCGTCAGGGTTCGCATGGAGCGTGTTCCTTTCAGTAGCGGGCCGGATTGCCTTTGTATTGCCAGCGCTCGATCAGCGCCGCAGTCCATTCAGGCCCCAGGCGGGCCAGTGCTTCGGCGATAGTGTCATTGCTCTGGTTCAGCAGCTCGGCGCTGTTCGCGGCCAGTGCGACATAGAGGTATTCGCCACGACTCAGAGCACCAACACAGTCAAGGTCGCCTTTGGCCACGCGCAGCGCCAATGCGTCGAGGTAATCCAGTTGATCGGCCATTTGCTCATTCTCCTTCTGTGGTTGGGTGTCGCTATCGGTTGGGTTTTGGGGTGGCTATTCAGAGCGATCGCGTTCAATCCAAAGCTGATCCTGGCGGAACACGATGTAACTGTCTCGAGCCTCGGGCACTACCTTTCTAAATTGCGCATCTGTCATGTCGTCGAGCCGGCTGAGGTCGCCACTAGCGCTTAGCCGCTCAATCACCTCGGTGGTGAGCCCTTCGTAGCGATTGAGATAGACGATTGCATCCATCCCCGCACGTTTCGCGCTCGCGATTATGGATTTCCAGTTACCGCCGCGATCTTTGCTTCGGCGAATATTCTTCGCCTTCAGATAGGCTCGGATGACACGGGAACCTTTGCCAGCACGCATGGAGGCCTGTGCTGAGGTACCAAAATGAAGCCCACCGTCGACCGTTTTGGACGGATCAAGGGTGTCGAACTCCCCATTGGTTCGATGTTCCAGCAGCAAAGGAAAACCCGAGGAGTCAGCCACCACGGAAGGGCAGAGCCATTTTTTGAAGTCATCCTCAGCCGAATCTAGCCCGCTGCGCATAGGTTTTCCTGTTGGAGAGCTACTAAGATGTATGGATTATCCCACTTGCCAGGCACAACCCAAGCACCTGGCCTGAAGCAGGATTGAACGCCACTGGCTGTCCAGACAAGCGAAGAGTGAAAATGGGAAAAGATAAAATTCACTGGAGAATCAGCGCGGAGGATGTCCTGGCCGTTCTGGAGTATTACAACGCCGCTAGCCTGAAAGCCCAACAAACGGCGCTTTCTGGCACGGCGACCCAGCTTGAGAAATTGTTGGGAGGCCCACTGCATAAACTCCTCGAGCCGGAGGAGGCTGACGCCATCCGAAAGGCCGGGGAGATCGTCCGCTCGATCAATATTCGTGTTGAGCACGCCAAAGAGATCAAGCGCCGGGAGGAGAAGCAGAGGGAGGCTCGGCTTAAAGCTCGCAAGGCCCTGATTGACGCCGAAATTAGGGCTGCAATCCCGAGGCCCCAGGCAACAGCGGAGGACGTAATACGGATCACAACGCTGGCAATGGCGCTTCATCAGGAGAAATTCATCCTGGATTTCTATGATGTCCCAACCGTGATCAGGCAGTACCAGGAGCGGCTACAGCGAGCGATCAAGGAAAAGGCACTGGGTGGCTACGTCGATTACGTTCATACAGACATCGTGCGCGGATTATCTGAAACCCTCGACTATCGGCAGAGTGGGAACCCCAGGGCGGACATTGCGGCCGCACTTAGCTTGTGTGAAAGCTGGAAGCCAAGATACCGGCCGACGCAGGAATTCCTAGATTTTGTCCATCACCAAATAGCCATTGAGCACTCGACCAACGTAGAGAGATTGCCGGTCAAGAAGAAGCCAGCCGGCAGGTAGCCACAATAGACCATCTCACAGCAATTCAGGCTGTGCCCGAAGGCGGGCCATGATACGACTGTTCATGGCCTGCCGGTCTTCCGCCATTCTGGCCTCTCTGACGGCACCTACGCCGTTGAACTGGTTGACGACATAGATCAGGTACAGCGGGTCGCTCGGGCCTACCCAGGCGTTCCAGGCTGCACGGCATTTGGCTCGGGTCTCTGCATTCAAGGCGAAATACGCAGCTCGTGCTTTACGCCACACGGCGGCATGGTTCTGACGCATACGGTCGGTGACCTTGCCCTCGTAAAGGTCACGCAGGCGCTTTTCTTCTTCCCAGCTGTGCTGGATCTCGCGAATCTGATCGCCGAAGAGTGGCAGTGACTCAGCTTCCCGCGCCTGCTTGCGCTCAAAAGCCTTCTTCATTCGCTCTGTGACAGTGCGTTTTTCCTGACGAAGCAGGTACTTCTTGAATCTCATGACCGACACTCCAGCGCCCGGCGGGTAAGAGCGGCCAGCAGCAATCCCAGAGCGCACCAGGTGGCCAACATGAGCAAGCCGAGGAGGGCGATGCCAGCGGTGCCAAAAAGCCCGCCAAAAAGCAGCAGGAAGGCCTGAGGCGCGGCTGCGAATATTCCAGACCAGATCAGCGTGGCATTGGCCACCCCGGCTAGGAACATGAGCCATGCAAGGTATTCCGGCAAATAGCTCGACTTGAATGTATGGGACGGCATGAGGCAACTCCATGTTGTCAAAGGGGAGATGCCATCAGGCTATTTCCATTCCGCAATATCCCAAGCCAACAAAAAGCCCGGCGAACCGGGCTGAGATTGCTATAGGTGCTAGTCCTTAAAATGCAAGCTCTTGCTGGCGGTCTGCGTAGCCGCACCAACGGGCGAAGCATTCAGGATTTCCCACCTCCATCTCTATGTTTCCTGCATAGCCGTGGGTGCGCGCGTCACGGATCAGCTCGGCGATAACTTCGGGACTGTCTCCCATCTCGAAGCAGGTATCAAAAGTACGCTCGCCCAGTCCTTCAAACCCACGATCCCACAATTGGTAGCTGGTGATCTCATGCACGAGATTGTGGCGGTAGGCCAGCTGCACAAAGCGCACACGAGCTTTGAAGCCCGAAGCGGTTGAAAGGCCTACCTTGTCGCGTAGACCAAACAGTTCGTTGATGGTGGCGGTGGTGGTGTAAGACATAAGGCGATCCGAGTTTTCCAGGAGATGCCATCAGGCTACGGCATGAGCTGGGAATCCCAACCAGACTCAACGAGCCTCGGGAGGGCTGATGCCAAACGGCGGCATGATCAGGATTTCGTAGACAGAAGGGGGCAGAGGATCAATTTGCACCCTGATGCCTGTGTATTGGGCCGAAGGCCTCCCATCCAGAGGAAAAACGCCGTGGGGAATTTCAGGATCGGTGCCGAGCCACATCCGGGCGCGGTAGTCGATCCGGAAAAGCCCAACCTCGATCCAGTAGTGGGGAGAAACGGCCCGGCCAGCAACGAGCAGTTGGCCAAGCATGCCTTGGTAGGGAATTCCTGCCCGAGCCAACCGGGTAGCAACCAGTCTGCACATCCCATCGCACTCGACAGGTGCGCTATCCAAGGATTCTAAGAGCCCACCTAGGACTGCGGCGGTGATCGGGCGGTCAGTCATAGTCCTTTGCCTTGAGGAATGTTGATCGTTCGCGAAGATGGCCAGAGTACGGTGGCTAGAGGGAAACCCAATGGCTGGTTGAGCGACAGCGCGTTGCTCAAAGAAAAGCCCGCCTAGGGCAAGCCTGGCGGGCTTCGGAAATAAAATGAGCAGCTTCAGCGACACCACAGACGAGACAGGTGAGGGGGGGAGTGCCTTGGGAGCGTAGCTTCTACCATGAAGCTGCCCAGCGCCTAATTTACCATGATCTCTACCGTCGCTGTTCGCTCACGAGAACAGCGATTTGATTGCCGAAAGAAGGCTTCGCTTTGGCGCTTCTGGTTCCACTGGAGTGCTTGCCGCACGGTAGGCTGCCATCAGGTGAACATCGTTGGCCAACATCCGGTAGACGCACTGGTTTGCGTCTGGGGTCGGCTTATGCAGTTGGTAGCCATGATGTTTGCTGATATACAAAGCAACCGCGGCACTGCGGGATCGGCCGGCTTGGCAATTGACAGCGATATTTTCCCCTCGATCTGCAATTTCCCGGATGCGCTCCCGCAGCACGTCAGCCTTACCGCTGAGCAAGTAATCGACGTAGTTCCGCTCAAAATCTGGCCCATATATCTCGATGACTTCTTCGTCAAAGCCAGCGTCAATGAAGTGGTGGTAGCTCACGCTCTTCCAGCGTGCCTCGTCGATGCGGGCCTGGTCTTCAAGACCATCAGATATCGATATCAGGTGCCAGTCGGGGCCTTGCGAGTATGCTTCAGCGTCACTGCGCGATAAGAAGGTGCAGCTGGGTATGGTTCGGTGCATTTGTTTCTCCGTTTCCACCGGCATGACTACTGGATTGGTAGATCCCTTTTACAATGACAAAGCCCGCGAGCTGGTCAGGGCTGCGGGCTTCTAATGTGGGAAGATGGATTACTTCTTGGCGTCGATGAACGGCAGGGTTCCGCCTGGAAGTACAGTGGTAGGCAGCACGCCGTTCCAGCGCTCGGCTTTGGTCAGTTCGACCAGGCCGGGGTTGCTGCCCAGGGCGCGAGCGCGGGCGTCGATGGCTTTTGCTTCCGCTTCGCCGCGCAGCTGAATGCTTTCCGCTTCGGCACGTGCGGCGGCCAATGCAGAATCCGCGGTAGCCTGGGCCTGGGTGACGACAATCCGCGCCTGGATCTGCTCAGTGGCCAGTTGCTGCTCGCGAGTCTTCACGGCAACCTCAGCGCGCATGCGCTCTTCGATCGACTTCTCGTAGGCGTCACTGAAGTCGATGTTCTCGACCTGCACACTGTCGATCACCACCGGCCCACTGACTGCGCTCTTGATTGCAGAGGCGATATCGGCAACCAGCTTGCCGCGTTGCTGTACGGCATTGACGGCGGTGTATTGACCGAAGACGTTTTCCACCTGTGTTGGGACATGCCGGCTGATTGCTCTTGTCAGCAGGCCGTCCAGATCGGCGTAGCCCTTGTAGACCTCCGCGACCTCGCCTGCCGGCACGTGCCAGCTGACCGAGACCGACAACGTTGCAGCCTGTTGGTCACGGCTGTATGCCTGCAAACCGTCCCACTTGGTGGCGTTGTTCTGTATCGAGATCGCTTTGGCGCTGTCGATGAAGGGGATTTTCCAATGCAGCCCTGGATCTGCCACCTCCATGAAGGCACCGTTGCGCAGGACCACTGCGCGTTCTTTCTCGTCGACGGTATAAAACGAGCCAAGCAGCAGACCCATACCTATAACGGCCACAATGGCAATCGAGCCGAGAGCCAAGGGAGATTTGGACGAGGATGAGAAATTGTTGAATTGCATTCCGATGATCCTTGTTGGTTGGTCGGCGATTAGTTTGTTAGGTATTGGCTGAGGAAGGTCTCGATTTCAGACGGTTTTTTCGCCTGAAAGCGGGCTGCGCTGTTTGCGGTTGTGCGGTGTTTTTCTCCTCGGTTTCAGTCGCGGTTGCATTGGCCACGTTATAGGCCGACTTAAAAAACCCAAGTCACCTCAATGCGGCCGGCTACCAAGCTGATTGAGTCGTGGGGCCGGCCGCGCAAGGAAAAGCGAGAACAAAAAAGGCGACACAGCCGGTCGCCTGATTTCTATGGGCCTCCTTTTAGAGGCTCTTCAACACACCCCAGTGAACTGGACGGCGATCCGCCTTTTCCAGTGCCTCCGCTGCTACCGAGGCTTGCTCGTGCGAACTCCACACGCTGTCGGAGCAACGCTCAACTCCGTGCTCCTGGTCTCGGAAAATCAGGTCAAAGGTCGGTGCCTCGTACTGGTCAGAGATATCCCGCACTACAAAGCGCTCGTGCTCGAGGTGATGTGTCACGGCGGATGCGGCGCTCACAGGCACGATCCTGCTTTCAGGTGAGCTGAGGATGCAGACCCCGAGGGGACTCCCAGCTGCTCCGCCGAATCACTCTTTGGGGGCCAGCTCGACGCCGAACCGTCGCGCTCTGGTTGGGAGATGGACGTTTCGATGTTGCAGCGACCGATCTCAATTCCAAGCTCACTGCTGGCCTGTTGGGAGAGATCTTGCAAAGCATCCTCAACCGCTAGTTCGAGCTTGGCCTTCAGCCGAGAAAGCGCTTGTGGTGAGCCAGTAACTCCAATGGCCAGGCTGAGGGTAAGTCCAGCCTGATGCCGAGCTTGGGGCGTGACGACCTGCATAAATGGTTCTCCGTATAGGTTGATCTGCCTCCTTCTCTCACGATCGTCGAGAATCCCAAGATCCAACCGCCTGTTCAGGATCGCCTCTGCTCAGTGTTTAATAGCCGGGAATCAATCTTTTAACGGAAATCCCATGGATCAAAGCCTTGAAGTCTTGGAGCGAACGCTGCAAGCAAGCATCAAAGAGCAGCGTGCAGCACGTCGCTGGAAGAACTTTTTCCGGCTCGCGACCCTTGGGGTAGTCGTGACTGCTTTTGTGGTCGGCGGAAGGGCAGACCTTGATGGCGTCGGCGCAGATGTGCCGGTAACGGCGAAAATCAAGGTGAGGGGAGTAATTGCGGATGGGGAGGAAGCGAGCGCTGAGAACCTGAAGCGTAGCCTCGGCAAAGCCTTTGAAAATGAGAATACGAAAGCTGTGATTCTGGAGATCAACAGCCCAGGCGGAAGTCCGGTGCAGGCAGGCCATGTTTACGATGAAGTTCGTCGCTTGCGTGCACTACATCCAGACACGAAGGTTTATGCCGTCATCACAGATCTGGGAGCCTCCGGCGGTTATTACATCGCCAGCGCAGCCGACGAGATATTTGCGGACAAGGCCAGTTTGGTCGGATCGATCGGTGTAACCGCGGCGAGCTTTGGTTATGTCGAACTCATGCAAAAGCTTGGGGTCGAGCGCCGCTCCTATACGTCCGGCGAACACAAGGCCTTCCTCGATCAATTCCAGCCTCAAAACCAAGAGGAGACGAAGTTTTGGGAAGGGGTGCTCAAAACAACCCACAATCAATTCATTCGATCGGTTGAGGCTGGGCGGGGAGAGCGTTTAAAAGCGAAGGAGAATCCCGACCTATACTCGGGGCTGATATGGACTGGCGAGCAAGCGGTGGAATTGGGGCTGGTGGATCGCCTGGGTGATTCCGACTACGTGGCTCGTGAAGTCGTAGGTGTGAGCAAGATCATTGACTTCACCCGCAAACAGAATCCGCTGGATCGCTTTGCCAGCAAGATCGGCGCTTCGGTTGCCGAACACCTCTCATTGCGGCTTGGGTTCGACGGCCTGAGCTTGCGCTAAAGCCCAGCAGGAACCCGGCCAGGCTAAGCAGAATCTGCCCCGTCCAGAGATGGACGGGGCTTTTTTCAGCCGCGCTTGAGTTGATCACGCAATTGAGTGGGTAGATTGCGAATAGTCAGCGTGCCGGCATTCTCGTCGTAGTCGATCTTGGAGCCCAGCAGGTGGGCCTCGAAGCTGATCGACAGACCTTCGGCGCGGCCGGTGAAGCGGCGGAATTGGTTGAGGGTGCGTTTATCCGCTGGGATCTCAGGCGACAGTCCGTAGTCGCGGTTGCGGATGTGATCGTAGAACGCCTGTGGTCGATCCTCATCGATCAGCCCAGACAGCTCCTCCAGCGTCATCGGTTCGCCCAACTTCGCCTGGCTGGTGGCGTAGCCAACCAGCGTATTGGTCTTCTCCCGCGCCTGCTCCTCGGGCAGATCCTCGCTCTCGACGAAATCGCTGAAGGCCTTGAGCAAGGTGCGGGTTTCACCGGGGGCATCTACACCCTCCTGGCAACCGATGAAATCTCGGAAGTAGTCAGAGACCTTTCGACCGTTTTTGCCCTTGATGAACGAAATGTACTGCTTGGACTGCTTGTTGTTCTGCCACTCGGAAATATTGATCCGCGCCGCCAGGTGCAGCTGGCCGAGGTCCAGGTGCTTGGCCGGGGTTACGTCCAGCTCATCGTTCACTGCCACGCCTTCGCTGTGGTGCAGCAGGGCGATCGCCAGGTAATCGGTCATGCCTTGCTGATAGTGGGCGAACAGCACATGACCACCGGTTGAGAGGTTGGACTCCTCCATCAGCTTCTGCAGATGTTCCACCGCCTGGCGGCTGAAGGCGGCGAAATCCTGGCCGCCGTCGAGATAGTTCTTCAGCCAGCCGCTGAACGGGTAGGCGCCGGACTCGGCGTGAAACAGCCCCCAGGCCTTGCCTTGCTTGGCGTTATAGCTCTCGTTGAGGTCGGCGAGCATGTTCTCGATGGCCTGCGAGGCCCCCAGCTCTGTGTCGCGGGCATGCAGCACCGCGGGGGTGCCATCGGGTTTTTTGTCGATCTGATGAACGATGATGTGACGGATTGGCATGAGCAAAGTCCCTGTAGTTTTGGGGGTTAGTAAGGCGTTTCGTGGGGGTGTTTCGACAAATGGGCGGTGAGCACTTGCTTACTGAAGTCGGTCAGGATTTCAGGAGCAAGAACGGAACCGGTGATTGCGGCGGCGGGGCGAAAAATCCTCTTGCCGGGGGCCGTGAGCCAATCGAACACCATGAAGTGTTGGTGGGCTCCAGTTTTGAGAGCCGGCAGCGCCTGCCAGGTCATAGTGGAGCTGGCGTATAGAGACAGCGCTGATATGACGGTTTGCGACTCCCGAGCATTCCGGCTCTGCTCTGGCAGAGCGTCATAGGCGCTGAGGGTCGCGCCGAGAACATCAGCGGGCTGAAGTCCGCCAAGATTCTTCAGATCCTCGCCGCCCTGCATTGCTCGATAGCCATCCAGCGTGAGCTGGCCAACGAGTCGGGGACCAGCAACCAAGTTGTATGAGTACAGCCAGAATCCAACGGCGTTTTGTGCGCCGGCTGTATCGTCATCGATAACCCAGCTTGCATCGCGCAGTGACTCTGCAAACTTGCGAGCACGCGCCTCTCCTACGTCATCCATCTACGACTCCTATCTCTTGGCCTTCGTCGACGCCTGTGCGAAAGCTCAGGCAATGTCGAGCACATTCGCACGCCGGCCGGAAAACCCAAGTCGAGGTGCGAGCATCAGGAAGAGCCTGTATCGGCGCGCATTGGCAGGAAAAAAATATCCGCCTCAATTAGGCTGCGTTCCGTTGCCGTCTCCATCCCACGGATCGAGCACCTGGCTTGGGTTATTTCGAAGCGATGGTTTCCTACCTGTAGTTCTAACAGCGGGAAACCTCGATGCAGCTCCGACCCTACCAACAACAGCAGGATTTTGAACTCCGCAAGGGCATAAGCCTTGGCGCGATCATTCAGATGCTGATGAGTCCAACGGGCTCCGGTAAGACAGAGGTGGCCAAGCACATCATTGCTGGTGCGCAGGCGAAGAACCGGAGGGCCTGGTTCATCGTCGACAGCGTGAAGCTGCTCGATCAGACGCTTGAGCGGTTCCACAAAGATGGTTTGGTCGCCGGTGCAATTCAGTCAGACCATCCCTGCACTGACTACCGAAAGCCCATCCAGGTCGCAACGATCCAAAGCTTGCGTCCGCGCCTGGATTACATGCTCAACCACCACAAGCCACACCTTGTTCTCATTGACGAGGCGCATGTCATCCACGAGGCCCACATTGAGCTGATCACGTGGTGCCGGCGGAACAAGGTGCCAGTTATCGGGCTCAGTGCTACCCCATGGCGGCGAGGCCTGGGCCGTATCTTTGACAGACTGGTCAACTGCATCTCCCTTTCCGAGCTGACAGACCAAGGTTTCCTTGTCCCTACAGAGTGCTACGCGCCATCCGTGCCATCTCTGAAGGGGGTGAGCACGAAGCCGAATGGCGACTGGATCGAGGACGAGCTTGCCACGGTCATGGGTGACGCCAAGCTGCTTGGTGACGTGGTAACGCACTGGAAAGAACTGGGCGAAAACCGCAAAACAATGGTTTTCGCCTGCAACGTCCAGCACTCCAAGAAGCTCGCAGATGAGTTTTTAAAAGCTGGGGTTGCCGCAGCCCATATCGATGGCTATATGCCGGCGCATGAGACTGAGGAGATCCTGCGCCAATACAAGGCAGGCAGGATAAGGGTGTTGGTATCAGTGGCCATGCTGATCAAGGGGTTTGATGACCCCTCGACCAGTTGCCTCGTGATAGCGCGCCCTACCAAGTCCCTGATGCTTCACTATCAGATGATTGGCCGTGGGCTCAGGCTCTCGCCTGAAACAGGAAAAATCGACTGCATTATCATCGACCACTCTGGGAACCTCTTGCTTAACGGGAAGCCAACGGACGAGGTGCCCGATGCCATGGACAACGGGGAAGGGGAGCGTCTTGACCGCCGCCCGCAGGACAAAGGCGATCAGGAGAAGAAAACCAAGCCATGTCCGAAGTGCAGCTTTGTTTTCAGCGGCTTGCTCTGTCCGAAGTGTGGCAATGAAATCGTTATACCGGATGGGGTGGCGGTGGCCACCGGCAAGCTCGTGAAGCTAGACGATCGACGCAAAGTGCTCGGGCCGACCAGTAAACAGCACACTTTCTGCGAGCTGCTTGGGTATGCCCGTGAGACCGGCAAGAAAGACGGGTGGGCTCAGTACGCATACCAGGCATACATGAAAGAGCTGCCAGATCGCTCATGGATCGGTACCGTGCAGCCCAAACCACCGAGCGAAGACATGAAAAGCTGGGTGAAGGGCTATAACGTCCGTCGCGCCAAAAGCAAACGCCGCTTCGGGTGAGCCGGCAGCTTGGGATTATCCTGAGCCATGTTTCACTGCTGTCAGCTGGGACTGAATACCCATGCGACCTTTCAACAACCAAGGAGTAAAGCGAATGAATCGTCAAGAACTCGTCAAAGCCATTGCCGACGAAAGTGGGCACAGCCAGTCAACCGTGGGAGAGGTACTGAACAGCCTCATCTCGACTGTTCAAGATGTCGTTGCCGGCGGCGACAAGGTTAGCCTCGTGGGCTTTGGTACTTTCGAGTCGACCAAGCAGGCCGAGCGTCAGGGCCGTAATCCGTCTACCGGGGCACCGATCACCATCCCTGCCTCGATCAAGCCAAAGTTCACCCCAGGCAAGTCCTTCAAGGATCGCGTCAATCAGTAAGCCCCTCCCGCCGCCCCGATCTGGGGCGGCGTCTGTGTAATTCAGACCAAAAAACCGCCCGAAACCAGACCTTTCCCCGCGACCCGCATGAAACGATCTCCTCACCTAAGGAGACTCACATGCCCAGCGAAAAATATCCTCCGGCGACATGCCGATCACTACTCATTGACTACCTGGCAGGCATCGGCTCGCACGCGGTTATGATTCTGACGTTCAGGCACAGCGGCGAAGAGCTGCGCTCGATATCCAGTCGTCACACTGCTGGCTTGATGGCAGTAGCGGTTGGCATGGTCGTCGCCTGTACCCACTTCGCCCCGAGCTCCAGCTCCACGCATAGCTTGGTGTCTTGCGTATTATTTGCCCTCCTCATCGCAGCGGCCTTACGCACCTTCGGAATGCATGCCGTTGCAGGGTATGCGACGTTCCTGGTGGTTACAGAGCCGGTGGCCCTGGTTATTCGCCATCTCCCAATGGGCGACCTGATTGATGCCGTGTTTTCGTTCTGGTGCTTAGCAGCGCTGTCTGTCTACGGCGGTAAATGCGCAAAAAACAGAATGGAGTCGCCTCAATGAAGTCGACCGCAGAACAGCTTCCGATCATCGAATACCAAGGTGACCACCTGGTGGTGAAGGCCTATGCCGGGTGCGGCAAGACGACCACGCTTGTTGCCTATGCCAACCATCACAGCCACTTGCGGATGCTCTATCTGGCTTACAACCGCGCTATTCGGGACGAAGGCGCGGAGAAGTTTCCGAAAAACGTAGTGTGCAAGACATCCCACCAGTTGGCCTGGCCGCAGTTTGGCCGACACTATCAGCACAAGCTCGGGAATATCCGTCTGACAGATGCTGCCGGGCTCCTCAAAACACGGAACTGGGGAGATGTTCGAGACGCTATCGCTGTGCTCAATTCCTACCTTTCGAGCGCTGACGAAGAGATCAGTGAGGCGCATTATTTTGCTGCGCTCAGCGAGGAAGAGGCCGCGGAGCATGGAGCTGATCACCTTGACCGGACGATAAATTCTGCCCAGAAACTCTGGGACGCGATGATCGATACTGAGAGCAAGTTCCCCTGTCAGCATGACGCATACCTGAAGCTCTTCCAGCTCAGTAATCCCCAGCTGCCGTATGACGTGATCCTTTTCGATGAGGCTCAGGACAGTAACCCCGTGACCGCCTCCCTGGTTGCTGGTCAGAAGGCGAGGAAGATATTTGTCGGCGACAAATGGCAGCAGATCTACCGTTGGCGAGGGGCTGAGAACGCGCTTGATACGCAGATTGTGCAGGGCGCGGCGTCGATGTTCTTGACCAACTCTTTCCGGTTCGGGCCGATGATTGCCGGCGTAGCCAATGCGATCCTCAAACAGCAAGGGGAAACACGTCCCCTGGTTGGGTATGGTGCGCGCGACAAAGTGACGACATCGCTTCCCCCTGGATGTAACCACTACACCGTGCTCAACCGCACTGTGATTGGCGTGATCATGACGGCCATTGATGCGGTATCCGATGGCCAAGTTGTCTACTGGAACGGAGGGATTGAGGCATACCAGATCTCCGACCTCGAGGATGTTTACCATCTGAAGGTCGGCCGCAAGGATGAGATCCGCAACAAGCGCCTTTTTGGGCAGTTCAGCGACTTTGGAGGGTTTGCCGAAGCGGCAGAGGAGTCGAAGGATGCCGAGATGAATCGGATGCTCAGGATACTCAAGGAGCACAACGACATCCCGAAATTGATCGCAGCTCTACGCCGTAACTCAACAGATGATCCTCTTGATGCCGATGTGATTGTGAGCACATGCCACCGATCAAAGGGGCTGGAATGGGATGTGGTGGTCTTGGAAGAAGATTTCCCGGACATCTTCGACGAAGAGAAAATCACCCCAGATCAGCGGATTGATGAGCTGAATTTGCTCTATGTCGCAGCCACAAGGGCAAAGAAGGTACTGGTGATCAACAGCATCACCCAGGTCGTGATCCAGAAAAGTCACGCCGAGGCCAAGCGAGAGATGGAAGCGGCAGCGGGGCAGCGCGCATGATCTACCTCTACCTTGCGCTTTTACTTGTGCCTGCCGGCGCGATTTTTGTCTGGGGTAGGCTGGTGTCACAGTTTTCGGTAAAGACGTGGATCGTCTATCGGAACACTGGAATCATCGGGGGGCCTGTACATGAGCTGGCGCACGCGATTGCATGCCTGCTCTTCGGCCTGCGAATCAGGAAGCTTGCGCTATTCGCACCGGATGCAATCACTGGGCAGTTGGGCTACGTCGAGTTTTCCTATAGCCCGTTTTCTTTGCGCAACTCGATTGGTCTTCTTGTTCAGGGTATTGCGCCCTTGTTGGCCGGGGGCGCAATCGCCGTTCTCTCCCTCGGCACATCATCCGAACAGAGCCTTCCCGACCAGGGCATGGTGCCTTTGGTGGTCTGGATTGGCACTGTGGCCACCGGTTCTGTTGCCGCGATCATCGACTTGGGTACTGGCTCATTGCAGGGGTTTGCTCTGGCGTTGCTCGTCCTGGTTATCTCGATGCACGCGATTCCGAGCACTGCCGATATCGCCCTGGGCCTCAAGGGCTTTGCCATCATCGCGGTCGCTTTCGGCGGCTTGGTCTTCTTGCTCCATATGATCCCATTCCAGGGAGAAGGTGTTGCAATGGCGTTCATCATCAAGGCCGCGGATTTTGTGGCGCGTTATCTCGAGATCGGGATGTGGCATGCGCTCAACGGCGCAGTAACGGTGGTGACCCTATCTGTAGTCGCGAGCGTAGTGCTGATCCTGCTCCCAGCGTTTTTTTTCCATCTCAAATCCTTTTGGGATGGAGCCCGTGGCTATGTTTGAGCACTTATGGTGTATGCAGTCGCGGGTGCTTTATGCCCGAGCAATTCACGAAGTCAAGGAAATTATATGCCCAAGTTTCTTAACACCAGCGCTACCAACTACTACCTGGAGGAGCTGATCAAGAACGCCAAAGAGCGGCTGATCCTGATCAGCCCTTTCCTCAAAATCAATGATCGCATCCGCGAGCTGCTGGAAGACAAAAACCGCATGAAGATTGACGTGCGGATCGTCTATGGCAAGAGCGAGCTCAACCCGCAGGAGATTAACTGGCTCAAGGGCCTGACCTTCGTTCGCACGAGCTTCTGCAAGAATCTGCATGCCAAGTGCTACCTCAACGAAGAAGTGGCCATCATCACCAGCCTCAACCTCTACGAGTTCAGCCAGGTAAATAACAACGAGATGGGCATCCTGCTGACCCGGGAGGCTGACCCGGAGTGCTACCGCGATGCCTACGACGAAGCTCAGCGTATTGTCCGTGTAAGCGATGAGGTGCGTATTGCAATGGAAATGGTCGTCAAGGTCGAAGGCGGGGGCGCTGCTGCTCAGGCAGCCTCAGCATCGACCGATGAGGCTGATGGCGGCTCGGGCGCTATGACCAAGCTCACCTCTGCAAAGTTGGCTGCAAAAATGGGCATCAAGACGAAAGACCTGATGGATCGGCTTGTTGCGGGGGGATACCTCGAGCTTCGAGATACCATGCATTACCTGACAGACCTTGGTAAATCCGCAGGTGGCGAGTTCCGGAAGGGGCCTGGCGGTTTTTACTTTTTGTGGCCGTTTGATTTTGGTTTTTGACGCTTGTGTCGAAGCCCGACCGGCACCCAAAGCAAGCCTGGATGCCATGGAATCCATCACTTGACATGAGCCGGGCCAGAAGCACGATAAGCGAGCCGCCCGAGGCTGACCAAGGGCGGCTTTTCTTTATCTACCGGGCCTGCTTGACCGCAAATTTGCGTGATCCCAGAGGGTTGCAGGCATCCCTGTAAATAGGCATCATGGCCCTACCGAAAGGTGCGTAAGCTGCGCGCTATTGCAGCTCAAGAACCCTCACAGTCCCGATCGGGACTGTTCAAGTAAGCATAAGTCCGTCTGACCTATGCTACCCCCCAGAATCAACCATCCACGCATGAGCGTAGATGTTTGTCCGTGCCTGGCACGGGTCGTTAGCTGCGACTCTAATCAGCTTAAAAACCTACCCATGCGGGGAAACCCGTATGGGATTTCTCCGCTCTGAAAACTGGAGTTGAGAATATGAGCAATACCAACGAAGTCGTTAATCTGACCAAGTTTAAAACTACCCGTGAACTCGAAGCCTTCGGGGTTCGTGATCTTACAAGTTGGAAGGAATTTCAGGAGATTCGTAGTCTCCTTTTCTTCCCGGTGTTGCCGACCAAGGAAAGTGTTGCAAAGCGCGTTGAGCGTCTTGCCGAAATTGCCCTTGCTGAAGCAAAGAAATCTGGCACAACTACCGTTCTGGTCAGTTGCCCGCCATGGATGATGCATTCGCTGTGTGCCGAGCTGGTTTATCACGGGCTCACACCAGTCGTAAGCTTCACCAAAAAAACCAGTGAAGACAGCCTGTCTGTGATTGATCTGGTAGTTGCTGCGTAAAACCCGCACAAAATAAACCGCCCACTGGGGGAGTCTTCCCCTATGGGGATTCTCCTTTTCTTGGGCAACTGCTTTCGAGAACGGAGAATTTAAAATGCAATTCAATGCACAAGTTGAGATGAAAGAGTTCGGCTTCAATACCAACGCGAAAGCACCTGGTTTTGCAGAAGGACACCAGTGGATGCATCACGTCGCGCCGAAGAAGAAGTATTTCTTCCGCGAGATGCTGGTCAAGCCGTTCATGAGCTGGCTCTACGCTCCGTTTGGGGATAGCTGCATGCTCCTCGGCCCAACTGGATCGGGTAAGTCTTCGCTCGTAGAGCAAGTCACTGCCCATCTTAATTGGCCCTGCATCACCGTTTCGGCACACAGCCGGATGGAAATGCCGGAGCTTACTGGTTACAACCTGCCTGTCACCGATCCGGTGAGTGGCGACCTGAACACGAAGTTTGTGGATGGGCCGCTGACCCAAGCAATGCGCAATGGGTTTGTGTTCGTGCTCGATGAGTACGACACGCTTGATCCGGCAGTAACTGTAGGTCTGCACGCTGTCATGGAGGGGAGACCCTTAGTGATTGCGGAAAACAATGGTGAGGTTGTGAAGCCTCATGCCAACTTCCGGTTTGTCGCTTGCGGCAATACGGCGGGACAGGGCGATGCATCGGGAGTACATGCTGGCACCATGCAGCAGAACCTGGCATCGCTGGATCGCTTCCGTGTGTTTGAGGTTCCATACCTCGAGGCTGATAACGAAGTAGCAACTTTGATATCTGCTTTGCCAATGCTTCCGGAAGAGATGGCGAAAAACATGGTGAAGGTTGCGAACTCCATTCGTAATCAACATCAAGGGTTAGGTGGTAATTACCTAAGCGTCACGATGTCCACTCGGACATTGCTTCGTTGGGGGCGTATCTCTTGTGGATACACTCATCAGGGCGCAGCTAATCCGCTTCAGCTTTCGCTGGATGAATCACTGCTCAATCGCTGCGATTTAGTTCAGAAAACAGCAATTCGTAAGATCGCCCAGAGTGTCTTTGGTGGCGATTGGAAAGTTGCTGTGTAAAAAACCCTAAGGGGGAATCTCCCCCCACGGGTGCGATTCCCCCTTTTTCATGCATGTGAGAAAGGAGAATCGTAAAATGTCCATTCAACAGAATGAAATTAAAATCCTAGACCAACTACTGCTGGTCGATCTTTCCGGTATCCATCTGTGGACTGCTCGGAAAAAGCTTAAACCTGAAATGCTGGAGGGGAAGATTCCTCCTGCTATTTTGGCTTCACTCGGCTCGATGCGTGTAATCGACCCGGAGAAGCTGAAACCGTTTGAGAAGATCAAACGGCAGGCTACAAAGGTGGTGGAAGAGTGCGGTGTGCGATTTCTGGGTGGCTATGCAGTTTCCCAGGACAAGATTCAGGAGGTTGTTGACCGACTGGAAGCGCTCAAATCGCAATTCTACGACTTGAAAAACAACTTTCTCCCTAACTACGAACGCTGGATCACTGAGTGGATCGACAAGGGCTGGGAGAAGCAAGAATGGCGTGATGCTATCCGCACCTCGGTGACACCGAAGGCGCAGGTAGATGCTGGGATGCACTTTGGGTACGCGGCATGCCGTGTTTCCCCAGATGGCGACAAACACCTCTCTAACACGCTGGGTACGCAGGTCCGTGGTTTGTCAGATCAGCTGTACGCTGAGACGGCAGATACAGCCGAGCGCTTGCTTGAAACAGGCTTGGCCACTCGTGGCCATGTCACACAAACGACGCTGAACACTGTTCGGAAAATCAACGCCAAGCTTCGCGGCCTGATGTTCCTGTCCAGTGAGGTCAAAGCCCTAACCGAACACATTGAGGAAGTCCTTGCGGCTCTCCCCAAGTCCGGGGTGGTTAATGGCTCTCAGTACAACAGCGTTGTAGCCCTTGTGTCGGCCCTCTCTGATGAGGACTCGATCAAGCGGCTGATCAAAAACCTGAACATTGCCAACGGTCATGAAGATGCATCGATGGCCTTCGTTCCAGCATTGCCTTCAGTTGAAACCGCGGCCCCGGCCAGTGTTGAAACAGAGGCTCCTACAGCAGTTGAGATCGAGGCTACGGCCGAGACTGTCGCTGCTGTTGCTGTACCTGCTGCTGAAGTACCCGTGGATGCCGTAACGATGGGCGAGGAAGAGCTGAGCGCAAGCGTAGCTACTCTGAGTTGTCACGACAGCATCAACGAAGTACCAGCAACACCCGAGGTTGTTGAACCAGCTGAATCCGTTCCAGTGGAACAGGCTGAAGAACCCCTCGTAATCAATCCGTCCGAACCCGATATGCCTTTCGGCACCTTCTGGTTCTGACATCACAAACAAACCCCGCGTGGGAGTAACCCTCCTCGCGGGGTTATTCCTTTTCGCGGTGGCGAGAAAGGAGATGAACGATGAGCAATCAGTCCCTAGTCGGCACTCTGCCGATCTACGCACAGCACCTTGCCGAGCTAACTGGCGTCAAAGTGCATGTTGAGGGTATCCAGGCTAAGACAGATGGAAAAAACGTATTTGTCCCCTTCACCGAGGACGATCTGCCGCTGTCCTTCGGGTACATCGCACATGAATGCTCCCATGTCCGCAACACAGACATGGGCTGCTTTCGCGACTCAAGCCCGACACCCTTCCGCAAGAACCTGCTGAACATTCTTGAGGACATCCGCATTGAACGATTGAGCATGGATCAGTACCCAGGTACTGAGTCGGACATTCGCTACCTGAACCGCAAGGTTCTGCTTGAGCCGTTTCGGCCTGAGCAGGTGGATGACTGCCCGGCGCTTCATGTGATTCACAACGGAATTCTCTACGGTGGTTACTGGCTACTCCAGGAACCGCAGCTTGAGGTTCCAGCAAAAGCCTACCTGGCCCGTATGGAGACCCTTCTTGGGGCTGACCTTACGGATCAGATCCTGACCCTGGTGAAGAACACCCTGGCGTGCGAGAGCACAACAGATGTTCTCGCTCTGGTGGACGCGATTATCGACCTGCTGCCTTCGCAAGAGGATGAGCAGGAAGATGAGCAACCGCAGCCCGAGCAAGGCTCGGAGGGTGCTCCTCAGGACTCGCAAGAGTCGGGTGGAGGCGATCAGCAGCAGGAGCAGAAGCAAGACGGTGGTGCGGGGTCAGGTGATGAAGGCAAAGAAGATGGGCAACCTGAATCCAAGCAGGAAGCATCTGATGGAGGCCAGTCCGGCTCCGACCCGCAAGAGCAATCCCAACCAAGTAGCGGCAGCAATGCCGGCGACGATGGACAAGAAACCTCGCAGTCCAGCAATGGCAGCGGCAAACCTTCCCCAGAAGCCAGCAACCTGCGCGAGCAGGCCAAGGATGCAACCGAAGCCGACCTGAAAGGGTTGATCTCGGAAGTAGGTGATAAGGCGGGCGAGTTGCTAGGCCGTAAGGCAGTGCGCGATGGTAATCCGCTCCGACCATTCTCTCTGGATGGGAGGGGGAGGAACCGATCCGATCAAGCGAGCGTCCGCCGTGTGCAATTGGGCATCGAGCAATCGGCCGGTCTGCGACAGTGCCTTAATGGGCTGTTACAGGCGCAGGTTGATTGCCGTGTTCGGCTGAAGCGGCAGGGCAAGCGGATCGACACTGGCCGTATCGCCATGATGAAGGGCGGCGAAACGAGGGTGTTTAGAAGTAAGTCTCGAGCAGAGCGTCAGTCTGCATCGATCCAGATTCTTCTCGACAAGTCGGGGAGTATGAAATCTGCGATGGATCAGGCCGAAGCCGCAGTCTATGCGGTTCTAAGCGCGCTGGAGGGACTTCCGCTGGTGACAACCGGCGCGATGTCGTTTCCCAACAAGGCGAACGATGGCGTTGAGCGCTGCGCACTGATCAAGAGCCCGAAAGAGCGACTGATCAGGGCGGTAAGCGAAGGTGGCTTTGGTGCGATGTCGGAGGGCGGTACGCCTCTTGCGCAAGCACTGTGGCCGGCTGCTGTTGAAGTTCTTCGTGCGAAGGGCGAGAAGAAGATTCTTTTCGTCATAACGGATGGGGAACCGAACGCAGGTACTACTCATGCAGCGAAAGAGTTTATTCAGCGGTGTGAGGTCAGCGGCATCGAAGTGATTGGACTTGGTTTCGGAAGTGCCAATGAGCACATCCTGAAAGCATTGTTCAGCCAATACCGTGCTGTTGGGGAGGTTGCGAATCTCAAGAACTCGCTCTTTGAGCTTGTTCGCGAAGCATTAGCCGCCTGACAAATAACCATTCAACCCACTAGGGGCTTTCCCTAGTGGGAGGCCTCTGTCGGTTTGAGGAGGTCTGAAATGGAAAATACTGCGACTGCGTTGCCCTTGCTGGATCTGTTTGGGGAGCAAGTAATAATTCAGCGCCGCTCGTTTGAGCGGAGACCACGGAGAAAGGCAAGCCATGCGCGAGTCTTTCAACTTGGATTTCTCGACATTCTGGAAATGTCAGACGCTGAGCTGGAAGCCCTGCGGGCACGAGACGAAATCACCGATGATTACGTTGAGTGGATGCGGGAGTACCTGCTGAAAATCACTCTGAGGCAGGTCATTCATCCTCAGGTCAGTGAGCAGAATTGGCGCGAAGCAATGGACTGGGTACTTTCGGACGAAGTTCATCCGTTTAGCTTCCGAGTCTGTTGTGAAGCAATGATGTGCGACTTCGAAGATGTTCGCGCTACCACATTGAAAATCGCAGCCAAAGAACTGTTTAAGTAAATAGAAGCCCGATAGGGGGAAAGCCCCCTACGGGCTTTCTCCCTTTCTGCGTTTCGTAGAAATGGAGAATCAGATGAATGCTTATAAGGATGCCCAGGCCGGCGAAGCCAGGATGTTCGTTACTCGTAACGATCAGGTGGTCAAGCTAGTTGAAAGGCTGCTGAAGCGCGCTGCCGGCGTTCTCGTCGAGAAGGTTTGCCGCAAGGCTATGACGGAAGGCGAGCTTCAGGTTGTAAAGCAGGCGGTTGAGCGTGGCGAGCTGTACAAAGTTTTCAGCCTTGTTCGCCCGGCTGCTGACCAGATGCGACGTGTGGACAGTACGAACATTTACTGGGACTGGATTGACGCCTTCGGGAGCTATTCGGACGCAGTTGGTTCTTGTTGGCCATACATGAGCCAAGAGCGTAGAGCGTACGCCCTGCTGCACGCTGAAGAGCTGGCCAACGCAATCTGCAAATAACCCTACCGGGGAACCCCGGTGGGGTTCTCCATGAAAATGGAGAAGAAAGATGCTCAAGTCCTCAGTTGTTTCGTACCCGGATCGTGGTCAATGGGGCAATTCCAGCTACAGAGGAAATTGCACCGGCCACATCATCAAGGACTTCTTCGAGTCCTTCATGAAGCGCAAAGATGGGTTGGTGGTAGATCCAAGCATCGGCGGCGGTACCAGCGTCGATGTGGCTCACGAGATGGGTCTGCGCTTTATAGGGACTGATCTTCACCAAGGCTTCAATCTACTAAGAGACGATCTTGCGTCGTTTCTTGGTGAGGAAGCTCACGTTGCCTGGTGGCACCCGCCCTACGCGGGGATGCTCCAGTACAGCGGCGTGGAGTGGGGCGAGGCAGATAGGTGGGACATGTCCCGCATGAATCTCCAGGACTTCACCGAGGCTCTGGAGCTTGCAGTGATGAACATCCACGACGCAGTTGAACGCGGCGGCGTGTATGGGATCTTGATGGGCAACATGCGAAAGGCTGGCGAGTATTACAACCTCAGCTCTCTCGTGGAACGGGTTGCGCCCGGCAAGCTAATCGACGAAGTGATCAAGGTGCAACAACTGCGTCAGCGACTCGCGGACGTACAAAGGCAACCTGATCCGAATCGCGCATGAAAAGCTATTGGTGTTTCGCAAGTTACAGGCTTCCCTGTTCCTTTTGGGGACAATGGAGCGCCGCGCTGAAGCCATGACAGGTATCACCTGGAGGGCAGCCGTGCGGCGAGTGCTTCAAGGTGGCAAGACCCTTCATCTGAAGGAGATCAATGCCGCTATAGAGCCATACGCCAAGACTCGCAGTAATAACCACTGGGCCGCCAAGGTTCGCCAGGTTCTACAGGACGAGAAGTATTTCGTTCGTATAGAGCCGGGCGTGTACCAGCTGGCAGCTTAAAAAAACCGGTCAGGGGTAGCCCTGTTCGGGCCATCGCCTACCAGAAATACTGAAGGGAGGTGGAAAGATGCACCGTTTTGTTGAGGAAAAGATGGCAAAGGTCGCGCCTGTTCCATGCGACTTCATGCTTGGAGACACCGTTACGGTGACAAATGCTTACGGAATCGAAATCAAGGGGAAGAAGATCCTTGGATTCGTCCGGGAGATTGACCCTGAATTTCGCCCTGAGGCATTTGTTTTTCTGGATTGGGATTGCTACTGGTTCCCGGTTTCACCAGAAAAATTGAAGTTCGAAAGCAGAGATTCAGCACTCTAAAAAAACACAACCCAAGGGGGAGAAATCCCCCACGGGGCTTCTCCCTGCACGGTATGGAGAAGTCGATGAACGCGATCCTCGAAGCTGCTCGTTTGCAAGGCCAGGCCTCGATAAGTCGTAAGGCTTGGGTGACCAAAGGCAGCACAAAGGTTCACCTCTGGGAGCTGTCCTCAGGAGGAGTCATCCTCCTGAAGCACTCGCGGGGGGAAGGGTTCTGCCAGCCGATAAAGCTGGAGGAGCCAATGGAGATGGTTGTTGACCGTTTCCGGAATAAATGCGGCCACAAGGTGTTTTCACCTAATAGGCTATGAGTGTGAAAGGGTGGCCTTCGGGTCACCCTTTTTTTTGGTTCGCCATCTTGTTAAAGGGCATCGGTTTGGTATCATCGCAGGCATAGAGCGGACCTCAGGTCGAGCTCTCAAGAACCCCTCCAGCACAGAGCCCTCTGTGCTTAGAACTTAGCGCCATGCATGAGCATGTCCGCCAAGGCCTGAAACGTGTATGCGTTCAGGCAGTGTTCTCATCATGTATGTGATGAGTCACAAAAAGCAGAGCCACGCTTTCAAACCGGCTTAAAAATAGCACTCAAATTATCGACATCCAGGCAACTGGATATTGGTTTTTCTGCGTGCATAAAAACCCGCAGCGGGGAGATTACTTCCCGCCAGGGTAGTTCTCCGTCTGCATATTTTGCTAACGGAGAACACCATGAAAACTCTCATCGTCCTTACCGCTCTTGTTGTTGGTGGCATTCAACTTGGCTTCAAGGCATTCGATGCCGGCGTTGAAACTGCTCAGCAGTCTCACACCGCAGAAATGATCAAGGCGCGTCACGCGCTTTGATTCAATAAGGCTCTTGGCAAAAAACTTTCGGCTCACTGGAAGTCTTTGCTCAATAAGAGGTCTTTCCGATGTTTCATGTAAACGCAATTGACGCTGTTCGCAGCGCATCATCGTTGGCAGAAAAATCGAACTGTGCCTATGCGATTTATTCGCAGGCAAATGGCTTTATTGTTGTTCTACTGACTCAGCCGAACGGCTCCGAGTTGGAAATAATTAAACCCTGACGGGGAATCCCCGTTGGGACTCCTCGTCTTTTTGAGGAGTAAAAACGATGTACAAAAAAATACTATTCGACTGGATTAAGGCTTCACTTATGGGCGTTGGCTGTAGCTTGTTGGCAGCCGCTTTCGTTTCCATCGTTACACCAGGGACGCATCCGCTTGTCGTATCGTTCTGTCTGGTGCTTGGTGTGGTAATGATGATCGCCGATTTGGTGGTATCCTTGATTACAGCGATGAGCAATCCGAAAGGAGAATGAAATGGACTCGATGCAGATGCTTGTTTACGCAATCGTAGGCGTCGTCAGCGTTTTGGCCCTAACCGGCGTGATCGGTTATGTGGTTGCTGACCGTCTCGATAAGAAGCACGGCACCAACATCAAGGCCCACTGAGCCTTCCCTTAGGGGTTGGCCCAGTGAACGGATTCAAGTCTAGCTTCGGCTAGACCGCTGCGTGGTCACCCTCCGTGGGTGATCCACCAGAGCCCTTCCGTGTGAAGGGCTCTGGGGATCACCCACACCAGGAGAGTTGAACATGACCGCAGCAAACGCACTATTCTGCCAAGAACTCAAAGAACTGATGGTCGAGTCTGGACGGGTGTTTAAAGTCCCCGAGCAGATCGCCAGAACTGTTTCGTCCTCCGATCCGGATACCCGGTTCGTTAAATCATGGGCGGTAATTCATCGCTTGATCCCGAGTGATGGCCAGGTCTTAGTAGTGCCTGAGGCATGATCAAAAAATACAGCGAGCCCCGGCCGGTGACCCCACCAGCCGGGGCTTTGCTTTTTCAGGCGATTTTGTTGCCTGAAACCGCGCCATCATTTCTCACCCTTCCCATAGCATCGAAGCATCCCTATTTCTGGACATGCGATCGATGCGACAACCACTTAAAACCACGCTCATACGCTTGGTCAACGCGACCGTTATAGGCTTGTATCTCAATAGCATGACCTTCACAGCCTGGGCCGACGCGGTGACCGCAGGCTCAGCCGCCGGCCAATCGGTAGGCCAACAGGCACTTCAGGTGTTCGATGGTGGGAACGCCGCGGTCACGCTTCAGGATCTTTTTCCTGAGACTGGCGATACTGCCTCGCTCGAGAATGTCTACGGCGACGATGTGAAGACGATCGATCTTGGGCTGCGAGCCAATACCCGCCTTCAATCGGAAACGTCATCTGAGGGGGAGGCCTACCGTACCTTGATCGACAGCGGCAACCGCATGTCGGTAGATCTTTCCAACGACCCTATGCTCAATCAGGCTGACAAGGTTCGCTCCCCTGACTTCATGGATGGGTTTAAGCAGAACTTTGCGGACTGCACCTCTACCGAAGTTTTTGAGAACGTGACGAAGAACGCTCATGTTGCCAATTACAAAACATGTGAGCGCGTCGTGGATCAGGGGGGAAATGTCGAGTTCCTGCATGACTACAAGGTTGGTGTAATCGAATACGTCTCCGGGCAGCCAAACTTCCAGTCATGCGGCCGCGGCTGCTTGTATATCTGGGTCGGCACAGTAGGGGACAACTACTGGAGCGGTCACTGCAAAATCTACGAGGAATACACCCGGTTCCGAGTGATCGCAAAGGACGCCATCATCTCAGCCACAATCGACAGGGCTGTTTTCGATGACTATTTCCAAATCCTGTTCAATGACGAGATGCTTTGGACACACACACCAGGGGTTTTTCCACCTGAGACACCTGGTGCCTGCGAGCGCGCAACAAGCTGGAACGTTGCACCAAACAAGGTGATCACTGACAAATTTGGCAGCGATGATGACGTGATCACGTTCAAAACTCGCACCTCGGTCACCGGCGGCGGTGAGGGTTACGCCCGTATCAAGATCATCTATGACCCTGCAAAGGCGTTCGTTGATAAAGGCTGGGGCCCAGAAGAGCGCCTGCCAATGTTCGACATGATCAAGGATGGGTTCTGCACCAACGCACAGATGTCGTGCACCTCTATGCCGGCAGTTGATGCTAACGGGTGTACCGAAACCAATGGCGTTCAGATCTGCCGTTCTGACATGCCACCATCCCCGCACCCGAGCATTGATCCTCTTTGCAAGAAGGCCCAGGTAAGCGCCGAGTGCTCTTACTACAAGGGGAATATGGATTGCTACACGGACGCCCAGGGTGTGCAGCGGTGCCCCTCAAATGATGGCGGTAACCTGAATACCTGCACCCAATACGAGCAGAATCCCAGCTGTGGTTTTATCTCTCAAGGCTGTATTGATGGCGCAAAAGGCGAGACAGGCTCGTGCTATGCCTTCGAGGAGGTCTGGGACTGCGGTTATGACACCAGCTACGAAACCATCGTGAACACTGGGGCACAAATCGAATGCCCTGGTGGGGCGCGCTGTATGGGCAGTGAGTGTTTCGACTCGTCGAACACGAAAAGCGGTGATTTTGCCTACGCGGTGGCCATGCTTCAGGTTGCTCAGTTTGCTGAGCACGACTTGGACTGCGGTGGTGATGGGACCGATATCAACCAGGCCAATGACTGCAAGGTGTTCAAAGGCGAGGCTATGGAGTGCAAGAAGGCGCTGGGTGGCTACGTCGACTGCTGTGAAGCCCCAGAAAGCGTGTCCATCTTCGACTATGTGAATCTGACGATGAATACACTGAAGATGACCAGCTCGCTCGAGGCATTGAGCAGGACAGGAAATCTCTTTGCTCCGGGGTACTGGGCTGCGGGTACTGAAGCGGCGATGTCTGTTGGCTCCTCGGTTATCAAGGGCCAGTGGGGCACCATTGTGGATAGCGCCACTGCTGCGTTCCAGAAGGGCTTTGAGGGCGCGGTCCAGGAAACCCTTATGAGCGAACTTCAGCAATGGCTCATGCAGCAGGCTTATGACGCAATGGTTGAGATGGGGGCCACGGCCGCGGCCGACGCAGTATTCGCGACGGGGGCAGATGGGGCGGTTACCGGTCTGGGTGCAAACGCAGCGATGGTCGTCAACATCATCGGCTGGGTGTACATGGTTTATGTGATTGTGGACCTGCTGATCAACATCATTTGGGAATGCGAGCAGAAAGAGTTCGAGCTAGGCGCAAAAAAGGAAACCAGGCAATGCCACTTCGTTGGCAGCTACTGTGCATCCGAAGCACTTGGCTCATGCGTAGAAAAGCGGGAAGCCTACTGCTGCTTTGGCTCGGTTGTAGCGCGCATCATTCAAGAGTCAGCCCGTGAGCAACTGGGGTTGGGATGGGGGGACGTGAAGTCGCCTACGTGCGAGGGAATTACGCCAGCTCAGATGGCGCAAATGGATTGGTCCCGTGTGGATCTGTCTGAGTGGATCGGTATGCTGAATCTTGCAGGGCGGCTGCCAACCGCGAACACCGTATCGCTTGAGGACGTGACAGGAAGTGGAAGTAGACTTCAGATAACGCAGGGGGAGACGCGGCTCAACACGCTAGACCGGAACTTGCAGAGGCTAGAGGGTTTCGATGTTGATGCGGTGAAGAGAAAAGCTGAGGAAGATATGAGATAAAAAGAAGCCCCGCCAAGTGCGGGGCTTCTTATATTAATGGCGGTGTATTTTATTTCCCGATGAAATACATCGCTTGGCCTTTATTGATGATACGCGCGGGTACAGAGTTCTTTCGCAGCTTCTGGCCTGGGTGATACATGTAGAACCACTCAGGCAGAACTTTGGAAATTTGAGTCATGGCTTCCAATGTCGTCATGTCATTCTTCATTCCGTCAACCGTGTATTGCTCGTTGAGAATGAAGATCGGTCCATATGCCTCGTCGGCATTAATAAAGCTTGGTGGGGGCGTGGCTCGGTCAGCAAATTGCACGGGTGTTTCTTTCACGAAAGCTGCGGGACTATCGTAGGCCTTCCCGTGACCGGACGGATACTTACCTACCAGAGATTTGAGTTTTGAGCGGTTATGAGGAAAGGCTTTGACTCGCGCCTCCTCAACTAGCTTCAGGACCAGGGCAGACGCTTCCTCGGGCGATTTTGCCAGCGTGCTGGGTACCCAAGCGGCAGTCTGGTAGGTGCGAGCTGGATCGCTCGATCCGCCGAGTAGGAAGAGGCCTACCCCTAGGCCAAGAGCTGCATTGCTGCTGACACCAGGAGGAGGCGACGCATAGCCGCCTGCGGCAACAGCAGCGTCCGCCACACTCGAGCCTCCTGTACTTAGAGTCGCCGTGGTCGGGCCGGATGCAACGAACTCTCGGGGAACATCACGCTGGCCAGAAATGTTCATGGCAGTCAGAACGTGCATCGCATCAGACCATTTTGCCTTCGGCACATTCTGCGGGTCAGGCAGTTGTACGGCGGGTGCCTTCGGCGAGGAAGAGCACCCGACCAGGAGGGCAATAGCTGCGGCGAGAAGCCCGGTGCGGATCGTTATACTTCGGTTCTTCATGGTGAAACTCCTTTTTTCGATAGCCATAGGTTACCGTCTTCGGCGGTGATCCCAAGCGAAGTCGAACGATCGATGATCAGGGTGTTTTTTCGTTCTGGATGCGCTGGTAGATCTCTTCGCGGTAGATCTTCACCTCTTTCGGCGCTTCAAACGCCAATCTGACTGTACCGTTCGCAGCCTTTGTTACGATCACCTGTATGTCGTTGCCGAGCCGAATCGACTCCCCTACCTTGCGCTCAATGTGCAGCATTACTGCCTCCTCAGGCTTCAGCCGTGTTCTGGCTGGCCTCATACTTCTCCAGGATCTTCAGCAGCGATTCCGCCGCCTTCGAGTCAAGCCGCAACTCATGCTGCGCATCGCCCCCGGACTTGAGTTGACTACGCAGGCTTCCTGTAAGGCCGCTCAGTGCGCTGAACGCACTCATGGCCTCCTTAGGTGTCACCTTGAACTTGCCAAGCGCCTTGTTGGCGTCTGAGCCCGTTGCGCGGGTACGACCGGAGGCCTTTGCTCCTTCGATCATCCCTAGCAGCTTTGGATATGGGTCTTGCCCAGTTCCTCGCAGCTCCACCAGAACATCAATGACAGGCGACGCTTTAATTGCGCCGTCGCGAACGAGCTGTTTGACGTTCTCCTCGGCGTTGGCGAGAAGCAGCAGTCGCTCAACATGAGTGACGCTCCTGTTCATGCGATCGGCGATTTGGGCTGGACTCCAGTTTTGCCCGGCCAGGCGCTTGTAGCCTTCTCCTCGCTCCAGCGGCAGCAGCTCTTTGCCTTCGCTGGTCTTGATCATCATCACAACAGCGTCGGACTGATTTCCTTTGAACTCGTTGACCATCAGGCCTGGAAGATTTGCACCGCGCCCATCTGCGATGCGAGCGCCAGTGAGGCGATGGTGGCCTTCTCGGATCACGAGGCGAGGGTTGCCGTCGATGATCTTCAGTTCTGCGACGACTGGAGGCACATACAGGCCCTGCTCATAAGACTTGGCGAAGCCTTCGGCATGGTCAGGATCGATGGGCCTCAGATTGAAGCCTTCTTCAATTGCAAACCAGTCAAGCGGTGCAATGTAGATGTTGTTGCGAATCATCTGTTCGTCGCGTGGAACACCAGTTTTCTTCAGGTGTTCGTCCAACTGGCGAAACGATGCAATGCGTGGTAGATCGGTCATGGCGTATCTCCCTGATACGTTTATTGAGGTGTGCTCAGTACATCACTGCTCTGGAATATCCCAAGCACAAGAAAAACCCCGCCGGAGCGGGGTTGGAGTCATCGACTCGTAGGAGGTGAATCCGGGAAGTGACCAAGCCGCTCCTCAAATACGAGCCGGCTATGACCACAATCCCAGAGAGAGAACATCAGCCCTGTGCTCATGTCGGCGGCGATAAAATTCTCTCCGTTTGGAATTAGGGTGTATCCGTTGGCTGAGATGAGATCGAAAACCTCATCCCAGCTACTGGCCCTGCGTAGCGCATGAAAAAGGCCAGGCCGACCTGCTAGCTGCTGAGTCATGGCGTCCCTAGCGCCCAAAAGCGCACTGATGCCGCCGGCATCCAGCTGGTCGACCCAATCATCCAGTCTACTGAGCACTGATCTCATTGGCCGCGCCCTCGGCAGGGGTGTCCAGCTTGTCCTGGTTGGGAGTCTCGTCGCGCATTTTGACCAACTGCTGCATGGTTTGGAGTAGCACCTGTGTGCTTTGCGCACCCTTCACCAGCAGCTTGTTGCCTGTCAGGTTGTCGACTACGACCGTTGCCGGCGTGCCGGTGACGCCCATGTTCGTGCCTTTCTTCACCTGGGCTTCGATCAAAGCCCGGTACTTGCCGCTGTCCATGCACTGACGATAGGCATCAAGCGGGGCACCAACCTCCTGCGCAAGACGTTCTACGTCCTCAACACCTTGGCCATTGAGTTGAGTGCGAGCGAACCATTCGCCAGTAAAGGCCCAAAACGCCTTGTTGCCGGCCACCTCTCCCACGCACTCAGATGCGTGAGCGGCCATTTCGGCCGCAGGGTTGTGGAAGGCCAGGGGGTAATGCTGCCACTCCCAGTTGATACGCCCTTCGGACTTGTCAGCCATCTGCTTCGGCGTGTCATGGAAACGCTTGCAATAGGGGCATTCCAGGTCACTGAACTCTACCAGGGTGAACTGGGCGTCCATGCTGCCGTAGATATGCCGACCTTCAATGGTGGTGTCAGCTGCGCCGCTCCAGTTCGAGAGGATCTTCGCTTTCGCTGCGTTGATCTTCTCAATCTCACGATCCTTCAGGGTTTTGTCGACCGCGCCCGGCAACTGCTCCGCAAGGGCATTTTGTACGGCAATGTCGGTGTAGCTCTGACCCATGTGGACGGAAACACCGATAGCAACGGCTGAGGTCACGATGGAAACGCCAATGGCTGTCGCAAGAGTGGGATTGAATTTAGGCATGGCTGATCACTTATAGGAGGGGGAAAGGGACGGTTGCAGGTGAAGAGGGACATCCTTCGGGGTGCCTTCGACGAGAATGACCCACTCCTCGTAGCTCAACCGTTGAGCCCCTTTGCAGAGCTTGTTCCGGACGGCAATGTAGTCATCGACCGAACCGACCGCGTTGGCCAAGGTGACGATGCGTTCGCTTGCCGCGGGTTGGCCGATAGCAAAGGCCTGTGCCACATTGGCAGAGTCAGCGCACTTGGCCTGGAACATGGATGAGGGAACAGCAACGCTATCGTTCGTTGTAATGCGTGCTTGCAGCTCTGGGTGAAGCTTCCCAGCCGGGGTCTCGAGAACATCGAGGCTGCCAAGAACGGGTTGATAGGCGGGTTTTCGCAATGCTGCACCGCCTCGGCCCGTATGCCCCCAGCTGGTGTGGTATTCGCGCATATCGGGCTCGTAGCTTGCGACCTCGAAGGGCGTGCCTGGGGCAGCGGGTTCTGGCTTATTGGCACAACCCGCTGTGAGCGCCAAGCCTATGGCCAGGCCTAGCGGCAGTAGAGATTTAAGGTGGTGCATGGTTGATCCTCTGATGCTGGTAAGGATCATTTTCCTCCGTACAGAATCGGGGGTGGCCCGTTTTCAGGTCGAAAAAGCGACTGAAAAAACATTGGCAAAAACCCGCTTGCCATTGGATTCTGCTTGTTGCAGACTCCCTATCACGTCGAGTAGCTCGGCGTTATAAATCCGGACTGCATGCCTTTGCAGTCTGTCTAGCAGGCCTAGCGCCTCATGGTTGAATCTCAACCATCATGAATTCCCAGATTAAGTCAGCCCACATGTGTGGACTGATTTAGTCATGCGCCTCGTCGCATGGTCGGCTTGTTGGCCGTCTCAAAAGTACAACCAAAAACCCATGAAAAACCAAACCCCAACGGGGCTGCTATTGCCCCCGTTCTGGGGTAATGCCGCCCCGTAGTTCTATCTAAATGGAGAAATACTATGGCTCGCGGCGTAAATAAAGTGATCTTGGTTGGCACCTGTGGTCAAGATCCAGAAACTCGCTACTTACCTAACGGTAATGCAGTAACCAATCTCAGCCTTGCAACAAGTGAGCAGTGGACTGACAAACAAACGGGACAGAAAGTCGAAAGGACCGAATGGCACCGTGTTTCATTGTTTGGGAAAGTCGCTGAAATCGCTGGTGAGTATTTGCGGAAAGGATCGCAGGTATACATCGAAGGTAAGCTTCAAACACGAGAGTGGGAAAAAGACGGTATCAAACGGTACACCACCGAAATTATCGTCGACATGCAGGGCACTATGCAGCTCCTGGGTGGCAAAGCAGATCGGAGCGATTCTCAAGGGCAACCCCGAGAGCAACGTCCGCAACAACAACCACGTCCTAACCAAAATCCTCGGCAACCTGCTCCTCAGCAGCAACCGAGTTACGACAGTTTCGACGACGACATCCCTTTTGCCCCAATTAGCCGTTTGCTTCTAAACATCATCTAATCAGGCAGAAGTCAGTCAAGAATTAACGCACCTTCGGGTGCGTTTTCTTTTTAGAAAGGAAAATGAAATGAGCGATAACTTCCAAAACGCAGTTGCAATTATTGCGAAGCAAGAAGACAAGTTCATCAAGCTGGTGGAGTCGTCGAAGACTGACGTTTTGTTCAAAAATGAGCTGCTGTTTGCATCGCAGGCCATGATGAATAACGACTATCTGTGCAAGTGCGCGACTACTAACCCGTTAAGCCTTAGAAATGCGTTCAGCCAGGTTGCGGCATACGGATTGACTCTTAATCAATCTCGACAGCTTGCGTACTTGGTGCCCCGAGACGGGCAGGTGGTTTTGGACGTGTCCTGGAGGGGCATGGTCAAGGTCGCTGTGAACGACGGCGCGATCCGTGATTGCATCGTTGAATTGGTCTACTCGAAAGACAAATTCGAGTACAGAGGGAAGCGACAAAGCCCGACCCACACCTTCAACCCCTTCGACAAGAAGGCTGATCGTGGGGAGTTTGTAGGTTGCTATGTCGAAGCTCTTCTGCCTGATGGCCGCGTTCACGTTGAGGCGGTTACCGCTGATGAAATCAATGCTGCTCGCGATGCTTCGGAGCTGTGGAAACGCAAGAAGAAAGGCCCTTGGGTTGACTTCGAAGATTCCATGCGCAAGAAGTCGGCCATCAAGATTGCAAGGAAATACTGGCCTCAGACCGGCTCAAAGCTGGACGGAGTGATTCAGTACCTCAACACAGACGCTGGGGAAGGTTTTTCTTCCAACGATGTACCAGTTGAAGTTGTTGAACGATATATGGGCGCTGCTGATGTGGTGGAAGCTGAGCCGTTGCCGACCTCTAACCAGGTTGATCAGCCGTCAGAACCCACCGTAAATCCCGAACAGGCCGCTAAGCCAGAGGTTGCAGATCCTGCCCCGGCAGATGATGTGATTGAAGGTGAAGTTGTCCGTGATGGAAGCCAGGTCCCGCCACCTGCTGACTTACCTGCAAAGGTGATCAAGAAGGTTGCGGAAGTTGTTCGGCGTGCTCGTGATGCAAACAGTTGGGAGCCGGCGTTCGAGTACGTTTCGACGTGGCCTGTAGACGCTCGGGATTACGCTGTAACTCAGTTGAAAGCTGCGCAGTACGTTGCTCAGTCGCAAGGCGAGTGACGCCAAAAACGCTTTGGGTGCCCCTGTTCCATAGGGCTCTTCGAGCTGACCACAACCCTGCGGGGCTTTCCCGCAAGGGGAGTGCTCCGTCAGTTCAAAAGGAACCAATCAGATGGCTGACTTGATCGTCTTCATCCTGACCCTGCTGCTGCCGTAAGGCACCTGCAAAAAAACTCCCTGACGGGGCATATCCCGCCAGGTGATTGCCCTTGTCGCTCTCTGAAAGGAAAACGATATGGCAACTCATACCCAAGATGCAGAAAGCCTAGATCCCCCTGTTGAACAACAGAGGGATCTACTGGCCTCAGCAATCGGGGAAGCTTTGGTGAAGGCCGGAATGATTGGCCCGAACACACCCCTCACAGGGCCTCAGCTTCTCTATTTCCTCGATCAGCTGGTTGATCATTACAACGAGCTGTGCCGCTCGGTCGACGTTGCTAACTGAGACCTAGCTGCAATATGCATCACCCTGAGGGGGCATCGCCCCCAACAGGGAAGGTGCCTCTTTTTCAGGGCTAAAAATCTGAGAAGGAGATACACCATGCGGACTTACATCTTATCGATGACCGTCAAGCATTCGACGCAAAGGGCTACCTTCCGCTGTGAAGCAACCACCTTCGGCGAAGCGATCGACAAAGCAGAGAAAGCCCATCCGGGCTTTTTTGCTGTTCTGACCAACTCCCTTCAAGGAGAGCAGAACAATGCGACCGTCAACCGTTGAGGGGCTGAAGGACTCCCTTGCTAGCTGGAGGGAGATGAAAGAAGAGGGTGGTGCGTTCGCGCAATACGCTGACGAAATGATCGAGCAATTTCAGGTGAAGCTCATTCTTCTGGAATACCTGCTTTGTCAGTTCACCATCCATGGACTTGGCTTGACGCTGAAGCATCGGAGCCGGGACACCTGGGGCGTACTTCTCCCAGACGCATCTCAGCAAGGGCGCTTTCGGTGGCAGGCATTTCAACGTGATGGCTTCACCGGCCATTGCACGCATGACACGCCGGAGCTGTGCATTGGCGACATGCTTGACGATGGTTACGCGCTTCTCGATATGGGAGCGCTTGATCGATTGTCGGGTACCACCGAATGGCAGCGCGGTATGGAGATCGTCGCAGTGATTCAGGCTTGCAATGCGGGTCAGTTGAGCTTCGAGGATGCCATGCGCAAGCGAGAAGAAATCTACTCCCGCTACGCGAAGGTTGCGTAAGCGTGAGCGTCACTGGAACACCAGAGAAAGAATATCCCCCAGGGGGCGAAAGCCCTCTGGGGTTTCGCCTTTTCGGGGGTGCCGCTTGGGTTTTCGAGCCAGGGTGGTGAACTTGAGAAAAGGAGAAATCAGATGAAGACCTTTGAGTCCAGCTGCTTGCTGGGGTTTGATGGGGGTGTCAGCAATGAAGATCGTTGACATCGCACAGCGGACTCCCGAGTGGCATGAGTGGCGAAGGGATGGCATCAGTGCAACCAGTTGCGCGGTCATCATGGGTGAGAACCCTGATAAAACGCCCCTGGAGCTGTGGAAAGAACTGGTCGGAATTGTCGAGCCAGCTGACTTGTCGGTAATCCCGCAGGTTAGGAGGGGAGTCAAATTCGAACCGCTAGCACTGCAAGCCTTTGAGGACAAGTACGGCAAAATCGCTTTGCCGTTCTGTGCGGAGTCGACCGAGCACCCGTTTATTCGGGCTTCGTTCGATGGCGTTCTGGATGACAAGTCTCCGGTAGAGATCAAGAACCTCTCCGAAACTAATCACCTGGAAGTGCTGCAACTCAGGGAGCATAGCAAGGCATTCAAGCTGTACCGCTGGCAAATCATGCATCAGATGATCGTCAGTGGAGCACGGCGCGGGTACCTGTGGTGTTGGTCGCCGAAGCATGAACCCTGCTGTTTGATCGTTGACTGGGATGACCTCCTGGTGAGACGAATCATTCAAGCAGAAGAAATCTTCTGGGGGCTGGTGATGCGCGGCGTGCCGCCTGAGGCCGATCCGAAGCGGGACGTTATTCCGCTGGATAGGCTGGACCTTGCTGCATGGCGTCCGCTAGCAAATGCCAGGAGGGCGAAGGAGAGCAAAATTGCTGAGCTGAAAGCCCAGTTGAAAGTGCTCACCAAGGAAGCAAAAGACCTTGAGGCCGAGATCCTGCCGTTGCTGGGGGAGTTCCGCCGGGCCGATGCTTTGGGTGTGAAAGTCACGAGCTACGAAGTGGCTGGCACTGTGGATTGGAAAGGTGTTGCGCACGAGCTAGAGGCGGTTATTCCGCCCGATGTGATCGCGAGACATCAGACTGGTTCGTCAATGGCTACGCGGTTTTCTGTAGATGCCTCCTTCGATGAAAGTAAGGCCAAACCCGAGCCGTTGCCTCGCATACGGCAAAGGGTGGACGCAATAAATGAGACGGTCGAAGAGCCGTCACAGTTTTTCGGAACCTTCTGGTTCTAACCCCTCAGCCCGGCACTCGCCGGGCTTTTTTTCGACCATAAAACTGCCTGAAAACGAAACTCAAGGCGGTATCCCTCACGCATCATTCTCAGCACACAACATGGCCGAGAAGCGTATGCCTCCATTTTCATTCCTGAAACGCCTGTGGCCTCGAAGCGAGCGTGCCCTTACGGACAGCTTCGCGCACCCGGCCGAGCAGATGATTACTCCTGAAATCAAGCGGTACCTGGAGAACCATAACTGGCGAAATCTTCGGTACCCACCTTACCAAGAGGGATATCCGGGGCTGGTTAGCGGCCAGTGGTTCATGCGCAATTATCAGCACGAGCTGTTCGATCGGATCATTCATTCAGTCGGAATGCCTGCCAGTGACCTCAAGCTCTACGTTGAGCCGATACTGGTGAATTTCGCTGAGTTGGCGCACATGCTGCCGGCGTCGGAGAACCACCATCACTCCGGGCCAGGGGGATTGCTACGGCATAGCCTTGAGGTCGCCTCGCTTACCCTGGATGGGTGCCTTACGACCGCCTTTGATACAAACGAGACCCCGGCACGGCGAAGCATGCGCCTTCGTCGGTGGTACGTCGCGGGCATTGCATCAGGGCTGCTACACGATGCTGGGAAGCCTCTCACGGATATTCGCGCCACCGATTTTGAAGGCAACAACCAGTGGATCTACGCGCAAGAGACGCTTCATGACTGGTCTGTGCGCAACAAGCTGACCCGCTATTTCCTGCATTGGAATTCCAATAGGCATGGGAACCACGTGCAGGTTTCTGTAGCGCAAGCGACACGAATCATTCCTCCAACCGTACAGGCATGGCTGATTGAAGGTGGCCACGACATCTACGAAGCGCTCCTCGATGCCATTTCCGGTACCGGAAGCTCGCCTCTGACCGAGCTGGTCAAGTGGGCCGACTCTGCATCGACCAAGCGTGACCTCAATCGAGGCTCGAATAATGGCGGGAGCAACGCAACAGGCGTCCCGGTACCGCGGCTGGTGTCGGATGCAATGCTGCGGTTGCTGAGTGACGGAACCTGGAAGATCAACACGCCTGCCGGCCGAGTTTGGGTTGCAACTGATGGTGTCTACATCGCTTGGAACCAGGGTGCCGAAGAGATTGTGAGCATGCTCGTCGGTGATGGGGTTGTGGCCATCCCGCGATCACCTGACACGCTAATTGGCACTTTGGTAGAGCACGGGATAGCAGAGAGAGCCCCAAGCGGCGACCTGTATTGGCTGGTGACGCCTCACCTTCTCCGTAAAAACGGCAAAGGCCCGGCGCTGCGCTGCATGAAGCTTGTGAATCCGGACATCCTTTTTCCAACCACGCCGATTCCGCCGCCAGTTTCCATTAGCCTTGGGAAGGAAGGAAAGCAGAAGGATGTCATTGCTCCTAACGATACGGCTGGCGCAGCAGCGAACGCGCTGAGTGAACATCAGGAAGACCTGTTTGGGGCTGATCTGACTGGGGACTCGAGCGGGGATACTGACGCTGATTCGCTGCCTACACCTTCTAAAGAATCCGCATCGTCGAAGCCAGCAAGAAAGAAAAAAGCGGCTCCAAGGCAAGCAGCTCCGGTACCAACAACCGCCTCTTCAGGGGTTAGCCTCAAACAAGCGCAGAATCCCGCCGAAGAGGCCCCTGTTGGCCCTGTTAGTGTGGAGTCAGCGCCGGCAGCTGACGATACGGCTGCAATTGCTTCCTCCCAACCAGAGGAAGCTTTGGATGCTGAGGAGGAGGAAGAAGCACCTCAGGAGCCACCTGCCAGCCTTGAGGAAATGCTGCTTTTCTTGAGTCCCCATTCCCCGGCGGCTGAGCCCCTTCAAGAAGAACCACTCCCGGCCGCTGAGGCTGAAAGTAGCACCGAGCCCTCTGACGCTGATACCCAAGTCGGATCAGAGCAAGGGGCGCAGGAGCTGTTGCCTCGTCAGGAAAAGATCTCCCTCAACTCCATCATGGGGCAAGGCAAACGCACGCCTAAAACTACGCCTCCGTTGGAATCGAAGAAGCAGAAAGTTGGAGAAGCCGGCCCTGTGGAAAATGAGGTCCCAGGCGCTGGCAGTATCCTGCCAGCGGATGTCGTGTCGAAGCTCACAGCGCACGAATGCTACCTGTTGGAACAACAACCTGAGCTTGCCCAAAAGCTCATCACCGCGACTCAAGACCCAGAGAACGCGGCATTAGCAAGAAACAAGGTATTCGTTCGACTGGGAAAATCTTCGTTCCTTGCTGAAGACATCCACCCGCTCGTCCATGCGGGCTGGTTGTGGCAGGACATTACGGTCGAAGGGCCTGCTCTGACCCGCACGCTACAGTCCCGTGAAGGCTTCATGCTCACCGCCGACTACAGCGTCATCTACTGCAAGTTAGCGGAGCTGGACTGGGCTATTCCTCACATATCCCGGCTTCGCGAGGCCGACATCCCAAGCCTCGAGCAAGCTGTGAAGTCGCTGATCGAGAAGGCCGTACTTGAGGAAATAGGCGGGTCGCCTGTGCTCAGCCTCACAACCTACATGCTCACGAATGTCGCTGAGCAGTTCGGTATCACATCAACATCCCTAGAGAACGCAGTGTTCTGCTTCCGCGATGCCGTCAAGGTTGCCAAGCGCAGAAAAATCTTCGTTCGCCCCCTTTACGAGGAGCTTCCCAAAAAATGAGTGAATGGGACTACACCAGTTACTGGCGGAAAAACTACGAGGCGCGGGAAGCTGTTGCGTGGGGTTCGTCCATGCTTGCCGGCACCGCCGTTCAACTGATGACGGAGATGCCGGTAACCCCATACCTGATCACGCTTGGCGTGCAGGCTGGATTCGCCCTGGCGGCCATACCAAGGGCACTCCGCGTTCATAGGGCAAAAGCATGTCTCGTTGGAGCAGATCTCTCCTTCATCACCTTGGAGGAGGTGATGGAGCTGGTGAAGAGACACCCTCACGAGTTCTATTTCGGCGAAGCTTTCCCTTGGCGGCAGCGGCACGGCCAGTACGCATTCGAGCTCCAGGCGATGGATATCGAGGCCATTATCGGTAAGCGTGGCCGCCGCAACGCTGATGTTAAGGGTACGAAATGGATACACGGGATCGGCATGGATGAGGAGGAGCCATGTTTCCGGCCAGCAGACCAGCGTTCGATCCACCACCTCGTACTGGGCACAACAGGGGCCGGTAAGACCCGCTGGTTCGACCTGGCCATATCCCAGTGTATCGCTCGTGGTGAACCGGTGATCGTGATCGATCCGAAAGGCGATAAAGGCCTAGCCGAAACATGTGAGCGGACATGCAAGGCGATGGGGAAGGCCAGCCTGTTCAAATATTTCCACCCTGCGCATCCTGACAAGTCGGTTCGTTTGTCTTTGACCAAGAACTACGGCCGCGCAACTGAAGTTGCCTCCCGTGTCGCAGTGCTGATGAAAAGCGAAGCCGGCGATCCGTTCCAAGCCTTTGCGCAGATGTCCTTGAACAGCGTGATTCAAGCCATGTTGATCTGCAACATCCTGCCCACCCTTGTCGGCCTCAGGAGAACCCTTGAGGGGGATGTTCCTGGGCTGACAATCAAGGTGGTCATGGCCTTCGGTTCAAAGGTCTTCGGTGAAGATGAATTCGCGAGAATGGCCGAATCAGCAATTCTTTCAGCCAAGGTTCGGAACATCGAAGAAAAGGCGAAGGTATTGCGGAAGGTCTATTACAACGACATCGCGAAGGTGGAAGCCAATACCGATCTGGAAGGCCTGCTCACCATGCTCGAGCACGAGCGATCGCACTTCAGCAAGATGATTGCTGGCCTTCTTCCAATCCTGGTGATGCTTACCTCCGGTGAAATGGGGCCGCTGCTTTCCCCGCACACCGACGATGAAGACCCGCGCCGAATCAGTGACTTGAACTCTGTCATCAACGCCGACCAGGTTCTTTACCTGGGCCTCGACTCGCTTGCTGACTCAATGGTGGGCTCAACCATCGGCTCGCTGGCGCTGGCCGATCTGGCATCGACCGCAGGCGAGATCTACAACCACAGGTTGCCCAAGCCGGTGAACATCTTTGTCGACGAGGCTGCTGAGGTGATCAATGACCAGCTCATCCAGCTGCTGAACAAGGGCCGCGGCGCAGGAATAAATCTCTACATCGCAACCCAGACCATCGCCGACTTCAAGGCCCGCATGGGTGACGAAGCCAAGGCCATGCAGGTTCTGGGGAACGCGAACAACATCATCTGCCTCCGCATCCTTGATACCGATACGCAGGAGTTCGTGGCGAAAAAGATGACGCCAACTCGCTACAAATACGTCATGCGTACTCAGGGCAACTCGGCAGGTGAAGGCGGGGTGGTGCAGGGCGGGAATGTTGGTGAGCGCCTTATGCAAGAGGAGGGCGAGCGCTTCCCAACAGCGCTCCTCGGCGAGCTACCAGACCTCGAATATCTCGCAGTGTTTGCGGGCGGCGATATCCGCAAGGGGCGACTGCCCATCCTCACCGGCCCGACTGCCAACTGATTCCGGAGCAAAAAATGACTGTCTCGATTCCACTAGAAATTCAGCGGCTCACTGGCCTGGATGAGGCCTCAACAACTCGACTGCGCACGTTTGACCTGGAATGGCGTTGTGGCACGCAATTCATCTTCAAGATGCTTGAGGCGGGCCATAAACCCGAGGTAATTGGTGCGGCCCTGATTGATGTGCTGGTGGCCTACCAGCGTATGTGTCGCGAGGGCATCAGCGACTTCATTCGGCTCCGGGTGGTGCTCGGCCACATCCTCCAGATCCTCACGAGCTACGGCAACGCCCCTGCACCGGATGATGTTGTCTTGTGGTGCGAAACAACCAATGTCCCGCAACCTATCCGGGAGTTCCTGATCAATGGCTGAGATGCTTGAAGAAAAGTGGCCAAAAGGCGTTATGGCCTCTATAGCGTTCTTCTTCGTCCTGATCCTGATGCTGGCAACCGTTGCGCCGAACAAGCTGGTGGATACGGTAATGCTGAAAGAGCGGAAATGGGGCATCGAACTGCTTGGCGATTCCGACATGGATAAGGTGCTTGAAAAGACCAATCGCTACTACTCGGCACTTGTCATCGACTCCGGGGCAAAAAAGGTTGTCTCCGACATGCTGATGCCTCGAGGCGGCACCGTGGATGCCTTCGAAAAGAACGTGGATTGGTGGTTTCGGTATCTTGAGTCCCGAGGTGAGGCCGTCCAGAAAATCATCTACCAGATGGTTTACCGGATCGTTTTAACGCTTTACTGGCTGCCACTGCTGATCGCGGTTCTGGTGCCGGCCATTTACGCCGGCTGGATGCGCTGGAATGCCAAGCGGCATGGATTCGACTACTCATCACCGTTCTTGAACAACAACGCCGCGATCGTCCTGTCATGGGGCGGAATGCTCATCGTGCTCAGCGTGTTGATGCCTCTACCTTTACCGCCGCTCGTTATCTCAACCTTCATCGTCATCATGCTGCCTGTCGTGCTGTCCGTGCTGATCAGCAACCTGCCAAAGCGCATTTGAATTCTGACCATAAAACCGCCTGAAAACGGAACTTTCAGGCTGCGTTTATCCGCAGAATGCCCCTAACACCACGACAGGCTGACCCTTATGGCAACGAAAACGACACCCTCGAAAACGATCCCTTTTGCTATTGCTATCACAGCCCTTGCCACTGCTCTGGTAGTTGGCTCGTACTACCACTTCACCACCATGAGCCAGCTACAAGGCCAAGTCAAAAGCCTCGAGGGTGAATTGTCTGTTGCGAAAGCACAGGCAGTTGACCCCGCCGCGATCCAAGAGATTGTCGATAACCTCAAACAGCTTCCAGAAGATGATATCCCCGCAGCTCCGGACAACTGGATCTATGGATCTTCATCTGCTCGGTACACGCTCGTCGAGATGACGGATACGGAATGTCCTTACTGCCGCGATCACTTCCCCCTGCTGAAAGCGCTTATCGAGTCGTCAGCGGGGCAAATCAATGCCGCGATTCTCCATGTCCCAGCCCTTGGAGAGGCCTCCCGGCGACAAGCCCTGGCCATCGAGTGTGCTGGTGAGCAAGGTGGCTCAGATGCTGCCTGGAAGTACACCCAGACGGTGTTCGATAAAACCGGTGGCAACGGCAAGGGAGTTTCGGAATCGCTCGTGTCTCTTGCGACCGATCTTGGCCTGGATGGGAAGCGCTTTGCAGCCTGCACAGACTCGAAGCAGGCCATCGAGCGAGTAACTGGCGATCTCGATCAAGCCATTAAGCTGGGCATCCAACAGACCCCTTCGACCCTGCTCCTGGACAACCAGACAGGTATGTCGATGGTCCTCCAAGGTGCTAACGCTAGTCATGAAGGCATCCTCAAAGCGATAGCCAGCCTCAGCAAAGCAGGGGGTGGCAAGTGAGTGAGCCAATCAAAATCCCGGCATACATCGACCAGCCGCCGCACGTGATGTTTTGGCGTTTGGATGAGGTCATGCCGATAGGGATCGGTTTGGTTGCAGGCGTTCTTCTGGCACAGCTGATTCTTTGCACAGTGGTAGGTCTCCTGCTCGCCCGCTTCTATCGGCGCTTCTGCGACAACCGCCCTGACGGCTATCTGCTTCACGCTATTTACTGGCACTGGGGAGCTATTGGCCGGAAGAGTGTGCGATCCATGCCCAATTCCTACGAGAGAGAGTTCGTCTGATGCTTTTTAAGTCGCTTAGCAATTCGTTCGATGGCATGCGGGGAGAAAATCAGTTCTTGCGCATTGCCGTTGCAGGCCTTGTATTGAGCAATCTGCTGGTGTCTTGCTCTGCTCTCAACAAGGATGAAGTGGTCACTGTGATACCGCCTACCCTGACTGAGACCGCCTGGGTCAGTAAAACGCAAAGTTCCGGGGAGTACGCCGACGCATGGGCTCTTTACATCGCAATGATGCTAGGCAACGTTACCCCGCATAATGCCTCTGTCGTAAAAGACGCCCTGGGGCCTATCCTCGACAAGTCGATCTATCAAGATACGATGAAGGTTCTCGATACTCAGATTCATCAGATCCGCCAGGATCGAGTGACCCTGAGCTTCGAGCCGCAGAAAGTGCTCCGCGATAACCTCAACGAGAACAAGTTCTACGTTACTGGTCGCTCCGTAAGCGAAGGGCCGGCGGGCGACAAAAAGCGTAGCAACCGAACCTATGAGTTCGAGCTTATGATCAAAGACTACAAGCCTGTACTGAGTTGGGTTAGTACGAACTCTGGGGATGCTCGAACCCAGGATGTGGTTGATCGCGAGAACAGCAAGGCTGAGAAACAAGCAGAGCGCGAGAAGAGAAAGAATCAGCAGCGCTAAGCTGAGGCGAAAGAAGCCCATGTCAATGTCTTTGGCATGGGTTTTTTGTTGGTATCGCGAGTCCGCGGCTACAAAAAATACCCCTCCGTTTTCAGACGCAAAAGCTGCTTGAAAACGCAACTCAAGCGGCTGAATGGCCTCCAGAATTGACGACATCTCAGAGCAGAGGTCGTCTCGATGTCACTTCCAGTTTCCCTCCATTTCTTCAAGCCAGCTGCGCTCGTAATGGCTATGGCTGCCGTAATGCCTGCTATTGCGCAGGAGCAGATCCAGATTCCAGGCATGAACATGCCAGTTGCAGCCAGCACGCAGCCTCAAGCGGTTGCCAAGCCTACGCCTTCTCCTGAGAGCGTTCCTGAACGACAGGAAGATCCTCAGGAGGAAAAGAAACCACGTTTGGTTGCCATTACTCCCGGCTCTGCTGAAAACCCCAGCGTGCCTGCCAGCGTTGTGAAGAAGCCCACTCCTGTTCAGCCCGTCGAGTCTCGTCAGGATGTGGTCGTTGCAAGCGGCACGAACACCCTGATTCCGATCAGCAGAGGCCAAATCAACCGTCTGGTTACGCCGTTCGATAACCCTCATATCCAGACGGTAAGTGAGGCTGAAATTTCTACAAGCGGAAACGTCATCTACGTCACGACTCAGGATGAGAAGCCGGTGACCATGTTTGTCACCCCTGAGGACGATGAGTCTGTCGCCATCTCCCTGACGTTGCTGCCTCAAGGCGTGCCTCCCATCCAGGCGAACCTGATCTTGGCAAAAAACGTACAAGGGCTGGCGAGCGGAATGCCAATCACCTCGTCGACGAACTACAGCGGCCAGGCGCGGAAGTGGGAGCGCTCTCAGCCCTATATGGACACTCTTCGCTCCCTGATGCGCGAGATGGCGCTAGGCAAGTTGCCGCGTGGATACAGCTTCGGTGCGCTTACCAGCGGCAACAAGATCCCCGCCTGTGCGCAGCCAAGCCTCAGCTTCGATTTCAGCAAGTCGCAGTTGATCGAGGGCCATGACTTCCGAGTCTTCGTGGCCACCGCCGAGAACGTGTCGGCCAGAACCGTTGAGTTCGATCACGGCTCCTGCACGCACCCTCACCGAGCAGCTGTAAGCGCATGGCCAGATGAGGTGCTTGAACCTGGTCAGAAAACAGAAGTGTTTGTAGTCACGCGGGTTCCGACTGAAGTACCGCAAAGCTCCACTCGTCCAAGCCTGTTGCAGTAAGGGGAACCATCAGTGAAAGCGATTCAGCAATTCCTCGAAAAACTCACGCCCAGAGGCAAGCTGATGCTTGCCATCGGTGGGACGGTTCTGGTCGTGGGTACTATCGTTGGCGTCGCCATGAACGCGGCGAGCCCCGAGCGCAAAGCGCGCGCAGCGGCAAAACCACAGGTAGAGGCCATCCTCACCGATGAAGACCCACGCGCGTTGGGCTTGGACTCCATCGCCAGCCAATTGCGACAGCTACAGGCGCAGCAAAACCGCCTTGAGCGAGTGATGGGACAGAAAGAAAAGGACGTTCAGCTCAAAAATACGCAAGAAAAAGTGAGCGGTCTGGAGCAAGAACTCCAGCTGCTTCAGCAGGAGCTGGCGCGGGTTGGACGCGAAAAGAAAGGCACTGGTGAGGGTAGTGATACCTCGTCGAGTAGTTCGACAGCCACCCAGGCGAGATCCCCTATCCCCCCTCGTGAATCAGCATTCATCAACAAAGCAACGAGCTCGCCAGCAGATCTGACTGACGTTTATTCGAACCTTCCACCTGAGCAACCGGAAGACCCCAAATCACGATCAAGCGAGAAAAAGGAAACGCCTAAGATCCGGGTGATAAAGGGCAAGGAAGACGAGGGGAAGAGCGACAAGCCTGAGGAGCTTTCTGTGACCCTGCCCGCTGGATCGATCCTGTCTGGCGTTTTGGTCACAGGTATGGACGCGCCAACTGGAAAGCAGGCACAGCGCGACCCCTTCCCGAGCCTGATCCGCATCAAGAACGAAGCAATCCTTCCTAACCGCTTCAGGGCTGACTTTCGCGAATGCTTTCTGATCGCCGGCGGCTGGGGTGACCTCAGCTCGGAAAGAGCCTATTTGCGAGCTGAGCGCCTGTCGTGCGTACGCAATGATGGTTCGGTGCTGGAGTCCAGCCTGGAGGCTTACGCAACAGGCGAGGATGGGAAGGCAGGCATCCGCGGCCGTCTAGTCAGCAAGCAGGGCCAAATCCTCGCAAGAAGCCTTATGGCTGGTTTCATGCAGGGGGTCGCAAGCGCGTTCAACGTTCAAAAGGTACCGACAATCAACGTCACTCGCGCTGGCGATAACGGCGACACCGTTGCTCCTGTTTACGAGCAGGCATTCGATAGCAACGCACTTCAGTCGGCCGGTTTCAGTGGAGCGGGCACGGCTCTTGAGCGAATCGCCGATTTCTATCTCGAAATGGCTGAAAGCATTTTCCCTGTTATTGAAATCGACGCAATGCGCGATGTTGACTTTATCGTCAACAAAGGCATGACCGTTAAGTTCAATGCAGCAACTCTAAAAGTCAATGACGTAAACAATTAAGGGAATCATGATGATTAAGCAAATTATCCTTGTATGCGCAATTACTGCATTGACTACCGGCTGCACAAATTTTCTTAACGTAGGCTCAAGTGAGTACGCCTGTAAAGGCATGCCAAATGGCGTTACTTGCATGTCCGCCAAAGATGTTTATTCGGCAACTGAAGGTGACGACTACAAAACCCAACTGAAGCAAGAGCAAGAAGGCGTTGAGGCCGACAGTGGTAAATCAACAGGCACCGGCACGACGCGCGTGCTTATCGCTGAGGGGTCGGACAACGCCCCAATGCCGATGAGAGCAAGAAATCCCCTTCCGATCCGTTCGCAGGCTGTAGTTATGCGTATTGCAGTTGATCCGTGGGAGGATGAGAAAGGCGATTTGTATGTTCCAGGCTTCATTTATACCGAGGTAGAAGCGCGTCGTTGGGAGATCGGTGCACGAACCCCCCAGGCAACACCAACCTTGCGTCCCCTCACAATCGTTCAACCGCCACAGGCTAATTCTGCCAAGTAGAACATTAAACGAAGTGCCGGCGGTTGAGCAGAAATGCGCCTTGCGAAAGCAGGCGCATTTGGTCGTTTCAAGACCTAACAAAACATACTCTAAGGTTTCGCTTGCCAACGCGAGTTAAAGGAGTTCCACGATGGGTACGACAAAGACCCGAGGGCCATCGTTCCTCAATAAAGTGAGTGGTGCGCTTCTGGGCGCTATCGCTTTGGCCATTGTCCCAGTCAATGGTGCGTATGCCGATCTTGTTAAATACGGCTATACGAACAGTGCAGGGATTAAAACCAATACAGAGCCAGGCACAGGGTTTATCAACCCCTCCACTGGCATATCGTTCATGGTAAGCGGTGGTATTGACCGAAAACTGCGCATAGCGGTGACTGCTAACGGTGCTGCCACACCTGTCTTCGCAAAGGAAAGCACCAAGGTGCTTGGGGCTAGCGACGTTATTTCTTACAACGGTGAGAACTACTATGCCGAGGAGTTTGTCAGTCCGAAGCTACCGGATGGACGCTACACCGTAAAAACAGAAATTCTGTCCAGCGCTGGGGCTGTTGTTCAAACTGAAAACGTTCCCCTCGTTATTGATACCGCTGGCCCAATAGCTGGGACATTTGCCCCGCGCCCATATACATGGGGCGATCCCGTTCTCACTGGCGAAGTTTGGAAGCTCGGCCTTGCAGCAATCGATGCTTTGACATATTCGAGCTTCGTCTTGGACGGTTTCTCTGACCCGTCGGGAATTAGCAAGGTTACCGCTAAAGTCTATAGGGAGTCTGGTGCTCTGTATAAAGAGCATAATGTTCTGTTTTCTGAGGAAAGCAAAACAGCCTCGATTCAGTACAGGACAGACTTCTTCCCTGACTCTGACTTGGATGAGGTTTTCGGGCTTGAGTTTGTTGTCACCGACAAGGCTGGCAACTCTACGGTAACCAAGCGTCAGAAGGTAATGTTTGACAACATTGCCAACGCACCAACTGAGCCGTTTGGTGTGTATGACCCAAGTGTGTCAACCACTCTCGCGCCCGGCCTAAAGGGGTTTGTTCCCTATGTCGCCGGATCTTATGTCAAAACTAACCCAATACGGCTTGCATGGAGAATCCCAAAGAGCAACTGGCACACCTACCGGCAGGGCGGTATACGCTTCACAAACAGTTTTGGAGAGAACCAGATTGTTGGCGAGGATTCGGTCTATGTTTACCTTGTCGGGTCGTTGCCATATCGAGCAGAGGACAATAACTACATCAAGTTCTCTAACTTTGGCGAGTGGGGCTCACAAGGAACTATCCGTTATGATTTAGTATTGCACCCCTCTGCACCGAAAACTCCCGTCATCAGCCGTATCGAATATTACTTTAGCGACAAAGGATGGCTGAGCTATTCGAGCAGGGTAGTCTCTCCTGAGGAATTGCCTGTCACGATCACGAAAGTTCGGTACACCGTCGAGGCACGCCCTTTTGATCAAGTGGCTACTCACATGGGCACATGTACTATTCCTGCCGGGCAGACCCAATGCGTAATCGCAGTCACCCGCCAGTTGAGCAAAGGCACCTCTGGATATCTTCATGATCAAGGCGTGCTGAAAAGTGCAGACGGCACGTTGAACGCAACGGGCCAGTGGGCTAACGTCTGGTGGAACGATCTTTATCTTCCAGTTCTGACTTATACCTATAACGCTTCGGAGATGATACTGACCCTCAACGTCAGGCAGCCGCAGCAAGGCGCGTATCAAAACTATCTTCGTCACAACACGTCATGGCTGGAAAATACTAGCGGGTCGGCACTGAGCGTTACCAAAAAACTTACATCGTCATCTGGTGAGTATTTTGAATACGAGTTCGATCTGAAAACCCTGCCGGAAGGCTCCCATGATCTTGTTGGTGCCGCTAGCGAAAATCTAGGCGCAGTAACAAAGCTTCCTCTATTCAAGTTTCAAAGTGACCGGACAAAGCCTGTTGTAACAGTGAACAAGGGGGCAAGCGATTCTATCGATACACTCGACAAAATCACCTTCACTGTAACTGACAACAAAGACCCTTCGCCGAAGATCACCTCGATTAGCCTGACCGGAGGGCCTGCAAACGAATCGATTGCACTTTCTTTCCGTAAGCTCAATGCGACTACTTACGGCCTTGAGTACCCGATTCTATTCCCATCATTAACGGCTGGAGAAAGTTATACGCTCAGAGTAAATGCGCAGGACTCGCAACAGAATAAAGGCGTTGGCTCGACTACGTTCCTCTACAGTCCCAAGATGGCTGGAATTGTTGGACATACAAACGGTCTCGTTAATATCCCAGCAGTGCCCAAGGAGTTCAATCGTAACGATGGCTCTGTAGTAATAAACAGCGAGCAGCTAAAGCTTGCGGACGGTACGCCAGTTTCTGGTGTTTATGATCTGTTAGCAACGCTCAGGTCTGACGCAGCTACACCTCTAAAGATTGGTGGTGTTCTCGTCAATCCGGGAGCAACGGTAACGATTAGCCAACTCAACTTCACCAGCACTGGCGGTAAGATATCGCTACCTGTTGTTCCGGTAACTCAGGGAGCTACCGGAAGTAATGGTGTGATCATCTCTACCTCCGCGCCGAATGCTCCTGTGGTATATGCAGATATAAATACCTGGCTGCCCAAGGTCACGCTGGGCATCAACAACAAAAATCCAGTGCAGGCAATGACTGACACCACGGTAAAGCTGTCCGCTTCAGCGAGCAGTATTTGCCCTCTTACGACATCTGCCGCAGTGGCAAGGTCTGCCGATCCCATCAAGTCGCCCATCTGCTTGCTTGAGTGGACGAGCATTCCCCGAGGCCTTCAGCAGGTAGAGGTTTCCGGTGCACCCCACCCGGTCACTCAGCTGACAGGGCGAGTCCTCGACGCAGGCCAGCAGAAGGTTGCTTACTCCCTGTATGTATTCAACAAGGGTACGGAAAAGGTACTGCTGAACAGCGGTGAGGAAATACTGAGCGTCAAAGCTGCGGCCGACTCAACAACCTTCATCCAATCGCTGCATGAGAAAAGTGTTACTCGTGCGATTGAGACTGCATCAGTCACCATGACGCAGCGCTCCGGCCCAACGTGTTCGATCACTGGCGATGACGCAGCGGCGAAGAGTGCAGGCATGAGCGGCGGTGCCTTGAAGTGTTTGATTGAATTCTCTGTCATCCCGCAAGACCTGAGCATCAAAGCGCTCGATCCTCTTGAGTTGACCGGCGTTTTCACTCGTTCCGGGAAGCATCCGATCCGCTGGACGGCTAGCGTCTACGACACCACCGGGAAAAAGATCACCCTCGAAGAGGGACAATCGCTCATTCAGGTAATAGAGCCGCCTGTAACAACGAAACTGACGGTCAGCGTCAACGAAAGCTCATCGGTGGACGCAACTCCGGTAGAGGATTTCCCTGCGGCGTGGGAGAAGAAAACCTATTCAGTTCTGTCGAGCCCGTCCCAGGGCGCTGTAGTCGCGACCCCTACCGGGTTCACCTACACCCCGAACACTGGATACGTTGGCCCCGATGAGTTCAGGTACCGCGTGCAGGACGTGTCAGGGATGAGGGCTGAAGCGACCGCGGTTGTGAATGTCGCGAAGTTCAATTACGCCCCTACCTGGACGGGAGTAACCATTCAGGCTCGCGAAGGTCAAGTGAGTGACCAAGTTGATCCTGAGGTGCATGACATCAATCTATGGGACAGCCATACGTTCAAGATCCTCACGAACCCGACGCACGGGACTGTCCGTGTGTTCTATGGCCGTATGGAGTACACCCCTAATCCGGGTTTCTATGGGGAAGATTCGTTCACTTTCAGCGCCACGGACCAGGAAGGGCTCAGCGTGGAGGGAGAGGGGAAGGTCACTGTTACTCAGTTCAATTTTGCACCAACGGGTATCACCCCCTCGACAGTGAAGATGTATGCAGGAATCGGTGGAACGGCCGATCTGAAAGTGATCGATCCGAACAACTGGGGATCGCACACCTTGCAAGTCGTCAAACAGCCAGCACATGGCCACGTGACGGTGGAGGGAATGAGCATCACCTATAAGACCGATGGCCAGGCTGAAACCTCAGTACAGATTCGTGCCATTGACCAGGATGGCCTCTATGTCGATCAAGATGTTGTGCTGAAGCTTTTGCCGGCGTGGGAGATGTTCAAAGACCGCGAAGTTCAGCCTACCTCAGTGGCCCCGAGCATCCCGGCCGTGAAGCACCAAATGACAACCCGCTTGGGTGGCTATGCGCTCCGAATCCCCGACCAGGAAGTGATTCAGGCTCTCGGCGGCGAGATCATCGCCATCGTCACGCCTGATTCGAAGGTTGGGGTGACACTGGAGCATCGTGAGCTTTCTCAAGGCACCGGTATGCGTCTGGTACCTACGAAAATGACTGCCGATCTGCTGGAGGCCCGTTTAGGTGGCCTGGATGTTGGGGTCGATGGCCAGGCGCTGGTCTATCTAAGTCGCGCCGATATGGCCGGCCCTGTCTATTCCGTGCCGGTAACCGTATGGGCTCCGGAGGGCGTACTGACGGCTGATACATGGGAGATTCTGCAAGCGTCCGGCCGGGCTCAAATCAGCTTCAGCCCGAGCAATGGGGCATGCAGCATCTTGACCAGCGAAACTGTCGCGAAGCCGAAAAATGCACTTCAGGATCGTGCTTGCTACGTCACTTGGACGAAAACGCCCGATGAATGGCGCAACGCTAGTACCTTGGCCAACCTGATGATGGATGCCGGCGGGAGTTCGTTGGGTAACCAGGCTATCGAGGCTACCGCGTATGTGTTTGACCCTAGCGGCGTGAAGCACAAGGTTGCGAGCTTCACTCGTGACCTGAAGATCCTTCCGGTTGCAGATCAGATCCGCTTTGGCCTGAAGCCTGCACCGGCAGAGGCCTATCAGAAGGTGCAGCAACTTTCCTTGTTGCTCCGTCACACCGATGGCCCTGTGTGTGATGCAACGGCGAACGAAGGCGTTGCGAAAAAGACGGCTCAGCAATGGTCGAGCCGCCCATCGTGCCTTATCCGTTGGATGCAGATGCCAGAAGGCATGGCCCAGCAGCGCAACACCGTCACGCCACTCGCGGAAGGAACAATGACCCTGCTTGGAGCGAACAACATCTCCTGGAAGGCATCCATGTTTACGCCGAGTGGTCAGGAAATCGATATTGGCTACGGGGAGCACACCGTAAACGTGATCGAGCCGCCGTCGATCGAAATCGATATGCCGGCAAGCAACCTGGTGAAAGAGGAGCTGTATTCAGTCTCACAACTCGGCGGCTATGTTGGTAGCGCATCAGTTACTGCAATCGCAGCCTCCTTGGACGTGGCGATCAACAGGGCAGATGCAGTGATCGAACGGTCTACGATTCCGAGTTACGGTCGTGCCCAGCGGTTTACGCGCTACATCGAGGGAGCCGAGGCTCCCCTGTGGAGCGTAACGCCTTACTCCGTTGACGTTGGATACACCGCGTTGCCAGAGATGAGGACGACCAAAACCGCGTCACTCCTGGCGGTGCCTCACGACAAAATTCTCCCTGTCATTCTCAACGACGAAAGAACTGTCCTGGATACGGTCAGCCTTCCAATCCGCGTGGCCATCAAAGACACCCGTTACATGGAGGATGCATATCGGCTGAGCAGCATGGGCGACTGGGATATTCGCCTGCTTTCGACAACCGCCGGAGTGAACTATGAGCCGATGACAAATTGGGAGCCCATCGACGAGAACGGGGAGGTTGAGTTTGAGATCGATCTGCAATCGCTGACGAACAAGGCGGTTCGCATTATTGCTGAAGCGCGTGTTCGCTCTCCTGTGCCGGAATACGAGCTGATTCGGGAGTCGGGCTCGCCAATGGTGCTTTCCGTTCTCAACGGCGAATCTCTCGATGGTTCAATCCAGGCATTGCGGGTTATCGGCCCAGCTCCTCTTCGCAGCAGCTTCTACGCCGTCACCAACGATCGCTACCAGTCAGGAGACCTTGGTGGCGTGCGCTGGGAAATGAGCAAGGACGGCGGTGTGACGTGGGAGGACGTTGAGGCCAATGCGAAGCTGCCGCAACGGCTCAGCATGGTCTTTCAGCGGGGTACATATCTTCTGAGGGCAGAGTTGACGAACCGCCATAGCGGCGCGAAATCCATGACCCCTACCGTTGAAGTTATTGCCTATGTCGTCCCCGTTGCCCGCCTTAAAGGCCCAGCAAACGTGTTTATTGGCGATAGCGGTACGTTCACGCTCACTGACCTCAAAGGTAATGCGCTCGATACGACCGGAATGGTTGTGGAATGGTCGGAGGATCGCGGTAAAACCTGGGCCGCAGGGGAAGGCTCCTACCGACTGAGCCGCAACTCTGCTGATCGTGTGTACCTCACGGCCAGGCTGAAATACTCAGACTCACCAGAGGATAAGCGCGTCTACAAAACCCTCCGTGCAGGCGTTGCGTTTAGACCTGTCCGGCCTCCTCGTGTCCAGATCATCGGGCCGCGCCGTCCTGAGGTAGGAAAGGAAGCTACGTGGGTCGCCAACTTGATGATGCCGTACCCGAAAATGGATATGACAATGGATGGTGAGTTCATCCTGCCTGACGGCACAGTCGTCGATTCCACTGAGGTGAAGTACACCCCAACTCGGGAGGACATGGAGAAAGAAGAGAGCTACATCAGCGTCAGATCTTGGATCAATGGGTATGAGGATCGAGGCGGTTTGGGCCTAACTCAGCACCGTCTTATTTTCTGGTCGTACGACTGGCCTGAGTGGAAGATCAACACCAAATACTCAGCCAAGTATGCCCCGGCGGACCTGACCATGACGGCTCGCTCTCTTGGCTTGTTCCGAGAGTTCGAGGGCTTGACCATCGAGTGGGATATCCCACCCTACGCCGGCCTCGAAATGATCAAGGACTCCAGCCAGACCAGTCGCATCGTTCGACTGACTGAGCCGGGGATCTACACATTCGGTGCTCATATCACCGACTCGCGGGGCAACTACAGCTATGCCGAAACAGAGATGGAGTTTTTGGAGCCAATTCCTTGGGATGTGAAATTGTCCTGGAGTGGGGATAACGACGCGAATCGTGCCCCACTGGGCGTTCTGATCCGACCATCAATCACCGGCGGGCATCCCAAGGATCAGATACTCAGCAAAACGTTCAGTCTCAACGGGGAGACGCTAGCAAGCTCAGGGGACTATGGGCGAGCGACCCTTGAAGAGGAGGGCGTGTATACGGTGAAACTGGATGTCGCCAGCGCAATGGGGCACACAGCCACGGGCGAGGTCGACATCTCGGTGGCAAGGAATAAGCCCCCGGTCTGCAAGCTGGAGCTTGTGGTCGGTCGAACCTCCTGGCTGGCAAAAGCCATTTGTACTGATGAAGATGGCCGCATGGCCAAAAATCTTTGGTTCATCAATGGTGAGCAGCAGGCTCTCAGCTCAAACAGCATCTCTGTGCCAATGTGGCGTTATCCGGATGGCGAACCGGTAATTACGCTGGTAGGCATCGATAACTCCGGCGCGGAATCGCCTCCGGTCTCCAACAAGTAAAGAGAAGGGCCGCATAAAGCGGCCCTTTTTAATTTCCGTCGACAAATGCGCTTGAAAGCGAAACACAGGGTTACGGAAAGCACGAAAAATGTTCCTGAGCGCAGCCCCTGCGCATGTCAACCTCTAGGAGCAAGACCAATGCACGTCAACAAAGCAACCCTCCAAACGATGGCCATCGCAGCGGCAATGGTGGTCGCCGGTACCGCGCTCGCCGGTACCGGCGGCGATACGTTCGATAGCGTGTGGATTACCTTGACCGAGTGGATGCAAGGTACCCTCGGCCGCATTCTGATCGGTCTGATGATCCTCACCGGCATCGGCGCGGGCGTTCTCCGCCAATCGCTTATGCCGTTCGTGACTGGCGTTGGCGGCGGTGTTGGCCTCTATGCTGCGCCGGATGTTATCGAGTCCGTAATGTCGGCAACTATCCCAGCAGCCGCTGTAGTCACCAACGCCCTCCAAGCACTGCCTGTAGGCTTCTGATCTCAGTCAGAACGCCTCTCTGAAAGGCCTCTTTTTCCGACGCTAAAACGTCCTGAAAAAGAGGCCTTTTCTTTTCCGGGCCAAATACTCTGGGTGAATCGACTCAGGAGGTACGCCCATGTTCAAACCAACCCGAACCATTCTGGCTATGACGCTGCTTGCATTGGCTGGCACCGCAGTAGCAGCGAGCCCTGCGGACAAGAATGCAGACAAGGTAGTGATGCTTCCTGCGTCTGCAATGCTGGCGATCGAGAAGAACGGCAAATTCGCCATCATCAGCGATACCGGCCGATTCATTATCCAGGGAACGGTTTATGACGTATGGGCGAAGAAAGAGTTGAAAACCATCGAGGATGCTCGGATCGCCGCCCACTACATCCCAGTGGATAAGACCAACCTCGGTTTCAAGGATCTTGCCCCTCTCACAGTCGGCAGCGGTGAGAAAGCAATCACCATGTTCTCTGACCCTGCTTGTGGGTTCTGCAAAGAGATCATCCAACAAGCCCGCTCATCCCTCCCCGAGGGGTATCGACTCGACGTGCTGATGTTGCCGCTGCTCAGCCAAGAGAGCGCGGTGCGCACCAAAGAACTCCTCTGCGCGAAAGACAAGGTTGCAGCGTGGAAAGCCGGTGCTTCCGGCGACATGAAAACTCCTCTCGAACAGCTTCCAACCGCGCAGTGCGATCTGGATGTGATCTCGAAGCGCCGGATGACAGCTCAGTTTCTTGGCGCTCGAAATGTCCCTTTCCTCATTCGTGATGACGGGTTGACCCGAGAAGGCAAGCCTGAAGAAGGCCTGCGCGCCTGGATTGAATCGAATCGCACCCTCTAAGGAATTCAGAAATGCTCAAAGCGCTTATCCGCTCAACACCTCGGCTCTCGAAGCTGATCAACGGCCTCGCCTATGAGCCGAATCTCTACCTGTTCCAACTGGAAGGGAACCGCCTAGGATTCGCATTCCTGTGTTCACCGCTCTCAGGCTCAAACGGGGATGAAGGCGACCGCCTGAAGGCTGGTTTGACGGTCGACTGGCCTGAGAAGACAACGATCCAGTTCAGCCTGATTTGCACTGAAAATATCAATGAGATGAAGACGGGATTCCTTCGTCTGCGTCGGGCCTTCCGTGAATCAGGCCGCACTGACCTTCCCGCGGAAACGCAAGCCTTGTTGGAGAAAGTGACGAACGCGCGGGCGGAGTATTTCAGCGACCGAACCATGCGCCCAGTTGATTCGATCTCAGGTGTACGCATTCGTGAGCAGAGCCTGGTCGTATCCGTAACAATTCCGATCGCCAATGCTTTGCCTACCCAGACAGAAGCGAACGCGGCGAAGGAGCTTTTCGACGGACTGCGAACCTCGTTGGACAGCTGCAATCTGGCAGCCGTACCGCTCACCAACGATTCCTACCGGGAAATCTTCTCCTCGATCCTGAACCAGGGGCCATCGGCGTCGTGGCGCGAAGATCCGGACATGAAGGCGGACACAGACAAGCCCCTGAATGAGCAGATCCTCGATTACAACCGCAGCCTCGACGTGAAGAAAGACCACCTTCAGATCGGAGATGACTGCTTCGTAAAAACGCTGTCGGCCAAGCGTTTCCCTGATGTCATGTGGCAGGGCGATGCCTCTCAGTACCTCGCTGACATTCTGTCCCAGCGTGGCGGAATCCGGGGTAATTGCATCATCAACATGACCCTGTATTTCCCTCCCCAGCTGGAAACAAAGGACAAGCTGTCGAAGCGCCGCCAATGGGCCATCAACCAGAGTTTCGGCCCGATGGTGCATTTCGTACCTGTTCTAAGGAAGACGAAGGAAGCCTACGACACGCTGTTTGAAGATCTCGACAAAGGGCTTCCTAACGTACAGGCGACAATGACCCTGGTGGTATTCGGCCGGAACCGGGAAGACCTCATTCAGGCAGCGTCGAATGCGAAGAGCCATTTCGCCACGCAGGGCTTCAGCCTCATGGAGGATAAGTTCTGTGTGCTGCCCGTGTTCGTGAACTCCCTGCCTATGTGCGCCGACCCGGATGCGATGAGGGAGCTGTTCCGGTTCAAGACATTGAGCCTCACCCAGGCATTACCTTTGCTGCCGATCTATGGCGACTGGAAGGGCACAGGAACCCAGGTGGCCCCGTTCATTTCCCGAAACGGTCAGCCGGTCAGCTTCAACCTCTTTGACTCCGACACCAATTACAACGCGATGATCGCGGCCCAGTCGGGCTCCGGTAAGTCGTTTGCGACCAACTATCTCATCACGTCGTATCTGAGCATTGGAGCGAAGGTGTGGGTCATCGACGTGGGCCTGTCCTACCTAAAGCTATCTGAGGCGTACAAGGGCGACTTTGCACGCTTTGACCAGGAGTCGAATCTCTGTCTCAACCCCTTCGAGCTGATTGAGGACTACAGCGAGGAGGAGGATGTCCTGGTTGGGCTGCTCTCTGCCATGGCTGCCCCAACCGTGCCCCTGATCGACTTCCAAACTGCCGGGCTAAAAAGGCACCTCACACAATGCTGGGAAGAGCTGGGCAAGACGATGATCGTCGACAACATCGCCGATTCTCTACTTGGCGACCCAGATCCGCGTATTCAAGACATTGGCCATCAGCTCTTCGCATTCACCTCGAAGGGGCAGTACGGCCGTTTCTTTAACGGGAAGAACAATCTCAACTTCAAGAATCCCTTCACCGTACTCGAGCTTGAGGAACTGAAGGGCCGCCAACACCTTCAGCAAGTGGTGCTCCTTCAGCTGATCTACCAAATCCAGCAGGACATGTACCTCGGTGAGCGTGACCGCCCGAAAATTGTGATCATCGATGAAGCCTGGTCGCTGCTCTCCCAGGGCAACGTTGGTGAATTCATTGAGCACGGTTACCGGCGATTCCGGAAATATGGGGGTAGTGCCATCGTCATTACCCAGGGGGTCAACGACCTCTATCAGAACAAAGTCGGACAGGCCATTGCTGAAAACTCCGCGTTCACCCTCCTACTCGGTCAAAAGGCCGAAGCTATTGATGCTATCCAGGAAAACAAGCGTCTGCCGCTGGGAGAGGGTGGCTATCGAATCCTGAAGACTGTTAAGTCGTACAAGGGGCATTACTCCGAGATCTTCATGCTCACCCCCCGCGGGGCCGGTATCGTGCGCCTCACGGTGGACCCATATTCGATCCTCCTCTACTCGACCGCACCTGAAGACGTGCAGGCGATCCGAAATTACACGCTCACTGGCGTTCCGCAGGATGAGGCAATTCTGCGCGTGCTCCGTGACCGAGGTGTCGAGTACAGCTCTAATCCTGCGGAAGTCGCCTAATGGCGTTGTCGAACCCCTTCAGCATTGAGGCCAAGGTGCGAAGGGCAATGGCGAAGGTTGAGCGAGATCGAGCTCCAAAGCGACTCTCGGCAGCCTTTCTCGGCAAAGGCCTACTCTTTTCCGCAGTGGTTGCCGGCAGCGTTGTGCTGCTGGCATCCCGTTATTCGATCGCTATCGCTAGCCAGGACTCCCTATGCCTGCCCCCTTACAGGCTATGGATCATCGATAAAAAGCAGGATGACCTGGTGCGAGGGGAAATCTATGCCTTTCACTCCAAAGGTCTGAGTCCGATTTTTGCTGACGGCACGATCATCGTGAAGGTGCTCGAGGGGATGCCTGGCGATCGCGCCAAGGTCACGCTTGATGAGACAACCATCAATGGCGTGTCCGTGGGCAAAGGGCTTCAGGTAGCCAACCAGCACGGGATTGATCCCCAGAAATACGTTCGGGAAGGGGAAATAGGCGAGGGCCGTTACTGGTTCTTCGGCCGCACGCCAGATTCTTTCGACTCCCGCTACTGGGGCTCAGCGTCGACGGACCAAATCATCGGGAAGGCGTATCCAATATGGTGAAAAAGCAACTAGCCATGTGCATTGGGCTGGCCTTCGGCTGCACGATGGCCATCGCCGGCGATGACCTTGGCATTCGCAAGTACGACATCAATGAATTCGATCCAGCGCTCCTCGAGCAGGTCAGGGAAATCAGCCGAAATGCGAAAGCGGCGCGCGATGAAGTAAGCGGCCGCGATGACATGAGCTGGGTGGGTGAGATGGCCGAAAAGGCGATCGCTCAAGGCAGTGATGAGGAGTCCCTGCAGAACGAGTCAGCACTCGCCAGCGCAGATGGCTCAGATCGCGAGAAAAAACATCCCCTGGGCGATGGAAACCGCACTCTAATATTCGTGTCGTGGTCGATGGGAGCCACTGCCCTCAAAGACATACTGCTGTCCTTTGACGGACTGCCTGGTGTTGGCATCGTTTTTCGAGGCATCCCTGATGGTATGTCGATGAGCGATGCTGTGACCAAAATGCACCTCCTCACGCAAGAGACGCAAAGCACTGTGAGTGTTCTGCTCGATCCTCTCGCATTCCAGCGTCATAGCGTTTCAGCCGTCCCCACCGTCGCTCTCGAAGCACCGAATGATGCATTGATCGCTAAAGCTGCTGGTTCTTCCTCTGTCAGCTATATCGAGGGGGCCGTTAAGGATGGTAAGCGTGGGGATCTAGGCACTATTGGCACTACACAGGAAATCATCGAGCCAGACCTCATGGAGGTTGCGAAACAGCGCATCGCAGAGCTGGACACCGACGCCATGAAGAAGCGAGCGATCGCTCGATTTTGGGATAACCACAAAGGGCACCCATTGCCGCCGGTAACGGAGAGTGCGACACGTCTCGTCGACGCATCTGTCATCGTTCCTAATGACATCCTCGACAGCCAAGGAAGGGTTGTTCAGAAGGCGGGGAGGATCAATCCACTCGACATGATGCCGTTTGACCAGAAACTGGTCGTGATTGATCCGACGCAGCCTTGGCAGGTTGCCCTGGCCAGGCGTGAATATGCAGACCATGGGGCAAATCTGACCGTCACGGTGATGGCGACTCAGATTCCCACTGCCTCTGGTTGGGATCTGTTCAACAGCGTTCAAGACAGCCTGGATGCGCCCTTGTACCTGCTGCCGCCTGACATGGCGGAGCGCTTCCAAATCCTTCGAGCCCCATCTGTCGTAACAGCCGACACCAAAAACTTTATCGTCCGCGAGGTTGCTCAAACAGCCTTCGAGGAGGCCAATCATGAGCATCAATAAGGTAATAACCGCCGCAATTCTGGTGATTGCAGGCATGTTTTCCCTGCCAGGGGTAGCGGCTGAGGCGTCCTCTTCCGGAGAGGTGATGTGTGAGGACTCTGGCCTTTTTGGTCCGAAGCTGTTCACCGACATCTGCTGGGCGTGCCTTTTCCCAATTCGTGTTTCTGGTGTGCAAATAACCCCCGGCACAGCCCCCGCGAAGGCTACAAAAATGGTCTTCTGCATCTGCCAGCAAGGCTCGTCCTCGATCTACAAGCCCGGAATCATCACGGCAATGTGGGAGCCAGCACGGATGGTTGAAACTGTCCGTAAGCCCGGCTGCTCGCCAACCCTAGGTGGTGTAACGCTGCCGCTTGGCAACAAGCGCAGCTATGGCCGGCTTCGGCAGGACAACAGCACCCAGACAGGTCAGGCTGCCGGTTCGTTCTACCACGCCCATCTGTATGCATTCCCGCTACTTCAGATCCTCGATCTCTACACGCCTACCAAATGCAACCCGGACGGTTATCTCGACCTCGATATCATCTCTTTCACTGAGATCGACCCGACTTGGAACAACGGCACGTTGGCTTTCTTCCAGCACCCTGAGTCCGCGGCCGTAGCAAATCCAATTGCCATTGCGGCCTGTGCTGCCGAATCCGCCCTGGTAACCGCCCGGAAGGAGCCTCTGGAGTCGCTTTGGTGGTGTACCGGGACGTGGGGGAGCATCTATCCGTTTGCCGGCGTAACAGTGGCGCAAGATGCAAACCGGACGACAGCATTGCTGGCTGCGCGAGTGATCGCTCAGCAACACCGCAGGGGCCTCGCTCGACGCACTATGGGCGATGAAAACGTGTGCAAGGCGGGTATCTACCCGACGATTCCGAAAAGCCAGTACAAAGTGACCCAGTTTTGGCCAAAGTCGCAGAACAGCAGAGCAATGTGGCTCGGAGAACCGCCGCAGACTTGGGAGGGTGGGCCTAGTCGGCATGTTCCAGGTACAGGGAACGATGCCATGTACATGTTCTGGCGATGGACAGATTGCTGCTCGAAGCTCTAATGGAGAATCCGCCCGTAAGGGCGGATTTGCGATGGTATGAATGACTTTCTAATGCTGTACCTACCCCCGGTTTTTATTCTGGGGGTTCTCGCGGGCATCGCCCACGTTCGTCTACTTGAATTCCCGGCCTACCGAGGGTGGTGGGGTGAGTACAAGGTGAACTTCATGCTCCGCCTATGCCTCAGTGGCGAATACAAAGTGTTCGCCAACGCGATCTATCGCGGCAAGACAAGGGGAGAGTCGACACAGGTTGACCACATTATCGTGTCGCGCTACGGGATCTTTGTCCTGGAAACGAAGTGTTTCAAGGGAAAGATCATTACCTACCCAGAAGCCCCCGAGAGCTGGTTGCAGATCGTCGGCCGAAGGAAATATCGCGTGCAAAACCCGCTGATGCAGAACTATGCACACGTGAAGGCAGTTCAGAAGGTCACCGGAGTCCACTCTCAGAAAATCCACAGCTACGCAGTGATGGCAGGGCAGGCCAGCTTCACTTATGGAATGCCTGAGCGGGTCTACAGCATTTGGGGCGTGATTCGTAAAATCCAGTCCTACAAAGCCCCGGTTTTTACTCGGGGCCATGTGGTGTCAATTTGCCGGGCGCTGAGCGAGCGCAGAATCAAGGGAGGGTATTGGGCTGCAAGACGGCATGTCGAAAAGCTGAAGCGCCGAGGCGAGGATGGATCTACAACGTGCCATGAAGATAGACCCCGAGAGGAACACCTATCGCCACCCCAACAAGAACAGCAGCAGTGACAGAGATGATTGCGACCGTATCCCAAAATACTGCCTCTGGTGGCGCTTCAAGCGATTCGTGGGTGGCCAGCTCTTCTGCCCACAGTGGGATGGCTTCGCGGGGAGGAGGCTGATCCGTCGCTTGTATGCGTCTTCTACTGGTTCTTGCCGGTGTTGACGTAAGATCATCAAGCATAATGACTCTCCTAAGTAAAACGCCCCGCAATGCGGGGCGTTTTCATTACTGGCGCGATCAAGCAACGGCTTCTTCAGGAAGCGAGTCGAGAGCGTCGGCATTGCCATCAGGCTCAATGTGACCCGCAGCCTCGCGCTCCTCCTTCTCAGCGCTCACTTTGGCTTCAGCCTTCTCAATATCTTCCTGGAGCTCTGCAACCTTGCTGGCGTATGCCTTTGCTCGCGCGCTCTGACCGAGGCCAACGAGTGAGCGGATCAGCCGGGCCATTTGGTTGCTCTTGTTTGCACGAAATTCCTCAGCTTCCGAGCTATCGATTTTCTCATGCAGCCAGGCGGTATCGACCTGGATAATCAGATGGTCAAATGCCTGAAGCAGGCTGCTCATCCGCTTGATTTCTGGGCTGGTGATTTCGAATTCACGAGTCAGTGGGGAGCTGTACCCTGCAAGCTCTTTGATTCCCAAGCTCTTCAAAAGCGTGTCCATCCGCTCAGACTCGTCACGCACGGCTACTTCCATGCGCTCGATTTTCTTCGAGACCGCATCAACCACCGCTTTGTGATCAAAGGTCTTGAGGTTTTTCGCCAGCTTGCGGGACGTAACGTCGATGATAAAAAGGGCCGTCATGAGGCTATCGAAACGGTTGCCGGCGAAGAACTTGGCCTGCTCCGTGTTCAGTACCATTTTTCCTTTGAGGGATGGCTTGGAGTATTGGTATTTCGTAGGTTGTGGTTGAGCGGTCGCCATTAGCGGTTTCTCCGGATGTTGGTGGCCAGCCTATTGCACCAGCTTGCGGAGCCTCTGGATTTCGATTTCACGCACGAATAGCGTCGGAATTTGAGGTGCGTTTTTCTGGTTGACGACAGAGTGAAATGGCGGCGAGAATTGCGGCACTCATCGGCCAAGGTCGATTAAGAATTTGCCTCCTGGAGGCCATTGACCCTAAGTGACAGCATGCTGCTGCCACTGGTACCCAAGACGTGTATGCGTCTGGGAGCAAGCCAAGCTGAGCTTATCAGCTTAAAAACCAAGCCTACGTTCGCGTAGCGCCGATCAAAAAAGGAAGCCATTTGGCTTCCTTTTTTTGTGTCAAAAAAACCCTGACGGGGAACTCCCGTTAGGGCGTTCTCCGTTCTAAAAAAATGGAGAACTGAAAATGGCATCTACAACCCTCAAAGTTAAAGTGCTGACCGCGTTTGGCTTCCTCGTTGCTATGTTGGGAGCTGTATACGCACCGCAGTTTGCAAAGCATGTTTTGCCTTTGACACTCTGCGTGTTCCTCGCTGTGGTGATCCTGAATGCTGAGCAGATCCTGCGTGGTGTTCTGAGCTACCTACGCGGTTGTCTGAAGGCTTCGGCTCCTCAAGCAACCAAGACCTTACCCAACGCCCGTTGGTGTAGCAGCGTCGATTATGACAACTACTACATTCCCTCCTACCTGCGTCGCCAGGGAGAAGAGAAATGATCCGTGTTGACTTCGATGTTCCAAGCTATCTCCGACTGCCACAAGGGCTATGCATTGTTTCAGAGCGCCTGGCCCATAAGCTTCCCGAGCCAGAAACCAATGAAACGATGCACCAGGCGCTTGAACCGGTGGTGATCAACAAACTGTACCGGCCGGAAGGCCGCAACCAGGTTGCATCGATCGAGAACCAAGAGCAGGGCGAGATCAAAGGGGAGTTCATCCCTCGCGAATCCCAGCCCGCGCATCAAGAAACAGCTCAAGAGATCCAAGTCGCCCAAAGCGATGAAGATCAAGATGAGCGCGCACCTGAACTCAATTTCCAAGGCGTTGCTGGCAGGTCTGTTACCGGCGAATACCGCGGTTCAGGTTTCGCCCACTATCGGTTTCTCAAGAAGAACGGAAAGTCGTTCTTCTTGCGTATCGGTGAACACCTGGTTTGGGGAATCGAGCTCAACGCTCAGCTACGCAAATCTGGAGCGCAACAAGGTGACAATATCTCGCTGACATTCCTTGGCAAAACCGCCGTGAGTGTGCTCAAAGAGGTCGTTGTCGACGGTAAGAAAGAACAGGAGTGGGTTGATACCTATCGCAACTCCTGGGAAATCAAGATCGTGAAATAGCCAGCAATGCGCCCTTCGGGGCGCATCTCAACCAAACGGAGGTACCCATGTCCAAAGACTCAGAAGGCAATTACGCCCCAGAGAAACAAGATGTGCTGGTAGCCGCTGATGGCCGCTGGCATGACATTTACGCAAGCCTCGCATCTTCATTGGTGCCGGCACACAAAAAAGCAGGACGTGGGGTTCCATGTCCGGTGCATGGTGGGGAAGACGGGTTTAAGATTTTCCGCAAGACGGCAGGCTCGTCGAGCGGCGGGATCTGCCGTACCTGCGGGGTCAAGGCTGATGGCATAGCCTTGCTGATGTGGGTCAACCGCTGGAGCTTTCACCATGCTTTACAGGAGGTTGGAGCATTGCTCCGGGTCAAAGACCCGTATGGACGCACCGCTGATGGATTTATCCCAAGCGTTGTAATCCGTAAGGAGCGAGCCCCAGCAAAACCAGAGGTTTCAGACGATTGGCTGCGTGAAGCTATGCGCAACCTGTGGAAGGGAACCGTTCCTCTCACAGACCCATCAGCGGAACCAGCAAGGCTCTATCTTCGCTCCCGAGGCATTCTTGCTTGGGACCGACCAGAGCTGAGCCGCTACGTTCGCTTTCATCCGGAATTGACCTACAAGGACAAAGCCGGCAAGCGTTCTAAGCATCCAGGGATAGTGTGTACGCTTATCGATCCTGAAGGCCAGGCTGTGACCATCAACCGTCACTATCTGACAATGAAGGGTGAGAAAGCTGATCTCGCTGAGCCGAAAAAAATGTTTCCAATCCCCAGCAACCGCAAGCTTCCCGGTTGTGCGGTGCCAACATCGCATCCAGGAGAAGTCTTGGATGTATGTGAAGGATTGGAAACAGCTCTGTCGGTGGAAACAGCCATGGGTATACCCGTATGGCCCTTGGTGAATTCCTACCTTTTGGAGAGCTTCGTACCACCAGCCTGCACCAAAGCAGTCCGAATCTGGGCTGACAAGGACCGCAAGGAGGGCGGCCAGAAAGCGGCATTCGCTTTAAAAAAACGTCTGTGGGAAATGGGGATCAAGGCGCAAATAATGTTGCCGGACATGCCCATCCCTGACGGCTCCAAAGGTGTCGACTGGAATGACGTTCTTCGTGAACGTGGTTCCCTCGGCTTCCTAGGCCACGAGGTCTATCGCGCACAGCGATAGGCCTCTGGCCTTCTCAACTTCCCCCTCTTTTTCCGACCGTAAAAGCGCCTGAAAACGCGCCCCCTCCTGTTGGCCAACGCTCACAATTCGAGCATCCCCATCTTGGCCAGACGGACTCATGACGCCCCTAAAATTTCCCATCTTGTTGCTTGCTGCCGCTATAAGCAGCACTTCCCTTGCGGGAGAGACCAAGCCCGCCGAGTCAAAAACGCCCCAGGTTGCTGGTTCTTCGTTCTACCAGGACAAAGAGCGCGGCTGGTTCTGGTACGAAGATCCGCCTCCTGAACAGGAACCCGAAAAACTCGAGCCCGCGCCGGTTCCAGCGCCCCCACCTCAAGCCGAAACGGAAGTCTCCGAGCCAGCCGCGCCCGAGCTGCCACCGACCGGCAGCGTGGCGTGGATTCGCGAAATGCTTCCGAAACTGCGTGATGCAGCCATGGATAACCCCACCAAGGAGAATGTGAGTGCGTACTTCTGGGCTCAGCGAATCATGCTCGACAAGGCCGAGCGATTCTCACGTCACTCCGTCGACGTAATCCGTAATGACCCATTCCTCGACGAGGATATGCGTTATCCCGCCTCCAACGCCGCTTCTGACGCTCTAGCAACTGCGGCCGGCAAGCAGAAAGAAACCCTGTTGAAGCTCATCGCTGGCAGCTCTGCGCTGATGTTCTTCTACAACGGTAATGACTGCATTTTGTGCGAACAGGCCCTGGCAGCGGTCTCTGCTCTCGAGTTCAGGTACGGGTTTACTGTCATGCCCGTCTCGATGGATGGGGCCCCCCTTCCTGGCGGCAAATACCCAAACACACAGTACGACACTGGGCTCGCAGAGCAGCTGGGCATCATCACCTCGCCGGCGCTGGCCCTAGTCATCCCTCCGAATGACGTGAAGATCGTCAGCTTCAGCACCGTTTCAATGGAGACGGCAACCACTCGGATTCTAATGGCGGCGAATGAAGCGGGGCTGATTTCCGATCAGGAATACAACGCCACATCCCGCCTTAACACCATGGGTTTGATCGACGCCACGAAACTGGCTGACGCACCGCCCGACGCAACAAAAAACCCTAACGAATTCGTGAATCGGATGCGCGATGAAGCTCGTCGCGCCTTTCAAAAAGACAACGGAGGTGCCCAGTGAAAATCAAACCGATCGCCCTTGCTGTAGCGCTGATGGTGCCCTTCGGGGCTCACGCGAACATTCAACAGCAGGTCAATGAAATGTTCAGCGGCATGATCAACGTCACCAGTCCAGGGGCATATAAAACAGCCACACGCGGCGTTATTACCGGCGGCTCCGTTGTCCTTCGGAATCGGATATCCACTGCCAACCTCATCAGCATTACCCCGCCAAGCGCTAAGGGTGGATGCGGGGGGATCAACCTTTACAGTGGCTCGTTCTCCTTTATCAACGGCGAAGAGTTCGTAGCGCTCATGAGGAATGTGGCGTCGAACGCTGCTGGCATTGTTTCGGGCTTTGCCTTTGAGTTGGCCCTCGATGCGATGGACGCTCAGACAGGTGGCGTGATCCGCAACCTGGCCAACAAGATCCAGGCGCTCAATCAAATGTTTTCCAACAGCTGCCAGCTGGCGAGTGGGTTGGTTACGAATGCCAAAAAGGCATACGAAGAAAGCACCGACTTCAAATCCGCGATGACGGCCTTCGGGTCGAACGTCTCATCTGACTTCTTTACCGCGAAATCCACCAAAGAAGACTCGCCAGCGAACCGGATTGCTGCCTCTGGTAAGGCCGTTCAATGCGAGAACACAGGGAACGTTCTGTGGTGCGCCATGAAGAAGTCAGGCCTTCAGTCGCAAATTCTGTTCGGTAGCGATGAGAACGCGGAATTCATCATGTCCATGGTTGGCAGCTACAACGTGTCGCTCGCAAACGACGCCAGCGGGGGGAAAAACTTCGCTGCGCATCCTATGCCGAAGCTCATCACCGGCGAAGGTTTGAAGATTCTTGTTGAGGGCTCGGCCAACCTTGATGTCAAGGTCTACCAGTGCGACCAGGATGACCCGGACTGCTCAGACCCGAACATCCGAACTCTCACCAGCTTCAAGGGCCTCGAGACTCGAATCCTAGAGGATCTTCAAAACAACGGAATCCTTGAGCGTTTTGCGAACGGCACTGCAACCGCTGCTGACGGAAACCGGATTGCATACCTCGCATCAAGCCGAGTAGGGGTGAATTTGATGAAGATCACCCAGAAGGCAGGGGCTCAATCCGGTTATGACTATCTGAACCAGTTCGCCAAGAAAATTGCTGCTGATGCTTCGATGAGCCTGATTTATCAGCTGCTTGGGCATACAGAGAAAGGCCTGACCAGCCTGAATATGGCGGATGCAGGGAAGGTGATTGAGGACCTGCGGGCTACCAAGGGTGAGCTCATGGATGAATACCGCTCGTACATCGAGGAAGCAATGCAAGGCAAAGATGCCGATGGCCAAGCCGAGAAAATGCTCCAGATGGCCCCTGTGTTTGATAATGGAACCCTGCCACAGGGAACCATCAACGATAACGCAGGCGCGTAACGGAGATATCCATGGACTTCACTATCTACACGACAGGCAGCGCCGAGTTCCTTGAGATCATGCTCAATGCCTGCGCAATGATCACAGGCAGCGGTGACGCAGAAGACCTTGCCCGTATTGGCGCGCTGATAGGCCTATTTCTGTTGGCGTTCCAAGCTGTTTTCAATAACCAGGCCATTACCTTCGGAAAGGCGGGCCTTGTGCTCGTCCTTTACATGATGTTCTACGGCCCTACAGCCACCACTGTTATCGAGGATACGGTGTCGTCGCAGGTGCGGGTGGTGGACAACGTGCCTCTTGGCCCTGCCTTTGTCGGCTCAGTCATCTCAACGGTGGCCTACGGCATTACAAAAACCGCGGAGCAGGCATTTTCTACTCCAAGCATGACCGACTACGGGCTGTTCTCGAGTCTGAGCACATTGTCGAAAGTGCGCGACGCTCTTCGGAACCCGATGGCACTGGACGGCTTCCAAAACTACCGAAAAGCGGACGGGTGGGATCTGCCCCGATCGGTGAACGAGTACATGACATTCTGTTCACTGAACCCCGTGGCGCTGAGAACGGATAAGACCTTGACCGACCTGTACCGATCGCCTGGCTGGGCGGAGGTGCTGTCAAACCAGAACTCATCGATGTTCATCTACGTCTATGACGGTACCGCCGGCACCATGAAAAGCTGTGCAGAGGCGCGGTCGTTTCTCAACGCCCATTTGCAGAACGTCTATACAGACGTGCTAGAGGACATTCTCCAGAAAGGGTTCAGCGAAGAGGCCAAGACCAACCGCATGACCAGCGGTATCCAGGTTCAAGCCGCTACTGACCAAGCTATTCAGAGCCTCGCACTGAGTAGCAAGTCGGCTCAGGACTACGTTTTGACTTCGCTAATTGCGCCGATTTTCAACGATTCCCGTGTCGATGCCATGAACCATTGGCAAGAGCAAAGAGCCGCAATGGCTCTTCGCGAATCGCTCAACCAGCAAGAAATTCAATGGGCGGGGAAGGGCGACAGCTTCAAACACTACATGAGACCGATGATCGCCTTCTTCGAGGGCATGCTCTATGCGATGACGCCGTTCATGGCCTTTGCTTTGCTCCTGGGTGGGCCAGGCCTTTCTATCCTCGGCAAGTATCTCGTGTTGCCGCTGGCGGTGGGTTTGTGGATGCCGCTGTTGAGTATCGTGAATGCTTTTACCCTCTGGTATGCAGGCTCCCAGATGGAAGCCGTATTCAACGGCTACGACCCCACAGGTTCTGGTTTCGCAATGCTCCAACTCATGGACATAGACAAAGCCATCGGCAAGGCACTGGGTATTGGCGGTCTGCTTGCGGCGTCCGTGCCTCCATTGGCACTGTTCATCGTTTCCGGCTCTGCCATGGTTGCCAACAGCGTCATGAGCCAAATGACGGCAGGCGACAAATTCAAGTCCGAAGACGTGAATCCTCGGGCCCAGGATAGCGCACCTGTTCTCAGTCAAAATGCCTCGTTTACTTCCGACCAGGTAAGCTCCGGGGTGAGCAGAACGGGATCGCCGCAGCTTGCTGAGACGATAACCGGCGACCAAGCTGCGAGTGCAGTCCTTCAGAGCGCCCAAACCGCCTCGCAAACGGCCACGAGCCAGTACCAGAGCAACCTCTCAGCGGCAGGCCAGCAACTAGCCTCGACGAGTACGGGGCGCGAAGCGATGACGCAAATGGGCGAAAGCATCAAAGCTAGCGATGCTCTCAAGCAAAGCTCTTCCTATAACCAGGCAGTTGAGAATCTTCGAAGCAGTGGTTTCTCTGAGTCGTCGATAAACATGGCAACCGCAGCCTCAGCGCTTGGTGGGCAAGCCGGCCTGAAAGGCATCATGGCCAACCTCAAAACCAGTGATGGCAAGTCGCTTTCCGAAATGAGCGGCACAGAGCGTCGAACTGCCGAAAAATCTCTCTCGCAGTTAAGTTCTTCCGTGGAGAGCGCTAACACCCGTGACCTGACATTTGCCACCGGTGATGCCTTCCGTGACTCGTCGATGGCCCAAAGTAGTGTTAGCAACACTGATCAGATAAATCAAAGCCGCACTGAAGCTCTACAGGCACAGAATACGTACAGCCAAGCGGCTTCTCAGCAAGACACCATCAGGGCAAGTCAAGGCCTCAATCTTCGCGATGCAGCGATCAAGTCGCTATCGAGAGGCGGGGTATCTCGAGCAGAGTCTGGCTTAGAACTTCAGCGCATGGCTGGTGCAACTGATGAAGGGAAAAAGCTCTTCGCTGAAGCATTTAATAGCCAAAGCATCAAAGATATGTCGTCGAATACGGACGAGCAGAGGGCGATGGCGGCAATCCGGGCGATTAACCAGCAAGGCAGGCTCGGCGAATTGGTCATGAGCCAATTCAATCCATTCGACTTCAACGTAGCTCAGGGTAATGCGGGAGAGTTTGCAAACATAGCAGACAAAGCCGGCGCAGCAACGGCCGGGAACTCAGGTTTGCAAGGCGAGTTCAATTCAAGATGGCAGGGTAACAGTGACGCATATGCAGGTGCTCAGGACATGAACATTTCTGCTAAGGAAGCGGCTGAAGACCAAGGTGCTGAGCTTGTCGGAAACCGTCATGCGGAGAACAGCCTAGCCCCACAACTCGCGCATGCTCGCAACAGTGAGGATGTTAGAGGGGCGGCAGATTCAGAGGCCGCGCAGCAACTATCGACCTTCGGTAAGAACTACGATGATAAGGGCTTGATGATCAAGGCCGCATCGGCGGTTCAGAGCATCCAGTCGGGCGGCAAAACGCTTACGAACTTCCTGGCTGGCAACGAGAACACACAATTCAGCAATGACGTTTCTGAAGGGCAGCAACTGGGGCTGACAGATAGCCAAGCCGCACTTCGAGCAGCTAGCCGGGCAGGCATGCCAACGGACTCTGATATTTATCAGTGGTCCTCCTACCACACCTACTCGGAAGCCATGATCGCGTCTGGCGGGGATGAAGACTATGCGAAGGGCGTCCATGCTTCATTGACGTACCAGGCAGCAGGAAGTGATGGAACATCTGCTGACCGGCCGGTTGTGGAAACTGTCGCTGCGGGCAATCGTCACAATCCCCTGCCCAAAAACTTTAGACCTGCGGCAATTGAAAATGCTGAACAACCCAAACAGGCCAGCGGACCGAGGAGACCGTCAATCGAATGAGTAAAAAAGGGGCTTTATATTCTCTATAGTACATAGAACTGTGTAAATTTGATAAAAACCCCCTTAATTGGGGGTTTCTTTTTCCTGAAGACTGCACTATATATATAGTAAATAATGTGTAGTTTGTGTAGGATTCAAGGATGTTTGCAACGAAGGTTACAGCCAAGGTAGTTCAGGATAACAGTGGAGTAACCACAGAGATCCCGGTCATTCTGACCGACCAAGGGGTTTTGGGGTCGGTCACAGATTATGTGCTTAGCCTTCACCTAAATGGCATCTCATTTTCAACAATCACCAACCATATTCAGTCGATTAGACTCCTCATCGAGTTCATGGATGCCAACGAAGGCATGTTCGATGAACCCGAAGCGTTGTTCGCGGGCTTCGTCCGACGGCTCTACAGCGGGACCATCGGTGAAGATGGATTGGACCCCTCTGGCCTGTATTGGATACCGGCCAGTAATGGCACGATACATCGACACATCAGCAATCTGACGAATTTCACCAATTGGCTCTCGGACAAAGGTCTGGGCAAGCCTCTCAATACCTTGCGCACAGCCACTCGACATGAGGAACGCATTCAGTACGCCGCTTGGTTTAGGCGTAACCAGAATGATTTCCTCGGGCACATTAAAGACACCTCGGTTAGTACCACGGTAAAAAGAGCCCGCAGCATCAAGGGCAGAACACCTCTGGCAAAAACCAATGACGATGCCATCGCCTTCCCTACGGGAAAGTTTGAAGACTTCTATATGAAGGGCCTGGGAGGAGCCAAAGACCCGCGAGTTGCGCTGCGGGACAAGCTTATCGTGCTCCTGATGCACGCGACCGGATTGAGGGTGAGCGAAGCACTGTTACTCTGGGTCACCGATGTCTTTGAAGACCCCTCCGATCCAGATCGGGCAATCGTGAGGATCTACAACGAGATAGAAGGTAAGGCACCTGAAGGCTGGAAGTCCCGAAAAGGGATAAAAACCCGCAAGGCGTACCTTCAAGAAAAAGGGTAAGCGGATTAAATGGTTGATCTTACCTTTGCATGAGAGTGAGACAGACCGGCATCTCATC
>NZ_VRYE01000054.1 GCF_008041835.1 Ectopseudomonas mendocina
CTGTCGCTTGAGTGGCACATGGAGTTGAATCGAAGACGTACCCGGCGGTCCGAACCGTGTGTAACCTGCGGACTCCATCGACCCTCTGATTTGCAAGCCCGCTTGCCAGGTTATGCGCAAAGGGGCAAAATTTATAATGGCTCAAGGCTAACGCATTATCAGAAGTGGAATATACGGAAGCAGTCGTACCTAGGTTCAGAGGCATATTATTTCACTGGCAAAACGGGAGGAGTCCATATACGGATGCAATCCGGGGCCAGGGTGGCAAAAACCCCGGATTGCATCCGGGCTACGGGCTACGCAACTGTAGGAGCGGATTTATCCGCGATCATCGCGGCTGAAGCCGCTCCTACGGAACCTGTGGCGATGCAGACTAAAACGCCCCGGCTCTTGCGAGCAGGGGCGCCTGTTTAACGGCCCGAGGGTTACATGTGGCTTTCCGCGTACTCGGCGAGGATCGAGCGCGGGACGCCTTGCAGGGTAATGTGCACGCCGTGCGGGAAGCCCTTGAAGCGTTCGGTGAGGTAGGTCAGGCCCGAGCTGGGCGCCGACAGGTAGGGCGTATCGATCTGCGCCAGGTTGCCCAGACAGACCACCTTCGAGCCGCTGCCGGCACGGGTGATGATGGTCTTCATCTGGTGCGGGGTGAGGTTCTGACACTCGTCGATGAGGATCAGGCTCTGCTGGAAGCTGCGCCCGCGGATGTAGTTCAGCGACTTAAATTGCAGCGGCACCTTCTGCAGGATGTAGTCAACGCTGCCGTGGGTGCTCTCGTCCTCCATATGCAGCGCTTCGAGGTTGTCGGTAATGGCGCCGAGCCAGGGCTCCATCTTCTCCGCCTCGGTGCCGGGCAGAAAGCCGATTTCCTGATCCAGCCCCTGCACGCTGCGAGTAGCGATGATCCTCCGGTAACGCTTGCTGACCATGGTCTGCTCGATGGCCGCGGCCAGCGCTAGGATGGTCTTGCCGGAGCCGGCAGCGCCGGACAGGTTGACCAGGTGGATGTCCGGGTCGAGCAAGGCGAACAGCGCCAGCGCCTGATGGATGTCGCGCGGTTTCAGGCCCCAGGCTTCCTGATGCAGCAGCGGCTCCTGGTGCATGTCGAGGATCACCAGCTCATCGCCCTTGACCGCCTTGATCCAGCCGACGAAGCCCTGTTCATCGAGGATGAACTCGTTGACATGCACCGCCGGCAGGTTGTCGATGAGTTGTACGCGATGCCAGGTGCGCCCGTGGTCCTGACGGGTGTCGACCTTGCTCACACGATCCCAGAACGAGCCGGGCATGTCGTGATAGCCCTTGGACAGCAGCGAGACGTCATCGACCAGTTGGTCGGTGTGGTAGTCCTCGGCGTCGATACCGCAGGCGCGCGCTTTCAGGCGCATGTTGATGTCCTTGGTCACCAGCACCACGGACAGGCCGGGGTTGCGCGACTTAAGCTCCACCAACTGGTTGATGATCTTGTTGTCGTTGAGGTTTTCCGGCAGCCAGGTCACCGGCGCCGCACTTTTACTCATAAGGATGGAAAGACGACCGCAGGGGCCGCTCTTGCCGCGCTGGATGGGTACCCCGTACTCGACCTCCTCAGGTTCGGCGCCGGCGAGAATCTGATCGATCAGGCGGATGGCCTGGCGACATTCGGCGGCAACGCCATGCTTGCCGGATTTCAGTTTGTCGAGTTCCTCCAGCACCGTCATCGGGATGGCGACGTGGTGTTCTTCGAAGTTGAGCAAGGCGTTGGGATCGTGAATCAGGACGTTGGTGTCGAGAGCGTAGAGGGTTGGAGCGGTGGGCTTGGAGCGTCCGTGGTCATCCATACGTCGGTCACCTTCTTGTAGTAGCCAGGCGACGCAATACCAGAGGCGGTGCTGCGCCGGACAGAGACCGCCGACTTTTTTCAGGTCGGGGCCGAAAGGTGGCAAGCAAGGTGAGGGCCAATGGCCGCCACCTGTCTGCAGGTTTCGGCGGTCTTGCTTTTTTATTACTCCAATTCACATGACAGAAAAACGTTTTTTTCTCGGCATGCAGGTTTATTTGCACGGGCGACAGATAACGCTTGGCGTGCCGCTGGCGCCCCGTTACAGTCGGTAGTCCTACCTGCTTCAACCCGCTTGGCTTACCCGCCCCCTCTTGCAGCACGACGCGCCAATCAGGTGCAGGCGACGCTCCGCCTGTGCTCAATTGCCCGCGAGCGCTTCGCGAGCAGAGCTCGTGCCTACCATGCGTTGCTCAATCGCCCCGATAGGTAGTCTTGCCGATCCCTGGCCTCTAGAATCGCTGTCACGCTTTCTGGAGACCTTGCACATGCTGATGGTGATTTCACCGGCCAAGACCCTCGACTACGAGACCCCGCCCGCCACCCCGCGCTTCACCCAACCCGAACACCTCGACCACGCCCAGGAGCTGATCGAGCAGCTGCGCGACTTCAGCCCGGCGCAGATCGCCGAGCTGATGGGCCTGTCGGACAAGCTCGCCGGCCTCAACGCCGCTCGCTTCGGCAGCTGGGAGCGACCATTCAACCCATCCAACGCCAAGCAGGCACTGCTCGCATTCAAGGGTGACGTCTACACCGGGCTGAATGCCGAGGATTTCTCCGAAGACGATTTCGACTTTGCCCAGGCCCACCTGCGCATGCTGTCGGGCCTGTACGGCGTGCTGCGCCCGCTGGATCTGATGCAGGCGTATCGCCTGGAAATGGGCACCAAGCTGGCCAACGGCCGCGGCAAGGACCTGTACGCCTTCTGGGGTGAGCGCATCAGTGGCTGGCTGAACGAGGCACTGGCCGCCCAAGGCGACGACGTACTGCTCAACCTGGCATCCAACGAATACTTCGGCGCGGTCAAGCGCAAGGCGTTGAACGCGCGCATCATCGATACTGAGTTCAAGGACCTGAAGAACGGCCAGTACAAGATCATCAGCTTCTATGCCAAGAAGGCCCGTGGCCTGATGGCGCGCTACGTGATCAAGGAACGCCTGAGCAACCCCGAAGGCCTGAAGGATTTCAACTATCAGGGCTACCGTTACTCGGCCGAGCATTCCAAGTCGGATAGCCTGGTTTTCCTGCGCGACCAACCGCAGGACTGATCGCCAAACCGATCGAACCCATGCACCGCTCATCGGTTACTGCATGGGTTCGACCGCTGCACTGAACCACACCCTACCTCCCCTTTCCGCATCCCACCTGTCGCCTCGCTGCGCGCCGAGCGCTGCGCCTGGCAAAAATTCCCTCGCCGTTGCGTTTGATTCTCAGAAACCTGCTTGGCATCACAGTTTCAGCGCGATCGCACTTCCTGCAGAACTTATTACGTCACTTAGTTATCGGATAGTTTCGCGTTAGTTAACTCGCCGAGTGCCATCGTGCATTTCGCAACTTGCCACTATATTGCGATCAAATTAGCCGTTCAGCTCCGGTTCAGCTTCAGGACGAACGGTAGGAACTATCCGAAAGTGCCGCCACTCATACAGCCCGTAACACATTTCAATACATAACTTTCCGTCAACTGAACCTGCCTGATAGCGGATTGACTTCCGCCAGACAGCTTCGCCCAGACAAAAGTTTGTGCAGTTCAAAGGGAGACCCAAACAACCTGCAAGAGTACCGAAACAGAGGCCTCGCACGAGGTTAAAGTGACAACATCAAAGGGCCACCTTATATATAAAGGCCCGCACTCGGTGCCAATTCAGGCACCACTCTCTACTCATGCCTGAATGAACTTGCTCTTATTTGAAAAGCAAGTTCCCGGACTAGTTTTGGCCAAAAGGCCAGTATTTGAAACTGCATCGAACGGACGAGGTGAATACCATGCGAATCAGTATCTTCGGTTTAGGTTATGTGGGTGCCGTTTGTGCCGGCTGTTTGTCGGCACGGGGTCACGACGTGATTGGAGTGGATATCTCTGCGAACAAGATCGACCTGATCAACAACGGCAAATCGCCCATCGTCGAGCCGGGCCTGGAAGAACTGCTACAACAGGGCCTGCGTCAGGGTCGTCTGCGTGGCACCACCGACGTCGCCGCTGCCGTTCTGGAGAGCGATGTGTCGTTCATCTGCGTCGGCACGCCGAGCAAGAAGAACGGCGATCTGGAGCTGAACTACATCGAAGGCGTGTGCCGCGAGATCGGCATGGCCATGCGCGACAAGAACGAGCGCCATACCGTAGTGGTCCGCAGCACCGTGCTGCCAGGCACCGCCAAGAACGTGGTACTGCCGATTCTCGAAGATTGCTCGGGCAAGAAGGCAGGCGTCGATTTCGGCCTGGCGGTGAACCCAGAGTTCCTCCGCGAAAGCACCGCAATCAAGGACTACGACTTCCCGCCGATGACCGTCATTGGTGAGCTGGACAAGGCTTCCGGCGATCTGTTGGCCAGCATCTACGAAGAGCTCGACGCACCGATCATCCGCAAGGACATCGAGGTCGCCGAGATGATCAAGTACACCTGCAACGTCTGGCATGCGGCCAAGGTCACCTTCGCCAACGAGATCGGCAACATCGCCAAGGCCGTCGGCGTCGACGGCCGCGAGGTGATGGACGTGGTTTGCCAGGACCACAAGCTCAACCTGTCCAAGTACTACATGAAGCCCGGCTTCGCCTTCGGCGGCTCCTGCCTGCCTAAGGACGTGCGCGCGCTGAATTACCGCGCCGGCAGCCTGGACGTGGAGGCGCCACTGATTGGTTCGCTGATGCGCAGCAACGCCGCCCAGGTGCAGAAGGCCTTCGACATCATCGCCAGCCACGACTCGCGCAAGGTCGCCCTGCTCGGCCTGAGCTTCAAGGCCGGCACCGATGACCTGCGCGAAAGCCCGCAGGTGGAGCTGGCGGAAATGCTCATCGGCAAGGGTTTCGACCTGAGCATCTACGACCGCAACGTCGAGTACGCGCGCGTCCACGGCGCCAACAAGGACTACATCGAGTCGAAGATCCCGCACGTCTCCTCGCTGCTCAACAGCGACCTGGACGACGTGGTGGCCAAGGCCGACATCATCGTCCTGGGCAACAGCGACGAGCGTTTCGCCAAGCTCGCCGAGCAGGCGCCAAGCGGCAAGCGGGTGGTCGACCTGGTCGGTTTCATGCCCCACGCCAGCAATGGCGTGGCCGAAGGCATCTGCTGGTAAGGACCCGAACGTACCTGCGCGCCCAGCGCGTGCAGGTACTCGGAGACGCATATGGACAAGCTCAAGAACGGCCTCAACCAAGCCAGCGGCTGGATGCTCTATCTCAGCCTGCTGATGCTGCTGGCACTGGCCCTGCCACGCACGGTGTTCGACCCCGAAGCGCGGGATTTCATCCTGCTCATCGGCATCGTCGGCATCTGGCGCTATTCCATGGGCGCCATGCACTTCGTGCGCGGCTGCCTGTTCCTTTACCTGGTCTACCCCTGGTATCGCCGCAAGGTTACAAAACTCGGCAAGGACGCCGACCCCTCTCATGTGTTCCTGCTGGTCACCAGCTTCCGCATCGAGGCGCTGACCACCGCCATGGTCTACCGCTCGGTGATTCGCGAAGCCATCGACTGCGGCTATCCGTGCACCGTGGTGTGCTCGATCGTCGAGCTCTCCGACGAGTTGCTGATCAAGAACCTCTGGGCTCAGGCCGCGCCGCCGGCGCATGTCACCCTGGACATCGTGCGCATCCCCGGCACCGGCAAGCGTGATGGCCTGGCCTATGGTTTTCGCGCCATCTCCCGGCAGATGCCGGACCGCGATGCGGTGGTGGCGGTGATCGACGGCGACACTGTGCTCGAGCCTGAAGTGGTACGTAAATGCGTGCCCTGGTTCAAGCTCTTCCCCAACGTCGGCGGGCTGACCACCAACGAGTTCTGCGAGGTACGCGGCAGCTACCTGATGAGCGAATGGCACAAGCTGCGCTTCGCTCAGCGCCACCTCAACATGTGCTCGATGGCACTAAGCAAACGCGTGCTGACCATGACCGGACGCATGTCGGTGTTCCGCGCCAGCGTGGTGACCGACCCCGAGTTCATCCGCGACGTGGAAAGCGATCACCTGGAGCACTGGCGCCTGGGTCGCTTCCAGTTCCTCACCGGTGACGACAAGTCCAGCTGGTACAGCCTGATGCGCCTGGGCTACGACACCTTCTACGTGCCGGATGCGGCGATCAATACGGTCGAGCACCCGCCGGAGAAGAGCTTCATCAAGGCCAGCCGCAAGCTGATGTTCCGCTGGTACGGCAACAACCTGCGGCAGAACTCGCGCGCCCTGCGTCTGGGCATGGGTCGCCTCGGCGCCTTTACCAGCCTGGTGCTGTTCGACCAGCGCGTGTCGATGTGGACCTGCCTTCTGGGCCTGTGCGTGGCGATCATCGCCAGCATCAAGTACAGCCTGATGTACCTGCTGATCTACCTGCTGTGGATCGGTAGCACGCGGCTGATCCTGACGCTGCTGCTGATGCTCTCCGGCCACCGCATCGGTCCGGCCTACCCGGCACTGCTCTATTACAACCAGATCGTTGGCGCGATGGTGAAGATCTACGTGTTCTTCCGTCTCGACCAACAATCCTGGACGCGCCAGAACACCAAGCTCAATCGCGGCCTGTCCAGCTTCGCCAACTGGTTCAACAGCTGGTCGTCGCGTGCCATGACCTTCTCTGCCTCCTGTGTCTTCATCGCCGCGCTGCTGGCGCTGGTGTGACCGTACTCGAATAGGAATTAGCCACCATGAACTCCGTCGCCAATCACAACGTCGTCCATGAGTCCGAGGCCCAGCGCCAGCATGCCCGCGTCAAGCTGCCAGGGCGCTTGCGCTTCACCAATGCCAAGGGCGAACGCATCGATGCACGCCTGCTGGATGTCTCTGCCGGCGGTTTCAGCTTCACCAACGAAAAGACCACGCACAAGGTCGGCGATTTCCATCGCGGCCAGTTGCAGTTCCAGCTCGACAGCCTGGTGCTGGGCCTGGACGTGGAGTTTCAGGTCAACTCGGTACAGCCGGAGCACAACCGCGTCGGCTGCCAGTTCCACGGCCTTGGCGCACGAGAAGCCGCCGCCCTGCGCCACCTGATCAGCGCGCACCTGGCTGGTAAACTGGTCAATGTCGGCGAGGTGCTGCATATCCTCCAACGCGACAACTTCACCAAGGCGCGCAAGAACGGCGCAGGCGGTGGCATGGGCATGTTCGGCCGCCTGCGCGCCGTGACCTTCAGCGGCGCGATCTTCCTCATCGGTCTGGCTGCGTTCGGCTACATCGGCAAGTCGATCTACGGCCTGTACTTCGTCACCCACGCACAGTCGGCGCAGATCAGCCTGCCGGCGCTGCAGGTGACCATGCCACGTGAAGGCAGCGTGCAGAGCCTGGCGCAGCCCGATGGCATCGTCGAGAAAGGCGCGCCGATCGCCACCTTCACCACCAGCATGCTGGAAATGCTCAAGGGTCACCTGGGTGAAGACCAGCTCGAACCGAGCCAGATCGAAGCGCTGTTCGCCCGCGAGATGCAGGGCACCCTGACCAGTCCGTGCAACTGCAAGATCTCTCGCCAACTGGTGGCCGACGGTCAGTTCGCCAGCAAGGGCGACGTGATCTTCGAACTGGTGCCGCAGGACGGCATCGCCACCGTCAGCGCCAGCTTCCCCTACCGCCATCTGGAACAGGCGCGCCCCGGCACGCCAGTGACCTTCAAGGTGGCCGGCGAAGACCATGCGCGTCACGGCGAGATCGTCAGCAGCGCGCTGCATGATGGCGGTCTGAGCTCGGATATCCGCGTGGTGATCAAGCCGCAGGACACCCTGCCGGCCAGCCTCGCCGGGCAACCGGTGGACGTGGTCATCGATCGTGGTCCGTCGCTGGGCTGGCTGGTTGACCGCGCCGTCGCGGCAGGTCGCTAAGGAGATCACGCCGTGAGCATGCCCCTTCTTCGCCCTGCTCTGCTCGGCCTCGCCGTCAGCGCCACGCTGGCCGGCTGCGCCGGCCTGCCGGATGAGCGCCTGGCCCGCGAAGCCCTGCAGAGCGGTGATCAGCAGACTGCCGAATGGCATTTCCGCCAGCTCGCCGAGATGGGCTACAGCGACGCGCAGATCGGCCTGGCCGACATCTACGCAGCGGGCGGCCAGACCCAGGATCTGGATGAGGCCGAGCGCATCTACCGCCAGGCCCTGGACGGTTCGCCACGGGCCAAGGCGCGCCTCGGCAAGCTGCTGGCGCGCAAGCCCGGCAGCACCCAGGCCGAGCGCCGCGAGGCCGCCGAACTGCTGGAAAGCGCAGCCCAGGCCCGCGAGCCCAGTGCGCTGCTGCCGCTGACCGAACTCTACCTGTTCTACCCACAGGACTTTCCCGCCATGAACCTCGCGCAACGTATCCAAGACTGGCGCCAGCAGGGCCTGCCGCAGGCAGAGCTGGCGCAGATTCTTCTGTATCGCACCGATGGCACCTACGACCAGCACCTGGGCGAGATCGAGCGCATCTGCCAGGCACGTCTGGCCAGCAACGACGCGTGCTACGCCGAACTGGCCACCGTGTACCAGAAGCAGAACCGCGAAGACGACCGCCAGACGCTGATCGACCAGCTGCTGGCGGGCTACCGCGTCGGCAATGTTTCGCCCAACCAGGTCGAGTCCGTGGCTCAAGTCCTCAGCGACCCCGAGCTGGGCCAGCCGCAACCGCAGCAGGCGCAGGACCTGCTCGAGGCCATCGCGCCGAACTACCCGGCCGCCTGGGTCAGCCTGGCGCGCCTGCTCTACGACTATCCGGGCCAGGGCGACATCGACACCCTGCTCGGCTACCTGGAGAAGGGCCGCGAGGCCGCCCTGCCACGTGCCGAACTGCTGCTCGGCCGCCTGTACTACGAAGGCAAGCTGCTCCCGCAGCAGCCGAAGAAGGCCGAAGAGCACCTGCGCAAGGCAGCGCCCAGCGAGCCCAGCGCCAGTTACTACCTGGGGCAGATCTACCTGCGTGGCTACCTCGGCGAGGTCTACGCCCAGCAGGCGCTCGACCACCTGCTCAGCGCTGCGCGCGCCGGCCAGCTCAGCGCCGACTTCGCCCTGGCGCAGATGTTCAGCCAGGGTCGCGGGGTCAAGCCCAACCCGGTCAACGCCTACGTATTCAGCCAACTGGCCCTGCCGCGCAACACGCCGCCGACCTTCGAGCTGGCCCATGCAGTGGCGCAGAGCCTGACCCCGGCACAACTGGCCGAGGGCCAACGCCTGCTGCGCGAGGAGCGTGATGCCCGCGGCATCGTCCTGCAGCAGCAGGCCGCCCTGCAGGTCAGCCAGCCATGAACAAGGATGCACGCATGCAGTTGAACAAAATCGTCAGCCAGCTGGGTCTGAGCGCCAGTCTGCTGGCCGCGAGCGCTGCCTGGGCGGCGGATGCGCCGAAGAATTTCGGCCTGGATGTGAAGATCACCGCGCAATCGGAAGACGACCGCGACCTCGGCACCCGCTCGGGTGGTGACGTCAACGGTATCGGTCTTGATCTGCGCCCCTGGGTCTACGGCGAGCGTGGCGACTGGAGCGCCTTCGCCATGGGCCAGGCGGTTACCGCCACCGACACCATCGAAACCGACCCGCTGCAGGATGACGGCGAAGGCAGCGAACAACGCAGCGACGCACGCCAGCCGGACAAGAGCTACCTGGCCATGCGCGAATTCTGGGTCGATTACGCCGGCCTCACCGCCTACCCGGGTGAACACCTGCGCGTCGGCCGTCAGCGTCTGCGCAGCAACGAAGGTACCTGGTGGGACACCAATATCGAAGCCGTCAATTGGCGCTTCGATACCACCCTGCTGCAAGCCACGGTCGGCGTTGCCGAGCGCTTCTCCGATTACCGCACCGACCTCGATGACCTGGCACCCGAAGACGAAGATCGCCAGCACTTCTTCGCCGGCCTCGACTACCAGTGGACGCCCGGCCACCGCATCGGCGCCAAGCTGCACCACAGCCGCGACGACGGCCGCCTGGCCAATCCTGGCGAGCGTGTCGACGAACTGAGCAAACGCTACACCGGCGACCTCACCTGGTTCGGCCTGCATGCCGACGGCGGCTTCTTCGAGCGCAATTCGCGCAATCGTCTCAACTACTGGGCGCAGCTGACCTGGCTGCAAGGCGATACCGATCAGCTGCAGCAGGAAGTGGTCGGCAATGACCGTATCGCCACCGGCTCGCGCAGCCAGGATGTCGACGCCTGGGCGATGGACCTGGGCCTGCGCTACAGCCTCGACGACAACTGGAAGATCGGCGCCGCCTATGCCCGTGGTAGCGGCGGTGGCGATGAAGGCAAGTCGCGCCAGTTCATGCAGACCGGCCTGCACAGCAACCGCGCCAACTTCACCGGCGTCGAATCGCGCCTGCACCGTTACGGCGAGGCCTTCCGCGGCGAACTGTCGAACCTGCAGGTGGCCAGTGCGTTCAGCTCCTGGCAGCTAGGCGAGGACTACGACGCCAGCGTCGTCTATCACCGTTTCTGGCGTGTCGATGGCGACCAGGACGTCGGCGACAGCGGCATCACCGCACCGCTGGTAGCGGGCGAGAAAGACATCGGCCAGGAAGTCGACCTGGTGCTGACCCGCTACTTCAAGCAGGGCCTGCTGCCGGCCACCGTCGCCGAACAACTGGATGATCGCTCGGCCCTGGTACGCCTGCGCGCCGGCGTGTTCCTGCCGGGCGACGCCTACGGCAGCGGTACCGATTCGGTAATGCACCGCGCCTTCGTCGACTTCATCTGGCGCTTCTGAGGGATCGAATCATGCAACCCAACGGCTTAGCCCTACCCCTGCTGCTCGGCGCGCTGTGCCTCACCGCGCCCCTGGCCCAGGCCAACCCGACGCAGCACCAGTTCGACTACCGCGTGCGCAGCGCCCCGGCGGACGAACTGCATATGGAAGCGCCCAAACTGCCGGACCTGTCCGGCTACACCAAGGAGGCCGTGCTGGCCAAGATCCCGCGTGAACAACGCGGTCAGGTGGTGGTGCGGCGCATGCTGCGCCAGGACGCGCTGAAGGATTTCACCGGTGGCAACGAGCGCCTGCGCGAGTGGATCAAGCGCCAGCAGGGCATGCCCCAGGCGATCTTCATCGAAGGTGGTCTGGTCACCGCTCAGGATCTGGCCAAGGCGCTGCCTGACAGCCAGTTCGCCGAGCAGGAGCCGGGCGTGTACATCGCCCGCCTGCCCATCGTCGTCGCCGAGGGCGCGACGCTGCATGTGGGCAAGGAAACCCGAGAGCTGCGCCTGTCGCAGGAGCGCGGTTCGTTCCTGGTCAACGATGGCCAGATGTTCCTCACCGACACCCGCGTCACCGCCTGGCGCGAGGCCGACAACGGCCCGGCGACCATGCGCGACAACGGCAAGGAGTTCCGCCCGTTTCTGGTGTCCTGGGGCGGCAGCGAGCTGTATATCGCCAGCAGCGTGCTGACCAGCCTGGGCTACGACAATTCCAAGTCCTACGGCGTGTCGATCACCCAGTACACACCGAGCATGCACGAGCGCCTGCAACGTGAAGAGCCGACCGGCTGGCTGATCGATTCCGAGTTCGTCGACCACTGGTACGGCTTCTACTGCTACGAAGCGCAGAACGTGGTGATCAAGGGCAACACCTACCGCGACAACATCGTCTACGGCATTGACCCGCATGACCGCTCGCACGGCCTGATCATCGCCGAGAACACCGTGTTCGGTACCAAGAAGAAGCACGGCATCATCATCTCGCGCGAGGTCAACGACAGCTGGATCATCAACAATGAAAGCTACGACAACAAGCTCTCCGGCATCGTTATCGACCGTAACAGCGAGCACAACCTGATCGCTTACAACCGCGTGCACGGCAACCATGCCGACGGCATCACCCTGTACGAAAGCGGCGACAACCTGCTGTGGGGCAACCAGGTGCTGCGCAACCAGCGCCATGGCATCCGCATCCGCAACAGCGAGAACATTCGTCTGTACGACAACCTCTCGGCGATGAACCAGCTGACCGGCGTGTACGGCCACATCAAGGACCTGTCCGACACCGACCGCGACCTGGACCTCGACCCGTTCGATACCAAGATCTCGATGATCATCGTCGGCGGCACTTTGGCCGGTAACGGCTCCAGCCCGATCAACATCGACTCGCCGCTGTCGGTCGAGCTGTACCGCGTGAAGATGCTTGCCCCGCGCAAGAGCAGCGGCATCCAGCTCGCCGGCATCCTCGGCGAAAAACAGGACGAAATCCTCGACCTCATGGTGCGCCAGCGCCTACCCGTGCTGATCGATCCGATCGAGCCCGAGAAACTGACCAATTGATGAGGCCAACGATGATCCCATCACCCTTCAAGTCCCTTTCCCTGGCCGTGGCCTGTGCCCTGGCCAGCACCGCCCTGCAGGCGCAAGAGCGCCAGGCGCCGCAGTATCAGGTCGAAGACTGCTGCTCGCTGTGCCCGGCTGCGCACGACGCCAGCCGCTACACCACCAACTACATGAAGAACTTCGTCACCCTGCTCGATGCCGAGGAAGGCTGGCTGTTTCGCAGCGTCGAAGACCTGCGCACCGAGTTCGGCACCAGTGAAGTCGGCTACCAGCGCCTCAAGGAGCTGCGTGACGGCCTCAAGCAGCGCGGCGTGGAGCTGGTGGTGGTCTACCAACCGACCCGCGGCCTGGTCAATCGCAACAAGCTGTCGCCCGCCGACTACCAGCGCTTCGACTACGACAAGGCGCTGCGCAACTACCGCCAGGCGCTGAGCCGCTTCGAGCAACTGGGTATCTGGGTCCCGGACCTGACCCCGCTGACCGACGAAAGCAGCGACAAGGAGTTCTATTTCCGCCGCGACCAGCACTGGACGCCCTACGGTGCCGAGCGCACCGCACGCCTGGTGGCCGAGACGGTCAAGCGCATCCCCGGTTTCGAAGATATTCCGCAGAAGGAATTCGTCACTGAACGCATCGGCCTGATGGGCAAGACCGGCACCATGCAGAACGTCGCCAGCCAGCTGTGCGGCACCGGCTACGCGGTGCAATACGTCGATCAGTTCATCACTGAACCGAAAGACGCCAGCGATGGCGACGCGCTGTTCGGCGACGAGAGCAGCCCGAAGATCACCCTGGTCGGCACCAGCCACAGCGGCAAGAACTACAACTTCGGCGGCTTTCTCGAAGAGTACCTGGGCACCGACGTGCTCAACGCTGCCTTCCCAGGCGGCGGCCTGGAAGGCGCGATGCTCGAGTACCTGGCCAGCGATGCCTTCCAGAACGACCCACCGCATGTCCTCATCTGGGAGTTCTCGCCGCTCTACGACCTGGCTTCCGACCGCATCCACCGCCAGCTGATGGCCAGCCTGAACAACGGCTGCAGCGGCCAGACCGAGGTGCTCGCCAGCGAGAAGCGCCTGCACCCGGGCAGCAACGAAATCCTCGTCAATGGCGAGAACAAGCTGCTGACCCTGGCCGGCAATCGCCACCAACTCGACCTGCGCTTCAGCGACCCTGCGGTCAAGCGCGTCGACGCCACCATCTGGTACCTCAACGGCCGCCGCGAACAGCTCAAGCTGGAGAAACCCAACACCGTCGATACCGACGGGCGTTTCACCGTCGAGTTGCGCGACGAGCCGGGCTGGGGTGAGCAGAACTTCTTCGCCCTGGAAATCCAGAAGCCCGAAGACAGCGCCGACGACCTGAAAGTCCAGGCCAGCCTGTGCCAACGCCCGAGCGGCGCCAGCCAGCAAGTCGCGCGGCACGATTGAGGAGGCCACCATGCCTATACGACTCGCTCCCTTGACCCTGATGGCCGTGCTGCTCAGCGGCCCAGCCTTCGCCGCACTGCAACCGCCAGCGGGCTACTACGCGGCCGTCGGCCAGCGCGACGGCAAGGCGCCCGCCTGCCCGGCGGTGCCGCAGCCGTATACCGGAGAGCTGCAGTTCACCAGCAAGTACGAGGGCTCCGACAAGGCGCGCGCCACGCTCAACCGCCAGGCGGAGAAGAACTTCCGCAAGCAGACCGAGGGCATCGTCCGCCTGGAGAAGGACGGCGGACGGATGATCACCAGCTACATGCGCACCGGTCAGCCGGAGCGCCTGGAATGCGCCATCGAATGGCTCGACCAGTGGGCCAGTGCCGATGCGCTGGAGTCCGAGCAGTTCAACCACACCGGCAAGTCGATGCGCAAATGGGCGCTCGGCAGCCTGGCCGGCGCCTGGCTGCGCCTGAAGTTTTCCGAGTCGCAGCCACTGGCCGCCTACCCGCAGCAGAGCGCACGCATCGAGGCCTGGTTCACCCGCCTGGCCGAACACACGGTACGCGAGTGGAGCGACCTGCCGCTGCGCAAGATCAACAACCACAGCTACTGGGCCGCCTGGTCGGTGATGGCGGTGGCGGTCATCGATGATCGCCGCGACCTGTTCGACTGGTCCGTCAGTCAGTTCCGCATCGCCGCCAATCAGGTCGATGACGAAGGCTACCTGGCCAACGAGATGCGCCGTAGCCAACGCGCCCTGGCCTACCACAACTACGCCCTGCCGCCGCTGGCGATGATCGCCGCGTTCGCCAAGGCCAATGAAGTCGACCTGCGCGGCGAGAACCATGGCGCCCTGCAGCGCCTGGCCGAACGCGTACTGCAAGGTGCGCGCGACCCGGCTGCGTTCGCCCAGCGCACCGGTTCCAAACAGGACATGAGCGAGCTGCGCAAGGACTTCAAGTACGCCTGGCTGGCGCCCTACTGCAGCCTCTACGCCTGCAGTGAAGAGACCCGCGAACTGAACCAGGAGATGGGGCCGTTCAACAGTTTCCGCCTCGGTGGCGAGGTGACCCAGGTATTCGGCGGGGGCGGCTAACCCTCTCCCCCGGCCCCTCTCCCGCAAGCGGGCGAGGGGAGAAAGCTACACACCGTTCAAGCTCCCTCTCCCATTCATGGGAGAGGGTTGGGGAGAGGGCAAGAACCACTCCCTGCGCCCAGTAAGCAGGGCAAACACAAACCCTCCGCTCGCGGGGGGAAAGGGGGGCGCTGCCCCGGCTGTTCACGGAGAAGCACGGATGGTCTTTTCATCCAACGTCTTTTTGTTCCTGTTTCTGCCGATCTTTCTCGGCCTGTACTACCTGTGCCCGAATCGCGGGCGCAACCTGCTGATCCTGATTGGCAGCTACGCCTTCTATGCCTGGTGGCGGGTGGATTTCCTTCTGCTGTTCGCGGCCGTGACGCTGTGGAACTACGTCTTCGGCCTGCGCATTCAGGCGCACGCCGGCACACAGGCGGCGCGGCGCTGGGTGGTCGCGGGTGTGGTCGGCAACCTGGCCACCCTGGGCTACTTCAAGTACGCCAACTTCGGTGTGGCCAACATCAACGCCGTGCTCGAATCGATGGGGATGGAACCCTTCGTCCTCACTGCGGTGATCCTGCCGATCGGTATCTCCTTCTACATCTTCCAGTCGATCAGCTACCTGATCGACGTGTACCGCCGCGATACCGAGCCTACGCGCAACCTGATCAACTTCGCGGCCTTCATTGCCCTGTTCCCGCAACTGATCGCCGGCCCCGTGCTGCGCTACAAGGACCTGGCCGACCAGTTCACCGACCGTACCCACAGCCTCGACAAGTTCAGTGAAGGCGCCACGCGCTTCATGCAGGGCTTCGTCAAGAAGGTATTCATCGCCGACAGCCTGGCACCGCTGGTGGACCACTGCTTCGCCCTGGAAAATCCCAGCACCGGCGATGCCTGGCTGGGCATGATCGCCTACACAGCGCAGCTCTACTTCGACTTCTCCGGCTATAGCGACATGGCCATCGGCCTGGGCCTGATGATGGGTTTCCGCTTCATGGAGAACTTCAACCAGCCCTATATCAGCCAGTCGATCACCGAGTTCTGGCGGCGCTGGCACATCAGCCTGTCCACCTGGCTGCGTGACTACCTGTACGTACCGCTGGGCGGCAACCGTCACGGCACGTTCAACACCTACCGCAACCTGTTCCTGACCATGCTGCTGGGCGGCTTCTGGCACGGCGCCAACTGGACCTTCCTGATCTGGGGCGCCTGGCACGGCATGTGGCTGGCCATCGAACGCGCCCTCGGCGTGAAAGCCGCACCGATTGTGTTCAACCCTCTGAAATGGGCCTTCACCCTGCTGCTGGTGATGCTCGGCTGGGTGATCTTCCGCGCCGAGAATCTGGAAGTGGCCGGGCGCATGTATGCCGCGCTGTTCAGCTTTGCTGACTGGCAGTTGAGCGAGCTGACCCTGGCGCGCATCACCGGGCTGCAGATGGTCACGCTGGTGCTGGCCTGGGTAGTGATCGCCGTCAACGGCGCCCGCCAGTTCCTCGCCAGCCGCAACCATGAGCCGGGCCTGACCCTGGCCAGCGCCGGCATCGCCCTGCAGGCCGTCGACCTGCGCCTGGTGGCCATGCGCGGCGCCCTGCTGCTGTTGTTCTGCGTCTCGCTGCTCAAGCTCTCGGCGCAGAGCTACTCCCCCTTCCTGTACTTCCAGTTCTGAGCGGAGGCCGACCATGAATCGCCCGATCAAGACCCTGTATGTCGCGCTGTTCGCCCTGCTGCTGTTGCCGGCCAGCCTGCTCGCCCTGACCAAGCTCGCCGACTACCACATGCCAGCGCAACCGAGTGTGCTCGACGGCGGCCTGGCCAAGAGCTTCGAGCGTCACTACGACGAGAACTTCCCGCTCAAGCAGGCCGGCATCAACCTCTGGGCCGCCGTGGAATACCTGGCATTCGGCGAGGGCCGCAGTGGCCTGGTGATCGGCGAAGACGGCTGGCTGTATTCGGACGAAGAGTTCGATCCGGTGGTCGACGGTCAGCGTCAGCTGCGCGACAACCTGGCGCTGATCCGTGGTGTACAGCGTCAGCTCGAGGAGCGCGATATCCAACTGATTCTGGCCATCGTCCCGGCCAAGACGCGTCTGTACCCGGAGCACACCGGTAGCCATCGCCCCAGCGCTCTGCAGCGCAGCCTGTACCCGCGTTTTCACCGCGCGGTGCGCAACGCCGGGATCGCCGCGCCGGATCTGCTCGCACCGCTGCAGGCAGCCAAAGCCGACGCCCCGGTGTTCCTGCGTACCGACACCCACTGGACCCCGGAAGGCGCCGACGTCACTGCCAAGGCGCTGAGTGACGTGGTGCACAGCGCCATGCAACTGCGTGGCGAGCCACAACAGTTCGTCACCGAAACCGTGGAAACCCGCAAGCACGAAAGCGACCTGACTCGCTTTCTGCCGCTGGCACCGCTGTTCGAAAACCTGATGCCGCAGGCCGACCGTCTGCAGCAGCGAGAGACTCAAGCCGCCGAAAGCAGTAGCGACGACCTGTTCGGCGACAGCGACCTGCCGGTGACGCTGGTCGGCACCAGCTACAGCGCCAACCCGGCCTGGAACTTCGCAGGCGCCCTGCGTGAGCACCTGCAGCGCGATCTGGCCAACCACGCCGAGGAAGGCGGCGGCCCGCTGGTCCCGATGCTCAAGTACCTGCAAAGCGACGAGCTCGAGGACCACCCGCCACAGCTGGTGATCTGGGAATTCCCCGAGCGTTATTTGCCGATGGCCAGCGATTTCACCGATTTCGACCCGCAATGGCTCGCCGCACTCAAAGACGGCGGCGAGCGCCAGGGGCTGGCTGCTGCCAGTCACTGATTCATCCCCCAAGGAGGACTATCCGATGACAACTCAAACCACCCTACGCCGCTTCACCCTGGGCGCCTGCGCCCTCGCCCTGGGCCTCGGCATGTGCCAGGCACAGGCCGATGACGGCGCTCTCTATGGACCCAAAGCGCCCAAGGGCTCGGCCTTCGTCCGCGCCTACAACGCCAGCAGCGCCGAACTCGATGTCAGCGTCGGCCAGACCCAGCTCAAGCAGATATCGCCGCTGGGCTCCAGCGACTTCAAGTTCCTTCCGGCCGGCAGCTATCAGGCCCAGGTCGGTAACGCGCAGATGGCGGTGGATCTGCAGGCCGCGCGTTACTACACCCTGGTCAGCCAGACCGGCGCCGAGCCGCGCCTGGTCGAGGAGCCGCCCTTCACCAGCCGCCAGAAAGCGCTGCTGCGTGTCCAGAACCTGACTGACAGCACCCTCAGCCTGAAGACTGCCGACGGCAAGACCGCCGTGGTCGCCGACGTCAAACCCGATGGCCGTGGTGACCGCGAGATCAACCCGGTGAAGGTTGGCCTGGCGCTGTTCGACGGCGAGCGCAAGGTCGCCGACCTGAAACCGGTCACCCTCGGGCGCGGCGAAGTCGTCAGCCTGTTCGTCACTGGCGGTCAGGGCAAGTTGTCGCCGGTATGGGTCAAGCGCCCCATCGACGGTTGAGGAGACTCTGAAATAGCCGTCATTCCCGCGCAGGCGGGACAGCGGCTTCATCGCTGAACAGCGCTTGCGCTGGCCCGAAGGGGAATCATCCAGAACCTGCGTAGTCCCTGGGCTCCCGCCTTCGCGGGAGTGACGATAAATAGCTTTTTCAGAATTTTCTCAAGGCAGCGAGTTTTTTTAGAACAAGGAAAACGGCGGGTACACGTCGCACCGACACGACACGGGCAAACCACTTGATCAATCGCTCAGGAGAGACACAACCATGACCCCCATCATCCTTTCCGGTGGCAGCGGCTCGCGACTCTGGCCTCTTTCGCGCAAGCTGTATCCCAAGCAGTTCCTCGCCCTGACCGGTGAGCAGACGCTGTTCCAGCAGACCCTGCAGCGCCTTTCCATCGAGGGCATGCAGCCACCCGTGCTGGTGGCCAATCAGGAGCACCGTTTCATCGTGCTCGAGCAGCTGGAGCAGATCGACCTGCAGGCACAAATGCTCCTGCTCGAACCCTTCGGCCGCAACACGGCACCGGCTGTGGCCATGGCGGCCCTGCAACTGATCGCCGAAGGCCGTGACGAGCTGATGCTGGTGCTGCCGGCCGACCATGTGCTGGACGATCAGCAAGCCTTCCGCCAGGCCTTAGCGCTGGCCACAGTGGCCGCCGAGAAAGGCGAGATGGTGCTGTTCGGCGTGCCGGCCGACCGTCCGGAAACCGGTTACGGCTACATCCGCGGCCAGGCCGACGGCACCCTGCCCGACGGCGTGGCGCGTGTCGCCAGCTTCGTCGAGAAACCCGACGCCCAGCGCGCCACCGAGTACGTGAAGAGCGGCGATTACTACTGGAACAGCGGCATGTTCCTGTTCCGCGCCAGCCGCTTCCTCGAGGAGCTCAAGCACCACGACGTGGACATCTACGACACCTGTCTGCTGGCGCTGGAACGCAGCCAGCGCGACGGCACGCAGATCGCCATCGACCCGGCTACCTTCGCCTGCTGCCCGGACAACTCCATCGACTACGCGGTGATGGAGAAGACCAGCCGCGCCTGCGTGGTGCCGCTGGCCGCTGGCTGGAACGATGTCGGCAGCTGGTCGTCGATCTGGGAAGTACACGACAAGGACGAAGCCGGCAACGTGACCAAGGGCGACGTGGTGATCGAGGACAGTCGCAACTGCCTGATCCACGGCAATGGCAAGCTGGTCTCGGTGCTCGGCCTGGACGACATAGTCGTGGTGGAAACCAAGGACGCCATGATGGTGGCGCACAAGGACCGCGTGCAGGATGTCAAGAAACTGGTTGGCAAGCTCGACGAGCAGGGTCGCTGCGAGACCCAGAACCACTGCGAGGTCTACCGCCCTTGGGGCTCGTACGACTCGGTGGACATGGGCGGCCGCTTCCAGGTCAAGCACATTACCGTCAAACCGGGCGCGCAGCTGTCGCTGCAGATGCACCACCACCGTGCCGAGCACTGGATCGTGGTGTCCGGTACCGCCAAGGTGACCTGCGACGATAAAGAGTTCCTGCTCACCGAGAACCAGTCCACCTACATCCCGATGACCTCGGTACACCGCCTCTCCAACCCGGGCAAGATCCCGCTGGAGATCATCGAGGTGCAGTCCGGCACCTACCTCGGTGAGGACGATATCGAGCGCCTGGAAGATGTATACGGTCGCAGCGATGCAGTAGCCGTCGGCGCCGCACACTGAATGAACCGTGGGAGGGACTTTATCCGCGATGACGCTCGCGGCTAAAGCCCCTCCCACTGCTCATGCCCACCTCCAAAGCTGTCACACCCTGCGACAGCCCACGCGGTTACCCTGACAAAGCACCTTGTGTAGGATGAACGCAGACTTCGCAAAAAGGCTGCCCTCATGCTGTTCGGTGTCGTACTCGTCATCACCTGGCTGATCTTGCTGATTCGCTATCCAACCAAGGCCCTACCGGTGTCCATGGCCGCGCTGGTCGGCCTCGGCCTGGTGGCGACCTGGGTACTCTGGCAGGAAAGCCAGGACGAGCGCTACCTGGCCCATCTCGAGCTGCGCCTGAGCTACGACCCGCAGCGCTGCCCTGCTGATCGACCGCTGGCCATCGACCTGAAGAACGGCAGCGATGCCGCCCTGCTGGAGCTGCGCTGGGAAGTCGCCGCCTACCGCCCAGGCAACGCCACCAACCTGGCCCAGCGCCTGTATGAGTCGCCACGCTACAGCGGCCCCGGCGAGCTGCTGCCGGACGCCAGCTGGAGTGGCTGCATGCCCCTGCCCGACCTGCGCAGCGGCTATCGCCCGGCTACGCTGGAGTTTCGCGCCGAGCGCCTGCAAGGCAAATTCATTCGATAACCTGTAGGAGCGAGCTCTGCTCGCGAAGCTTGCGGCGTCATACGCGTTCGCGAGCAGAGCTCGCTCCTACAGCTCGACATCCGTTGCCAGCCCCGTAGGGCGGACTCAGGAGCCTAGGCGAACAGTCCGCCATCACCTCAAGCCAAGCCTGCTAAGCTGCAGCCCCATTCGCGTCTCAGGGAGTCCCGCGCATGCCTCAACCCAGCGTTCTCATCACTGGTTGCTCCAGCGGCATCGGCCGCGCCCTGGCCGACGCCTTCAAGGCGGCTGGCTACGCGGTGTGGGCCACGGCGCGCAAGGACAGTGACCTTGCAGCGCTCGAGCAGGCGGGGTTCCATGCAGTGCAACTCGACGTCAACGATGGCGAAGCGCTGCAGCAGCTGAGCACACGCCTGAGCGAGGAAATCGGCGGCCTCGATGTGCTGATCAACAACGCCGGCTATGGCGCCATGGGCCCGCTGCTCGACGGCGGGGTCGAAGCCATGCAGCGACAGTTCGAAACCAACGTGTTCTCCATCGTCGGCGTGACCCGCGCCTTCTTCCCGCTGCTGCGTCGTAGCCGGGGCCTGGTGGTCAATATCGGCAGCGTGTCGTCGGTGCTGGTAACGCCCTTCGCTGGCGCCTACTGCGCCTCCAAGGCAGCGGTGCATGCCTTGAGCGACGCCCTGCGCATGGAGCTGGCGCCCTTCTCCATCGAGGTGATGGAAGTGCAGCCAGGCGCCATCGCCTCCAGTTTCGGCGCCAATGCCAGCCAGCAGGCCGAGGCGCTGATCCGCGAGGATTCGCCCTGGTGGCCGCTACGCGACGGCATCCGCGCCCGCGCCAAGGCCTCGCAGGACAACCCGACCCCGGCCAACGACTTTGCCACGCAACTGCTGGCCGCGGTGCAGCGCGACACACGCCCGCGCCTGCTGCGCCTGGGCAACGGCAGTCGCGCCCTGCCGCTGCTCGCCACGCTGCTGCCCAAGGCGCTGCTGGAACGGGTTCTGCGCAAACGTTTCGGCCTGGCGCAGCAGCTGTGAGCCAGGGCCTGCCCGTGCGCTACTACGCCGTTGCGGGAGTGATCGCCGCCGTGCTGCTGAACCTGCTGCTGCGCACCTTCGTGCGCCTCGGCGGCGTGTTCACCACCCTGCTGATCGCCGCCGCCATCGCCGCCGGTCTGGCACTGGTGTTTCACTGGCGAACCGGGCGCGCACCGAGCAACGCCGAGCGCTGGCGTTTCACCCTGCTCTATGGCGGCGTGCTTGGGCTTCTCTATCTCGGCCTACTGGGCATGATGTACCTGCAGGACACGCCCAGCCCCATGGGCCTGTTTCTGTTCAGCCTGCACTACCTCTGCTACCCGGTGCTGGCCTGGCTGGCGTTTTCGCCACGTTATGGCCGCTGATTCCGCCAGGAAACCATCTGCATGCTGCATACCCTCGCCGTCGCCAACTACCGCTCGATCAACAGCCTGATCCTGCCGCTGGGCCGGCTCAACCTGATCACTGGCGCCAACGGCAGCGGCAAGTCCAACCTCTACCGCGCCCTGCGCCTGCTGGCGGAAACCGCACAAGGTGGCGTGGTCAACGCGCTGGCGCGCGAAGGTGGGCTGGAGTCGAGTTTCTGGGCCGGGCCGGAGAAGATTTCCCGGCGCATGCGCAGCGGCGAAGTGCCCGTACAGGGCGGCCCACGGCAGAACGTGATGCGTCTACGTCTGGGGTTTGCCGGCGAGGATTTCGGCTATGCCATCGCCCTGGGTCTACCCGAGCCAAGCAGTTCGGCCTTCGCCCTCGACCCTGAGATCAAGCGTGAATGCATCTGGGCCGGCGCCAGCTATCGCCCCGCTTCGCTGCTGGTGGATCGCACCGGGCCCATGGTGCGCATGCGCGAAGGCCGCAGTTGGCAGGTATTGGCCCAGCACGTGCCGAACTACGACAGCCTGTTCGACCAGATCGGCAACGACCCGAATTGCCCGGAAGTCTTCCAGCTGCGCGAAACCATCCGCCGCTGGCGCTTCTACGATCACTTTCGCAGTGATGCCGAGGCGCCGGCGCGCCAGCCGCAACTGGGCACGCGCACACCGGTGCTGCGCCACGATGGCCGCGACCTGGCCGCCGCCCTGCAGACCATCCGCGAGATCGGCGACCGCGCGGCGCTGGACGCCGCCATCGACGACGCTTTCCCCGGCAGCCGCCTGCATATCGATTTTCAGGCCGGCGGTCGCTTCGCCGTGGAACTGCGCCAGGAAGGTTTGCTGCGCCCCTTGAGCGCCGCAGAACTGTCCGACGGCACGTTGCGCTACCTGCTGCTGGTGGCCGCCCTGCTCACGCCACGGCCGCCTTCACTGATGGTGCTCAACGAACCGGAAACCAGCCTGCACCCGGATCTGTTGCCTGCACTTGGCCGGCTGATCATCGCCGCGTCGAAGCAAACGCAGGTGTGGGTCGTCTCTCACGCCAGCCGCCTGATCGCCACGCTCAAGGAAAGCCCCGACTGCAACACCCTGGAGCTGGACAAACAGCTCGGTCAGACCTGCATCCGCGGCCAGGGCATGCTCGACGAGCCGCCCTGGCACTGGCCGGATTGAGCGGGCAGACACCAGGCCCGCAGGAGCCCGCTTGCGGGCAATCAGCCGTTGCCAGGCATCGCCGGCAAGCCGGCTCCTACAAAGCGGTCACAGCCCGTCGAGATAGCGCTCAACATCCAGCGCGGCCATGCAGCCGGCACCGGCCGAGGTGATCGCCTGGCGATAGACCGAATCGGCCACGTCACCGGCGGCGAACACGCCAGGAATGCTGGTCGCGATGGCATTGCCCTCGCGCCCGCCATTGACTACCAGGTAACCGTCCTTCAGCGCCAGTTGGCCTTCGAAGAGGCTGGTATTGGGCGTGTGACCGATGGCAACGAACAGGCCATCCACCTTCAGCTCGCGATAGGCACCGCCGTATTGCTTGAGGCGTACGCCGGTGACACCGCTGGCATCGCCCAGCACCTCGTCGACCTCCGCATTGAGTTGCAGCTCGATCTTGCCCTCGGCAATGCGCGCGTGCAGCTTGTCCTGCAGGATTTTCTCGGCACGGAAGGTCTCGCGGCGATGGACCAGCGTGACCTTGCTGGCGATATTGGCCAGGTACAGCGCCTCTTCCACGGCCGTATTACCGCCACCGACCACCGCGACCTCGCGACCGCGATAGAAGAAGCCGTCACAGGTCGCGCACGCCGAAACGCCACGGCCCATGAACGCCTCTTCACTGGGTAACCCCAGGTAACGCGCACTGGCACCGGTCGCGATGATCAGTGCGTCGCAGCTGTAGGTACCGCTGTCGCCGACCAGGGTGAATGGCTTGCCGGCCAGATCCACGGCGTTGATATGGTCGAAAACGATCTCGGTCTCGAAGCGCTCGGCGTGCTCCTGCATGCGCTGCATCAGCGCCGGGCCAGTCAGGCCATGCGGGTCACCCGGCCAGTTGTCCACCTCGGTGGTGGTGGTCAGCTGGCCACCGGCCTGGATACCGGTGATCAGCAGCGGTTTCAGGTTGGCGCGTGCAGCATAGACGGCAGCGCTGTAACCGGCAGGGCCGGAACCCAGAATGATGACGCGGGCATGACGAACGGCAGACATCGCTAACTCCTTGCAGGCCCATAGGGCCGGCAGGCCAGAATAAAAAGGGACTCTCGAAGCACTAGGGGAAGGCTTGGAAGGATGAGAGCCCCGCAAAAGGGAAACTGGGCGCAAGGCTATCGAGGCGGCTGGCGAAGCGGAAATATCCATTGCCAATTCCGCGAATAGAGTCCGCCTATGGTCGTATGGTTGAACCTTGCCCCATGGCTGAACTTTCACCGCGCAGGCAAAGTCGGTATGGTCGCGCGCATCAACCACTCAGGAGACCGCCATGCCCGCCGCTCCCGTCCTGTCCGGCCCGCAATACCTGCGAGAAGGCCTGAGGCTGGTACTCAGCCCTGGCCTGCGCCTGTTCGTATTGCTGCCGCTGGCGATCAATCTGATCCTGTTCGTCAGCATGATCAGCTTTGCCGTGCAGCAGTTCAGCGGCTGGGTCGATACCTTCATGCCTTCCCTGCCGAACTGGCTGAGCTTCCTGCAGTACATCCTCTGGCCACTGTTCGTGGTGCTGGTGCTGCTGATGGTGTTCTTCACCTTCACCATGCTGGCCAACATCATCGCCGCGCCGTTCAACGGTTTTCTCGCGGAGAAGGTCGAAGTGGTAGCGCGCGGTGAAGATCATTTCCCGCCATTCAGCTGGGCCGAACTGGCAGCCATGGTGCCGCGTACCATGGGTCGCGAAATGCGCAAGCTGGCGTATTTCCTGCCGCGCGCCATCGGCCTGCTGATCCTCAGCTTCATCCCGGTGGTCAATCTGGTCGCCGCGCCGCTGTGGCTGCTGTTCGGCGTGTGGATGATGGCCGTGCAGTACATCGACTACCCGGCGGACAACAACAAGATGAGCTGGCAGGACATGCTCGCCTGGCTGCGCGAGAAACGCTGGCAAAGCCTGAGCTTCGGCGGCATCACCTACGCCGCGCTGCTGGTGCCGGGGCTGAACATCCTGATGATGCCGGCCGCGGTGGCCGGCGCCACGCTGTTCTGGGTACGCGAGCGCGGCGAGCAGGCGCTAGGTTCGCGCAAGGACATCGTGTAACGCCTGCATCGACGCCTGCGACTCGCGCTCGATGCGGCGGCGCATGAACAGGCCATTGGCCAGGCGCATCGGCCAGCCGGCGAAACCGTATTCGAGGGTGCGCACGAACTCGCAGCCTCCCTCGACCGCCACGCACTCGTAGCTCAGCAGCAGGTGCAGTCCATGGTCGCCCTGCGCACTGGCCTGCCAGCGCTGGGCCGGCTGATAGTCGAGCACGTCCCAGCGCAGATGCCCGGCGCGGCCGCCGGCATGAATGTCTTCCTCGAAGCGCTCACCCGCGAGCAAGGCCCCTTCGCGCCCATAGATGTGCAGTGACGACGGGTGCCACTGCGGCCAGTGACTCGGCGCCGCGGCGTATTCCAGCACGCACGCAGCAGGCCGGGCGATGCGAATGCGGTGCTGCTGGCGGTTCTGCTGATGGATAGCCTCAGGCTCCCAGTGCAGGGTGCCGTGCAGCCAGTCCATCAGCGGATGGACGATGCCGAAGTTGCACGAATGCATCAGCTCACGGCGATGATGCAGCGCATGCAGGCGGCGCATCTGGCGAATCCACGGCAGGCGCGACACCGGGTGCCTATCAGGTAGATGCTCGCAGGCATGCACCACTTCGTAACTCATGTAGCCCAGTAGCATGCTGCCGGCGAACAACGCGGCGAGGTTGCCGTCGAGATGGGACAACAGCCACCAGGCGGCGAATAACGGCAGGCTGTAGAGCACGATCAGCCAGGCCGGAAAGAGGATCACGCGCCAGTCGCGCGCCGTCTCGTAAGGCATCAGCGTCTCGACGAAGAAGCTGTGGTGATCGCCGGTGTGGCGTTTGTAGAAGAGTTTGCCGAAGCGCGTCTTGTTGTGGCCGAGGCGCTTGTGCACCTGGTATTCACCCCAGCTGAAGAACACCAGCGTCGCCGGCACCAGCAGCCACTGCCAGGGCGCCACAGCCTCCAGCGTGCTCCCGAGCCACCCGATGCAGAGCAGCCCGTAGGCCAGTACGAATGCGGCATGCAACCAGGGGTTGTACAGCCGGTGGATGGCAGCCCGGTAATCGCTGCGAAAAGCCTGGGCATTGTCATTGTTGTAGGCCATGGCGCTCTCCTGTGGATTGACAGCAGTCTAGGCCCGGCCAAATCATTCGAATAATGGATATTTGAAAAGAGCATTATCCGTGATAACGAATTTACGTCAGCTCGACCTCAACCTGCTGCTGGTCTTCGACGCCCTGATGCAGGAAGGCAATCTGACCCGCGCCGCCCAGCGCCTGCACCTGAGCCAGTCGACGGTCAGCAACGCCCTCGCCCGCCTGCGCCAGCAACTGGGCGAGGAGCTGTTCCAGCGCACCGCCCGCGGCATGACCCCGACCGCTCGCGCCCTGACCCTTTACCCGCCCGTGCGCCAGGCGCTGCAATTGCTGCAGGCCGGCCTCGGTCCGGCAGAACCCTTCGATGCGCGTACGCCGCACGTGTTCAGCTTGTCGCTCAACGACTACGCCCAGGCCGCGCTGCTGCCGATGCTGCAGGCACATCTGGCCCGCGTCGCGCCGCTGGTAGAGCTGGTAGCGCACAGCGACGACGCCGACAACCTGCTGCCGCGCCTGGAAAGCGGTGCCCTGGACCTGGCCATCGACTACCTGCACGTCGATTCGCCCGACCTGCATTACGCGCCCCTGCGCGAAGAAGCCCTGGTGGTGATCGGCCGCCAGGATCATCCGGCCTTCGTCGGCGGCCTCAGCCTCAAGGATTACCAACAGGCTCGCCACGTGATCGTGACGCCGCGCGCCGGGCGCGGTTCGCCACTGGAAATCGTCCTTGGCTCGGCCAAGGTCAGGCGCCAGGCAGCGCTACACCTGCCCAATTACCTGCCGATTCCGGCCATCGTCGCTCACACCGATCTACTCGGCACCATACCCGCGCGCCTGGCCGAAGCCTTCGCACCGCTGTTCGCCCTGCAGGTCGCACCATTGCCCTTTGACATGCCTGCCGTGCAGATCAGCCTGATCTGGCACCGCCAGCAGCACCATGACCCGGCGCACAGCTGGCTGCGTGAACAACTGCACGGCCTGCTCGCCTGACATATAAGCGCAATCGAAACGTCATGTTCACTACATGACCTGGGCAGAGACTGCTTACATGAACGCACCTTCTCTGCACATCGCGCTGATCAGCGAAACCTTCCCGCCGGAAATCAACGGCGTGGCCAATACCCTCGGCCGCCTGGTCGACGGCCTGCGTGGCCGTGGCCATCGCGTGCAACTGATACGGCCACGCCAGGAGGTCGATCAGGAGCAGGACGCCGGCAATGACCTGCTGCTGACGCGCGGCTGGCCACTCCCCGGCTACCCCGGCCTGCAATGGGGTCAGTCATCCCTGCACAAGCTGCTCAGGCGCTGGAAAAGACAACGCCCGGATGTGCTCTATATCGCCACCGAAGGCCCGCTTGGCCTGTCCGCTTTGCGCGCGGCCAGGCGCCTGGCGATCCCGGTGGTCAGCGGTTTTCACACCAACTTCCAGCAGTACACCGGGCACTACGGCATCGGCCTGCTGACCCGGGCGATGACCAACTACCTGCGCTGGTTTCACAACCGCACACAGCTGACGCTGGTGCCGAGCATCGGCCAGAAGGTCGACCTCGAACGCCGCGACTTCGAACGCCTGGCCCTACTCGCGCGGGGTGTCGACAGCCAGCTGTTCCACCCACGCCGACGCTGCGACGCCCTGCGCGAAAGCTGGGGCCTGGGGCCGGATGACCTGGCCGTGCTGCATGTAGGTCGCCTGGCGGCAGAGAAGAACCTTGGCCTGCTGGTAAAAGCCTTCCACGCCCTGCAGACAGCTCATCCGCAGCGCCGCATGCGCATGATTCTGGTGGGGGACGGACCACTGCGCGCCAACCTCCAGGCGCAACTACCAGACGCGCTGTTCTGCGGCCTGCAGCGCGGTGAAACGCTGGCCACGCACTATGCCTCTGGCGATCTGTTCCTGTTTCCCAGCCTCTCGGAAACCTTCGGCAACGTGGTGCTGGAAGCCCTGGCATCGAGCCTCGGCGTGGTGGCATTCGACCAGGCTGCGGCCGCCCAGCATATCCATCACGGCCACAACGGCATGCTCGCCCGCCCTGGCGACGAAGCCGGTTTCTGCGAGGCCGCCTGTGAGCTGCTGGAAGAGGCGGAAGTGTTGCGGCGCATCCGTCTCAATGCCCGTAGGCATGCCAGCCATCTGAGTTGGGACGGCATCGTCGCGCTGTTCGAGCAACACCTGCGCAGCGCCATGCAGCCGGCCCTCCTCTGCGTCAGCACGGAGCTTCGCAGCAGGGCGGGTGAAACCCGCCACTGAGAAAGTCTGGCGGGTTGCACCCGCCCTACGTGATCACATCCGCTCAAAACATGCAGGCGTAAAAAAGCCCCGATGTGCCGGGGCTGAAAACGGGGCGCCGGATCGCGACGCCCGATAGAAACGGACTCAGACCAGCGTGGTCAGCGCATCGCGGCTGAACGGAAGGATGTCCTGCTCGCGGCCCTCACGCACCTTCAGCGCCCAATCCGGGTCGACCAGCAGCGCGCGGCCCACGGCGACCAGATCGAACTCCTCCTTGTTCAGGCGCTCGAGCAGATTCTCAAGGCTGGCCGGTTCGGCCACCTTGTCGGTCTTGACCATGAACTGCAGGAACTCACCATCCAGGCCTACACTGCCGACGGTGATGGTCGGCTTGCCAGTGAGCTTGCGCGTCCAGCCGGCCAGGTTGAGGTCGCTGCCTTCGAACTCCGGCTCCCAGAAGCGGCGCGTCGAGCAATGGAAGATGTCCACGCCGGCATCGGACAGCGGCTTGAGGAAGGCCTCCAGCTGCTCCGGAGTCTGCACCAGGCGCGCGCTGTAGTCCTGCTGCTTCCACTGCGAGTAACGCAGGATTATCGGGAACTCCGGGCCGACCGCCGCACGCACGGCCTGGATCAGCTCGATGGCGAAACGCGAACGCGCCGCCAGGTCGCCACCGTAGCCATCGCTGCGCTGGTTGCTGCCTTCCCAGAAGAACTGGTCGATCAGGTAGCCGTGGGCACCGTGAATCTCCACACCGTCCATACCGATGGCCTTGGCGTCGCGTGCAGCCTGCGCGAAGGCAGCGATCACCTCATCAATATCGGCCTGAGTCATGCCATGCACGACCACCTGGCCATCCTTGACCTTCTCCATCGGACCATAGCCGGGCACGCTGGCATCCGGCTCGGTGCCCAACTTGCGCACGTTGCCCACGTGCCAGAGCTGCGGGACGATCTTTCCGCCGGCGGCGTGCACGGCGTCGACCACCTGCTTCCAACCCGCCAGGGCGTCTTCGCCGTAGAAACGCGGCACGTTCGGATAGCCATTGGCCGCCTTGTGATTGACAGTGGTGCCCTCGGTGACGATCAGGCCCACACCGGCTGCGGCGCGACGGCGGTAGTACTCGACCACCTGCGCATTGGGCACGCCACCAGGCGAAAAGGAACGGGTCATCGGCGCCATCACCACACGGGTCGGCAGCGCCAGATTGCCGAGCTGGAAGGGGGTGAACAGGGCTTGTGCGGGGGCGTTCATCATCGTTCCTCTCTGGTCAGATTGCGCGCATCGGGCACGCTCATTGCCAAGGAGAATAAGCTCAGGCGCCTCACGCGGCACAGCACTATTGATGGTAGTGATTAAGAGCTAGAGCCTGCTTCAGGGCTGTAGCCAGATCAGCGAAGCGAAACGCCCGGTTCGGGCACTGCGGCGGTAGGAGTAGAAACGCGGGTCGCTGTAGGTACACAACCCGCCACCGCTGACGGCGGTGACGCCAATGGCAGCCAGACGAATACGCGCCAACTGGTAGATATCGGCCATGAATTTGCCGGCATTGACGCTGGGAACGAAGGCACTGGCAGCCTCGGCATGCCGTTGCACGAAGGCCTCGCGCACTTCGCCACCGACCTCGAACGCTGCCGGGCCGATAGCCGGGCCAAGCCACACCAACAGCTCCTGCGGCGCCACGTTGAGCGCCTGCACGGTGGCTTCCAGCACACCGCCGGCCAAGCCGCGCCAACCAGCATGCGCGGCGGCCACACGGGTACCCGCACGATCACAAAACAGGGCAGGCAGACAGTCGGCGGTCATCGCAGTGCAGGCGATACCGGGGGTGGCCGTCCAGTTGCCATCGGCTTCAATGACCACGGCCGGATCGGCTTTAGCCACCACGGTGCCATGCACCTGGCGCAACCAGGCGGGTTGGCACCCCAGGGCATCGACCAGATGCTGACGGTTGCTGACCACCGCCTGCGGGTCATCCTCGACATGATCGCCGAGGTTGAACGTCTCGAATGGCGCCGCGCTGATACCGCCACTACGGGTGGTGACGCAGGCACGCACGTTGGCCGGCGCGGGCCAGTCGGGCGTCAGCCAGTCGTGAACACTCACCCGACGAAGGCCTCGCGATCCTGACGCAACAGGGTCAGCAGCCAGACCAGATCATCCGGCAGCGCCGATTCCCACTTCATGCGCTTGCCGGTAGCCGGGTGATCCAACTCGAGGAAGCGCGCATGCAGGGCCTGGCGCGGAAACTCCTTGAGGCTCTGCACCAGGGTCGGGCTGGAGGCTGGCGGAATGCGGAAACGCCCGGCATAGACCGGATCGCCCACCAGCGGATAGCCAACGTGGCTCATGTGCACACGAATCTGGTGCGTGCGCCCGGTTTCCAGCTTGACCCGCACATGGGTGTGCGAACGGTAGCGCTCGAGCACGCGGTAGTGACTGATCGCTGGCTTGCCGCCATCGGTCACCGCCATGCGCTGGCGCTGGCTGGAGCTGCGACCAATGGGCGCATCGATGGTGCCGCCGGCGGTGATCATGCCGATGCAGATGCATTCATAGATGCGGCTGACGGTACGCTTCTGCAGTTGCTCGACCAGGTTGGTCTGCGCCTGCAGAGTCTTGGCCACCACCATCAGGCCGGTGGTGTCCTTGTCCAGGCGATGGACGATACCGGCACGCGGCACATTGACGATATCCGGTACGTGGTGCAGCAACGCGTTGAGCAGGGTGCCGTCGGCATGCCCGGCAGCCGGATGCACCACCAGCCCCGCTGGCTTGTCGATCACCAGCAGGTGTTCGTCTTCATAGACGATGTTCAGTTCGATGTCCTGCGCGACCCACTCGCCCTGCGCTTCCTGCTCGGCATCGAGTACCAGGGTCGAGCCGGCATGCACGGTGTCGCGCGGGCGTGCCACGGTGCCATCGACAGTCAGGCGACCTTCCTTGATCCAGGTGGAAAGGCGCGAACGGGAGAACTCGCCAAACAGCTGCGCAGCCACCTGGTCGAGGCGTTGACCGCCTTGTTCAAAGGGAACGACGGCCTGGAGTTGAATTAGCTGTTTGTTTATAGAAGTCATCTTAGGCAACGGCGGGAGCCAGGCCTTTGGTTTCGGCGACAGGCTTGTGGTTAAATACTACGTCTTTGCCCCAGGGGTTCCGGGGGCGCTCATCATAACAGGACGGCCGCGCGGCCGTCACAGGGACGCAAGCCGCCATGCAAGTGAAACACCTGCTGCTGATCGCCATCCTCGCCCTTACCGCCGCCTGCTCATCCAAGCAGCCGGAGGTCGATGAAAACCTCAGCGAGGTGGAGCTGTACCAGCAGGCCCAGGCCGACCTGGACAACCGCAGCTACACCCAGGCCATCGCCAAACTCAAGGCGCTGGAGTCGCGCTACCCGTTCGGCCGCTACGCCGAGCAGGCGCAGCTGGAACTGATCTACGCCTACTACAAGAACGCCGAGCCGGAGGCCGCCAAGTCGTCTGCCGAGCGCTTCATCCGCCTGCACCCGCAGCACGCCAACGTCGACTACGCCTATTACCTCAAGGGTCTGGCCTCCTTCGACCAGGACCGCGGCCTGCTGGCGCGCTTCCTGCCGCTGGACATGACCAAGCGTGACCCGGGCGCCGCGCGCGACTCCTACAACGAGTTCGCCCAGCTCACCAGCCGTTACCCGACCAGTCGCTACGCGCCGGATGCCAAGCAGCGCATGATCTACCTGCGCAACCTGTTGGCTGCCTACGAAATCCACGTTGGCCACTATTACCTCACCCGCCAGGCTTACGTCGCCGCCGCCAACCGTGGCCGCTACGTAGTGGAGAACTTCCAGGAAACCCCGTCGGTCGGTGACGGCCTGGCGATCATGACCGAGGCCTACCAGCGCCTGTCACTGGACGATCTGGCAGCCACCAGCCTGGAAACCCTCAAGCTCAACTACCCCGATCACCCGAGCCTGGAGAACGGCCAGTTCGTCCCGCGCGAAGAAGAAGCCGACAACCGATCCTGGCTAGCCAAGGCCACCCTGGGTCTGATCGAAACCGAAACGCCGCTGCCACCGGGCGAAACCCGCGCCAGCCAGGACGTCATCCGCCAGTATGAAGACGCCGCACAGCAGATCCCGCGTGAACTGCAGCAGGACGCCAAAACCGGCGAAACGGCGAAGAAGCGCTCGATCTGGAGCTACCTGACCTTCGGCCTGTTCGACTGAGCGCAGCGTGACTGAACGAGGGAGGCTACGGCCTAATGTCTGTCAGTTAAGCGTCGACGCTGCCAATGGGTAGGAGCGGCGCCCCGCCGCGAACCAGGGCGATACGCGATTGAAAAGCTTCGCCCCGGGGCGGGGCTCCTACGAAAGACCGCTTTGGCAAGCTTATCTGATCGGCATTGGCCCGAGGGCGGCTT
>NZ_VRYE01000055.1 GCF_008041835.1 Ectopseudomonas mendocina
CGTGAGTTCCTGATGCGCGGTCTGGCGAAAGTCCAGAACGAATGGGCCCTGGTGTGCCTGGCGTGGAACTTGAAACGCATGGCCACGTTGCGCCCGCATTCCGTTCAAAATGCGTGAACAGAGGCTGAATCCGCTCGAATTCAGGAAATTCAGGGCAACAACCGGTTAAAATCGCTCAAATCGTGGGCAATTCGCTTTGTCTTTGTCGCGCTCTGTCCATTTATGAATACAAGTCCGACAGGCTGCTAGCCAAGCGCGACAAACCTGGCGGTTCATGGTGGGACTGGAGTGCAGAGAAACTCGCGCTGGAGTGGTTGTTTGCTGTCGGTGAACTGACAGTATCTCGTGGGCGTGGATTCGAGCGCCGCTACGATCTACCCGAGCGAGTTATTCCTGAATCGATACTTAATCATCCTACAATTACTGAGGGCGAGGCGCATCGCCGATTGCTGATGCATGCAGCGAATGCACTAGGGGTAGCTACAGAACAAGACTTGCGCGACTACTTTCGCTTGGATGCTATAGATACTCGCTTGCGGCTTTCTGAGTTGGTCGAGGACGGTCAGCTTAGTGCAGTTTTGGTGGATGGCTGGATCAAACCTGCATGGATGACTAAGGGTCTTTCACAGTCTAAGTCACGCAAGCCAAGTGCGTTGCTTTCACCGTTCGACTCATTAATTTGGTCACGTGAACGCACTGAGAGACTATTTGACTTTCGTTACCGATTAGAATTCTACCAACCGCCCTCTAAACGAGTGTATGGTTACTACGTTATGCCTTTTCTTTTCCGAGGCCAATTGGTAGGCAGAGTTGATGTACGAGCTGAACGCGCACAGCGACGCCTGACAGTGCACGCAGTTCATGAGGAAAAGATCGGTTTAAGCGACGCAGCGTTGTCCGAGCTAGCTCTTCAGTTGCAGTCACTCGCAAAGTGGTTAGGGCTTGAGGCAGTTTTGCTGAACTGCAAGCGCCCGGTGGCACAGCGCTTACTGGCAACCGGACTCTTGGCTGGTTAGTGTTTCAGGTGACTCTTTACAGCACAAAGTGTTTTGACGCAGGGCAGTACGAAGAACAAGAGGCTTCTCTACATTCAACGGACCTGACCGGCGATTACGCTTCCGCCCTGCAGGAGAAGACATAAATGCTTTTATCATTAACTCGTTTCATCGGCAGCAGGTGTGGTTGAGCTGCCTGTCTAGAAAGTACGGCCATGGGATTATACTGCAGCTGTTGCCCAATACGGGATAAGTCACGCTCTAGCCTGTAATCGGCTTTATGGATACGCAGTTGATAGATAACCAGCTCGGTATTTAACACACTTAGGCGATGCACTCACCAAACTCGAATCGGCCACTAGGTCCGCCTGCTCAGCACAAGACTGGTTTCAGTCCATACGCTGAGCTTTTCATCTAGCCGGCACGAACACATCGCTATCCCTTCTGAAAGATATTCCATTCCCTATGCAGGACAAGTGGATCTCCAGCAAGCTCTTCGATATGAGTTGCTGTTACCAATTCCTGATCTACTGCCCATTCACAGCAATAATTTAGCATGGCTGAGGAGTCCTCTCGGGTAGACAGAAATGTCGCCTGCCCAGGCTTGCCAGTGGCAGCGACATAAGGATGTCTATCATCATCCTTCGTTATGGCATCGATCATCGGCCCATACAGTGCAGATAGCTGTAGTCTCGGGAGGCGCTTGGCAATTCGCTCAAAAATCTGCATCCCTGCGATGTCCAGGTCGCCCCAGAACGTGATGTTAGGATGCGAGAGCAATTCTCTCGCCGAGGGGGTTCTTGAACCCTCGCGCACCAATGTCACCGCTTGGGAGAAGCCTTCCTCGACCATACCCGCCAGTTGATTGCCAAAATCCTCCGAGACCTTGTTTAGCCCAAAGCCGAAGGTGGCGATAAATGCACAGCGATCAACTGCCGACGTTGTGGCCGCCAGTTCAAACGCCGTCGGATTTTCGACTAGCACTACCGCCTGGGGATCGGCTGCCCCGGCAGTGACGACATAAGGGGGGTGATCGGGAAACTGAGAAAGATCAATGCCGAATGCTTTAATTGCGCGAGCACCCAATTTGCCGAGCATCTTTGACGAGCCGCGCAAGTAACGTGCGCTAACGAGGAAGGCGGGGCTGCCAACGTGCCTAGACTGATTCTCACGTAGTCGAATTAGGCCATCTAAGATTTGTGGGAGCTCAGATGCACTCATATCGGACAGAATGGCTCCACACTCGAACAGCGCCATGCGATCAGCGTCGGAAAGCTGATCACAAGCCATCAGGGTGTGCCTCCACTGCTCGGCCCATGATGGTGGCGGCAGCGATGGCAAGTTTATCTTGACGCGCCCCACGGGGTTTCCAGTTCCCGACCATGAACTGGCCTCAACCCAACCACGCGTCCTCATATCCGTGAGGCAGCGCCGTATCGTCGCTGCATCCAATCCAGTTTCGCGTGCCAGCCGATCGATTAGCCCTCCTCCCTGCAAGACTGTGCTCTTGCGGGTCTGCCGTCTCAGTGCGCTGACAATCACATCCAATCTCTCAGTTACCATGATCGTCCTATTGCGTAAAATGCGAGCCGAAGACGCCAAGCGAGTCGGGGGCATTCTTCTGCCAGTCCACCGTAAGCCACGCATGTTTGCCGTTACTGGCACGATACGGCCGCCCAACGAAATATGAAGGGAATATCTTCGGATTGTTGATGTATCTGGGGTGATGGATCATCCCGATCAACTGAAAGTGCCCGGCTGAGAGGCGAAGTGACTCCATGGCAGAGTCAATCAGATCATCGTGACTGAGGTTAGAAAAGAGCCCATCCAGAATCATGAAGTATCGTTCTTTGCGTAATGCGGCGCGGTTCTGCCTCCTCATACCGCCCGTTTGATCGATCGCCTGGCGCAGGCGGAATTCAGCGAGTTTCGCAATCCACATCAGGCTGACCGCAGTCCTCATCCCTTCGCTCAAGCCCTTTGAGGTCAGTCGGTGTTGACCACCTCCCCAAATGGAAGGATGGCGAAACTCCACGCTTACATCTGCAAACAAGGAGCGGTAGACCTCTCCCCGGAGCTCGTCTAGAGCCCGCTTCCTCTGGCGTTTCTCGGTGATTTTCGAGCCTGAATCAGCTTGTCGCCGCATCTGCGCCTGGATGTCGCTGTAAAGACGATCTAGCAGATCACCGATCTTATCCGGTGCTATGACGTTGGCTCTGACATAGAAACGAGCAGTTGGTGTCGTTGCCATCGCCTCTTCCAGTATCGACACAGCCCGCTCCGTATGCGTCTGGGCATCCCG
>NZ_VRYE01000056.1 GCF_008041835.1 Ectopseudomonas mendocina
GCATTCCGTTCAAAATGCGTGAACAGAGGCTGAATCCGCTCGAATTCAGGAAATTCAGGGCAACAACCGGTTAAAAACGCTCAAATAGTGGGCAATTCGCTTTGTCTTTGTCGCGCTCTGTCCATTTATGAATTCAAGTCCGACAGGCTGCTAGACCATGGCCACACTTGAGGAGGTGATCGCCGCGCTGTACTCGGCAGGCGAGCCCATGCCAGGTAGCTGCATGAGCGACGATGAAGCCCTAGCCTATGCCAAGCAGTATTTTCCTGACGGAAATTACTGCCTTGTGAGGGACTGGCGTTGGCTTGATCTGGAAACCACTGAAAGCCAACGTCTTCTGATGGCGGAGACCCGACGACAGCCGGCTCTGATCTATGCCCACACGGTTATCTATGACAGCGAAAGACGATGGGATGTAGGGGACTTCGTACGAACGTCGCTTCTGCACCAACATGATGGTTTCCATTTCAGAACGCTCAACACAGCCTACCTGCTTCTAGGCCCGGGCACGCGCATCCGTGTCAGCGCTGACGCCGTTGCGAGCATTTTCTGATCGAGCCAACACATTAACTGATCTGTCGACATAGCCATGTATACACACCCAGTCTTGCAGAAGCTGCTGGAGCAGGTCGAAGACCTTCCTTTCAGCAGACCCGTCACCGGATACCTGACTGATGCCTATATTCGCGGATCAAGCGGCTACGGGATCACTTACCGGCATGTGAGAGCTGATCGTTTCAGTGACGGTGCCTACATTCATACATCAGCCATCGTTCAGGCTGAGCGAGAGGGGCCGTTTTGGGTGCTGCACACGCTAAGTGGCAGCTTCTACGTAATCCTCAGCTTCAACATTTTAAAAGGTGCGCAATCGCTGGATGACTATCTGCATCGAATGCTAACTATGGAGTATCCAGAGCCATGGCAGCTGCACTAGCAGTGCGATGGGATAGCCGATGCGACATGACCTGCGTATCGCAGGAGGCACTGCGACACTCAGTGAGTGTCGCGGAACCCCTATGCGACACACGTGGACTGTCGCACAGATACGCTGCGACACGCTGGCCATGTCGCAACGATACACCGTGTATGTCGCACCATGACTTTGCGACACTCGGGGTCGTGCCGCTAGCGGCAGTTTGAGTGCCCAATACGGCGCTGAAAGTGGCCCAAACCGACACCGAGCTGGCCAGTTATGGCGCTCAGCGTGCCAAAACTGGCACTCCTTTTTTTGGTTATATTATCGCTACAACCCTTGAAAACACTGACTTCGGCGACTTTTTTCATAACCAAATCGCCACTGCGTGGCTAGCATTTTTGAATGCCCCATTTCGACACGCCAGCCACGCACCGCTTCGCGCTACCCCGGCTCGTCCTTTCAGCGCCATGGCGCTGGCTGCTCTTCGATTTTGATGACAAAACGCTTGCGCGCGCTTTTGCTCACGGCGCACGCTGAATTTAGATGAAGCGGGTCGCGTGAGTGAGAGCGCGCAACCCTTACTCGCGCCGCGAGTAAGGGGGCGTTGAGGCAGTTCGGACGTAACGAGAAAAACGGAGCGGCTGCGGAGTGTTTCAGTGGAGTTCGAGCTGACACAACGCCGTTCGCGAAGCGGCTTAGCTTTGTCATCAAAACAACAAGAAGAGAGATGACAGCGATGCAACCTACGACCTTGCAGCGGTACCAAACCCGGGCACAAAACTTTTATCGGTCTCACTGCGGTGAGGACGATCCATCTTCGGCGCAGATCTGCGCAGCTTTGCTTGCCTGTGCACCGGACTATCGACCGAATGCGTTCAGCACCCTCAAGAACACCCTAATGAATGACCAGCTTGCCCGGCGAAACATCGAGGCAGCAAACACCATCAGAGCGCTGGTCAACCCGGTCACGGCACCAGGCAGTCAGATAGTGAAAAAGCCCAAGCCGGGGCAGATTCGGAAAGTCCCCTTCGAAGACTTTAAATTGCTGCACCAGCACCTGCGCGCAGGCGGCAATCTCGACGAAGCCGCATCACTGGTGCTCGCTTATTGCCTCGGTGTACGCCCATGCGAGATGCGCACGATCACTATCTCCGGCAACCACGTGCACATCATTGGAGGCAAGAAATCGGCTGAACTGCACCGTGGCGCTGACCGCACCTTGGTAATCGACAAACCAAGAACGCTGAAGTTGGTGGAATGGGCCGCGCAGTGGATGGCCGGGTGCCCACGCACTAATACCGCCATCAGAGACTGCCTGCGCAAGGAGTGCCGACGCCTCTGGCCCAAGAGGAAAAAGCAGCCAACGCTGAAAAGCTTCCGGCACCAGATGGGATTAATTCTGAAAGCATCCGGAGAAAGCCCAGAAAGCATGGCTTACATCATGGGGCACCAGTCCATCTCGTCGATCAGCGTGTACGGTGATGGCCGACTGGGCGCAGGCATGAAATCACATGTACGCCCCGCAGAGAGCGCCGTCTTGGCGAGCATTCGCCAGCCGCAGAAGCCACCTCGATATGGTCAGGGGCGCATTCTGGGAGCAATCGAATTTCCCGCCGCAACCCGGGGCCATTGGTATACGGAGATGAAGCAACGGCAAGCAGGCAAGATCCTACCTGCTCCGCAGTCGTAGCCACGTGACTGCTGTGAGTGGCCCCTAGTCGCAGGGATCTATAGCTCGCATGAAAAATCTCCAGACATGCTCGGGGCTATTGAATGAGCTATTGCGGCCAAGCACTCTGGGGCCGGGGAAGTATGGCTGTGGCACCTTGTGACCACCACCGTGGATGGGCACCAGCTCCACACTTGCCGTCCTAGCCTCCTGCCACTGGAATAGCTCAGGCTAGGGCTCGCTCGCATCACCTGGAAGCCGGAATACGCTGGACTAGTGCAGGCTGTGTATATCCAGCAAGTCGAGCAAAGTAGCTCTCGCTCACCTGCGCTGAAATCACCTAGCCTCGCTCGCTCATCCCCCAGAAGCCAACGTCTCCGCCCTCTACGGAATTGATAGGATCATCTGTGCCGTTGACCAGTATCACCAGCAATGCCTTGCTGACCGCGCCAGGCGCGGATGAACGCAGTGAGTAGGCTGCTCCCCACGTACCCTTCAGGCTTGATCTGCGCTAACAGCACTTTGGCGGCACGCCGTTGCGATTTGGGGTGCAGCGCATCAGCTTTTAATGCCTGGCGACATGTCAATTTACGGTGTGGGCGCTTGAGGTTCTGACACGTTATTCCGGGGGTTCTGACCCACTCGCGCTGATGGTTCTGTCCCTCCATTCCAGTGATTGTGAGCCACTTTGCTGGTGATTCTGACCCATCCCTCAAGCACTAAACTGTCTGCTCTCACGTCCTGTAGGTCACCGCAATTGATTGAGGAAGGCAGCAAAAATGTCTATGCCGATCTCGGTTGCACCGATGCTGACGTAATGCAGCGCAAGGCCAGTAAACGTTCGGCCAAGCCACCTTCCGAACTCCTGCATTAAGTCCTCGTTTTTTAAGCGGACGGCATCGCTCATCGATAGCGGTGATCACCCAGGTTGCAGGTGATGGTAGGCTTTACGCCAGCGGCTCTTTCACCAGCGAGCCATGAAGCCAGGAGTGCTCAATGGCCCACGTCTGGATAACATCCAAGCTTGCCAGCTTGGCCATATGCATAGCAGGGTTGATGTCGACTTCTCACCTAGTGGCTTCAACACAAGCCACAGAAAAACGGATATTCAAAACCGAAGATATCGCCAGGGTAAAAGAACTCGGCGAGCTGGCCATTTCTCCCGACGGGACAACACTAATTTTCCAAGTAACCGAACTGAACGGTGATGGCGATCAGCGGGAGGGCGCGCTCTGGAAGATGAGTCTGAAGGAACGACGCGCTTCGAAACTTTTCCCTGATCAGCATGATGACAGCATGCCTGCCTGGTCGCCTGATGGTTCGAAGCTGGCGTTCCTTCGAGCCGATGAGGGAGCGACGCAGCTTCATGTCCTGGATTTGACACGAGGACTGGTCTGTTCACTGACCGATCTGGAGAACGGCGTTAACGACTATCGATGGTCACCTGATGGTCAAAACATTGCCTTCACCTCGGCTGTAGCCATCGCTCAGGCGCCCGTGCCGCCGCCTGGGGTCAGGATAATCACACGGGCCGATTTCCGATCTGAAGAAGTAGGGGGCGGTACTGCCTCTTTGCCCCAAATTTGGGTGGTGGCGGTCGACTCTCACTGTGGCACGCAGACCCCAAGACAGCTGACGCAGGCGTCTGTAGCAGCCACGTTGGCATTCTGGTCTGTCGATAGCCGCTCTATCCTGTTCACCACGAACGATACGATGGAAGCCTATTACGGCGCAGGCACGTCTACTTTGCGCAGTGTTGCCCTAATTGATGGCCAGCAGAGCGTGGTTAGGCCTTTCAAGGTGCCGGGAACCAGCACAGACATGGAAGCGGCTCCGCAGCTTTACCTCAGCCCCAACGGTTCGAAGGTCGCCTTTTCAATGGGCAATCCAGAAGCCCCGTCGGACTTCGCCCAAGATGATGTTTTCGTGATGGATATGGTTACTGGCGAAACTACCAACATAACCGTGGGCTATGACCGTGAGGTGGGCGGTGATGGATTGATGTGGCGGGATGATCGCCGACTGATCAGTATCAAAAGCGACGCGGGCAACGCCAATCTGATCGAGTTGGACATCCTGACCCAGAAGGTTCGGCCACTATGGATTGGCCGCCACGTGGTACAGAGTTTTCATCTAGCTCAGGAAAGCAATCGGCTGATTGCTGTCGCCTCTAGCTTCGTAAGCCCGCCTGAGCTTTATGAGGTTGCTGATGGTACCGGCATGCAGATATCCGAGATCAATCGGCATATTCGAGATGAATTGCTGCTCACTGCCCCTGAAGAAATCACATACGAAGGCCCAGGCGGCGAAACAATTCATGGCTACTTGCATCAGCCACCGATGCTCACTGCCTCGCAGAGGTATCCCCTGATCGTATGGGCGCACGGCGGGCCATATAGCTGGTGGAGCAGCGCTTTTGACGGAGATATCCAGGCCATGGCTGCTGCTGGCTATTTCGTCTTGTATGTGAACCCGCGAGGCAGCATGTCATACGGCCAAGTTTTTGCCGGCAGCCTCGCCGGAGAATGGCCAGGGCCTGAGTATGATGACACGATGGCGGGCGTGGATTACGTGCTTGCCCACCATGAGATCGATGCAGAAAAAATCGGCATCGCAGGTGGTTCAGCAGGCGCGATCCTGACGGACTGGGCCATAACCCACACGAACCGATTCGGCGCTGCCGTTTCGATCAGTAGCGTTGCGGATAATTCGCTCTATTGGTTCTTGGGCGATCAGCCTGACATGGCAGACCCCGATAAATATCCCTGGCTGGATGAAAAGGATAAGGCTCGGTCGCCGATAACTCATGGGCTCGACGTCTCGACGCCTACGCTTTTCATGAGTGGAACCAGAGACTATCGAACGCCTTCATCCGTAGGCAGCGAGTTGATGTTCAAGTTGCTTAAGCACCTGAGAGTGCCCACTGCACTGATTCAATTCGAGGGTGCGGGGCACGTTATTAGAGGAAGTAATGACGCGCGCCACCGTGGTCTCAGCATTCACTACCTGCTGCGCTGGATGGATCTGCACCTGAAAGGAAGAGCCGCCCCGGAGTTTCAGGTACGCCCCGCAGGCTAGCGCGCCATCTGGTGCGTTGAGAGTTCGATTGGCTCAGTGCGAGGGCGCAATCGCTGGAGCTGGGTGTCAGCATCACTGGAATACACACATAAGCCTGGGCTTACGATTCTTTAGGCGGTGTGGTCTTTCTCGATGGTGTGCCCGCTGGGCTCTGGCTCCCATATCGGGACGTGGATCAAGTCGCGCTGCACCCCAAAAACGGAAATCGGTTGATCTAGCTTGACCTGGTGAATGTGGGCCGGGCTCTGGCTATGCGGTGTGGATGACGTCACCACGCCGCGATATGGAGCAAGTTCCGTCGAGAGGTCAGGCCAAGAGACCGTTTTTTGATTAGAATTACGGATTGCATCCAAGACCCAGATTATCTCGGCATCAGGTGCACGTATCCCACATTCCCACAGCTGTATCACCCGCCACCCCGATGCCAGTAACACAGCCTTGTTCCTGGTATCTCGGGCGACGTTCTGGTCAAATTTTCTCTGCCAGAAGTCCAACCGGGTCTTGGGGCTAGTAGCGTAGCGACATCCGGGGTGTCTGTGCCAAAAGCAACCGTGAACAAAAATGCAGACACGATAGCGAGAAAGCACCAAATCAGGCTTTCCAGGAAGATCCTTCTGGTGCAGGCGATACCTGAAACCATGCCGATGCAGCAGGCGTCGGACCTTCATTTCTGGTGACGTGTTGCTGCCCCGAATGCCCGCCATCATGCGAGACCTGACTTCCTTACTGACTATGTCCATGACTCAAGGCCAAAAGAATCTTTTCGATAGTACGCCCACAGACCCTACAGGTGAGCTCGACCACGCCATTCAGGTGGTGGACCTCTTCGCGGGGCCGGGTGGCCTGGGTGAGGGATTCACTTCATTCGGGGACGGTAGACGGTTCGACATAGTTGGCAACCCAAGCGACATCACCCATTGGTAAAGTCATCAGGCTACTTTATCGAAATTCAAAACTAGCTCACCAATACCCCATCGAGAGCCTCCGCCCCGACTTAAGCTCACGGAACGGGCGCTCTGCTGCAAAAACTAACAAACAACGAGTGCAGGATGGTTCATTACCTCAGCTCAATGTAGATTTTGTAACCAATGGTAGCCAACATCACCACTATCCCTGTGGCCATCACCAGCACACCACTGTCCCGTTCCCGCCGGCTGTAGCCGACCATCAGGAGCAGGAATCCCAGGCCGATCAGGCCAATCATCACTTCAAGTTCTCGCATCAGTCTCTGCCTTCATCATTGTGGCTGGTATCGGTGGGAGAGACCCAGCCGGGCACTCCGCGCCGGATCTGCCTGGAAAAATCGCTCGCATCGTTGGCCATCCGTGCCCGTTCGGTAAAGCGCCCGTGCTGACGCAACGTATCGAGGCTGTAGCCACCCTGCAGGCCACCGACCGACATGACATAGGCCGGCAGGTAGCCTGTCAGCAGCAAACGGTAATCGACCGGCAGTCCGCCAATGATCGTCTGCAGCATGTCGAAAACGATGGTGGTGCAGTTGGCCGTAATGGTGTTGTAGAAACGCGGCTGATCGACCAGGGCGTTGGCCTGCTGCACATAGGAGAGCAGCAACGCACGCATCGCCTCGTCGGGCATAGCAATACGATAGAGATAGCTGTCTTCGCCGCGCACGTTGGTGCGCACGCGCAAGGCATCACGCTCGTCAGTGGCGACGATGCTCAACTCGAACTGCTTGAAGAAACCGCCAATCTCCGAATAGGCCTCGCCTTGCTCCTTGCGCACCTCAACGGTGAACGTCAGAAAACGCCCATCCGTGAAGCCGAAAGAAACCAGAACATGGGCGATGGCCGGCATGCCCCAATAGGAGGTGATCAGGTCGACCGAGGCGAGCTGGTCGAGATCGTAGCGACGTGTTTCCCAGGCAACGTCATAGTCATCATCGCTGCGCCAGTTGAAGTTGCGCACATTGTGCAGGATGAGCTGATTGCCCACGAGCTCGCCCTGGGTCATCTGCGCGACATCACCAGCCCAGATACGCTGGTTTGACGGTTCCAGGCTTGTCCACCAGACCAGCAACGCGGCGAAGACAAGCACCTGACCGACAAGCGCCAGTATGGGACGCCCGCGCCACAGCAGAACCTGCAGAATGCAGCCAAGCAGGCACCAGCCCGCAATCAGCACCCAGGTTGCCAGCCCTCCAGTCTGGTAGAACAGCGCCAGCACGCCCCAGGCCATGATCAGAAAAAACGACAGCGCGAGGACACTGCGCAGGAGAAGACCCAACAGCCCGTTCATGGCGCTCGTACCGTAGCCACCTTGGGGCTGGCCAGGCCGGTGAGGTGTTCATGCAGCACGCGGCGAATTTCGATGATCGCCTGCGGTGTTTCCTGCACGCTGTGCCACGATGGCACGACCAGCTCCGAGTCGGCGCCAGCCAGGTGCGAGCTGGCGTACGGCACCACGCCGTCACTGGACAGCAGGACCTCGAGGTCTGGCGTGTAGTTGCCGATGATCGAGTGATAGTGCACTCGTGGCGAAATGGGCAGGTCGGCTGCGGCCTTGACGAAGGGGTCCTGGTTGCTCAGGTTGTCGATGCTGTTGAGGGGGCGCACCAACGCGACCGGTGCCGCCGCATTGGGGTCAACCAGCACTTGGGCAACCTCCTTGAAACGGTTCAACATCGACACCGGCATCTTCACCAGCCCTGCGGCCCAGCGCGACACGCGATTTTCGGCAAACGGGGTACCCCGGTGTGGCGCCGCAGCGAATACGGCCCGGCTCACCTGAGGCAATGGCTCGAAATACAGGTAGGGCCCGAGCTTCGCCCGGGCTTTTTCCAGGCGCGCGCCTTGCATCCCGTAACTTCCCAGCATGGCATCCCACAACTGGTCACCCGATGAGGACAGCATCAGCCGTGACAACACGCCCCCCATGCTGTGCCCGACCAGCACCATATCGTGGCTGGCCTTGGCCGTGCCTTGCGGATCGAAATTCGCCAAGGTCTGCTCGATGGCCTCGCGGATGGCCTGATTGTTGACGGCCAGCGGCAGGTTGGTCGGGTAGTAGACCTGCCAGATCTGGTAATTGCGGCGCAGTTCCTCGTCGCCCAGCACTTCATTGGCCACGTTGATCCAGGCCTCCGGGCTGCTGGCCAGGCCATGCAGCATGACCACGATGCGCCGGTCGGGATCGAACGGCTGCAGCAGGTAGACATGGGGGCGTTCCAACACTTCGCCGCGTCCGACCAGAGTCAGCAGGGACTGCCGGGCAAACCCGGAACGCGCCAGCCACAGGCCATAGCCCGACGTGAAGTTGGCCGCCAGGGGCGCCTGCACACCTGCCATGTCCACCGAATCCTGCCGGTAGGGGTCATAACCGATCACTTCCACCTGATAGGTGGACAACACCTGCTCCAGGGTCTCCCCGGGAAAGCGCGCCACGGCAGTAATCGCCGGGAAGGGGGTTTCGCTCCAGGGTATTTCATCGCTCCCCTTGCTCACCACGCGCTTGGCCGTCACCGCTACCAACTCGGCACCCAGTCCATCCCGACGGTACTGGTTGCGCAACCCGCCAAAGGACAGGGACGCAGCCGGAATCAGCTCCTTCGGCAACAGGCGGTCATCGGCCAGCCTCACATCGGTCATGCGCCCGCCGATCGTCCAGCGCCCGGTCTTGAGGCGGAAATTACCCTGAGTGTCCTCGGGTGATGGTGGCCGTCCACGGTAGCGATCGAAGACCTCGACGAGCGCCTGCTGCACCGAAAAGTTGTAGTAGTCGCGCACCTGCGTCTGCCGGTCTTCCAGGGCGCGCTGGCTCGGTGTGCGGGTGGTCAGGAAGAGGTAGGCGTAGGCATACCGGGCACTCTCCAGGTAGGCATCGGTGCGGGCCTCCGCCGCCATCACCTTGCCGCCGTCCTGGGCTTCCTTCAGCCACAGCTCGGCCAGCGTGGAAAGCCGCTGTTCGTCACGCAACCCCGTTGTGCTGTCCAGCGCCTCGCGGCAGGCCGGCAGGTCAGCAAGGCAGCGCTTCTCATCACTGCCCACGACCTGCAGGGCAGCAACCGCCGAAGCACTGAGGTTGCCGGTGGTCAACACATCACCGCGGCGCTGGGCCAGGTAATCATTGTTGCTGACCGCCGTGACCTTGACCCCTGCACACCCGGCCAGCACTAGAACCAGCAGGACTGACGGAAAGCAACGCAGTGAACGACTCACAGTGAACGAAGTGGTGGTATAAGTTGAAGAGCTCACAATCGGTAGATACCCATTACGTCGGAAATGGCGCGGATCATCACGATCCGCATATGGTTCAGACGCCATCTCGACTGATACAGCGCGAAGTGATTCTGCTGGCGGTAGATGCCAGCCCCAAGTAAGTATCTGCGAATATCTTACGGCCTTATATCCGAAAAACTAAAACAACCAATTATCCCCGCATTAACAATATATCTACACCGGGAGAGGCCTGAGATAATACCTGCCACAGACACTCCGACTCATAATGAGACGCTACACATGTCCGATGACGGCCACAGAGCCCCACGCCTGATCAAGAAATACGCCAACCGCCGTTTGTACGACACCCATACCAGCACCCACGTCACCCTCCCCGACATCCGCCAGTTGGTCATCGACGAAGTACCGTTCCAGGTGGTCGACGCCAAGACTGGCGAGGATCTGACTCGCAGCATCCTGCTGCAGATCATTCAGGAAGCGGAAAGCGACGGCGAGCCGCTCTTCTCCAGCGATATGCTCAAGGGCATCATCCGTTTCTATGGCCCATTCCAGGGCATGCTCGGCAACTATCTGGAAAAGAGCATCCAGACTGTGATCGAAATCCAGACCCAGACCGGGGTGCAATCCTCACAGGCCTGGAGCGACTTTATGCACAAGCAGGTGCCCGTCATGCAGGAGATGATGAGCCAGTACGTAGAACAGTCGAAGAAGCTCTACTTGGGCACCCAGAACCTATTCGGTATGTTCGGCGGCATCCCACCCGGCAATTTCAGGCAGACGAAAAAAGACGGTGATGAGCAATGAAACTCATCACCGTCCGTGACACGGCCGCCCTGCCTTACTTGCGCCCGCCCGCAGCCTTGCCGGCTTCACGAGTGGCCTGACCGGCCGCGGAAGCGGCGGCAGCGATGCCGTTCTCAGCGATCTCGGCTGCCTGCTTGGCGGCTTTCTGCGCGCTTTCATAGACACTGCCGGCGCTTTCCAGTGCCGACTTGAGCACGGCTACCGCCGGTTCCGCACCCGCCGGGGCGTTTTTGGCGATAACGTCCACCAGTTCCCGCACCTGCTTGGTGCCCGCCTCGACCTGGCGCTCGGCAAGCTTGGCGATATCCGCCTGCGTGCTGGAGACCAGATCGTACACCTCGCGATTGAACTCCAGCAGGCGCTCCGCCTGGGCTGCCGGCTGAGCGAAGGACGCCTGCAACTCGGCGAAGGCCTGCGGGTCACGCACTGACAGCAGCTTGCGCAAGCTGTCGAACTGCTCGCCACTGGAAGCGCGTAGCGCCTTGAATTGCAACTGACTGAGCTGCTCGACGCTCTCGAATACCTTGCCACTGATCTGCTGCAGCAGGTCAAGGTTGGCTTTCTGTGCGCTTTGCAGTTTTTCCGAATCGAAAAAAGACATGGTCGGATCTCCTGGCAATGGGGAAGGCCACCTACGGCCTGACACGCGAAAGCCATCCATGATGGAGCTGCCGCGCCAGCATAATATTGCACCGCACAAAAAAGATCGCAAGAGCTTTTTTGCACTGCAAAAAAATTTTGCCCAAGCCGCAGCGATTCGCTATAAACCTAGCCTTAACGCCATGCAGCCTCTCCAAGGGGAGGATTGAGCGCAGGCCTTTAGCACGCCACCGAGATAGGAAATGCTCATGAGCCAGGAAAGTTTTTTTGCGAAGCGAGAAGACAGCTTTTCCTCATTCCATAATCTGTTCGAACACCTCAGCCGTCTGCAGCAGTTGCACGGCAAGCTTCTGCTTGATGCCTTCAGTCAACGCCATGCGACCCTACTCACGCCCCTCAACGAAGGTCGCCTGCGTACCCCCAGCCCGGGAGACTGCTGGGAATACCTGGTCGACTGCGGGCAACGCGGCCTGCTGTTCTGGGATGCACTGCGCCAGCGTGGCGACAATACCCTGGCCCACGAGCGCGCCGGCTATCCCCTGCTGCTCAAGTTTCCCTACGAGGTGCTGATCGACGGCCACGACCTGCCTCATCCGGTCAACTATTCCCTGCTGCGCATCCTTCCAACGGCTGACCAGCCAAGCGATGCCACGCGTCAGCCGGTCATCGTCATCGATCCGCGCGGCGGTCATGGCGCCGGCATCGGCGGCTTCAAGCAGGACTCCGAAATCGGCGAAAGCCTGCGCGCCGGGCATCCGACCTATTTCATCGCCTTCAGCCATGCCCCTGTACCCGGCCAGACTCTGCTCGACATCGCCGCCGCCGAAGCCCGCTATATCGAAACGGTCAGCGCGCGCCATCCCGAGGCCGGCAAGCCGGTGGTGATCGGCAACTGCCAGGCCGGCTGGGCGCTGATGGGCCTGGCGGCGGCACGTCCGGAACTGCCGGGCCTGGTGATCGTCAACGGTGCGCCGCTGTCCTACTGGGCCGGCGTCAACGGGCGCAACCCGATGCGCTATGCCGGCGGCCTGCTCGGCGGCGCCTGGATGACCCGCCTGGGCAGCGACCTGGGCAACGGCCGCTTCGACGGCACCTGGCTGGTCAGCAACTTCGAGAGCCTGAACCCGGCCAACACCTACTGGAGCAAGTACTACAACCTGTTCCGCGACGTCGACGCCGAAACCCCGCGCTTTCTCGATTTCGAACGCTGGTGGGGCAGCCCGACCCTGCTCAACAGCGAGGAGATCGAGGTGATCGTCGACGACCTGTTCATCGGCAACCGCCTGGCCGGCGGTTCCGGTCGCACGAGCGGCATCGATCTGAAACGCATCGAGGCGCCCGTGGTGGTGTTCTGCTCGTACGGCGACAACATCACTCCGCCGCAGCAGGCACTGAACTGGATAGCCGACGTCTACCCCAGCGACCTGGCACTGCGCAGCGCCGGACGCACCATCGTCTACCTGCAGCATGCCAGCATCGGCCACCTGGGCATCTTCGTCTCCGGCAAGGTCGCCCGGCGCGAACACCGGCAGCTGCTCGGCGCCATCGATGCCATCGCCCTGCTGTCGCCTGGCCTGTACGAGTTGATGATCGACGATCTACCGGCATCCCCCAGTGGTGACCAGGCGTATCAGGTACATTTCGAGTCCCGGCGTATCGCCGATATTCTCGCCCACGATGAAGATGGCCGAAGCGACGAGCGTGAATTCGCCCTGGTCGACCGCGTCTCCGGACTCAACAGCACGCTTTACGACTGGTTCGTGCGGCCCTGGATGCGCAGGGCGATCAACGAACCACTCGCCGAATCCCTGCGCAAGAGCCACCCATTTCACCAGCAGCAGATCGTCTGGAGCAGCCTCAATCCAGCCCTCTGGTGGCTGGCGGGAAGCGCGGCCCTGACCCGCACCAATCGCCGCCCGGCATCCCCCAACAACCCCCTGCTTGCCTGGCAAGAGGTATTCTCCAGCGTCATCGAGGCCCAGCTCGATGGTTATCGCGACATCCGCGATGCATCCCAGGAGTTGCTCTTCCACAGCTTCTACGGCGGGCTAAGCACCCTGACCGGAGGGCAAGCACCGCGCTCGCAACAGAGCCACATAGAACAACGGGACAAGGCTCTGATCGAGCATCTGCACGACTCGCTTCTCCAGGGTGGGGAGCGGGAAGCGCTCATTCGCATTTTCTGCCTGCTCGCACGTGCCAGCGGCAGGTTCGGCAAAGAACGCATCGAAGAGCTCGCCCAGCGCGCTCGCACGCTCTCGCAACAGCTCGGCATCGACCCTCTCTCCGTACGTGACAGCGTCCGCCTGCAGGATCTACTGGTCTTCGCCCACCCCGAGGAAAGCCTGAGTACCTTGCCCCTGTTGCTCCCCGAGGCCAGCCAGCGTGAAGCCGTCCTGACAGCTGCCACGCACCTCGTGCCTGAGTTACTGTACGCCGAGGGTGCCGTGGGCGAACTCTGGCGCCGGTTGCATGATCTGCTCGAACACCCATTGCCGGATTTCGCCCAACCATCCGTGCCACTCATCACGGTGGACAGCCCGCCAGAGCAAATCCAGGCAAGCCTGCGCCTCCCCGAGGCGGACGCCCCTACGTCCAAGGCCGCCACGCGACCAAGGAAGAAAAATGCCGCCCGGCCTGCCAAGGCGCAGGCACAGACTGATGCCAGCCCGCCCCCGGCAGCGACCCGGAGCAGGAGCCCAGTGGCCGCGCCGGAAAAACCAGCACGCATCAAGGCAACCCGCTCCGCGCCCGCACCTGGCCTCGCGAGCCCGGACAAGGGAGGCAACGCCGAATGAGCTTGGATCACTACCAGGCGCTGCTGAACCGCTGCGCCGAGATTGGCCCGCTGCCCACCATCGTCGTGCATCCTTGCGAGGCGAACGCGCTACGCGGGGCGCTGGAGGCCACCCAGGCCGGGCTGATCACACCGATTCTGGTTGGCCCGCGCCAGAAGATTGCGGCAACCGCCAGCGAAGCCGGTCTGGATATCGACGGGCTGACCGTGGAGGACGTGCCACACAGCCACGCCGCCGCCGAGCGTGGTGTCGCCCTGATCCGCCAAGGCCGTGGCGAGTTGCTGATGAAAGGCAGCCTGCACAGCGATGAACTGCTGCATGCCGTGGCCGACCGCGAAAACGGTCTGCGCACGGAACGGCGCCTCAGCCATGTGTTCGCCATGAGCGTGCCCAGCTACCACAAGCCGCTGTTCGTCACCGACGCGGCGGTCAACATCTTCCCCGGCCTGGAAGACAAGGCCGACATCTGCCGCAATGTGATCCAGATGCTGCACGCTCTCGGCATCGAACAGCCCAAGGTGGCGCTGCTGTCGGCGGTGGAAACCGTCACCGCCAAGCTGCCTTCAACCCTGGAGGCCGCCGCACTGGTGGTCATGTCCCGGCGCGGACAGATCGACGGCGCGCTGCTCGACGGGCCACTGGCCTTCGACAATGCGATCAACGCCGAAGCCGCGCGGGTCAAGGGTATCCACTCAGAAGTCGCCGGCGACCCGGACATCCTGCTGGTACCGGACATGGAAGCGGGCAACATCCTCGCCAAGCAGCTGATCTATCTAGCCGGAGCCGAAGCTGCTGGCATCGTCCTTGGCGCCCGAGTACCTATTGTTTTCACCAGCCGCGCTGACAGTCCAAGAGCGCGCATCGCCAGTTGTGGGCTGGCCGTGCTACTTGCCGAAGCACGGCGCGCTCGCCTGGGGATACCTGTATGAGCCCTGTTCAGGACGAACTCATCGTCACCGTCAACGCAGGCTCTTCGAGCATTAAGACCGGCCTATTCTCCGGTCGCCGGGGCGAAGATCAACCTCGCTTGCTGGCGCGCGGAAAGCTGGACGGGATTGGCGTGGCGCCACGTCTACAGGTCGTCATGGCCGACGGAACGATAATGCAGGACACGAGTTTCGAGCCGGAACAGATTGCCACTATGCAGGCGGCCTTCCAGCAGATCTATCGTGTCCTTGAAGAAGGCCTACAGGATCGCCCACCGGTGCTGATCGGCCATCGTGTGGTGCACGGGGGCATGGATTTCAGCGCACCGGTGCGCGTGGATCACACTACACTGGCACGTCTGAAGACGCTGGAGCCTCTGGCACCACTGCATCAACCGCACAACCTCGCGGCAATCCATGCCGCGCTCGAGCACGACCCTCAACTGCCCCAGATCGCCTGCTTCGACACGGCTTTCCATGCTGGACGCAATGAAATCAGTCAACTCTTCGGCTTGCCCTACGCGCTATACGAACAGGGCGTACGCCGTTACGGCTTTCATGGCCTGTCCTTCGAATACGTCAGCCAGCGCCTAATCGACAAAACACCGGAGCTCGCTACTGGCAAGCTGGTCATCGCTCACCTAGGCAATGGTTCCAGCCTTTGCGCTATCGAAGCTGGCCGCAGCATCGAAATGACAACAGGTTTTAGTGCTCTCGACGGCTTACCCATGGGAAGCCGCTGCGGCGCCGTGGATCCAGGCGTATTGCTGTACCTGCTGGGGCAAGGCATATCTGTTGATGAGCTGGAAAAACTGCTGTACAGACAATCCGGCCTGCTCGGCATATCCGGGGTCAGCAGCGACATGCGCAAGCTACGCGCCAGCAACGAGCCGCGCGCGGCCCTGGCCATCGACTACTACGCCTACCGTATCGCCCAGGAAGTCGGTCGGCTTGCCACATGCCTGGGCGGACTGGACGCACTGGTATTCACGGCCGGTATCGGCGAGAAGGATGCTGAGCTGCGTGCCCAGGTACTACAGCATCTCGCGCCGCTCTTCGGGCTGCAGCTAGACGACACGGCGAACCGACGCAACGCCGAGCTTATATCCGGTACATCCAGCACCCGATCAGTATGGGTCATCCCCACCGACGAAGAGAGCATCATCGCGCGCCATAGCTGGCACCTGTATCAGGAGCAACACCCATGAGCATCAAAGAAAGTCTGTCCCTGGCTGGCAAGCGCGGCCTGGTGGTAGGCATCGCAAACACCCATTCGATCGCCTGGGGCTGTGCCCAAGCGCTACATGAAATGGGCGCGGAACTGGCCATCACCTGGCTGAATGAGAAAGCCAGGGCGCATGTCGAGCCCCTGGCGCAACAGGTGCAAGCCAGCGTGCGGATGCCGCTGGACGTCGCCCGGCCCGGCGAGCTAGAGGCTCTATTCGAGCACATTACAGAGCAATGGGGATCACTGGACTTCGTCGTACACTGCCTGGCCAGCGCACCCAAAGAGGAAATCCGCGGCCGCCTGCTGGACAGTTCCAGCAGCGGCTTTCAGCAGGCCATGGACATTTCCTGCCACTCCTTCATCCGCATGGCGCACCTGGCCGAGCCGTTGATGCCCCAGGGCGGCAGTCTGGTAACCATGAGTTACTTGGGAGCCCAGGAAACGATCGAAGGATACGCACTGATGGGCCCAGTCAAAGCCGCCCTGGAATCAAGTGTGCGCTACCTGGCCACCGAGCTGGGGCCACACAACATCCGCGTGCATGCCATTTCCCCCGGCCCCATGCCGACTCGAGCAGCATCCGGGCTGAAAGACTTTGATCACCTGCTGCAAACCTCTACCCATCGCGCGCCCCTGCGCCGCCTAGTCAGCTTGGAAGAAGTCGGCGGTCTGTGCGCATGGCTGGTCAGTAATGCCAGTCAGGGCCAAACTGGCGGCGTCCACTTCGTCGATGGCGGCCTGAACATCCTCGGCTAACCGCAAGGACTCTTCATGCAGGACAATACCTTTCTCGTTGAGGGGCTGGTCAGTTTTACTCTGGCGATCATGCTGCTGTTCGCGGGCAAGAGGCTCGCACAGCGTTACGAACCACTAGGCCGCTACAGCATTCCAGAACCAGTGCTCGGTGGCTTCCTTTGTGCCGCTGTTACCGCCGTTCTGTTCTACATACTGGATATCGAAGTGGTCTTCGACCTGGAGGTACGCGATGTACTGCTGCTCTACTTCTTCGCAGGCATCGGGTTGAAGTCGGATATCCGCAACCTGGTCAAGGGTGGCCGCCCGCTGCTAATTCTGCTGGTACTCGCCAGCGTGTTCATCGTCTTGCAGAACCTGCTGAGTATGGGCGTGGCCAGCGGTTTCGGCCTGGATCCCAGAGCCGGCCTGATGCTCGGCTCGATCTCGCTCACCGGCGGCGTCGGTACCACCCTGGCCTGGGCACCGCTGTTCACCGAGCAATTGGGCATCGAAAATGCCATGGAGCTAGGTATTGCCAGTAACACAGTGGGGTTGATCGCAGCGTGCTGTATCGGCGGGCCGATCGCTAACTACCTGATACGCCGCCACGCCTTAACCCCCTCTCGCGATTCAGACCTGGAAGTTGGAGTACCAGCAACCTCGGCAGACATCTCCGCCCCCATCAGCCATTACGACATCCTGTGGGCCTGGATGTGGTTGAACATGACGCTGATGTTGGGCCACGGCTTCAACTTGCTGCTGCTCAACAGCGGAATCACCCTCCCCTCGTTTGTCAGTTGCCTGTTGGCCGGGATCGTCATTCGTAACCTGTTGCAAGCAGCCATCGGCGGTCAACGCATCAAGCACTGGAGCGGAGCCGGCCAAGGGTTGGCGCTGATATCCGATATCTGCCTGGGTATGTTTCTAGTCATGGCGCTGATGGGACTGCAGTTGTGGCAGTTAGGCGGTGTTCTGGTCTTCGTCGTCACAGCCCTGACATTGCAGATAACATTGACGATCCTCTATACCGTATTGCTGGTTTTCCGTTGTATGGGCCGCAACTACGAAGCCAGCGTGATAGCCGCCGGCTTCGGCGGCATCGCCCTGGGTTCAACTGCAACGGCCATCGTCAACATGACGGCAGTTACTCAGCGCTACGGAGCCGCGCACCAGGCGTTCATTATCGTTCCGCTGGTCTGCGGCTTCTTCATCGATATCGTCAATGCACTGATCATCAGCCTGATGAGCGGCATCTGAGACATCCTCATGGGGCGTACTCTGCTCGCCTTCGTCCAGCCGGTATCGACCCGGAGACCTCCCGAACCAGCGCAGGCAGGCCTTGTGGAAACTGCTCTGATCGTGGAACCCCAGGTACTCGGCCACCTGGGTCAGACTGTATGAGCTGCGGCACAGGTAATAATCGGCCGACTGCCGGCGAACATCACCGAGAATGTCCTTGAACTTCAGCCCTTCCTTTTCCAGGCCTCGCTGCAGGGTACGCTTGCTTATGCAAAGAGCCAGTCCGATCGACTCCATGTCGCATCCTTCCTGACCCAGGCGCTCGATTATCAGGCCACGCACGCGCCCCCCCAAGGAGACACCACCCAACTGCCCCAGACGAAACTCGGCGAAGCGCTTATGTAACAACGCAAGCGCCTCATTGGCCGTGCTCAACGGGCGCAACAATTCTTGCTGGTCGAACAGGACACTAGTGTGCTGGGCACCGAAACGTAACGAACACCCGAATAACTGCTGATATTCAGGGAGATTACCCGGCTCGTCATGGACAAAATCGAATTGCAGCGGTTGCGGCAGCCCTCCCCCCATCAGCCAACGGCAAAAACCCAACAGGGCTGCGGCACCGGCATCCTCAAACGCTCGATTTCTGGGACAGCCCTCTTCAGGATGCTCCAAACATGTCAAACGCAGACGCCCGCCTTGCTCAGGAGACAGTGCGAGAGTGACACCATTGCCAAGTAGCAAGTGAAAACGCACAAAATGCTCCAGAGCCTGTTTCAGGTTGGCACTGGACATCATCACGTAGCCCACCAACTGGAAACTGCCAGGTTTGAAATGCACGGCAGCCTTGAGGCCGAGATTCGGATTGTCCGAATCCAACTCGGCCAGCGCCATCAGTCGATAGGCGCTAGCGCGCGTGAAGAACGCATCCTCCTGTGCCAGCAAACACATATCGATTCCTGCCTCACGACACAAACGCACCGCATCCAGTCCCTCCGCCTGCAGCATAGCCACCAGCATCCCGACGTAACTGGAACTGATCCTGTACATAGCATCCCTCTGCGCCCGTTCCCAGCCGAAAGGCAAACGATTGATCGCCGTGAAATACGCATATTAGAGGCCCGCAAGGCATTCTTCCTGATCCAGATCAAGACCAGGCCGAACCACTGTCAAAACGCGACAGAATTGGCGCGCAAGGACAACCCAGCGTCACCCAGAAACATTGTTCCTGCCCGTGAAGCACCGGAAGCTTGACCAAAATATCAAGGCTTCGATTAAGGAGGCATGGTCAGTGGCTACTTCGAGTAATTCGACACGTATAGCACTGGTCACCGGCGGCATGGGCGGCATCGGCACAGCGATCAGCCAGCGCCTGCACCAGGATGGTTTCACCGTAGTGGTGAGTTGCGGCCCCTACTCAAGCCGCAAAGCCTCTTGGATGGCGAAGCAATTAGAGGCTGGCTTCCACTTCCACTGCATCGACTGCGACATCACCGACTGGGACAGCACCCGCCAGGCTTTTGAGATGGTGCGCGAAAATGTCGGCCCGATTGATGTACTGGTCAACAATGCGGGGATCACCCGAGACGGTACGCTACGCAAGATGCCTCCCGAAAACTGGAAAGCAGTGATCGATACCAACCTCACCGGCCTGTTCAACACAACCCGTCAGGTCATCGAGAGCATGCTGACCAAGGGCTGGGGGCGTGTCATCAACATATCCTCGATCAATGGACAGCGGGGTCAGTTCGGCCAGACCAACTACTCTGCAGCCAAAGCCGGTATCCATGGTTTCAGCATGGCTTTGGCCCGAGAAGTGAGTGGCAAGGGCGTGACCGTCAATACGGTTTCCCCTGGCTATATCAAGACAGATATGACTGCGGCAATTCGCCCAGACATCCTTGAAGGCATGATTGCCGGAATCCCCGTCGGTCGCCTCGGCCAGCCTGAGGAAATTGCCTCGATCGTAGCCTGGCTAGCCTCTGATCAATCCGCCTATGCCACCGGCGCCGACTTCTCGGTGAACGGCGGCATGAATATGCAGTGATGCGCAATCGACTAGTCATAACATGAGGCATTCCAGATGATCGACGTCGTTATCGTCGCTGCAACCCGCACCGCCATCGGTAGCTTCCAAGGCAGCCTGGCCGAGATTCCGGCACCGGAACTCGGCGCCATCGTCATCCGGCGCCTGCTCGAGCAGACCGGCCTCGATGCTGCCCAGGTCGATGAAGTGATCCTCGGCCAGGTGCTCACTGCCGCGTCCGGACAGAACCCCGCACGCCAGGCTGTGATTCGCGCCGGCCTGCCCCACGTCGTTCCTGCGATGACCCTGAACAAGGTCTGCGGCTCGGGCCTCAAGGCCCTGCACCTGGCTGCCCAGGCTATCCGTTGCGGCGATGCCGAGGTGATCATTGCCGGCGGCATGGAGAACATGAGCCTGTCGCCCTACGTGCTGCCCAAAGCCCGCACCGGCCTGCGCATGGGCCATGCGCAGATGCTCGACAGCATGATCGTCGATGGCCTGTGGGATGCCTTCAACGATTACCACATGGGCATCACCGCCGAGAACCTGGTGGACAAGTACGGCATCAGCCGTGAAGCCCAGGACGCCTTTGCCGCCGCCTCGCAGCAGAAGGCCGTGGCCGCCATCGAAGCTGGTCGTTTCGACGCCGAGATAACCCCGGTGCTGATCCCGCAGCGCAAGGGCGATCCAATCGCCTTCGCCCGTGACGAGCAGCCGCGTGCCGGCACCACCGCCGAGTCGCTGGCCAAACTCAAGCCGGCGTTCAAGAAGGACGGCAGCGTTACCGCCGGCAATGCCTCCAGCCTCAACGATGGCGCCGCCGCCGTGCTGCTGATGAGCGCAGCCAAGGCCAAAGCGCTGGGCCTGTCGGTGCTGGCGAAAATCAGCGCCTATGCCAACGCAGGCGTCGATCCGGCGATCATGGGTATCGCCCCGGTCTCGGCCAGCCGCCACTGCCTGGACAAAGCCGGCTGGAGCCTGAACGAGCTAGACCTGATCGAAGCCAACGAAGCCTTCGCCGTCCAGGCACTGGCCGTTGGTCAGGAGCTGGGCTGGGATGCCGCCAAGGTCAACGTCAACGGCGGCGCCATCGCCCTTGGCCACCCGATCGGCGCCTCCGGCTGCCGCGTGCTGGTCAGCCTGCTGCACGAGATGATCCGCCGCGATGCCAAGAAAGGCCTGGCGACGCTGTGCATCGGCGGCGGCCAGGGCGTGGCGCTGGCCATTGAACGCTGACTAACGATTTCGCGGATCTATCGGGCGAGCTCCCCTGCACCCTCACCGCCTGGATGGCGGTGAGGGTATTCCCCGAAATGATCGCACCGTGCCCTTTGCCGGGCGCGGCCTTTTTTCATTTTCTTGGACAAACCATGAACATGAACAATTCACATTCTTTCGCTCACTACTGGTCAGGACAGGCGCCTTTCATCACCAGCTTCGCCCTACAGCAACTGCGCCTGTACGTAGCGCAAAACTCTTGGTTCAACGGGCATGACCAAAGCCAGTGGTTCAATGTCTCCCCCGAAGCGTTGGAACAATTGCAGGTTGACTACCAGCAACAATGGACAGCGCTTGGCCAGCAACTGCTGGCCCGTCAACCGTTCGACTTCGACGACCGGCGTTTCGCTAGTGGCAACTGGAGTGAACCGTTGTTCGGTTCCATGGCCGCCTTCTACCTGCTGAATTCCGGATTTCTGCTGAAATTGCTGGAGCTGCTCACCATCAAAGAAGAGAAGCCACGTCAGCGTCTGCGCTACCTGATCGAGCAGGCAATCGCCGCAAGCGCCCCGAGCAACTTCCTGCTGAGCAATCCCGATGCCCTGAAATGCCTGGTGGAAACCCAGGGGGCCAGCCTGCTCAGTGGTCTATTGCATCTGGCCGGAGACCTACAAGAAGGCAAGTTGCGTCAATGCGACCGAGGCGACTTCGAAGTTGGCGTGAATCTCGCCGTCACTCCCGGTGAGGTGGTGCTGGAAACTCCGCTGTTCCAGTTGATCCAATACCTGCCGCTCACCGATACACAGTACCAGAGGCCAATATTTATCGTCCCGCCGGCCATCAACAAGTACTACATCCTCGACCTCAGCCCGGAAAATTCTCTGGTTCGCCATCTGCTGGAACAGGGTCACCCGGTATTCCTGATGTCCTGGCGCAACTTCACCCAGAAACAGGCTGACATCACCTGGGAGCAGATCATCCAGGACGGAGTGATCAGCGCCCTACGCACTACCCGGGTCATCAGTGGCGAGCGTCATCTGAACTGCCTGGGCTTCTGCATCGGCGGCACCCTGCTGAGTTGCGCGTTGGCAGTGCTGGCTGCGAGGGGCGACCACGACATTGCCAGTCTGAGCCTGTTCGCCACCTTCCTCGACTACCTTGATACCGGGCCGATCAGTGTCTTTGTCGATGAGCAACTGGTGGCCTACCGCGAGCGCACCATCGGTGGCCATGGTGGTAAATGTGGCCTGTTCCGCGGAGAGGATATGGGCAACACCTTCTCCCTGCTGCGGCCCAACGAGCTGTGGTGGAACTACAACGTCGACAAGTACCTCAAGGGACAGAAACCACGCGCCCTAGATCTGCTGTTCTGGAACAACGACAGTACCAACCTACCTGGCCCCATGTACTGCTGGTATCTGCGCCACACCTACCTGCAGAACGACCTCAAGTCGGGCGAGCTGGAGCTGTGCGGGGTCAAGCTGGATCTGCGCTCCATAGAGGCGCCAGCCTACCTCCTCGGAACCCACGATGACCACATAGTCCCATGGCGCAGTGCCTATGCCAGCACGGCTCTTCTTGGGGGATCGAAACGCTTCGTCCTCGGATCTTCTGGCCACATCGCCGGAGTGATTAACCCACCAGCAAGCAACAAACGCCATTACTGGGTAAACGAGCACATCACGCCGATTGCTGACGACTGGCTACAAAGCGCTCAACAACACGCAGGTAGTTGGTGGGTCGATTGGTTCGCCTGGCTGGCCGGGCATGCCGGCGAGCTCCGGCCCGCCATCACGCGGATGGGCAATGCCGAATACCCTCCCCTAGAACAAGCGCCTGGGCGCTACGTGAAGCAATGACCGCCCGAAGTTTAGGAAAACCCTCGATGAAGCCACAACAGAAGAAAACCCTGATCCACACGGCCTCCGCCGTCGCCCTGGCCGCCGTGGCCGCACTGGTCTGGCTGGAACTGCGCCCGAGCGGCCTGGGTTCCGGTTTCGCCAGCGCCAATGGCCGGATCGAGGCAACCGAAGTGGACGTCGCCACGAAACTAGCTGGCCGTCTGCTGCAGATCGACGTCGACGAAGGCGATTTCGTCGCCGCCGGACAAGTACTCGCGCAAATGGACATCCAGGTGCTCACCGCCCAGTTGAGCCAGGCCCAGGCCCAGGTTCGCCAGGCGCAGAACGCCACCCGCACGGCCCATTCCCAAGTTTCCCTGCGCATCAGCGAGAAAGCCACCGCCGAAGCCGTTGTGCACCAGCGTCAGGCCGAGCTGACTGCGGCGCAGAAGCGCTACGCCCGTACCGAGACCCTGGTCAGACGCAATGCCTTGCCCCAGCAGAAACTCGACGATGACCTGGCCGCCCTGCAAAGCAGCCAGGCCGCACTCAGCGCCGCCCGTTCCCAGGTTCTGTCGAGCCAGGCCGCCATAGATGCTGCGCAATCGCAGGTGATCGAGGCCGAATCCAGCGTGGAGGCAGCCCAGGCCAGCGTCGAGCGGCTGCAAGCGGATATCGAGGACAGCCGGCTAAAGGCGCCCCGAAGTGGCCGTGTGCAGTATCGCGTCAGCCAGCCAGGCGAAGTCTTGGGTGCCGGCGGCAAGGTACTCAATCTGGTCGACCTCAACGACGTGTACATGAACGTCTTCCTGCCGGCGCAACAGGCTGGTCGAGTCGCCCTGGGCGCGGAGGTGCGACTGATCCTGGATGCCGCACCGCAATATGTAATTCCAGCCAAGGTGACCTTCGTCGCCAGCGTCGCACAGTTCACCCCCAAGACAGTGGAAACCGCCAACGAACGGGAAAAACTGATGTTCCGGGTCAAGGCCCGAATCGATCCAGAACTGCTGCAAAAACACCTCGAACAGGTCAAGACCGGGGTTCCCGGCATGGCCTACCTGAAACTTGACGCCGCCGCCGAGTGGCCCGAAAGCCTGCACGTGCGAATCACACCATGACAGCGAACGACCCCAGCGTGGTGCAACTGATCGAGGTCAGCCTGCGCTACAACAAAACCTGCGCGGTGGACGCGGTCACCCTCGACATCCCCGCCAACCGCATGGTCGGCCTGATCGGCCCAGATGGCGTGGGCAAGTCCAGCCTGCTGGCCCTGATCGCCGGGGCGCGTAGGATGCAGGACGGCACGATACGGGTGCTCGACGGCGACATGGCCGATGCCGGCCACCGCCGCGACGTCTGCCCGCGCATCGCCTACATGCCCCAGGGTCTGGGCAAGAATCTCTACCCGACCCTGACCGTGTTCGAGAACCTCGACTTCTTCGGCCGCCTGTTCGGCCAGGATGAGCAGGAGCGCAGGGCGCGGATTGCCGACCTGACGCAAAGCACCGGCCTGGCGCCGTTTGTCGAACGCCCGGCGGGCAAGCTGTCCGGCGGCATGAAACAGAAGCTCGGCTTGTGCTGTGCGCTGATCCACGATCCGGATCTGTTGATCCTCGACGAACCCACCACCGGCGTCGACCCGCTGGCGCGCAACCAGTTCTGGGAATTGATCGAGCGCATTCGCAAGCGCCGCCCCGGCATGAGCGTGCTGGTCGCCACCGCCTACATGGACGAAGCCCAGCGTTTCGACTGGCTGGTGGCCATGGACGACGGCAAGGTGCTGGATATCGGAACCCCTGGCGAACTGCTCGAACGCACCGGCACCGACAATCTGGAAGAAGCCTTCATCGCCCTGTTGCCCGAAGCCAAGCGCAGCGGCCACCATACCCTAGTGATTCCACCGCGCCCGGCGGCCAGCGGCGAGAATGCGGTGGCCATCGAGGCGCACGGCCTGACCTGCCGCTTTGGTGATTTCGTCGCCGTCGATCATGTAGATTTCCGCATCGAGCGCGGGGAAATCTTCGGCTTCCTCGGCTCCAACGGCTGCGGCAAGTCGACCACCATGAAGATGCTCACCGGGCTGCAGCCGGCCAGCGAAGGCGAAGCCTTCCTGTTCGGCAAACCGGTCGACCCAAGGAACATCGACACCCGCCGCCGGGTCGGCTACATGTCCCAGGCGTTCTCGCTGTACAGCGAGTTGAGTGTGCTGCAGAACCTCGACCTGCATGCCCGGCTGTTCGAAATCCCGCCGCAACGGCGTCCCGCGCGCATTCAGGAAATGCTCGACAGGTTCGATCTTCAGGGAGTCGCCGAGCAGTTGCCGGAGGATCTGCCCCTGGGGGTGCGCCAGCGCTTGTCGCTGGCCGTGGCAGTGATTCACCAGCCGGAGATACTGATCCTCGACGAGCCGACTTCCGGTGTCGACCCGGTGGCCCGTGACGGTTTCTGGGAGCTGTTGATCGACCTGTCGCGCAATGACGGCGTGACCATCTTCATCTCCACCCACTTCATGAACGAAGCGCTGCGCTGCGACCGCATGTCAATGATGCATGCCGGCCGAGTGCTGGACAGCGACACGCCTCAGGCACTGATGGACAAGCGCGGCCTGTCCACCCTGGAAGAAACCTTCATCGCCTACCTGCGCGATGCCACTGACGACAACGACACACCGACAGACACTTCGCAGGCGGCCCTGGAGGAGACGGCATTCGCCCAGACCAACGCAGTGAAATCACGTTTCAGCCCTAGCAGCCTGTCGGACTTGAATTCATAAACGGACAGAGCGCGACAAAGACAAAGCGAATTGCCCACTATCTTAGCGGTTTTAACCGGTTGTCGCCCTGAATTTCCTGAATTCGAGCGTATTCTGGCCTTGTTTCGTCCATTTGAAAGGAA
>NZ_VRYE01000057.1 GCF_008041835.1 Ectopseudomonas mendocina
CGCTTAGCGACCCCTTTTTATCGATTTGGTAGGCACAATTGGACTCGAACCAACGACCCCCACCATGTCAAGGTGGTGCTCTAACCAACTGAGCTATGTGCCTTCGATGGGTGCGCATTTTACGCAGATCTTTTTGGCAGTCAACAGATTTTTTCGCTAACTCACTGAAATAGGCCAATTTTTTATTCAAAGCAGGAACGTTGAATATTTTGCACGGACACTAGCCGGCTATTTTCAACTCAGGTAGCATCGATTCATTCGTAAAAAATAAAGAACAGAGGTTCAAGATGGCGCACACGGCATACCCACAATCCTATTACGCCGCCTCAGCCAACCCCGCCCCGCAACGCCCTGCCCTGCAAGGCGAGGTGGAAACCGATGTGTGCATCATCGGAGCGGGTTACACCGGTCTGTCCACTGCACTGTTTCTGCTGGAGAACGGTTTCAAGGTGAGCATCGTCGAGGCGGCCAAGGTTGGCTTCGGCGCTTCCGGACGCAACGGCGGGCAGATCGTCAACAGCTACAGCCGCGACATCGACGTGATCGAGCGCACGGTCGGCCCCAAGCAGGCGCAACTGCTCGGGCAGATGGCGTTCGAGGGTGGCCGCATCATTCGCGAACGCATCGCCAAGTACGACATCCAGTGCGACCTGAAGGACGGCGGCGTGTTCGCCGCGCTGACCAGCAAGCAGATGGGCCACCTGGAATCGCAGAAGAAGCTGTGGGAGCGCTACGGCCATACCCAGCTGGAACTAATGGACGCCAAGCGCATCCGTGAAGTCGTTGCCACCGAGAACTATGTCGGCGGCATGCTGGACATGAGCGGCGGCCATATCCATCCGCTGAATCTGGCTCTGGGCGAGGCTGCTGCAGTGGAGTCGCTGGGCGGGGTGATCTATGAGCAATCCCCAGCCACTCGCATCGAGCGCGGCGCCAACCCTGTGGTACACACCCCGGAAGGCCGCATCAAGGCCAAGTTCGTGGTGGTCGCCGGCAACGCCTATCTGGGCAACCTGGTGCCGGAGCTGGCGTCAAAGTCGATGCCCTGCGGCACCCAGGTGATCACCACCGAGCCGCTGTCCGATGAAGTCGCTGCCAGCCTGCTGCCGCAGGACTACTGCGTCGAGGACTGCAACTACCTGCTCGACTACTACCGCCTCACCGGCGACAAGCGTCTGATCTACGGCGGTGGCGTGGTATACGGCGCACGCGACCCGGCCAATATCGAAGCGATCATCCGTCCGAAGATGCTCAAGACCTTCCCACAGTTGAAGAATGTGAAGATCGACTTCGCCTGGACCGGCAACTTCCTGCTGACCCTGTCGCGCCTGCCGCAAGTGGGCCGCATCGGTGACAACATCTACTACTCGCAAGGCTGCAGCGGCCATGGCGTGACCTACACCCACCTGGCGGGCAAGGTGCTGGCAGAAGCGTTGCGTGGTCAGGCCGAACGCTTCGATGCCTTCGCCGGTCTGCCGCACTACCCCTTCCCGGGTGGTCGCCTGTTCCAGGTGCCGTTCAGCGCCATCGGCGCCTGGTACTACACGCTGCGCGACAAGCTGGGCGTCTAAGCAACGCATCAATGAAAACGGCGCCCGAGGGCGTCGTTTTCATTGGCATCACGGACAGGCCGGCAAGGCCTGACACTGCCCAGCAGAACCACTGGCTTTCGGCGGTGCGGCGAATCGCGAATCCTCCGGTGCCAGACGCTGTGCGCAGGCTTGGGCCTGCTGCGCCTCGGAAGCACAACCCTGCTCACCCAGCACTTGCGACAGGTTGAACCAACCCGCAGCAAAACCCGGCTCGCGCTTGAGGCTTTCACGCAATGCCTGCTCGGCGCCCTTGCGGTCGCCATCGGCGTAGCGGCTGTTGCTCAGCGCGAACCAGGGCAACGACTGCTCCGGCCAGGCCTCGGCGGCGCGGCGATAGGCACGCCGAGCGGCCTGCGCATTGCCGGTTTGCTCGAGGTCGTTGGCAGCCTTCATCCAGACATGCATATCGGCCTGCGCCGGCAAGCGCTCCGGCGGCAAGGTCACGACCGCCCAGCGCCCGCCGCGCGCCCAGGTTCTGTCGAAGCTATTGAAGCTGTCTTCGAGCCGGCGCGTGGTGGCGGAACGTAAAATCAGCGTGCGCTCGCGGCGGTCGTAACCCACCACCACCGCGAAGTGCCATTGCGGATACCAGTCGAATGCCAGGTTCTGCAGCACCAGCACCGGGTTGCCGGCGGCCACCTCGGCGAGCACCGCCTCCAGACGCGGCTGCAACGGGTACACCAGCATTTCGTGATTGCGCGCGGCGGCGACCATCTCGACCTGCAAACTGCCTTCACGGCTGGGGATGTAGACCTTGTCCTTGAGCGCACCAGGCGTGGTCAGCACACCACGCTGGTTGAGCATGGTAGCCAAGGCCGCCGGCCCGCACTGATAGGCGTCCTGGGGGAAGAAGGGAACGTCGGTGAGCTCCACCCGTTCAGGCAGGCGTTCGGCCTCCGGTGACAACACCGGAGACCGAGCGCAGGCTGTGAGTAGAACGATCGAAGCGATACAGCAGAGGCGAATCAGCGATTGATGCATTTGACGAAACTGAAGATGTTGGTGGCGCACAGCATATCAGTGATGATGAAGATCACCAGAAACAACACGATAATGCCGACCACACCGGCACCGGCAGGCGCCTGATCCAGCTGCTGATTGAACTGCGCCAGTTCAGCCGGGGTCAGGCTGGCGATACGCGATTCGACCTGCTCGCGATCGACGCCCATGGCCACCAGTTTCTCTTTCACCTGCTCGTCATCGAGCATGGCCATCAACTGCTGCTGATCCACCTTGTGTTGCTGCTCGGCGATCACCTCGTGAGTGCCGACCATTGCCGCGTTCGCAGCAGGAATCTGCACCACCAGCAACAGGTGAAACAGCGCGGTAATCGCGGCCAGACGACGCATAACGGGGTTCATGGAAATTGTCATTGTGGTTATCTCCTGAGGGACGAGGTAGCCGATAGACAGCATCAAAATCGCTCAGGTTCACTCCACCGATCCGCAGCCGTTCACGTTTCCATCAGAAGCTGGCTAAGCACCGCACGTAACTTGCCTGGCTTGACCGGCTTGTTCAGCAGCGGCGCACCCAGGGCCTGCAGATCACGACTGCAGGCATCGCTGCGATCGGCGCTGATGATCAGAGCCGGGATCGGTCTGGAAAATTCGTCACGCAATTGCTGAATCACCTGACAACCGAGCACCCCGTGATCGAGGTGAAAATCCGCCAGGATCACCTCTGGCGCCCTGCCCTGCAGTTTCTGCAAGGCTTCAGCCAAGTCGACTGCCGTGACCACCTCGCAGCCCCACTGCCCGAGCAGCGCGTCCATGCTATGCAGGATGTCGACTTCATTATCGATCACCAGCAGGCGCCGCCCCGGCAGAGGATTGCCCAGCACCGGCTGCGCAACGGCGAGCACCTGCCGCAGCGGCAGCTTCTCGGCCAGGGGTACGCGAATGCTGAACACCGAGCCGCGTCCCGGCTGCGAACGCACCTCTATCGGGTAACCAAGCATGCACGCGATACGCTCGACGATGGCCAGGCCCAGGCCGACGCCCTTGCGCTCGGCGGCACGCCCGACCTCCAGCTGGTTGAACTCGAGGAAGATCTTGTCCAACTGATCGGCCGCAATGCCCCGGCCGCTGTCCCACACCTGCAACTCGACGAAGGCGCCACGTCGGCGTACGCCGAGCAGTACACCACCGCGCTCGGTGTAGCGGCAGGCATTGCTGAGGAAGTTGCGCAGGATGCGAGTCAACAGGCGGAAATCGGTATGCACCGCATAATTGGCAATTCGTGCGCGTAGACGCAAACCACTGGCCGAGGCCACGCTTTCGAATTCCGAAGCCAGTGGCGCGAGCAGCTCTTCGAGGCGATAGACATCGAGATCCGGCTTGATCGCCGCCTGATCCAGCTTGGAAATGTCCAGCAGATCCGCCAGCAAATCCTCAGCGCCTTCCAGGGCCAGGTGGCTGCGCTCCACCAGATTCTGCTCGGCACTCGGCAGCTCACGCTCGCGCAGCGTGGAAATCAACAGGCGCGCGGCGTTGAGCGGCTGCAGCAGATCATGGCTGGCCGCGGCCAGGTACTTGTCCTTGCTGCGGTTGGCTGCCTCGGCCGCGTCGCGCGCTTCGCGCAGGGCCAACTCGATACGCTCGCGCTCCTCGATCTGCCGTTGCAGGTTGCGGTTGGATTCGAGCAGCTCATAGGTACGCGCGGCAACGCGACGTTCCAGTTCGTCATTGAGTTGCTGCAGGCGCTGCTGCGCCTGTTTGCGCTCGGTGATATCGGCGACGAAACCTTCGAAGACCCCGTCCCCTTCTGGCTTGAGCAACAGATTCATCAACACGTCGATGGTGCTGCCATCGCGCCGGCGCAGACGTGTCTCATAGCCCAGCAGCACCTGTCCCTGGCTCAGCTGCTGGCGAATCACCTCCAGTTCATCGAAGCCGCCAACGAACAGGTGCCGGGCCAGATCATCCGGCGACCACAGTACCTGCTGCGGATCGTCATAGCCGAGCATGCGCGCCATCGCCGGATTGGCCGCCAGTACGCCGTCCTGCATGCTGGCCTGGATGATGCCGTGCACGGCATGCTCGAACAGCCATTTATAGCGGTTGCGCTCGGTTTCCAGCTCTTCCAGGCGCGCCAGCAACTCCGGGTAGTGGCTCTTGCGCGCCGATTGGCTGCCGAGCCCGAGCAGCCCGGCCAGCGCTTCGTCAGAGTGCCTCGCCATACACCACCTCGACGTCACGCTGGGTCGACTCACGCGGATTGGTGAGGATGCACGGATCGTCCATGGCATGGCTGGACAGGAACGGAATGTCCGAGGTGCTCACGCCATGCAGGCTGAGCGTCTCGCGGAAGCCCATGGCGTGCTTGAAGGCGATCAGGTGCTCGACCAGACGCTGGCGAATCTGTGCGTGATTCAGACCACGACAATCGATACCGAGGGTTTCGGCGATGACCTTGAAACGCTCCGGCGCCGCGCTGTAGTTGAACGCCACTACGTGCTCGACCAGCACCGCATTGCACAGACCGTGCGGCAAGTCGAGGTAGCCACCGAGGCTGTGGCTCATGGCGTGCACCGCGCCAAGGATCGCGTTGGAGAACGCCAGACCAGCCTGCATGCTGCCGAGCATGATCTTCTCGCGCAGGGCGATATCGCCCGGGTTGGCGATCATCTGCACCAGGTTGCCGTTGATCAGCCGCATGGCTTCCAGCGCGTGTGGGTCGGTCAGCGGGCCGTGGCCGGTGGAAACGAATGCCTCGATGGCGTGCACCATGGCGTCGATGCCGGTACAGGCGCTGAGGAATGGGTCCATGCTCAGGGTGGTTTCCGGATCAATCAGCGACACGTCCGGCACCACTGCCTTGCTGACGATGGAGAACTTCATCCGCTCCTGCTGGTTGGAGATGATCACGAACTGCGACACGTCGGCCGAGGTGCCGGCGGTGGTCGGGATCAGAATCAGCGGTGGGCTGGGCACGCGAATGGTGTCCACACCTTCGAATTCGAGAATGCTGCGACCGTGGGCGACGACGATGCCGATGCCCTTGGCGCAGTCCATCGGGCTGCCGCCACCGACCGCGACAATGACGTTGCAACCCTCGCTGCGATATAGCTCGGCGCCCTCCATCACCTCTTCCACACGTGGGTTGGGCGACACCTTGGTGTACAGGCAATAGGCGATGCCTTGGGCCTGCAAGCTGGCCTCGACATCGCCGGCCCAGCCAGCGGCAACCACACCGGGATCGGAGACGACCAGCACCTTGCGTGCACCGAAGGTCTTGGCGTAGTTGCCGACGTTATGCCGGGAGCCGGCGCCAAAGATGATCTCGGGGGAAACGAACTTTCGCAGCTGATTCAATTCGTGGCTCATACAACGGCCTGAAATTTATTGTTATGGAATGGCGATCAGCCTACTGCATTGCCGGGTTAATGCAATGCGACCTGCGATCAGCTCAGCCGCAGATAGAAAGCATGCTCGGCGCGCAGAGCAGTGGCCAGATTGGCGGCTTGACGGAAACCGTGGCGTTCCTCGGCGAACAGGTGATATTCCACCGGCAAGCCACGCTGACGCAGCGCCTCGACCATGCTTTCGGTCTGGCTCGGCACCACCACCGCATCCAGCGCGCCCTGGAAGAAAATCACTGGTGCCTTGATCCGTTCGGCCTGTAACAGAGGTGTGCGATTGCGATAGCGCTCGGCATCCGGCTCGGGGTCGCCGATCAGCCAGCCGAGATAATCCGCCTCGAACTTGTGCGTCAGCCGGCGCAGCGCCAGCGGGTCGCTGACGCCATAGAGGCTGGCGCCGCCACGTAACTGCGGTAACTCGACCAGAGCACGCAACGCGCTGAAGCCGCCAGCGCTACCACCGCGCACATACACACGTTGCGCATCGATACGGCCATCACCGGCCAGTGCGTCGATGGCGGCGCGAATGTCCTCGATCTCCAGCTCGTCCCACTGGTCAGCCAGACGCAACCGATAAGCACGACCGTAACCACTGCTGCCCCGGTAATTGAGGTCGAGCACGGCGAAGCCACGCAGCGTCCAGAAGGCGATACGCGGATCGAACACCGGGTAGCAGGCCGAGGTTGGCCCGCCGTGCAGGAAGATCACAAGCGGCGGGCGCTCCCCGGTTGATGCAGGCGAATAGAAAAAACCATGGCTGCGTTCGCCCTCACCGACCCCACAGCTGAATGGCTGAGGTCGTGATAGCTGTGCTTCGGACAGCGGCTGCTCACCGCCAGCCAGCATCTGCAATGCGCCATCGCTGCGGCGAATGGCAAGCACCGCTGGCAGACGATCAGGAGCGGCAGCGATGCAGTAGAAATTTTCGTTGTCGGCAGCCAGGCTACGGAAACGCGTAAACCCTTCGGCCAACAGCCGCTCTGCCTTTGGGTAGGGTGTCGCGGGGCCGCCCAGGCTGTGCGCACCGATTATTTTGCCTTCGAGATCGCTGGTGCGCACGGCGCACCCTACCAGCGCGCCGACACCCTGCTCGAAACGGGTCAGCAGAAACTCATCGTTTTCCAGCGGCAGATAGGTTCGACCGCCCAGTTGCCAGGGCGCTGGCGCGTGATCATAGGGCTCGGCGTGCAACGTTGTGTCGCCATCGACGCACCAGGGTTGCCACCACCCTGCCTTGTCGCTCAACACCCACAACCGGCCCCGGGAATCGAAGCGCGGCTGCTGCAGGGATCGATCACCGCCCTCACCTGACAGCACCCGAGTGCGCTCGCCGGACTCGCGCTGGCACAGGCGCGTGGCGATCCAGGGCTGATGTGGTCGATCCCATTCGATCCAGGCAAGACGCTGGCCAGTGGGGTCAGCCACCGGCGCCGCATAGAAATCGGCACCCTCGACCAGTACCTCACGCTTGCCGTTCAGACCGATGCGCACCAGGCGATGCACCACCGCGCCGCCTTCATGACTTTCCTCCACAGCCAGCAATGCCTGCCAGGCGGGCACGAAGGACAGGTCGCCATAACGGCAGTGGGACTGACTGGTGATCAGGTAGGGTGCGCCGTGCGCACCGCCGTCCAAGCCGATATCGCTGCGATAGACCTGCTGATCACGCTCATTGACGAACGCCACCCCCTGCTCCGTGGCGCAGCAGGCGCCACCACCGTACTCGTAGACGCGGCTGCGCACGGAAAACCCTGGCGGGGTCAGCTCACATACCACACCGTCGCGGCAGAAGAACAGCCCGCAACGCGCCAACTGTGGGTCGAATGCCACCCACAACACGCCACCGTGGGCAGCGTGCAGTTCGGCGAAGTCGGCACTGGCGGCTGCAGCCTGTTCGGCGCTCCAGATCGCGTCAGGATCGGTGCGCACGGCGCACCCTACGCTTTGCATATGATTCGTGAGGCCTTCTCGTTGCGGTACTGCAGTTCACCCAGCCCCAGCGGTGCCTCATCGGCCTGCTGACGTGCAGCGAGAATCACGCCATGGTGCGCCGACTTGCTGCACACCGGGTCGGCGTTACTGGCATCACCGGTGAGCATGAAGGCCTGGCAGCGACAGCCGCCGAAATCCTTGTGCTTCTCGTCGCAGCTGCGACACGGCTCGGGCATCCAGTCATCGCCGCGAAAGCGGTTGAAGCCGAACGACTCGCGCCAGATATGTTCGAGACTGTGCTCGCGCACGTTGGGAAACTGCACCGGCAACTGCCGCGCGCTGTGGCAAGGCAGCGCCGTGCCGTCAGGGGTGATGTCGAGGAATAGGTTGCCCCAACCGTTCATACAGGCCTTGGGGCGCTCCTCGTAGTAGTCAGGAGTGACGAAGATCAGCTTGCACGGGTGGTTCTCGGCCGCCAGTTTGTCGCGCCACTGATTGATGATGCGCTCGGCGCGCTCCAGTTGCGCGCGGGTCGGTAGCAGCCCGGCCCGGTTCAACTCGGCCCAGCCGTAGAACTGGCAGGTGGCGAGCTCGACGAAATCCGCCTCCAGCTCCAGGCACAGTTCGATGATGCGCTCGATGTTGTCGATGTTATGCCGATGGGTGACGAAGTTGAGCACCATCGGGTAGCCGTGCGCCTTGACCGCGCGGGCCATGGCCAGTTTCTGCGCGAAGGCCTTCTTCGAGCCGGCCAGCAGGTTGTTCACCTCCTCGTCGGCGGCCTGGAAGCTGATCTGGATATGATCGAGCCCGGCGTCGGCGAACTCGGCTATACGTGCTTCGGTCAGGCCGATGCCGGAGGTGATCAGGTTGGTGTAGTAGCCCAGGCCGCGCGCCGCTGCGATCAGCTCGGCCAGATCCTGGCGCACCAGCGGCTCGCCACCGGAAAAGCCCAGTTGTGCCGCGCCCAGCTCACGGGCCTGGCGGAAGACCTCGATCCATTCGGCGGTGCTGAGCTCGGCGCCCTGCTGGGAGAAATCCAGCGGATTGGAGCAGTACGGGCACTGCAGCGGGCAGCGGTAGGTCAGCTCGGCCAGCAGCCACAGCGGCGGCCCAACCTGTTCGCCCGGCTTAGCGAAGCTCGATCCAGAACTGAGCATGGGCCACCTCCATGAAGGCAAGAATGTCTTCGTCGATGCCAGGCACATTGGGGAAGCGCTGGTGCAGGTTGCCGATGATCTCGGCCACCGAGCGCTTGCCGTCGACCTGCTGGAGAATTTCGCCGGCGCTGTCGTTGAGCTTGATCATGCCTTCCGGATAGAGCAGCACATGACAGCCTTGCGCCGGTTCGAACTGCAGACGAAAGCCGCGGCGGATGGCGGGTACGCTGGGTGGGAGGATGACAGCAGTCATTGTTCGGGCTCCTGACTGGTGCGCACGGCGCACCCTACAAAGGGCGCGTCGAACGGAAATGCGACCGTAGGGTGCGCCGTGCGCACCGCTCGCTCGATACTCATAGGGCTATACCCCGATGCCAAGCGCGCTCGTTGGTCACGGTGTGATACGGCGGACGCTGCAGCTCGTAGGCCATGCTCATGGCGTCGAGCATGCTCCACAGCACGTCGAGCTTGAATTGCAGGATCTGCAGCATGCGCTCCTGCGCTTCGCGGGTGCGGTAGTGTTCGAGGGTGATGCGCAGGCCGTGTTCGACATCGCGGCGCGCCTCTTTCAGACGCTTGCGGAAGTAGTCGTAGCCGGTGGCGTCGATCCACGGATAGTGCTGCGGCCAGGCATCCAGGCGCGACTGGTGGATTTGCGGGGCGAACAGCTCGGTCAGCGAACTGCTGGCCGCTTCCTGCCAACTGGCACGGCGGGCGAAGTTGACGTAGGCGTCGACGGCGAAGCGCACGCCGGGCAGCACCAGCTCCTGCGACAACACCTGCTCGCGGTCGAGGCCGACCGACTCGGCCAGGCGCAGCCAGGCCTCGATACCGCCCTCCTCACCGGGCGCACCGTCGTGGTCGAGGATGCGCTGAATCCACTCGCGCCGGGTCTCGCGATCCGGGCAGTTGGCGAGGATCGCCGCATCCTTGAGCGGAATGTTGACCTGGTAGTAGAAACGATTGGCCACCCAGCCCTGGATCTGCTCGCGGGTGGCGCGCCCTTCGTACATGGCGCGGTGGAACGGGTGATGAATGTGGTACAGCGCGCCCTTGGCGCGCAGCGCCTGCTCGAATTCGGCAGGTGTCATGGCAGCTTGGCTCATCAGAACTCCCCGGTGCGCACAGCCTACAAAACGATGCTCATGCCATCGAACGCGACCTCGATGCCGCGCGCGTCCAGTTCGGCACGCTCGGGCGAATCCAGGTCGAGAATCGGGTTGGTGTTGTTGATATGGATCAGGATCTTGCGCGCCGACGGCAAACCGTCGAGTACCTCGATCATGCCGCCCGGGCCGCTTTGGCACAGGTGGCCCATCTCGCTGCCGAGCTTGTCGCCGACCTCGCACACGCGCATCTCGTCGTCGCGCCACAGCGTGCCATCGACCAGCAGGCAGTCTGCACGGCGCATCCAGCCCAGCAACTGCTCGTCTACCTGGCCCAGGCCTGGCGCGTAGAACAGGCTGCGGCCGCTGCGACGGTCCTCGATGAACAGGCCGATGTTGTCCCCCGGGTGCGGATTGCCGCGATGCGGCGAATACGGTGGCGCACTGCTGCGCAGGGCGATGGCGGTGATGCCCAGCGCAGGACAGGCGGGAATGCTGAAGGGTTTTGCATCCAGCTCGATCAACTGGTGCTGCAGGCCGCCATTCCAGTGGCTGAGCATGTTGAACAGCGGAAAACCGGTGGTCAGATCCTGATGCACCATCTCGGTACACCAGACCTGATGCGGGCAGCCTTCGCGCAGGGTCAGCAGACCGGTGCAATGGTCGATCTGGCTATCGAGCAGGACGATGCCGGCGATGGCAGTGTCACGCAGCTTGCGCGCTGGTTGCAGCGCCGGAAAGGCCTCGATCTGCGCACGGATGTCCGGCGAGGCATTGCACAGGATCCACTGCTCACCGTCATCGGAAATGGCGATGGACGATTGCGTGCGCGGCTGCGCCCGCAGGGTACCGGCACGCACGCCGCGGCAGTTGCGGCAGTTGCAGTTCCACTGGGGAAAGCCGCCGCCAGCGGCGGAACCGAGAATCTGGATATGCATGGAAGTCACCAGCGGGGATGCCCCGGACGAGCCGGGGCCAGGAGCGATCAACGGTTGGCGAAATACATGGTCACTTCGAAGCCAATGCGCAGATCGGTGTAGGCGGGTTTAGTCCACATGATGCGGTCCTCTTGTTATGAAGCCGGGGCATTCCGGCAACCCCATTAAGCCCCCGCCAGGCAAGAGGCCAAATGGTACTTTGGGATGAATCGGCACTGGCATTGGTAGGTGACGCTATCAGTAGGCATGCCTCACGCCTGGAAGGTTCCAGTCATCGCCTGAGCTGAAACATGCGCCAATAAAAAACGCGGCCGAAGCCGCGTCGCGATAAGGATCTGCTGCCGTTCAGGCCCATGGCTGCCTGCAGATCCACCCGGGTAGGGTTGTTCGCCTGGCAAGAGGCGGCGCACCGGAGCGAGCGCGCCACCTTTGGTACATAGCCGGCTCACGATCTTGCGAGCTAGAGACCTACAAGGCAGAAGCAGGTGAGGAAGCGGAGTGTACTTTTGTACATGAGCATTCCGAGCCTGCTTCTAACGCAGTAGGGCCGACGCGCAGCAGATCGTGTGCTGGCTATCAGAAGAAGCCGAGCGGATTAATGTCATAGCTCACCAGCAGGTTCTTGGTCTGCTGGTAGTGGTCGAGCATCATCTTGTGGGTTTCGCGGCCAACGCCGGACTTCTTGTAGCCACCGAACGCGGCGTGCGCCGGGTACAGGTGGTAGCAGTTGGTCCACACGCGGCCGGCCTTGATCGCACGGCCCATGCGGTAGGCGACGTTCATGTCGCGGCTCCACACGCCGGCGCCGAGGCCGAACTCGGTGTCGTTGGCAATGGCCAGGGCTTCGGCTTCGTCCTTGAAGGTGGTCACACCGATCACCGGGCCGAAGATCTCTTCCTGGAACACGCGCATTTTGTTGGTGCCCTTGAGCAGGGTCGGCTGGATGTAATAGCCGCTGGCCAGGTCACCTTGCAGCTGCTCGGCAGCACCGCCGGTGAGCACCTGGGCGCCTTCCTGCTGCGCGATTTCGAGGTAGCTGAGGATCTTGTCGTACTGCTGCTGCGAAGCCTGGGCGCCGACCATGGTGTCGGTGTCCAGCGGATTGCCACGCTTGATCTGTTTGACCTTCTTCAGTACTTCGACCATGAAAGCGTCGTAGATCGACTCCTGCACCAGGGCGCGCGACGGGCAGGTGCACACCTCACCCTGGTTGAAGAAGCCCAGCACCAGGCCTTCGGCGGCTTTCTCGATGAAGGCCGGCTCGGCGTTCATGATGTCGGCAAAGAAGATGTTCGGCGATTTGCCGCCCAGCTCGACGGTGCTCGGGATGATGTTCTCGGCGGCGCACTTCATGATGTGCGAACCCACTGGAGTCGAACCGGTAAAGGCGATCTTGGCGATGCGCTTGCTGGTGGCCAGCGACTCACCGGCTTCGCGGCCGAAGCCCTGAACGATGTTGAGTACACCCGGTGGCAGCAGATCGCCGATCAGCTCGGCGAAGAGCGTGATCGACAGCGGCGTCTGCTCGGCCGGCTTGAGCACCACGGCGTTGCCGGCAGCCAGGGCTGGCGCAAGTTTCCAGGCGGCCATCAGCAACGGGAAGTTCCACGGGATGATCTGACCAACCACGCCCAACGGTTCGTGGAAGTGATAGGCCACGGTGCCTTCGTTGATCTCGGCGGTGCTGCCTTCCTGGGCGCGGATGCAGCCGGCGAAGTAACGAAAATGGTCAGCGGCCAGCGGCACGTCGGCATTGAGGGTTTCACGCACGGCCTTGCCGTTGTCCCAAGTTTCGGCCACGGCCAGCAGCTCGAGGTTGGCTTCGATGCGGTCGGCGATCTTCAGCAGGATGTGCGAACGCTCCTGCACCGAAGTCTTGCCCCAGACGTCGGCGGCGGCGTGGGCAGCGTCCAGCGCCTTGTCGATGTCGGCAGCGTTGGAACGGGGGAATTCGCCGATCACCGAGCCATCGACCGGGCTGGTGTTGCTGAAGTACTGGCCGCTGAGCGGAGCGACGAACTCACCGCCGATGTAGTTGCCGTAGCGTGGTTTGAGGGTGACGACGGCGCCTGCGGTACCCGGTTTCGCGTAAATCATGATGCTGACCTCTCTTGTTGTCGGAGCCCGCTGCCAATCGGGGAAGCGAGTCATGGTTCGATCTTAGGAAGCCCCCGAAAACCTCGGTATGCGCCCATGGCATAGATCACCTAGTCATTTGGTAGTAGAGCTGTCTGGCACGGGCTTTTGGCAGCGAGGTACGAGGCTGTGGAAGCTAAAGGCTAGACCCGTTCGCCTGGTCTTGCGTTCCCAAACGCGAAAATCCAACCGTGGTATATCGCAGCAGCTCAGCCCTGGCAGGCAGGCGCCAGAAACGACGATGGCCGGACAGAGTCCGGCCATCGTCTGACGCCTCAGCCGATCAGCGCTTGGCTACCAGTTCCTTGGGCAGCTTGAAGGTCCACAGCATGCCGCCCTGGTTCAGGTGCTTGACGCGCTTGGCCACTTCGCCGCCCCACAGCGGTACCGCACCACCCCAGCCGGACAAGACGGAGACGTACTGCTCGCCGTCCATTTCCCAGGTCACTGGCGAGCCGATCACGCCCGAGCCGGTCTGGAACTCCCAGACCTTCTCGCCAGTCTTGGCGTTGAACGCCTGCAGGTAGCCTTCCGGGTTGCCGGTGAAAACCAGGTTGCCCTTGGTGGTCAGCACCCCGCCCCACAGCGGCGCGTAGTTCTTGTGGCGCCAGACTTCCTTGCCGGTTTTAGGATCGATGGCGCGTAGCACGCCGATGTATTCCTCGTTGAGCGGCTTGATGGTGAAGCCGGCGCCCAGGTAGGCGGCGCCCTTCTTGTAGGCGATGTCCTCGTTCCAGATGTCCATGCCCCATTCGTTGGACGGCACGTAGAACAGGCCGGTGTCCTGGCTGTAGGCCATAGGCATCCAGTTCTTCGCGCCGAGGAAGGCCGGAGCGGAGAACACGCTCGTGCCCTTCTCCTTCGCGCTAGGCGAGCCCGGACGGTTGCTGTCGTCGTAGATCGGCCGGCCGTTCTTGTCCAGGCCTTTGGCCCAGGTGATCTTGTCGACGAAGGGGAAGCCACGGATGAACTTGCCGTTGGTGCGATCGAGCACATAGAAGAAGCCGTTACGGTCGGCAGTGGCCGCAGCCTTCACGGTCTTGCCGCCTTCCTGATAGTCGAAGGAGATCAGCTCGTTGACGCCGTCGAAGTCCCAGCCGTCGTGCGGCGTGGTCTGGAAGTGCCATTTGATGCTGCCGTCGTCCGGGTTCAGTGCCAGGCGCGACGAGGAATAGAGGTTGTCGCCAGGACGCAGGTGCGAGTTCCACGGTGCCGGGTTGCCGGTACCGAAGAACAGCAGGTTGGTGTCGGCATCGTAGTAGCCGCCCAGCCAGGGCGCGGCGCCGCCGGTCTTCCACAGGTCGCCCGGCCAGGTCTTGCCGGCCTCGCCACCGCTGATACCGCTCTCGACGGCCTTGCCGTCCTTGTAGACGTAACCCATGTGGCCTTCGACGGTCGGGCGACTCCAGAGCAGCTCACCGTTCTTCGGATCGTAGGCTTCGATCTTGCCGACCACGCCGAACTCACCACCGGAGACGCCAGTGATCAGCTTGCCGTTGACCACCAGCGGCGCCGCAGTGATCGAGTAACCCGCCTTGTGATCGGCGACGTTCTTGCGCCATACCACCTTGCCGGTGTCCTTGTTCAGCGCCACCAGCTTGGCGTCGAGGGTGCCGAAGATCACCAGGTCGTCGTACAGGGCGACACCCCGGTTGATCACGTCGCAGCAGGGGCGGATATCGTCTGGCAGGCGCGCTTCGTACTGCCACAGCTCACGCCCGGTGCGCGCATCGACGGCGAACACCCGCGAGTAGGAAGCGGTGACGTACATCACCCCATCCTTGATCAGCGGCTGCGCCTGCTGACCACGCTGCTTCTCGCCACCGAAGGACATGGTCCAGATGGGGCGCAGTTCCTTGACGTTCTGATCGTTGAGGATGTTCAGCGGGCTGTAGCGCTGGCCCTGCAGACCGAGGCCATTGGTGACGATCTCGTCGGTGGTGGTGGCGTCCTTGAGAATCTCGGCGTCGGTGACCGCCAGCGCGGCGGCGGACGGCAACAGCATGGCGGCACAGAGTGCGGTGAGGAGGAAAGGCTGGCGAAGACCGGCGTGTTTCATTGCGGCTACCTCTGCGGGTTCATTGTTATTGCCGGGAAATTTTCCCGGTCTGCCGCAAATTCTTGGCTCGCACAGGCCACCCAACAATTGCACCCCCAGCCGATTTTCCTCGTTCCTTGGTAGCAATACCTGCTCCACAGGCCATGATCATGGCGATTGCGGCGGCCCCGGCTTTGCCCGACACTTGGCCGCCCGCACATTCTGATCGGAGACGCCCGTGCCCCACCCTCGCCAGGAAATTCTCAACCATCCCGATGCACTGGACTGCACGGTCTATCGCCCCGACGAGCAGGACCCGGATGCCGAAGAGCAGGACCTGGGCGACGCCAAGGTGCTGATCACCGGCGCCTTCGAGCCACCGCAGGAGTGGGATGCACACCAGCGCGAGGACTACTACGGCGAGGAAGACCCCACCCACTTCGTCAGCGCCCATATCGAGTGCCTGGCCAAGCCAGCCACCCGGGAATTCTTCATGCCCGACAGCGGTGACTACGTGGCCGTGCAGTCCAGCCTGGGCGACGTGGTGATGTATTACGTCTACGACCACGAAGAGACCGAGCACGGCCGTCATTACGTGCTGATTCGTGATGACGAAGAGCTCTAGGCCCAGACGTATTGTGGGAGGCGCTTCAGCGGCGACGCTTTTATACGCAAGTCGCGGCTAAAGCCCCTCCCACAAGAGCAGCCTGTAGCCCGGATGAAATCCGGGGATAGCGAGCATATTTTCCCCGGATTTCATCCGGGCTACGAAGCTAAAGCCCCTCCCACAGGGTATTTCCAGCACATGCTGGTGCGCGCAGCGCACCCTACCAAGCCGTGGCGACGTTCGCGTAGGGTGCGCCGCGCGCACCGATGACACCCCAGGTTTCTAATCCTGACGATCAACCCGTCCCATGGCATTGAGCTCGTAGCGCGGGTAGAGGTGGCTGACGCTGCGGATCAGCTCATAGCGCGACAGGTTGACCTGGGCAAAGCGCTCGGGGATGGGCGCGCGGATCAGCTCATTCATCTCCGCGCCCTGCTCTGCTCCCTGACGCAGCAAGCCATCGAGCCAGCCCAGGTAATCACGCATCTGCACGAACGGCGCCGCATCAAGGGTCACCGGGCCATGGCCAGGCACGATCTGCTTCCAGGGCAAGGCTTCGAGCCGATCCAGATCAGCCAGCCACACATCCAGCCCAGGGCTGTTCGGTGTGGTCAGCGCGCGCTGGTAGAACAGGATATCGCCGGCGAACAGCACGCCCGTGCGCTCGTCGAGAATCGCCAGATCGGCGCCGGTGTGGCCACGCAGCGCCAGCAGTTGTAGGCGTCGGCCGCCAAGTTCCAGCGTGCCTTCCTGCAATTCCTCGGTGGGCAGCACCACTTCGGTGCCGCGCATCCAGTCGCCGACCAGGCGGTACATGTTCTCCGCCATGGCATCGCCCTGTTCGGCCAGCAACCGGGTGGTCTCGGGCAATGCCGCAATGGGCACGCCAGCGAAGGCCTGGTTACCCAGCACATGATCGGGGTGATGGTGTGTCAGCAACACGCGTACCACCGGCTTGCCGGTGGCTTTCTCGATGCTCTGGCGCAGCGCCTCGCCGTAGCGACGCGACGGGCCGCTGTCGATCACCACCACGCCGTCGGCGGTTTCGATAAAACCGAGGTTGACGATATTGCCGCCGTTGTCCGCGGCGAAATTATCGGTGCTGCCTTCCAGCAACCAGACGCCGTCAGCAATCTGCCGGGGTTGCAGGTGGTAGTCGAGCGCCTGGGCAAACCCGGTACCGAGAGCCAGCAGAAACAGTATCCAGCGCATGCTTTTCTCCTCGAAATCTGCCTGAGCCGCGAGCTTCGCCCCGAGGCGGGGCTCCTACAGACTGGGCGAGCATTGTTGGTTCTTGTGGGAGCCGCGCCCCGCGGCGAATAGAACCGTCGTCAGAACGCGGCCTGGAATTCGTTGCCGTTGTTGTCGCGCAGCCACAGCTCGGCGTGCCGATTGCCGCGCAGGTCGAAGCTCAGCGTCGGGTTCTCGCTGACCGCCGGAAACAGCTCGATGCGCCCCAGCACCTGGCCATCGGCATCGCGCAGCTCGGCTTCTTCGATGTAGAACTCGGGGATGCCGCCGACCAGGCCGTTGTCCATCGGGTGCGACACCTGCAGGCGCAGACGACTGTCCTCACCGCGTACGAAGCGCTTGCCCAACACTTGGCCCAGGCGCTCCTCCCAGCCTGCCTCGGCACGCACTACGCTAGGCGCGGTACAGCCGCCACCCGCCGCTTCGACGCGGGCCGAGCCGATATGCCAGACGCCATCGTCGGTCAGCACCGCCGCGCGAATCGGCGTGGCCTGCTCGACACGGATGCGAATAGCCAGACTCGGTTCCAGGTGGTCGCCGGGGGCGAAGTCGAGAATACGCGGGATCGGGTTGAGCTCGGCCCAAGCCAGAATGCGCTTGACCTTGCCACGGTAGGCGCTGGCGTCGATCTGGATCGGCACCTGGCGCGCATCCTCGGCGAATGGCGGCACCTCGAGGCGAATCTTGTCGTCGAAGACGAAGGCCTCACCGTTGAGCAGACGCTGGTGGTAGTAGTCCCACATCACCGAGGTGACCGGATCGGGCGCGGCGGCCCGCGCTTCCCAGGCCCAGGCAAACAGGGCCAGCAACATCAGGCTACGCCAATCCATCGCCCACCTCCGCTGCGGCTGAAACCGCTATTGGTATTGTTCAGGCTTCTCGTAGCGCAACCCGTAGCGCGCGTACAGGCGCTCGAGCGAGCCGTCGAGAATCAGGGTTTCCAGCTGTTCTTCCAGGGCATAGGCGAGCTGGCGATTGGTCTCGTGTACCGCCATGCCGATTTCCCAGATCTGCCGGCCCATGTCCGGGTAGGCGTTCTCGGCCAGCGCCAGTTGTGGGTCATCGGCCTCATGCACCAGCCAGTCCACCTCACCACGCAGCGCCATCACCGCATCCACTTCACCACCCTGCATGGCCGCAAAAGCCAGCTTCGGCGTTGGGTAATGGCGGGTTTCCTGGCTGAGCATGCCGCCCTGCACCGAACTCAGGTAGAACGAGGGCACACTCTCGACTTCGACGCCGACCGGGTGCTGGCGCAACGCAACGATGCTCGGCACTTCGGGCAGACGACGACGATCGAACGCCAGTTGCCAGCGCTCACGCTGATAGGGGCCGAACATCACCACGAATTCGTTGACCAGCTCGCCCAGCTCGTTGCGCATCTGCGCGTAGTCACGGTCGTATGGCACACGCAACATCACATCGGCCAGTTGGCCCTGCGCGGTCACTCGGCCACGCCAGATGTAGTCACGCAGGTCGTCGTCAAGCTTTTCGCCCGGCGGCGCCCACATCACTTCAAGCTTCAGCCCAAGCCCTTCTGCCAGCGCCTTGGCCAGCTCGTAGTCGACGCCACGTGGCTGACCGTCCTGCTCGTAGCTGTAGGGCGGGAAGTTCTGGTACAGCGCCACGCGCAGGATGCCCGACTCGGTGATACGGTCGAAGTCGCGCACCTGCGCCTGGGCAATACCCAGGCCTAGCAGCAGGCCAAACAGGAGGATCAGCCGGCGCATGAATTACTCCTCGACGTGCACGCTCTCCAGATAGGTACGCACCGCCCACAGCGCTTCCTGGCTGAGGAAGTCGGCCATCTTCGGCATGTACACGCGGCCATCGCGCACCGCACCGTTGATCACCCGTTCCTTGTACCACTCGTCACCCATGGCACCCAGCTCGAGCAGGCGCAGGTCCGGGGCGATACCGCCGGACTTGGCTTCCAGGCCGTGGCAGGCGGCGCAGTTCTGGTTGTAGGCAGAAGAGCCGATCTCGATGGCGCGCGGGTTGTCGCGATAGGGGTTCTCGTCCAGCCATTGCTCACCCAGCGGTTCCAGGCCATCGGTGTTCACCGCCTGCGGTACCACATCACCGTGCGCCCAGAGGTTGGTCGATGCGGCGAGCAACAGCAGCGCCAGGGTGGATTGGATCTTCTTGTTCATGGCTAGGACCTCATCTAATGCACGCAATACAGCCCATACAGAGCTCGTGGCGACCATCTTAGAAAGGCCGTGCAACGCGCCGAATGCTGCTTTGGTGGTCGCGTTCTAGTCCCTTGGTAGTAGGGCTTGTGAGGGGGTGTTGGCGATGCCTTGGCAGCAAGGCCAAGTCATGCCCCGGCCGGGAAATCCTCCCGGTAAAGGCGGGAGTTTTTCCGTAGGCGCGAAGGTGGCCGGGTACCACCATCGACTTGCCACTGCGGCGATCACTTTCTTCAACGGGAAGCACAACCATGACAACAAGAAACCTACCCAGCACCCCACGCCCCCTGGCGCTTGCCCTGATGCTGGCCGGCGGCCTGGCGCTTAGCCAGGGCGCGCTCGCCAAGCCGGTCACCTGGGAAGACATTGCCAACGACCACACCACCACCAGCAACGTGCTGCAGTACGGCATGGGCACCAACGCCCAGCGCTGGAGCCCGCTGGCTCAGGTGAACGCCGAGAACGTGTTCAAGCTGACTCCGGCGTGGAGCTATTCCTTCGGCGACGAGAAGCAGCGCGGCCAGGAATCGCAGGCCATCATCCACGACGGTGTGGTCTACGTGACCGGCTCCTACTCGCGCGTCTTCGCCCTCGACGCCAAGACCGGCAAGCGCCTGTGGACCTACAGCCACCGCCTTCCCGACGACATCCGCCCGTGCTGCGACGTGGTCAACCGCGGCGCCGCCATCTATGGCGACAAGATCTACTTCGGCACCCTCGACGCCCGCGTCGTGGCGTTGAACAAGGACACCGGCAAGGTGGTCTGGAACAAGAAATTCGGCGATCACTCCGCCGGCTACACCATGACCGGCGCGCCGACCATCGTCAAAGACGGCAAGACCGGCAAGGTGCTGGTCATCCACGGCAGCTCCGGTGACGAGTTCGGCGTGGTCGGCAAGCTGTTCGCCCGCGATCCGGATACCGGTGAAGAAGTCTGGATGCGTCCCTTCGTCGAGGGCCATATGGGCCGCCTGAACGGCAAGGACAGCACCCCGACCGGTGACGTCAAAGCGCCGAGCTGGCCGGATGATCCCAACCACCCGACCGGCAAGAAGGAAGCCTGGAGCCAGGGCGGCGGCGCGCCGTGGCAGAGCGCCAGTTTCGATGCCGAAACCAACACCATCATTATCGGCGCCGGCAACCCGGCCCCTTGGAACGGCTGGGCGCGCACCAGCGACGGCGGCAACCCCAAGGACTACGACAGCCTGTACACCTCCGGCCAGGTCGGCGTCGACCCCACCACTGGCGAAGTGAAGTGGTTCTACCAGCACACCCCGAACGATGCCTGGGACTTCTCCGGCAACAACGAGCTGGTGCTGTTCGACTACAAGGACAAGGACGGCAAGGTCACCAAGGCCACCGCCCACGCCGACCGCAACGGTTTCTTCTACGTGGTCGACCGCGCCAACGGCAAGCTGAAGAACGCCTTCCCCTTCGTCGACAAGATCACCTGGGCCAGCCATATCGATCTGGAAACCGGTCGCCCGGTCGAGAACGAAGGCCAGCGCCCGCCGAAGCCCAAGCCCGGTGAAAGCAAAGGCGAAGTGGTCGAGGTCTCCCCGCCCTTCCTCGGCGGCAAGAACTGGAACCCGATGGCCTACAGCCAGGACACCGGCCTGTTCTACGTCCCGGCCAACCACTGGAAAGAGGACTACTGGGCCGAGGAAGCCACCTACAAGAAGGGCTCCGCCTACCTGGGCATGGGCTTCCGCATCAAGCGCCTGTTCGACGACCACGTCGGCATCCTGCGCGCCATGAACCCCACCACCGGCAAGGTCGCCTGGGAGCACAAGGAGCGCCTGCCGCTGTGGGCCGGCGTGCTCGCCACCAAGGGCAACCTGGTGTTCACCGGCACCGGCGACGGCTACTTCAAGGCCTTCGATGCCAAGAACGGCAAGGAGCTGTGGAAGTTCCAGGTCGGCACCGGGATCATCTCCCCGCCCGTCACCTGGGAGCAGGACGGTGAGCAGTACATCGGCGTGACCGCCGGTTACGGCGGCGCCGTGCCGCTATGGGGCGGCGACATGGCCGACCTGACCAAACCGGTCGCTCAAGGCGGCTCCTTCTGGGTGTTCAAGCTGCCGAGCTGGGACAAGGCCAGCGCCCAGCGTTGATAGCAACAGGCATGGCGCACCCTCGGGTGCGCCATGCGCGCTACCTGTGGGAGGGGCTTTAGCCGCGACCGCCTCACCAATAACCACCCCGAGGTACTGCCATGAACTACCTGCCCCTGCTTATCCCGGTCCTGCTACTGGTAATCGGCAGCCACGCCATCGGCGCCGAAACCCAGAACGACGGCGTGCCGCAGATCAACGGCTGCCGCATCGAACCCGACAGCAAATGCCCCAACGCCAACCTGCGCGGCGCCGACCTGCGCAATATGGACATGCGCCGCATGGACCTGTCCGGTGCCGACCTTTCCGGCGCTGACCTGCGCCACGTCAACCTCGACCTGGCCAACCTGGAGAAAGCCAAGCTGCGCGGCGCCAACCTGACCCGTGCCAGCCTGCAACAGAGCAACCTGCGCCTGGCTGATCTGTCTGGCGCCAGCCTGGTCGCCATCAGTGGCTGGGCCCTGTTCGCCCAGGCTGCGCAATTTGAAGGCGCCGACATGCGCGCCGCCAACCTGGAATTCGCCCGCCTCTCCGGCGCCAAGCTGCACAACGTCCAGCTGCAGGCGGCCAACCTGGAAATGACCTGGCTGAGCAAAGCAGACCTCAAGGGCGCGCACCTGGAAGATGCCAACCTGCAGGAAGTGAAACTCAGCGGCTCCAATCTGGAAAACGCCAACCTCACCGGCGCACGCACCCGCTTCGGCAACTTCCAGGACGCCAACATGCCCGGCTGCGTGCAATGTCCCAAAGGGTGGGATTGAGCCCGCTCGCAAACACCCACACCCCGTAAGAGCGGCTGGGCGGCACTGCGCTTCAGCCGCGATGCACGCCTTAACATCGCGGCTAGAGCCGCTCCTACAGGCCGGCTGCAACATTAGGCTACAGGCTGCTCTTGTGGGAGGGGCTTTAGCCGCGACTGGCGCCTCCCAAGGTTAGCTTCGTAGCCCGATGAATCCGGGAGCAATATGTCTGCGGTCCCCGGATTTCATCCGGACTACACGCCAATGCCGATCAACTAAGCCTCCAGACCGCTTCCCGTAGGAGCCCCCCCCGGGGCGAAGCGCTTCGAGTGCCCGTCGTACGGGTTCGCGGCGGGGCGCCGCTCCTACATCATCCGAGCGCCAGGCTATACAGCTCTCATCGAGGGCCTCGCCCATCTGACTCGGTGCAAAAACAACCTGAACGATGCCCATACAGGGCAATCCCTTCTTAGGAACAGCCAGATCGAGGCGGCAGCATCCAGGCCGTCATCAGTCATTGCCCAAGAGGGATCTGCCGTGACCACCACCACCGCAACTCCACACGTCTACCCCAACATCCTCAGCCCCTTGCACGCCACCCTGCTGTGCGGCCAGGTGCCGCTGTTTCTCGGCGCCCTGATGGCCGACATCGCCTACTACCGCAGCTACCAGATCCAGTGGAGCAACTTCGCCTCCTGGCTGATCGCCGGCGCACTGGTGTTCGCCGGCCTGGCGATGCTGTTCGCCCTCGTCGGGCTATTCCGTCGACGCAATCCGCGCCCGCTCACCTACTTCCTGCTGCTCCTGGTTACCTGGGTGCTTGGCTTCATCAATGCACTGGAGCACGCCAAGGACGCCTGGGCCGTGATGCCCCTGGGCCTGGCCCTGTCGGTGATCGTCACCTTGCTGGCCATTGCCGCCACCTGGGTCGGCATGGCCCAGCCACGCACAGGAGATGCCCGATGAAAACGCCCCTAGTACTGACCGCCCTACCCCTCGCCCTGCTGTTGACCGCCTGCGGCGAAGAACCCGGCAGCAACCAGCAGTTCTACGGCGCACAGCCGGACCTGCCCGAACCCGAACGCGGCATCCTGCCGAGCATGACCATTGCCGAACCGACGCCCTGGGGCGATCAGCGACCGACCGTACCCGAAGGCTTCAGCGTCAGCGCCATCGCCACTGACCTGAAGATTCCCCGGCAAACTCTGGTGCTGCCCAACGGCGACATTCTCGTTGCCGAGGGCCGTGGCGGTAGCGCGGCCAAGCTCAAGCCCAAGGACGTGATCGCCGGCGTGATCAAGGCACGTGGCAACACCTCGGTGGAAAGCGGCAACCGCCTGACCCTGCTGCGCGACGCCGATGGCGACGGCAGCTACGAGCTGCAGACGGTGTTCGCCGAAGACCTCAACGCGCCCTACGGCCTGGCCCTGCACGAAGGCAACCTGTACGTGGCCAATCAGGACGAGCTGGTGCGCTTCGACTATGAAGAAGGCCAGACCAAGGCCAGCGGCCCGCCGAGCAAGGTCGCCGACCTACCCTCAGAGATCAACCACCACTGGACCAAGGCACTGACGATCAGCGAGGACGGCCGCTACCTGTACGTTGGCATCGGCTCCAACAGCAACATCACCGAACGTGGCATGGAGGCCGAAGTCGACCGCGCCCTGGTCTGGCAGGTGGACGCCGAAACCGGCGCCTACAAGCCCTACGCCACGGGCCTGCGCAACCCCACCGCGCTGGCCATCCAGCCGGGCACCGGCACCTTGTGGGCGGTGGTCAACGAGCGTGACGAATTGGGCGAAGACCTGGTGCCCGACTACCTCACCTCGGTGCAGGAAGGCGGCTTCTACGGTTGGCCCTACAGCTACTTCGGCCAACACGTCGACCCACGGGTGAAACCGCAGGATCCGGACAGGGTCGCCAGCGCCATCGCCCCAGACTACGCCCTCGGCGCCCACGTCGCCGCGCTGGGCCTGGACTTCTCCAGCGAGGTGATGGGCGAACAATATGCCGACGGCGTATTCGTCGGCGAGCACGGCAGTTGGAACCGCAAGAACCCGGTGGGCTACAAGGTGATCTTCGTGCCCTTCGAAAACGGCCACCCCTCGGGCGACCCCATCGACTTCGTCACCGGCTTTCGCGACGAAGACGGCAAGACTCGTGGCCGCCCGGTGGGCGTAACGGTCGACCCGCGCGGCGCACTGATCGTGGCGGATGACCTGTCCAATACGGTTTGGCGGGTGGTGCGCGAAGGCGAAGGGTAAGGTGTTGAGGGTGGAAACCGCGAAGTGTTGCCACCCTCGACGGCTGAGTTGTGGAAACGGTGGACAAGCTTCGCGTTGCCCACCCTACTAAATCCCTTGCGTAGGGTGGATGACGCTTTTTTTCATCCACCATTGGCGAGACCGATGTTTGGGCTACGTGCTAACGCCCCGCCGAAAGGAGCGCAGCGCATTGAGGCCGGATTAATTGGTTTGTTATGCTCCGCTGTGCCTTATACCCGTTAACGATTCATATTTACGAATCAATTCATCTCTGTATGAGGGAGACCAATCCGGCGAATTATAAACGCGATTAAAGTGCTCACCTGGCTGAAAAGTAATTTTTTCCATATAGCTAACAATATCTTGAGGTAGAAAATCCTTAAAACAATCCAAGCAACCATTCTGTTGAACTTTGATGGACCTTCTAAGCACAGCATTGAGAACTTTGTCACCGCTTGCGAATATCCCCTCTTGCCCAGGAACACGCTCAGTCCACATTCTAAAGTAACGATTCAAGTTATAAAGATCCCATGTCATATTAAACGCACTCCGCTGCTTAGAGCATGGCTCATCTGACATCTTGTATTTCATCATTCGCTTCATGGGTTTGTCACTGAAATAAATAGCAGCAAACGTGATACCCACCAGTGATAGCCTAAACTCAACAACCATCCACTCAACCACTTTTGTTAGCTTATCGAGCTTACTATTAACCTGGCAAATAAATAGGGCATATCGGATAATCTGCCTCCATGAAAACAGATGCCCGCAAACTCAGCCCCCAAGAACAGCGTGAAAAGCGCGCCACGGCCCTCCGCATGCGTGAGCAGGGTTACACCTACAAGGCTATTGGCGAAGCGGTTGGTGCTCACCCCCGCACCATCGCTCACTGGGCGCAGGTCGCAGAACACAAAGGCGAAAAGGCTGCCATTGCCGGCGGCCAGCGCGGTGTGCGCCAGGGTGATCGCCGCAGTTTGAGCCCCAGCCAGGAAGTGCTGGTGCGCACCTTGATGACCGATAAGATGCCCGACCAACTCAAGCTCGGCTTTGCACTCTGGACGCGTGATGCCGTGCGAGAACTGATCCGCCAGCGCTGTGGTTTTCTCATGCCGGTTCGAACGGTTGGTGAATACCTCAAGCGTTGGGGCTACACCCCGCAGCGACCACTGCATCGGGCTTATCAGCAGAAACCTGAAGTGGTTCAGCGCTGGCTGGATAATGAATATCCACGCATCGCACAGCGGGCCAAGGCCGAGAATGGTGAGATTCAGTGGGGCGACGAAACCGGTATGCGCAGTGACAGCCAGGCTGGCCGCAGCTACGCCCCTATTGGCGAAACGCCAGTGCGCCAGGTCAGCGGCAGTCGCTTTTCCACCAACATGATTTCCACTGTGACCAATCGGGGCAAACTGCGCTTCATGCTGTATCGGGAAACGCTGACAGCCCCAGTGCTGATTCGCTTCCTGAGTCGCCTGATTCGCGATGCGCAGGGCCGCAAAGTGTTCTTGATTCTCGACAACCTGCGCGTACACCACAGCAAAAAGGTGAGCGCCTGGGTCGCTGACCGCAAAGAGCAAATCGAACTGTTCTTCTTGCCGGCATACGCCCCGGAGTTGAATCCTGACGAGTATTTGAATTGTGATTTGAAACATCAGGTCCGTACGGGCTTGCCAGCGCGTAATCAGGACGAACTGGAAGGGCGTGTTCGCTCGGTCATGAGACGATTGCAATTACGCCCCCAAAGAATCCGTTCTTATTTCCGGCATCCACGTATCGCCTACGCGGCATGATTTGGTGTATTTGATTGCCGGGTTAATAAGGTTCGGTAATTGAGAAACATAGATTACGTATACAACAATTAAATATAACGAGTCCCACTCACGTAACCGTCGATATTTGGTGAGATTACTCTTGGTGACGTTAGACCGCATAGTATAGGAAGCAGCCGGAACAAGCACATCAACATCACCCAAAGCGAATTCAACAATTGACGAATTGTTAATATTATTTATGCGATGAAACAACTCTAGATCCGAAATAACCTCATCGAGAACCTGATCGTCTTTTCTATAGTTTATCTTCTCATATACAGCGCAGGTTGGATCCAACTCAATTTCAGCAAACTGACAAAAAGAGACAAGCGCTATCGCATCACGAGATTCTTGCTTGGGTTTGCTTTTCTTAAAAGCATTAAGAATGAACTGGTAGATATTCAGATCTAGGTAAACAGTGTACGTGACACCCTTTTCTTGCTTGTTATACAAATAATCGGAGAAGCTATATATCTGCGAGTCAGCAACACCATCAAAATTGTGAACAAGCCAGTCTCTCTCCATCAGACTTTCAACAATGTTTTCCAAATAATCTGGATAGGTATATAAAATATCCATTTTCATACATCCGCTAAGGAGCATAACAGCGCTTAGATCACCACCCATGCTAATCCAATAGCATAAAGGGCGATATAACTTCGCACATCCGCCACCAAAAACAATAAAAATTACAACAAAATCAATGAATTACAAGCAAACCTAGCAAGCGAATATACTCACTTGACCTCCTCTTTTCGCTCACGCATTGCGTCGCCAAAAAGAGTCAGGCCGAAAAGTCGGGATGCAAATACCGCTGCGCAAACGCAAATCCCCGCGTTCATGCGCGGCGTCAACAGGCATCACCCTGCTCAGGCGCTCTCCAACCCCACCCGCACCACCCCACTGTCGATCGCCAAATGCACCAACTCCGCCTGCGAGCTGATCTGCAGTTTGTTCTTTACCAGGGTCTGGTAGTTGGACAGGGTCTTGGCGCTGATACACAGCTTCTCGGCAATCTGCCTCAGTGGCAGGCCGCGGGCGAGCATGACGAAGATTTCGAACTCGCGCTGGGTCAGTTCGCGCAGGCGTGGGTCGAGGCCGTCGCTGCTGGCGGGGTTGCAGGCCAGTTGGGTGGCCAGTTGCTGCTCGATATAGGCGTGGCCGGCGGCCGTGCGGCGTACCGCCTCCACCAATACTTCCGGTGAGGAGTTCTTGGTCAGGTAGCCGATGGCGCCGGCGTCCAGTGCCTGGCGTACCAAGGGCAGTTCGTCGTGCATGCTGAAGAACAGCACGCGCAGTTGCGGCAGACGCTGACGAAGGCGGCGGGTGGTTTCCAGGCCGCTGATGCCGGGCAGGCCGATATCCATGATCACCAGGTTGGGAATCTCTTCCTGCACCCGCTGCAACGCCTGCTCACCATCGCAGGCCTCGCGCAGTTGCACGTCCGGCAACAGGGCGCGCAGCAGGCTGGCGTAGCCCTGGCGTACCACGGCGTGATCGTCCACCAGTAGAACCTTCATCGCGTAGCCTCCAGGGGAATGTTCAGGCACAGCGCCCAGCCGGCTTGCGGGCGGCTGTGCAGGCGCAGCTCGCCGCCGAGGCTGCGGCTGCGTTCGCGCATCGAGCGCAGGCCGATGCCGGGGCGCAGCGGTAGCGCAGTGCCCTGGCCGTTATCGCGTACCAACAAGCGCAGGCCCTGGCCACGGCGCTGCAGGCGAATGCGTACCTCACTGGCATCGGCATGGCGGGCGACATTGGTCAGCGCCTCCTGTACCAGGCGATAGAGATGGGCCTTGCTCGCCAGCGGCAGGCTCGGCAGTTGTTCGCTCAGTTGCAGGCGGCAGCGAATGCCTTGTGCCTGTTGCCAGTCGGCGGCCAGTTGCTGCAATGCCGGGCCGAGTTCCAGACGCTCCAGCACCACCGGGTAGAGGTCACGGATCAGGCTGCGAAAGCCCTGCTGCAGGCGCTCGCAGTTGTCGTCGAGCAGGCGCGCGGTGTCCTGCACCTGCTGCGGCCGGTCAGCAATCACCTTGAGCAGGCAGGCCTGGGCGCGAATGCCGCTGAGGTATTGACCGAGGTCGTCGTGCAAGGTCTGGCCGAGGCGCGTGCGCTCGCGCTCCTGCAACTCCAGCAGCGCCTGGGTCAGCTCGGCGTTGTCCGCCTGCACCTGTTGCAGGGTGATGGCCATGTCGTTGAAGTGCGCCGCCAGGTGCTTGGCCTCGGTCAGCCCGTGGTCGTGCAAACGCGTATCGAAGTGACCGGCGCCGACTTCGCGCAGACCGGCGAGCAACTCGTCCAACACGCGCCGAGCCCGGTTCACGGCGAAGCGGATGGTGAGCAGGCTGAGGATCAGGGCGAAGGCACTGAGGAGCAGCAGTTGCAGCAGCGAGTCTTGGATTTCCTCGATCTCGTCATAGGGGTCGAGAGCGATACGCAACTCGCGGCCATCTTCCAGCGGCCAGGCATCGGCCACCAGTGAAGCCGAGCCCAGCAGGCGCTCGGCGATCCAGTGCTCGATGAGGCTTTCGGTCTGCTGCTCGGGCTCTTCGCCCGGTCGCAGCCAGCTCACGCGGATATGTCGCAGGTTCTCGGTCAGCTCCGGGCGCAGGCTGCCGGGGTTGCTGCGCGCCACTTCGCCGAGGTATTCCACCACCGCTTCGGCGGCCTGTAGCTCGCGCTGCACATCATGGCTGGCCTGGCGCAACAGCAGCACCAGCCCGGCCAGGGTCACCAGCCCGAACAGCAGGCTGACGCCGAAATTGATACGGCCCAAGGCAGTCATCTACTTGGCCGCGCTATTTGACGACGAAATGACCGAGCATGCCCTTGCCTTCCAGGCCCTTGGCGTAGAAGCGGTATTTGCCTGGCTTGACCGGCAGGAAGAAGATCTCCGCCTCGCCGGCGTCCTCGAACTCCAGCTCAGTGAGGGTGACCGCCTTGATCTCCACACCACCCGCCTCGACCTTGCGCAGGTAGATGGAAGTAGCGAACTCCGGCGCCTGAAAGGCGTATTCCTTCTGCCCGCTGGCGATGATCTTGAGCTGGTAGGCCTGGCCGGTCTGCAGCTGGTACTCGCTCTGCGACATGGAGTAGTCGCTTTCCTCGCTCCCCAGCACCAGATCGGGCAGCGCCACCGGGCGCCGAGTCATATCTCCGGCGGCATGAAGCTGGTCAACGCCGAGCAGGCTGATGATCAGTAGCAACGGCAGCATAAGAGCCTTGAAAATTCGCATGGCATTCACCTGTTCTTGTTATGGGGGACATGCCGCCATGCTAAGAAGCAAAGGCTCGCGCCGGGTTACTACCTTGGTACTGCCCAGCTGGTACTTTGGGCAGATTTCCCGCCAGATCCGGGCCCAATGCCCATCGCCCCTGCCCTACCCGCCACCATCGGCGCCTCCATCCGCCACCATCGAACTAAATACCGCACGTACCCGGCTTGTTAGCCTGACTCACCGCTTCCATCCTCTGGAGTACCGCCATGCGTCATCTCGCCTGCCTGCTGCTGGGCACACTGCTGAGCACGCCGCTGAGTGCCGGCGACGACGAACAGACGCGTATCGCCCGCGAGATGATCCAGGTGCTGGACGCCTATGCGGTATACAAGATGGGCGACTTCGACGAGGCCTTCGAGCGCTATCGCCAGCTCGCCGAAGCCGGTAACCGCCAGGGCATGCTCAACCTCGGCAACATGTACGCCGCCGGCCTGGGCACCGCAGCCGACCTCAAGCAGGCGTTGACCTGGTACCAGCGCGCTGCCGATGCGGGTGACGCCATCGGCATGTACGAGGTGGCCCGCGCCCATGACCTGGGGCTGGGCACCGAGGCCGACCCGGACCAGGCGGCGCAGTGGTATCGACGTGCTGCCGAGCAGGACAACGCCGAGGCGCAGTGGACGCTGGGTGAACGCCTGTACAAGCAAGGCCAGCACAGTGCCGGGCTGAGCTGGATACGGGCCGCGGCCAGGCCGGGAGAACATCCGCAGGCCCAGCAGTTTCTCGCCAGCCGCGAAGGCAGCCGCACCACCATCACCCCGACCGAGCACGAACGCCACGCCGCATTGGCGGCCCTCGCGACGGTCGACCAGGCAGCCCAACGCCAGGATGCCGAGGCACTGGTGACGCTGATCGACGATGACGCGCAGATCCTGGTGCGCCTGCCGCACGAGCGTAACTGGCAGCATCTGAGCAAGGCGCAGCTGCGCACGCTCTGGCAGCAGACCTTTGCCCAGGCCGACGAGTACAGCTACCAGCGCAATGAGCCCGAACTGATAAACGCAGGCGGCACTATCCTGGCCTTCTCGCTGATCCGGGAGAAGCTCAAACGCGGCGACCGGATACAGCAGCTGGAAATTCGCGAAAACGCCCAGTTACGCGTCCGCGACGGCAAGGCCAGCATCCATGGCCTGCGCCTGGATATCCGCCAACAAGGCGAGTGAAGGCCTTGAAGAACGGCCCTGAAGAGCTACGACCTTTGTACTAAGCCGGCGCGACCTTGGGCATATTTCCCGACCTGGCGACGCTTCCTATGCTGGCGACAACCTCTGCAGGAGTTGCCCCATGCACCGGATTAGTTGCCGCCTGTTGTTATGCCTCGCCGCCGCATTCGGCGTGGCGGCCGGCGCCAGCGCGAACGAGCTGCAGGTGCGCATCGGCTACCTGGCGCACCTGCCGCCGCGCGGGCCGCTGCTGTCCAACGTCATTCCCGAACCGCTCGACGCCGGCCGCCGTGGCGCCGAGCTGGCCATCGCCGACAGCAACAGCACCGGGCGCTTTCTCAAACAGAGCTACAGCCTCGAGGCAGCCGAAAGCGAGGATGCGGCGACTCTACTGGCCACGGCCGATGACCTGCATGCGCAAGGCATTCGCCTTTTCGTGGTCAACGCCCCCGCCGCGACCCTGCGCCAGCTCAGCCAGCGCCTGCCGGACAGCCTGCTGTTCAATGCCGGCAGCGCCGAAGACGGCCTGCGCCGCGAGCAGTGCCTGGGCAACGTGCTGCACACCCTGCCCAGCCGCGCCATGCTGGCCGACGCCCTGGCGCAGTTCCTCGCCGTGCGCAAATGGACACGCTGGCTGCTGGTAACCGGCAGCACCGAGGACGACTTCGCCTACGCCGACGCGCTCAAGCGCGCCGCCCAACGCTTCGGCCACAAGATCGTCGCCGAGAAGCCCTGGAGCTTCGACAACGATCAGCGCCGCAGCGCCCAGGCCGAGATGCCGCTGTTCACCCAGGCCAGCGAGTACGACGTGGTGTTGGTGGCCGACGAGCGCGGCGATTTCGGCGAATACCTGCCTTACAACACCTGGCTACCGCGCCCGGTGGCCGGAACCCAGGGCCTGACCCCGACTGCCTGGCACAAAACGGTGGAAACCTTCGGCGCCGCGCAGTTGCAGAAACGCTTCGAGGAACTGGCCGGACGCTGGATGAACGACCGCGACTTCGCCGCCTGGATGGCCGTGCGCAGCTTGGCCACGGCCATCACCAAACAGCGCGCAGCCGAGCCGCAGGGCATTCGTCATCTGCTGCTGAACGAACAACTGCCGCTGGACGGCTTCAAGGGTCGCAAGCTGAGCTTCCGTCCGTGGAATGGCGAGCTGCGCCAACCGATTCCGCTGGTGCATCCACGCGCCCTGGTCAGCACCTCGCCGCAGGATGGTTTTCTCCATCCCAGTAACGAGATGGACAGCCTTGGTTACGACCGGCCCGAGGTGAGCTGTGATCTAGCGGGAACACCTCTGTAGGAGCCGGCTTGCCGGCGATCATCGCAAGGTATCGCCCGCAAGCGGGCTCCTACAGAAAAGCAGAACACCTGTGGGAGGCGCTTTAGCGGCGACAGTCGCGGCTAAAGCCCCTCCCACAAAGCAATGGCTACCAACAACTACAACAAGAGGATCAACCCCATGCGCCTGACCCGTCTCGCCTGCGCCGTCGCCTTCGGCCTGGCCTGCCACTCGGCCTTCGCCGCTACTGCCTACGTGTCCAATGAGAAGGATGACAGCATCAGCGCCATCGACCTCGACAGCCTCGAAGTCACCGCTACCCTAGACGTCGGCATGCGCCCGCGCGGGTTGCTGCTGTCTTCCGACAACAAACTCTTGTACATCTGCGCCAGCGACTCCGACCGCGTGCAGGTGATGGATCTGGCCACGCGCAAGATCATCAAGGAGCTGCCCTCCGGCGCCGATCCCGAGCAGTTCGCCCTGCATCCCAACGACCGCTGGCTGTACATCTCCAACGAGGACGATGCCCTGGTCACCGTGGTCGACACCCAGAGCGACGAGGTGCTGGCACAGATCGAAGTCGGCGTGGAGCCGGAGGGCATGGCGGTGAGCCCGGACGGTAAGTGGGCGGTCAACACCAGCGAAACCACCAACATGCTGCACTGGATCGATACCAGCACCAATCAACTGGTGGACAACACCCTGGTCGACCAGCGCCCGCGTCACGTCGAATTCGACAAGGACGGCAAGCGCCTGTGGGCCTCGGCCGAAATCGGCGGCACGGTGACGGTGCTGGACGTGGATTCGCGCCAGGTACTCAAGGTGCTCAACTTCGCCATCAAGGGCGTCCACCCGGACAAGGTGCAGCCGGTGGGGGTCAAGCTCACCGACGATGGCAAGTACGCCTTCGTCGCCCTCGGCCCGGCCAACCATGTGGCCGTGGTGGATGCCAAGACCTACGAGATTCTCGACTACCTGCTGGTCGGCCGGCGCGTCTGGCATCTGGCGCTCACCCCGGATCAGAAGCGCCTGCTGACCACCAACGGCGTCAGCGGCGACGTATCGGTGATCGACGTCGATACGCTCAAGGTGACCAAGTCAATCAAGGTTGGCCGCTATCCCTGGGGCGTGGTGGTCACGCCATGAATGCGCTGGAGGTGAGCGGCGTCGGTTTCGCCTATGGTGCCCGCCAGGCGCTCAACGACCTGGCCTTCGAACTGGCGCCGGGGCGTTTCGGCGCCCTGCTCGGCCCCAATGGCGCCGGTAAATCCACCCTGATCGCCCTGCTCACCCGCCTGTACGACCTGCAGCAGGGCGACATCCGCATCTTCGGCCACAGCCTGCGCGATGAACCGCGCCAGGCGTTGCGCCAGCTGGGTGTGGTGTTCCAGCAAAGCACGCTGGATCTCGACCTCTCGGTGCAGCAGAACCTCGTCTATCATGCCGCGCTGCACGGCATGCCGCGCCGCGAGGCGCAGGCGCGCATCGACGAGGAGCTGTTGCGCCAGGATCTCGCCGAACGTCGCCACGAAAAGGTGCGCACGCTCAACGGCGGCCATCGTCGCCGCGTGGAAATTGCCCGCGCCCTGCTCCACCAGCCGCGTCTGCTGCTGCTCGACGAAGCCAGCGCCGGGCTCGACCCAGCCAGCCGCCTGGCGCTGGGTCGACATGTGCGCAACCTGTGCCGCGAGCAGGATTTGTGCGTGTTGTGGACGACCCACCTACTGGATGAAATCGAGCCCAGCGACGACCTGCTGATCCTGCATCGCGGCGCGCGCGTGGCCTGGGGCAAGGCCAGCCAGTTCGGCGACGACCTGGCCATCAGCTTCGCCCGCCTGACCGGCGACGAAGCGCTGGGCCGTGGGCATGTTCGTGAGGCGCTGCGGCCCAGTTGTGGGAGGGGCTTCAGCCGCGAGATCCACCATATTGAAGAGCTCGCGGCTAAAGCGGAGCGCCGCCCGGCCACCCCCACAGATTCCAAAACGGAGCCGCACCCATGACCGCCTACTGGGAATGCCTGCGCGGCATCGTCCTGCGTGAGTGGCTGCGCTTCGTGCTGCAGCGCTCGCGCTTTCTCAGCGCCCTGGTGCGTCCGCTGCTGTGGCTGCTGGTGTTCGCCGCCGGTTTCCGCGCCGCGCTGGGCATCGCCATCATCGAGCCGTACGACACCTACATCACCTACGACACCTACATCGTGCCGGGCCTGGCCTGCATGATCCTGCTGTTCAACGGCATGCAGGGCTCGCTGTCGATGGTCTACGACCGCGAGATGGGCAGCATGCGCGTGCTGCTCACCAGCCCGCTGCCGCGCGCCTTCCTATTGGTGGCCAAGCTGCTGGCCACGGCGCTGATCTCGCTGCTGCAGGTCTATGCCTTCCTCGCCATCGCCTGGGTCTACGGCGTGCAACCGCCGGCCTTGGGCCTGTTCACCGCGCTGCCGGCGCTACTGTTGGTGGCGTTGCTACTCAGTGCGCTGGGCTTGCTGCTGTCCAACGGCATACGGCAGCTGGAGAACTTCGCCGGGGTGATGAATTTCGTCATCTTCCCGATGTTCTTCCTGTCGTCTGCGCTTTACCCACTGTGGAAGATGCGCGAGTCCAGCGAGTGGCTGTACTGGCTGTGCGCGGCCAACCCCTTTACCCATGCCGTGGAGCTGGTGCGCAACGCTCTATATCTGCGCCTGCATGTCGAGGCGCTGCTGATCTGCGCCGGCCTCACCGTGCTGCTGACGCTGCTCGCCGTGGCCAGCTTCAATCCGCAACATGCGGCGCTGCGCAAAGCGGGCTGAAACCAGCAATGCACTTGATCGTTGCTCTCGCTCCACGTGGGAATGGCTCTGCGTCCGCTGCCGAATGCAGCCCAAATCCGTAGGGCGGGTGCAACCCGCCAATAGCGCGACGGCGGGTTGCACCCGCCCTACGAACGTCTCAGCAGCCCCTCTACTACTTTGGTACTGGTTTTCCTCTCCAACGTAGAATTCCCAAGCCTGCGACCATGGCCTGTAATACCGGCACAACAATAAGTAGAGACCTTGCCATGAAGTACCGTCTGCCCGTGCAAGCAGGCCTGATGCTCGCCTCCCTGCTGTTGGTCTGCGTCGTGCGTGCCGAAGAGCTGTTCGATGCCGACGGCTATCGCAGCAGCCAGTACCGCAGCCCGACACCGTCAACGCTTGAGGGTGTTCAGGTTCTCGATACTCCCGCCCTGCAAAAGCTGCTCGACGAACGCCCCGATGTTCAACTGGTCGATGTCTACCGTCAGCTGTGGCGCCATGATCGCTTCATCGAAGAAGAGCCCCACGCCAACATCCCCGGCAGTCTGTGGCTACCCAACACCGGTAGCGGAAACCTGGAAGCGCTATGGCTGCGCTACTTCACCCATTACCTGGACCAGGCCAGTAAAGGCGACCTGGACAAGCCTTTCGTTTTCTACTGCCGCCCCGACTGCTGGCCGAGCTGGAACGCCGCGCGCCGCGCCCATGCCATGGGATACCGCCAGCTGTATTGGTATCGTGATGGTATCGACTCCTGGGAACAGGCCGGCCTGCCACTGGTGCCGGCTCAACCCGCCGAACTGCCTGCTGCTTTCCTCACGCCCACTGCCACACCATAATCACAACAACGAGGTGCAAGGCCATGTACAAGATTCTGATTGCCGACGACCATCCGCTGTTTCGTGAAGCCATCCATAACGTCATCGCCGACGGGTTTCCCGGCAGCGAGATCATGGAAACCGCCGACCTGGACAGCGCTCTGGAGCTGACCCAAAGCCACGACGACCTGGATCTGATCCTGCTCGACCTGAACATGCCCGGCATGCATGGCCTGGGCGGGCTGATGAACCTGCGCAACGAGGCGCCAACCATCCCGGTGGTGATCGTCTCGGCCGAGCAGGACAAGCAGATCGTGCTGCAGGCCATCACCTATGGTGCGGTGGGTTTCATCACCAAGTCCTCGCCGCGCGCGCAGATGACCGACGCCATTGCGCAGATTCTCGACGGTAACGTCTACCTGCCGCCGGACATCATCCGTTCGCAGAAAAGCGGCAGCTCGCGCCAGCACCACGACCACCACAGCATCGCCCCGGAACTGCTGCAGGCACTGACGCGCAAGCAACTGTTGGTGCTCGAGCGTATGACCAAGGGCGAATCGAACAAGCAGATCGCCTACAGCCTGGATATCGCCGAAACCACGGTCAAAGCCCACGTCTCGGCCATTCTGCGCAAGCTGGGCGTGCATAACCGCGTGCAGGCGATCCTCTCGGCCGGCGATATCGATTTCGCCTCCTACCTGCGGCGCTAGCTCCTGAGGAGTGACAGTCAATCCCGCACGCAGCACCTGGGCTCCCGCCTTCGCGGGAGTGACGAACGAGGTTGTCCTGACTCCCGTCATCAACCCGTGCTAAAACGGCGACCTCACCGATTGGAGCCCAGCATGCACATCCGTCCCTTCCGGCTCGCTGACGAAGCCGCCGTCGTCGATCTCTGGCAACGCTGCGACCTGACCCGCCCGTGGAACGATCCGCACAAGGACATCCAGCGCAAGCTGAAGGTGCAGCCCGAGCTGTTTCTGGTAGGCGAGATCGACGGCAAGCTGGTGGCCTCGGCCATGGCCGGCTACGAGGGGCATCGCGGCTGGGTCAACTACCTGGCGGTGTGCCCGGAGCAACGCCAGCAGGGCCTGGCCCGTCAGCTGATGGCGTATATCGAAGAGCAGTTGCTGGCCCTGGGCTGCCCCAAGCTCAGCCTGCAGGTACGCGATACCAATGCCGCGGCATTGGCTTTCTACGAACGCCTTGGCTACAAGGTCGATGCCTCGGTCAGCCTGGGCAAGCGACTGATCGCGGATGAGTGATGCCATATAGGGTTTGCCATGGGTACCGCGCTCAATTGCACGGATTCGCACGCCTCGGTGCGCACAGCGCACCCTACGGGGTGATCGATGCTTGGGCGTCGTAGGGTGCGCCATGCGCACCGGGGTTCACGACACTCTCAAGCCCCTGCCCCACGCTCCATCAAATGGCTCATCGCCGCCTTGAGCTTCATCGGTCGCACCGGTTTGTGCAGCAGGCTGTGGCCCAGCTCGCGCATCTGCTGCTTGAGCTCGTTGCTGTAGTTGGCGGTGATCATCAGCGCCGGTAGCGGCGTGCTGCGTCGGGCATTGATCTGCGCCACGGCGTCGACGCCGTTGCGCTCGTCGTCGAGGTGATAGTCGGCGATCAGCAGGTCGGCTTCGGCGTGGTAGTTGTCCACCTGGCACGCCAGGTCTTCTTCGCTCAGCGCGGTAACCACCCGGCAGCCCCAGCCTTCAAGCAGGGTGCGCATGCCGGCGCAGATCGCCGCGTCGTTATCCAGCACCCAGACCCGCGCGCCGCTGAGGCGTTCGAGCAACATATCCGGGCTGTCCTGCACGGCACGCACGCGCGGCGCGCGGCGGGTCAGCGGCACCTCGACGGCGAACATCGAGCCCCTGCCCTGCTGCGACGCCACGCGAATGCGGTGGCCAAGCATGCGTGCGATCTTCTCGACGATCGCCAGCCCCAGGCCCAGGCCGCGATCCTGCTTGCGCTGCACGTTATCGCCGCGTTTGAACTCCTGGAAAATTTCCACCAGCTTGTCCTGGGCGATGCCGATGCCGGTGTCCCAGACCTCGATGGATAGGCTGTTGCCCCGGCGCCGGCAGCCGAGCAGGATGCGCCCACTGGCGGTGTAGCGAATGGCGTTACTGAGGAAATTGCGCAGGATCCGCGCCAGCAGCTGCACGTCGCTGCGCACCAGGGCCGAGCTGGGCAGGTAGTCCAGACGCAAACCCTCACTACCGGCGATCTGGTGATACTCGGCGGCCAGGTTTTCCAGCAGCTCGCTGACGGCGAACGGCGCGATATCCGGCTTGATCACCCCGGCATCGAGCTTGGAAATGTCCACCAGGGTACCGAGCAGGCTTTCCACATCCTCCAGCGAGTTGCTGACATTACGCACCAACGGCGCGCAGCCGGAAAGGTCGCGCCTCTCCAGCAAGGCGCTGGTGAACAGCCGCGCCGCGTTGAGCGGCTGCAGCAGGTCATGGCTGACAGCGGCGAGAAACTTGGTCTTGGACAGGTTGGCCTGCTCGGCCTCGCCCTTGGCCTCGCGCAGGCGCGCCTCCATCTGCGTGCGCTCGTCGATCTCGCGGCGCAGTTGGTCGTTCACTGTGGTCAGCTCGGCAGTGCGTTCACGCACGCGCTGCTCCAGATGCTGATAGGCCTGGTGCAACGCCTCGGCGGTGCGCCGACGCTCGGTAATATCGCGGATCAGCACGAAGATGCCGACCACCTCGCCACTGGCCTGACGATTGGGCACGTAGGAACGCAGCATGTAGCGCTCCTGGCCATTGTGGTTGGTTTCGGCGAATTCGAAGGTCACACTCTCGCCGGACAGCGCCAATTCGACATAGGGCTCCAGGCGCTGGCAATGCTCCTCGCTGTGCACTTCGCGCAGGCTCTGGCCGAGCATCGCGCCACGCGGCCAGCAGTACCATTCCTCGTAGACCTTGTTGGTGAATTCGTAGACCAGATCGGCCGACAGATAGGCGATCAGTGCCGGCACGTGGTCGGTGATCAGGCGAATCCAGCGCTCGCTATCGCTCAGCGCCTGGGCCTGGCGATGACGCTCGGTGATATCGGTGAAGGTATTGACGAAGCCGCCGGTAGGCAGCGGATGGGTGCGCACTTCGAGCATGCGCCCATCGAACAGGCGCACCTCCACCTGGCGCAGCGGTTTGCCGACGGCATCACGGCTGTCCGGGGTCAGCGGCTCAAGTTCGCTTTCCGCCATCACTTCGGCGAACGGCCGATGGGCGTTGATCGGCGCCAGCCCGCAGAGTTCGAGGAAACGGTGGTTCCACAATTCCAGCGCGCCCTCGGCATTGACCATGGCCATGCCCTGCGACAGGTTGTCGACCGCGCGCTGCAGCAGGCGCGACTTCTGCGCCAGGGCCTGCTCGCGGCGCAGCGCCTCGCTCTGCTTCACCTCGGTGATGTCGGTATAGAGGATCACCAGCCCACCCTCGCGGGTCGGCCTCTCGCTGACCTGCACCCAGCGCCCGTCCTGCAGGCGGAACAGGCTCGGCTCACCCTCCTTGCCCAGCTGCGCTTCCACCACTAGGCCGGTGCTGCGGCTCAGCCGGCGAATTTCTTCCAACCGCGTACCGGTGCCGATGCGCGCGCGGCTGCGCGCCCACAGCGCCTTGAAGCGGCTGTTGAACAGCACGATACGCTGGCGGTCATCGAACAGCACGAAGGCGTCAGAGATGCTCTCGATGGCGTCGATCAAATGCTGGTGCGCGGTCTCGGCGCGCAGGCGTGCATCGCTGAGCAGTTGGTTGCTGGATTTCAGCTCGGCCATCGCCTGGTTCAGCGCATCGGTGCGTTCACGCACCTGCTCGGACAGCACCACCGAATGCTGAAAGGCCGCATAGGCATCGTCACCACGGGAATGGATCGACTCAACCCGTTCGATCAGCGCGGCGTTGATGCGCTTGAGCTTGGCGTTCTCCTGCTCCAGCGCCGCACAACGTGCCTGCAGCTCAGCGCTCGGCACGCCCAACAGGTCGGCCAATGGCGACACCGGTGAAGGTCTGGTTGATGTGCATGCCATTGAACTGCTCTCCGTAGGTGTTGAAGCCGATCACCCGCTGCTGGCGCAGCAGTGTGGCGACCGACTCGACGCCGCCATCGTTCTCGATCTCCAGGCGACGCAGGAAGCAGTCGCAGCCGATGGTCAACAGCAGCGGACCGAGGCGCCGCTCCAGCCCGGCGAACAGCTGCGCAAGGTTCGGCAGCAAGGGGCCGGGGTGCATGGCGGTGAGGACGATGCCGTTCTCCACCGCGCAGTAGAAGGTCAGGCTGAGGTCGTCGTGCACCTGCTGGATCGAGCGCACGTAGTAGTGATCGCTGATGCGCACTGCCAGCGGATAGGCAGCGAACGCGCGCAGATCCAGGGCCTCGACCGGCACGCCGATCAGCTCGGCATACTCCTGTGCGGCCGGCGCGGCGTTGAGCTCGTAGACGCGGCGCCTGGCGCTGTCGGCGCGGGTCACCACCAGTTTCTCGGCGCTGGGCTGGATGTGGTGGGTGCTGAACACCTCGAAGTCGAGCCAGGTGTTGAACAGCACCACCACCGCCGCACCGCTGTGAAAACGGCCGCCGTGATAGACGTGGGTGTGGGTCAGGTGATTGTCGTCGCCGGCCGAGCCACCGAAGTGCGGGATGCTGCCCAGCGCCGCGCTGAGCGCGCCGAGCACCAGTTCCTCGCGGCTGGAAAGGCCATCGAGCAGGGTCAGGGCGAGGCTGTGGCCCTTGATCGAGGCCAGCTCGTTGCTGCGGCAATCCTTTACCAGACCATCGACCAGTTGCTGCGCATCGAGCAGATTGAAGCGCTCCATCTCATCGATCAGCACGCTGGCGATGGAGAAGCAGCGCAGGTCGAAGCCCAGCGCCACCACGCAGCCACGACCATAGCCCTGCGGGGTAATCTCGCCGGCGCTGGTACAGCCCACCAGGCTGACGCCACCGAAGTGCGCCTCCAGCGCCTGGCCGAGCCCGTCGAGATCGTACTCGGCCGAGCAGAAGAACAGCACGAAGCCGAGATAGGGGTGGATCAGCTGACGTGCCAGTTCCTGGGCGGCCAATTCCACATCCTTCGTGCTGGAGACAGCGCTGAGCACGCCCTCCGACTGTTGCAAGGCCATATCACGCCCCAATTCACGTGCTGATCATGGGGAAATTCTACGAAGCCGGCGCTGCCCACCCCATGCTACTTGAGTACTGAGTAGTCGATCCGTAGGGTGTACTCGCGAAGCAGTACGGCGGCGACAAGGGCAATCGGGGGATGCGATCCCGGATTTCTCGTTCGTCTTCACGAAGGGGGACCGCTGGTGCGCATGGCGCACCCTACCTGGGACGCCGCCATGCTTGTGTAGGGTGCGCCGCGCGCACCATGGCCCTCAATGCACCGGCCAGAACATCAGGGTCAGCACGAACATCCCGGCGTAGAAGCCAATCTCCAGGGTTTCCGTCCACGGCTGGATGCGCTTGATCGCGCCATGCACATGCACCAGAACCATCAGCAAGGCCACCGCGGCCAGCACCTCGAAGGTGGTGTGCAGCGCTTCACCAGTCAGCGCGGCGCGCAGCATCAGCGCCTCGACAATGAGGATGAAGGCACCCAGACAACGCCCGAAGTACACCGCGAGGTCGATGTCCTGCGGGATGCGCCAGCGCATCAGGCGCGCCCAGGTCAGTGGCAGGAGGAAGATGGGTAGCGCGAAGACTAGCGTGGTGCTGATCGCCAGCACCAGCAGAAAGGTTTGAGCCGATTCGCTCCAGAGTCCGATCATTGAATTCTTCCTTTCGATCCATAAAAAGAACGGGAGACCCTTGGGCCTCCCGTTGTCCGCAAGCCGTGTGGCTTACCAGCTGAGTACCGCACCGACGGCGAAGGTGTCGGTGTCCTCATTCAGACCGCTGCCGGCGGCGGCGTCGATCTGGTACTGGTTGTACTCGGCAACCAGCTTGAGGTTGTCGTTGATGGTGCGGAAGTAGGCGATACCGCGGGTCTCGTAGTCCGCTGCCACGCCCAGGCCGTTGCCGTCGTCCTCGGTCTTGCCGTAGGACAGCGCCACACGGTTCTTGCCCCAGGTGTAGGAACCCTGCAGCAGGTAGCCGTCGCTGTCGATGTCACGCAGGGTCGGCTCGCCCAGGTTGTTGGTGAAGAACGGATTGATGCCCTTGGCCTGGAAGCCCGAACCAGTCAGCGACAGGCCGCCAAACTTGGCCTGCACGCCATAGCCAAGGCCCTTGGAGGTGACCTTGTCGACGGTGTCGTCGGTGTTCTCGGAGGTCTGGTAGGCGCCGTTGACCCAGGTGTAGATGGTCGAACCGCCTAGCAGCCTGTCGGACTTTTCCCCTCGCCGGTAGAATTGCGCATCGCTCCTGGAACCTGACTGTATGAGCCGCTTTCGACCGATAAACCGCGAAATCGACTACTTGCTCCCGCCGTCGGTGCAGGACTGGCTGCCCGAGTCACATTTGGCGCGCTACGTGGTGGAGGTCGTAGAGGGCCTGGATCTGTCGAAGCTGGAGAGCGTCTATGCGGGCCGTGGCAGCGCTGCCTACCATCCGGCTATGTTGCTGTCGTTGCTGATCTACGGCTA
>NZ_VRYE01000058.1 GCF_008041835.1 Ectopseudomonas mendocina
AAGTTTGACGGTCGCACCGCGGCACCAGCAACAAGCCCGCGTCCGAGGTGTGGTGACCACCGGTGAAAGAGGCCTCGTCGAGGCGGCGAGAGAGGGGTGAAAAGTGGAGTTTTTCTGGTTGCATTTTGTGAGCGGCTGAAGACTTATGGGGCTTTGTTTGGCGACAAGAATCATAAGGCTTTCAGCCGTTTTTGTGTAAGCTGTCATGAGAAATCCGGGTTAATCGTACTGCCGTGAGGTGACCATGCTGTTTCGCCAACTGTTCGACGCTGCTTCCTCTACCTACACCTACCTGCTGGGCGACCCGGCCAGCGGCGAAGCCCTGCTGATTGATCCGGTGTTCGAGCAGACCACCCGCGACCTGTCACTGCTGCAGGAGCTGGGCCTGACCCTGAAGCTGGTGGTCGACACCCACGCTCACGCCGACCACGTCACCGCCGCCTGGCTGCTGAAGCAGAAAACCGGCTGCCAGATTGCATCAGCCGCGGTCATCAACGCCGAGTATGTCGACCTGCCGCTGCACCACGGCCAGCGCTTCGGCGTTAACGGCGTCGAGCTGGAAGCCCGTGCCACCCCCGGCCACACCGACGGTTGCATGAGCTACGTGCTCGCCGATCAGTCGATGGTGTTTACCGGCGATGCACTGCTGATTCGTGGCTGCGGACGCAGTGATTTCCAGCAGGGCAACCCGCACACCCTCTACCACTCGATCACCGAGCAGCTGTTCAGCCTGCCCGACAGCTGTCAGGTGTATCCGGCCCACGATTACAACGGCCGGACCCAGAGCAGCATCGGTGAAGAGCGCGCCTTCAACGCCCGGGTCGGCGGCCAGGCCAACGAAAGCGACTTTGTCGGTTACATGGACGCCCTGCGCCTGCCCCACCCCAAACGCATCGACGAGGCAGTCCCGGCTAACCTGCGCAGCGGCAAGCCGCCGGAAGACCAGCTGCCGCTGCAGCAGGACTGGTGCGACGACCTGCGCATCACCTACGCCGGCGTGCCGGAGGTGGGGCTGGAGTGGCTGATGGCACACCGCAATGGCGTGACCCTGCTCGACGTGCGCGAGCCCGCCGAGTGGGAGCAGGAGCCTCTGCCGGCCTACCTTGGCGACACCCTGCAGATTCCGGTCGGCAGCCTGCACGAGCGCATTGCCGACATACCGGATGTGTTGCCGGTGGTCGCCCTTTGCCGCTCGGGCAGACGCTCTGCGCTGGCCACCAACATCCTGCGCGAAAAGGGCAGACCGCAGGTTGCCAGCCTGCGCGGCGGCTGGCTGGCCCTGCCGCAGGGCTGACCGACTCGGTGCGCCAGCCCGGATAATGCTTCAGATTGGTGCATTATCCGGGTTGGCGTGCTGCCATTTCCTGCCATGCCTGCGCGCGAAGAACGTCGTACTGGCGGCGAGCCCGGCGGACGGCTAAAATTTTTCGTCATTTCCTGAACAAATGGCCAGTTTTTTGCTGCAGGGAAAGATCGGCCCCGCTCCAACGGACGCGGAACGGTCGCCAACAACTAGATCCCAGGAGAAGCATTCATGAGTTTCAAACGCACACTCGCTCTGGCAGCAGCACTCGTCATGCCGCTGCAGGTCATGGCAGCAGATGACCCGCTGAAAGTCGGTTTTGTTTATGTTGGTCCCATCGGTGACCACGGCTGGAGCTACCAGCACGACCAGGGCCGCAAGGAGCTGGAAGCCCATTTCGGTGACAAGGTGCAAACCACCTACGTTGAAAACGTCAACGAAGGCGCCGACGCCGAGCGCACCATCCGTCGTCTGGCCCAGGCCGGCAACGACGTGATCTTCACCACATCGTTCGGTTTCATGAATCCGACTGCCCGCGTCGCCGCCGACTACCCGGAAAAGACCTTCCTGCACGCGACCGGCTACAAGCGCGCTGACAACCTGAGCACCTACCTGTCCGTAACCTACGAAGGCCGTTACGTCACCGGCACCGCTGCCGGCATGGTCACCAAGAGCAACGTGCTGGGCTACATTGCTTCCTTCCCGATTCCGGAAGTTATCCGCGACATCAACGCCACCTACATGGGCGCCAAGGCGGTCAACCCGGATGTTGAGCTGAAAGTCGTGTGGGTCAACACCTGGTTCGATCCGGCCAAGGAAGCTGACGCTGCCAACACCCTGATGGACCAGGGCGCCGACGTTATCGTTCAGCACACCGACAGCCCGGCACCGCTGCTGGCAGCCCAGAAGCGTGGCGTATGGGGCGTTGGTCAGGCTTCCGACATGAGCCACTTCGCACCTGAAGCGCACCTGCTGTCCGTGGTCAACGACTGGGGTCCGTACTACATCAAGAGCGTTCAGGACGTTATGGACGGCACCTGGGAATCGTCTGACTACTGGGGCGGCATCCACGATGGCGTGATCAAGATCGAGTCCATCAGCGACAAGCTGACCGAAGAGCAACGCGCCAAGGTCGACAGCGTTATCGAGTCGATCCGCAGCGGCGAATTCCACCCCTTCACCGGCCCGATCAACGACCAGAGCGGCACCCTGCGCGTGGCCGACGGCGTGGAAATGACCCACGAAGAACTGGCCGGCATGGACTGGTACGTCGAAGGCATGACCGCCTCCATTCCGAAGTAAGCACATGCACTACACCGGCAGCGTGCCCATCAAACGTCGCCGGTGAACCGCAGGCAACGAAAAACCCGAGCAATGCTCGGGTTTTTTATGGCATCCGCAGGGAATCAGCACAACGCACACCCGTAGGGGCCCAGCACGCCGTGCCCGCGGTCAAGATTGCACGCGACAACCTGGACCCACGGGATACCCCGCAAGCCGCTCGGGCACAGCATGCTGTGCCCCTACGCAGGGAATGGTGCACGGCGCGCGTTCGCAGGGGCACGGCATGCCGTGCCCGATCAGACGGTCAGCTACGAATCAGCTGCGCCACCGATTCCTGCACCCGCGCGGTCAGCTCGGCCTCATCCAGCCCGCAGATATTGCCGTTATCGACCGCCGGGCGGCCCTGAATAAAGCTGTATTTGACGCTGGCCGGTTCACCGCACATCAGCGGCGCGGTGAGCGGGCTGTGGACGCCGGCAAAGCGCGGCTGATTGATATCGAACAGCACCAGATCGGCAGCCATGCCGACTTTGATCTCGCCGACATCATCCAGACCCAACAGCCTGGCGCCGTTGCGGCTGCCCCAGCCCAGCACCTGTTCCAGCGTGGTGGCGTCCGGGCCATGCACGGCGCGGTGAATCAGCCAGGCAAGGTTCAGCTCCTGCAGCATGGAGCCGGATTCAGCCGAGGCCGAGCCGTCGACGCCGAGGGTGATCGACATGCCTGCCTGTTCCATTTTGATCGCCGGGGCGATGCCGCTGCCGAGACGGCAGTTGGAGGTCGGGCAGTGGGCGATACCGGTGCCGGTGCTGGCGAGGCGGTCGATGATGTAATCGTCGCAGTGCACCAGATGGGCAAACCAGACATCGTCGCCCAGCCAGCCGCAATCACCGGCGTAATCCACGGCACGCTTGCCATATTTCTGCAGCGAGGCGACTTCGTCAAAGTCCACTTCCAGCAGGTGCGAGTGCATGCCCAGCTTGAACTCGCGGGCGTAGGCGGCCTGTTCGCGCAGGCCATCCGGATCGCTGGAGTGAATCAGGCTGGTCGGTGCCACCACCAGCTTGCGCATGGCATCGCCACCGTCCTGATGATAGCGCGTACGACTGGCATCCAGCCGCTCGATGATCTGGCCAATGGTTTCCGGCGCGATGCCGTGTTCAATCATGCCGTGGTGGCTGCCAACCGAGGTGGCGCTGCCGCGGCACAGTACCAGCCGCATGCCCAGCTCGTCGGCGGCGCGCCAGACGGCGTCTTCCAGCTCGGGGCTGGTGGTCGCGTGATACAGGTAGTGGTGATCGGCGCAGGTGGTGCCGCCAGAGCGCAGCAGTTCATACAAGCCCAGACGCGCAGCGTGGTACATCAACTCCGGGGTGACCTTGGGCCAGTAGCGGTAGGGTACCGAACCCAACCAGTCGTTGAGGTTCTGGTTCAGGCCACCGGGCACGCCCTTCATGATCGACTGGGCAAGGTGATGGTGAGTGTTGACTAAACCGGGCCAGACCACGCAACCGCGCGCGTCGATCAGGGTTTCACCCGCTGCCGGCGCAAGATCCCGTCCCAGCTCGGTAATTTTGCCGTCGCTGATGCGGATATCGGTCGCATCGGCGACGGTAGGGGAAAATACGGCTTGTGCATTCTTGATCAGGTACGCCATGCAGGTACTGCTCCTCTGTTGCTGCCAAAGAGCAATGTCCCGGAGCTGGGGAAGCACGAATCAATGCCTCACGCCCCTGACCGCTTCTACTCTGTTGCGTTGTGTTGATATCACCGCAGCATGCGGTGCCAAGGCGATGAATGCAATTTTTTGACCAACCTGCCTGCAGCGCTACAGCTCCCATTCCATCAGGCATCCAGCGCCAGAAGCCCATGCAGCGCGACCAAATCCGGTGCAGATGGTCAGCTTTTGCGCAATCAAGGTGCAGCCTGCACGGCAGCCGCAAGCGGAACGGCGTACGCCGAGCCACAGCAGCCGGGGCGTTGCCCGGATTTGCCCATCTTGGCGCAAAATCTGCTTGAGTATTCGTGCCGCAGGATTATCCTCGGCAACATGAGTAGAAGCTGTCAGGGGGAAACACCCCAGGTCATTGCTCAGTTAGCGGACAATGCGCATCGCGCGGTGGACGCCGGACTGACTGACCACAGCCTCTTTCCGACTCCCCGCCTGCGTCATTCTCCGCACCATTCGCCCCAATGGAACTACTCGGAGATTCAACATGACAACCGCAACAACCCCTGAATACGGCCTGAAAGAACTGCAGCTGGAAACCACTTTCGGCGGCATGGGCAAGGAAACCGTCCGCGAGATTCCGCTGATCGACCTGACCGACTTCGAGAACCGCCGCAGCGAGATAACCGAGCAACTGTGGAGCGCCGCCACCGAAGTCGGCTTCTTCCAGCTGGTTAATCATGGTCTGGATATCAAGCTGGTGCAGAGCGCCTTTGCGCTGTCCGAAGCCTTCTTCGCCCTGCCGAACGATCAGAAAGCCCGCTTCCCGCTGAAGAAGGGTCTGAACGCCGGCTGGGAGTTCATGTCGCAGGTACGCCCCTCGACCCGCACCGCCGACCAGAAGGAATCCTTCCAGATCACCCTGCCGCACATGGATGATCTGTGGCCGAACCAGATCGTGGTACCGGAGTTTCACCGCATCATGCTGGACTTCGAATACCGCGCCTGGCGCCTGGGCATGGACGTGCTGTCCTGTTTCGCCGAGCGCCTGGGTTTTGCCCGCGACTTCTTCACCAAGGCCCATGACCGCAGCCTGCCGGACTACCAGAGCACCCTGCGGCTGCTGCACTATCTGCCGCTACCGGAAGACGATCTGGACGAAAGCCTGTGGCGCGCCGGAGCACACACCGACTTCGACTGCCTGACCATGGTGTTCCAGAAGGAAGGCCAGGGCGGTCTGCAGGTCAGCCCGGGCAAGGACGCCGAAGGCGCCGGCGACAACCGCGAGTGGAGCAGCGTGATCCCGCGTGACGACATCATCACCTGCAACATCGGTGACATGCTGATGCGCTGGAGCGACGACCAGCTCAAGTCCACCCTGCACCGCGTGCGCATGCCCAAGCCGGGCGAATACCGTGGCCCGCGTTACAGCATGGCGTTCTTCTGTCAGGCCAACAAGAACGTGATGATCGAAAGCCCGGCCGGCAAATACCCGCCGATCTCGGCGGCCGACTACCTGCTGCAGCGCATTCAGGCGAACTTTGCCGAAGCGAAGAAGTAACGCCGCAAGACTCAATATCTGATCGTTCCCACGCTCTGCGTGGGAACACCCGTCCGGACGCTCTGCGTCCGCTCACCGCCAACGGTCAATCTCGATCAGTCCATCCTGTCCTGTGTAGGTTCGAGCACTGGAATAGCGCCAGTGCTCGGGCACATCAACGTAGCCACGCTTGACCGGGTTCAGGTGAATGTACTCAAGTTTTTGCAGCATCACCACCTCGCTACATACCAGCTCCGCGTGACTGCCTTCTTGCCAGATCTGGTGGTCTCTGTCCCGTTTGTGTGCTCGCTTGCCAACGCGAAACTGCCTCAAGGTGGCCTCGGCCCCCCGCTGGGTCAGGTAGTCGAGTATCTGCCGTGCGGTGTAGGACTTGAAAGTCTGGACGCACTTGGCCAGATCGGGTGCCTGTGCCACATAGTGCAGATGGTTCTCCATGATGACGTAGCCAAACAGCTTCAAGCCCTGGTTTGCCTGCTGGTAGCGCCAACTGGCGAACAGAATGTCCACCAGCGCTGGCCGGGTGAACAGAGGAAGCCAGTCCGTCACCGTGCAGGTCAGGAAGTGAGCCTTGTCGGGCTCGGTAATGACGTAGCGGCTGCGGCCCATGACGGTCTTCCTTGATCGTGCGTCAGTGGTTTCCATGCAGTTTAGGCGGACAGCGAGATGGACGCGGAGCGTCCAGGCAGGCATTCCCACGCAGAGCGTGGGAACGATCACAGATCACAAAAGACGGGCACGCCGGAGCGCGCCCTCGGCTCAGGGGTTTTCCTGCAGCCACTTGCCGAGCAGGTCGCGCTCCTCGGGGGTGATGCCGGTCATGTTGCCGAGCGGCATGTACTCGGTGGCAACCGCGGCCTGATAGACCTTGTCGCGGTGCTGCTGGAGGTGCTCGAGACTGTCCAGCACGATGCCGGCCGGCGGGGCCTGGAAGGCCGGGCTGGTGGGCTTGACCGCGTGACAGGCCTGGCAGTGGGTGGCCAGCAGCTGGCTGATGTCGGCGTCGGCAACCCGGGTCACTGCAGCCCCTTCTTCTGCCGCGTGGCTGTCGATTCTCGCCGGTGCGCTCGGCGCCATAGCCCAGATCAGGGCAACGGTGGCCAGCGCGCTGACAACCAGAATCGACGGCTTGAACTGGCCCTGATTGCGCAGGTTGAAGAAGTGCCGCGCGTAGGCCGTGATCGCACCGATCGCCGCCAGCACCGCCCAACCGTAAGCGTTGGCGTAGAACATCGGGTAGTGGTTGCTGATCATGATGAACAGCACCGGCAGGGTCAGGTAGTTGTTGTGGCGCGTGCGCAGCATGGCGCGCTGAGCCAACATCACCACCTCTGCACCCGGTTTCTCGCCACGGGCCACCGCATTCACCAGCGCGCGCTGGGCCGGCACGATACCGAGGAAGACGTTGCCGACCATGATGGTGCCGATCACCGCACCAACGTGAATGTACGCTCCGCGACCGGCAAACACCTGATACAAACCGAAGGCAACCGCCACCAGAATCAGATACAGCACCACGCCAAAGGCCATGCCGTTGCGCGCCAGCGGGCTGCGAATCAGCGCCTCATACAACGCGACGACCGCCACCAGCGTGCCCACTCCGATGGCAACAGCGCCGGCACCGCTGAGCGCCAGCTTGCTCGGATCGATCAGGTAGCCGGGGTTGCCCATGTAATACACCACGGCCAGCAGCGCCAGGCCGCTGAGCAGGGTGCTGTAGGCCTCCCACTTGAGCCAGTGCAGGTCGGACGGCATCTGTTCGGGGCCGACTTCGTACTTGGCCACCTCGTAGAAGCCGCCACCGTGGATGGCCCAGAGGTCACCCTTGATGCCTTTCTGCTTCTTCCACGCCGGCGGCTCGCGCAGGTTGTTGTCGAGCCAGACGAAGTAGAACGAGGCGCCGATCCAGGCGACCCCGGCAATCACGTGGAACCAGCGGATGATCAGGCTGAGCCATTCAGACAGATAGACCAGCATGGGCTGCTCCTTGTGCGGCGTCGCGATCGTAGCGGCACTGGCCGGCGATGTAGGTGCGACGAATGCTGCGGTCGTCGCCGAGGATCATCAGGTCGAACAGGATGCCCGACAGATCGCGCTCGGCGCTGTGCTTGAGTTGCTGAATCGGGCTGGCGGCACGGTCGATGATCAGAAAGTCCGCCATCTTGCCGGGTGCCAGGTTGCCGGTCTCGGCCTCCTGATGCAGCACCCTGGCGTTGCCGAGGGTCGCCATGTAGAACGCCTGGAACGGGTTGAGGCTCTGGCCGCGCAGCTGGCAGACCTTGTAGGCCTCGGCCATGGTGACCAGCATCGACAGGCTGGTGCCGCCGCCAACATCCGACGCCAGGCCGACCTCGACATTCGCCGCGCGGGCGCTGGCCAGATCGAACAGGCCGCTGCCGAGGAAGGTGTTGGAGGTCGGGCAGAAGGCGATGCGAGTGCCGGTTTCGGCCAGCCGGGCGCGGTCGGCGTCGTCGATGTGAATACCGTGCGCCAGCACGCTTCGTGGGCCGAGCAGACCAAAGTGATCGTAAACATCCAGATAGCTGGCGCGGTCCGGGAACAGCTCGGCAATCCAGGCGATCTCGGCCTTGTTCTCGGCCCAGTGGGTCTGCATCAACAGGCCCTCGGCCTCGGTCATCAGCTTGCCGGCGTAGGTCAGCTGCTCATGGGTCGAGGTCGCAGCAAAGCGCGGGGTCACGGCGTAACGCTGACGACCGGTGTCGTGCCAGCGGGCGATCAGCTCGCGGCTCTCCTCATAGCTGGCCTCGGCGGTGTCGCGTACGCCGTCCGGGGCGTTGCAGTCCATCATCACCCGGCCGGTGGTGATCGCCATGTTGTAGTCATGCGCGGCGCTGAACAGCGCCTCGCTGGCGACCTTGTGCGAGGTGCTGAACACCAGCGCCGAGGTAGTGCCGTGCGCCAGCAGCAGGTCGAGGAAGACCTTGGACTGCTTGGCCGACCAGTCGGCGTCGGCAAAGCGTGATTCGGTCGGGAAGGTGTAGGTTTCCAGCCACTCCAGCAGCTGGGTGCCGTAACTGGCCATCACCGCCAGCTGCGGCATGTGTACGTGGGTATCGATCATGCCGGGCAGGATCAGCCCCTCCGGCGAATGCTCGACCGCGGTACCCGCCGGCAGGGTCGGCAACAGCTCGGCGGCGTCACCCACCGCCTGCACCCGGCCATCGGCAACCACCAGCAGGCCGTCGCTGAAGTAGCTGTAACTGGCCGGATCGGGCGCACCGAGGCCCGGTTCGGACAAAAAGTGCAGCAGTGGGCCGCGGAAGGCCGACACGCCAACGGCATCAGAGTTGGTCGTCATCCTAGCTCCCCCGGTAGGTCGAATAGCCCCACTGGTTGAGCAGCAGCGGCACGTGGTAATGGGCCTGCACATCGTCCAGGCGGAAGGCGATGGTGACCTGCGGGTAAAAACAGCGCAGGCCCTGGGCCGCGTAATAGCCGTCGGTGTCGAAGGTCAGGCGATAGACACCGGCGACCGCTTCGCTGCCAAAACCGTTCAGCACGCGGCCGTCGGCGTCGGTTTCGGCGCTGGCCAGCGTGACCCAGCTGTCGCCCTGCTGCTGTTCAAGGGTAATGCGCACACTGGCGGCGGGCTTGCCGCTGCCGAGGTCGAGAATATGGGTGGTAATCGGGCTCTTGCTCATAGCAGCTTGTCCAGACGAATGTGGGTGATCTTGGCCTGCTCTTCGGCGGCGATGCGCAGTTCCTGCTCGCGGCTGTTGGGCAGGCGTTGCTCCAGCAGCTCAAGCATCTGTTCGGCGCTCTTGCCGGTGGCGCAGACGATGAAGATAAAGCCGAATTTATGCAGATAGGCGTCGTTGCCGTCCTTCAGGCGCTGCAGCACCGCATCGGGTGCAACGCGCGCACCGGCCTGCTCGCCACTGGCCAGCGCTTCGGTGCTGGCGTACTTGGCCTTCAGGCTCTTGATGTCGCCGATCTTCGGGTGTGCTTCAAAGGCGACCAGCCAGTCGGCCTCGTGCAGATTGGGCCAGAGCGCACGGGCCGTGCCATGCAGCGCTTCGGCACTGTGGTAGGGGCGGGCGGCAACCATAGGGCGCGCCCAGGCGTCGGCGGCGCAGCAGTCACGAAAGACCGCCAGCGCCTCGTCTTCAGGCAGGGTGTTCAGCTGTTCCAGGGTCATTTTGTCTCCACCGGCTGTTGCGGTGTTTCAGGCTCGTGTTTCATCAAATCTCGCAATTGCGGCCAGCTGACCCCGCGGCGCGGGCCACGGCTCTGGCTGGCGGTGCCGAACGACAGCAGCTCGGCGCTGATCGATACGGCCACTTCCATCGGTCGCTTGCCGGGTACGTCGCTGCGGCCGACCGGGCAGCGAATTCGGGCGATCTGCTCGTCGCTGTAGCCGCGATGGGCCAGCCGCTGACGGAAGCGGTCGGCCTTGGTCTGCGAGCCGATCAGGCCAATCGAGGCAGCATCGCCGGCGTCCAGCAGGGCGCGGCACAGGTCGTAGTCGAGCTGGTGATTGTGGGTCAGGATCAGCACATGGCGGCCACGGCACAGCACCGGGGCATCGCCGACCGGATCGTCGCTGTGCAGCGCCCTGATATTCGGCGCCAGGTCAGCCGGGAACACCTCGGCGCGGGAATCCACCAGCGTCACCTGCCAGGGCAGCTGGCCCATAATCGCCATCAGCGCCTGCGCCACGTGGCCGGCGCCAAACACCACCAGTTGCGCATCACTGCCGGGCTGGCCTTCGAGCAGCACCGAGACGCTGCCGCCGCAGCACTGGCCCAGCGAAGCGCCCAGCGGGAAGTGCTCCAGCACCGTCTCGAAACGGCTGACGGCCAGCTGCTCGCGGGCCCGGGCGGTCACCAGATACTCCAGATGACCGCCACCGATGGTGTCCCAGGTGTGTTCGCCGGTAATCACCATCTTGCTCGACGGCTCACGCGGCACCGAGCCAGTGACGCCAACCACGGTCACCAGCACATAGGGCTCGCCGCGCTGCTCGCAGTCGGCGACCGCCTCGAACCAGCGCAGGTTTCTGTTCATCACACGGCCTCCTGCTGCGCGGCCTGCCAGGCCTTCGCGGCGTTGACGGCATTGAGCATGCGCTCGGGCGTGGCCGGGGTATCCAGCGGCGGGCAATAGCAACCGTCGGTGAGGCTGGCGACCGCATCACGCAGCGCGCTCCAGACCGCAATGCCGAGCATCAGCGGCGGCTCGCCGACCGCCTTGGAGCGGAACACGGTGGCTTCCTTGTTCGGGCTGTTGGCCAGCAGGTTGACGCGCAGATCCGGCGGCGTATCGGAAATTGCCGGGATCTTGTAGGTCGCGGGCCCGGTGGTCAGCAGTCGGCCGTTATCGCTGTAGACCAGCTCCTCGGTGGTCAGCCAGCCCATGCCCTGAACGAAGCCGCCCTCGATCTGGCCGATATCAATGTCCGGGTTCAGCGACTGGCCGGCATCGTGCAGGATGTCGGTGCGCAGAACGCGGTATTCGCCGGTCAGGGTATCGAGTACCACCTCGGAGCAGGCCGCGCCGTTGGCAAAATACAGGAACGGATGGCCCTGACCCTTGGCGTGGTCGTAATAGATGTTCGGCGTGGCGTAGAAACCGGACGAGGACAGCGACACCCGGTTCAGGTAGGCCTTCTGGATGAAGTCGCCCCAGTCCATGCGGGCGTCACCGGCGACCACCTGGTTGTTCTCGAAGCGCACCTGCGCTTCTTCGCAGCCGAACAGCTCGGCGCCAAAGGTAACCAGCCGCGCCTTGATCTTCTCGCAGGCGTCCAGCGCGGCCATGCCGTTCAGATCCGAGCCGGAGGAGGCGGCGGTCGGCGAGGCATTGGGCACCTTGTCGGTGCGGGTCGCAGTCACCTTGACCTTATCGACATCGATCTGGAACGCCGCAGCAACCACCTGCGCGATCTTGATGTACAGGCCCTGACCCATCTCTGTGCCGCCGTGGTTCACCTGCAGGCTGCCGTCGGTATAGATCAGCACCAGCGCGCCCGCCTGATTGAGGTGCTTGGCGGTGAACGAGATACCGAACTTGACCGGGGTCAGCGCCAGCCCGCGCTTGAGCACCGGGCTCTGGCGGTTGAAGGCGGTAATCTCGGCGCGACGGGCCTGATAGTCGGCGCTGGTTTCCAGCTGACTGATCAATTCCGGCAGCACGTGATGGGTGATGGTCTGGCCGTAATGGGTGGTATCGCGGCCTGCGCGGTAGAGATTGCGCTTGCGCACCTCCAGCGGGTCCAGTCGCAGATAACGGGCAATGTCATCCACCGCCTGTTCGATCACCATCATGCCCTGCGGGCCGCCAAAGCCGCGGAAGGCGGTGTTGGAGACCGTGTGGGTCTTGCAGCAGTGGCCGGTCACCCGCGCCTGATCAAGGTAATAGGCATTGTCGGAGTGGAACATGGCCCGCTCGACAATCGCATTGGACAGGTCCGGCGAGAAGCCGCAACGACCGGCTACCATGATCTCGGCGCCCTGAATTACGCCCTGCTGGTCAAAACCGATGTCGTAGGTGTTGAAGAAGTCGTGGCGCTTGCCGGTCTGCACCATGTCATCCGGGCGCGAGAGGCGGTACTTCACCGGGCGCTTGGTAGCGTTGGCCAGCAACGCGGCAACGCAGGCGACCGGTGCTGCCTGGGTTTCCTTGCCACCAAAGCCGCCACCCATGCGGCGTACCGAGGCCGTCACCGCATGCAGCGGGATGCCCAGCACCTCGGCCACCAGCTTCTGCACTTCGGCCGGGTGCTGGCTGGACGTGTGCACAAACATGCCGCCATCTTCCTGCGGCAGCGCCAAGCAGGCCTGGCCTTCCAGGTAAAAGTGTTCCTGCCCGCCGACGTTGATCTCGCCCTGCAGGCGGTGCGGTGCAGCCGCCAGGGCGGCATCCGGATCACCGCGCTGCTGGGTGTGACTGGGGCGCACGAAGAGCTGTTTGGCCAGTGCCTCGCGGGTATCAAAGATGGCCGGCAGATCCTCGTATTCGACCTCGGCCAGCTTCGCTGCCTTGCGCGCGGCGGTGTGACTGGTCGCGGCGACGGCAAAGATCGGCTGGCCGATATGCTCGACCACCTCACCCGCCAGCACCGGATCACCCGGGAACACCGGGCCGATGTCGGTGTGACCGGGTACGTCGGCCATGGTGAATACGGCAACCACGCCGGGGTAGGCACGCACGGCTTCCAGATTGAGTCTGGTGATACGCGCATGCGGCCGGGCGCTGTGACCCACCGCTGCGTGCAGCAGGCCTTCGGGCTCGGGCAGGTCGTCGATATAACGGGCGGTGCCGGTTACATGCAGCCAGGCGCTTTCGTGCAGGGTGCTCTGACCGGCAACACCGAGCGGCTGGCCACTCGGACGGGGTACATCACGGGGCAGTTTACGCACAGTCGGTCACCATCAGCTGGGCCTTGCCGGCATCGCCGGCGCGGAATTCATACAGGGCGCGCAGCAGCAGGTTGCCGGCTACCGTGGTGCGGTAGCTGGCCGAGGCGCGCACATCGGACAGCGGCGTGAAGTCGGTTGCCAGCGCCGCCTGCGCAGCGGCCACCGCCGTTTCATCGAACCGGGCACCACGCAACGCCGCCTCGGCGCCCGCTGCACGCTTGGGAATGCCGGCCATGCCACCGAAGGCCAGCCGGCAGTCACCGACGGTATCGCCGTCGAACTGCAGCCAGAAGGCGCCCAGCACCGCGGAAATATCGTCATCCAGCCGCTTGGAGATCTTGTAGATGAACAGTTTTTCGTTGGCCTGCGGACGCGGCACCCGAACCGCGCGGATGAACTCGCCCGGCGCCAGCACGGTTTTCTTGTAGTCCACGAAGAAGTCTTGCAGCGCAATCCAGCGCTCGCCATTTTCACTGTCGAGCTGAATGTCGGCACCCAGGGCAATCAGCGGTGGCGGCATGTCACCGATGGGCGAAGCGTTACCGATATTCCCGCCGAGGGTGCCACGGTTACGGATCTGCAGCGAACCGAGGCGTTCGAGCATCGGCGCAAAGGCCGGCCAGTCGGCACTGAGAGTCGCTCCGAACTCGCTGTAGGTCGCAGCCGACCCGATGGTCAGATTTTGCTCGTCACATTCCACGGCATGCAGTTCGGTGATCTGCTCGACTGAGACCAGTTGCGGCAGCACCTTCAACTGCTGGGTGATTTCCAGCGCCAGATCGGTGCTGCCGGCGACCAGACGGGCATCCGGATTGGCCGCCAGCAGGCTGCGCAGTTCACTCAGCTCGACCGGCGCGTCGAAGCGCTTGCCCTCGTCGTCCTGCAGGCTGGCCGCAGTGGAACGGGTCGCGGCGAACTGCCCGGCCGGCGCCGGCTCGAACAGCGCAGCACCATCCCAGTGCTGCACCGCATCCACCAGGGTGCGCCGGCCGGCCTCGATAATCGGCCGATAACCGGTGCAGCGACAAAGGTTGCCGGCCAGTGCTTCCATCAACTGATGCTCGCTGGCGCTGCCGTTCTTGCCGGCTACCTGCTGGTGCAGGCCAACCATCGACATGATGAAGCCCGGCGTACAGAACCCGCATTGCGAGCCGCTGCATTCGACCATCGCGGTCTGCACCGGATGGGCGTTATCAGCCTGCAGGGCGTCAACGCTGATCAGATGTTTACCGTGCAGCGAACCGACCAGGCTGATGCAGCTGTTGATTGCCGTATAATGCAGCCCGCCGTCGGCCGAGGGGCTGCCGATCAGTACGGTGCAAGCTCCGCAGTCGCCGGATGCGCATCCTTCCTTGGTGCCGCTAAGCCGCTTTTTGGTGCGCAGCCAGTCAAGAATGCTCATGTTTGGGTCAGCTCGGTCAAGTTTTTCCGGCTGACCATTCAGGTAGAACTCAATCACGTTCGTCTCCGCTCTATCCGCAGTTTGGCCCGTTTCAGGCGGTGTTCAGGCTCAGCGCCGCACAACGGCGCACACAGGCTCTGAGCGTAGATTTGCAAAAACTTGACCAACTAGTCCGAAAAATATGTTTTTTATACTTTTTCCGGTTTTGGCAAGCAAATTGCTTTCGTTGCAAATGTTGATTGATTGGTCAGTTATTAAATAGGGCGTTGCCCGGCCGGTCACCCTGAATCGCCGGCAAAGCGCCTATAGAGGAAACTGAATGGCAACCGCAGAACGCCTGAAGCTGGAACACATCGTCAAGGAGTACCCGGGATGCCGGGCGAACGATGGCGTCCAGCTCACAGTCAACGCAGGCGAAATCCATGCCCTGCTCGGCGAGAATGGCGCCGGCAAGAGCACCCTGATGAAGATCATCTACGGCGTCATCCAGCCCGACGCCGGCAGCATCACCTGGAATGGCCACCCGCTGACCCTGCAGGGTCCTGCCCATGCCCGCGAACTGGGCATCGGCATGGTATTCCAGCATTTTTCCCTGTTTGAAACCCTGACTGTCGCCGAAAACATCGCGCTCAGCCTGCCAGCCGATCAGGCCCGCGACCGGCGCAAGCTGGAGGCGCGCATCAGCGAGGTCTCCGAGCATTACGGCATGGCGCTGGATCCGCGCCGCTACGTCAACACCCTGTCGATTGGCGAACGCCAGCGCGTCGAAATCGTGCGCTGCCTTATTCAGGAAAGCTCTCTGCTGATTCTGGACGAGCCGACCTCGGTGCTGACGCCGCAGGAGGTCGAAACCCTGTTCCGCACCCTGCGCCAGCTGTCGCACGAGGGCTGCAGCATTCTGTTCATCAGCCACAAGCTGCAGGAAGTGCGCGACCTGTGCCACCGCGCCACCGTGCTGCGCCAGGGCCGGGTGACCGGCGAGTGCAATCCGGCCGAAGTGAGCACCGACGACATCGCCCGCATGATGGTCGGCAATGAAACCCCGCTGTCGACCCGCGTTGAACCGCGCGCGCCCGGCGAGGTGCTGCTGGACGTCAGCCACCTGAACTACCGCACCAGCGACCCCTTCGGCACCAGCCTGCAGGATCTGTGCATGAGCCTGCGCTCAGGCGAGATTGTCGGCATCGCCGGCGTCGCCGGTAACGGTCAGGACGAACTGTTGCGCGCCCTGTCGGGCGAAGCGCTGGTCAGCAACGACAGCATCACCCTCAGCGGCGTGGCGATCGGTCAGGCCAAGCCGGGTCTGCGCCGCCGCCTCGGCGTCGCGGTGGTGCCGGAAGAACGCCTAGGCCGCGGTGCGGTGCCATCCATGTCGCTGGTCGACAACAGCCTGCTGACTGCCTACGGCGAAGGCATGGTTAGCAAGGGCTGGGTGGCGCTGAACAAGGTGCGCGACTACGCCAGCCGTATCGTCGATGCCTTTGGCGTACGCACCGCCAGCATCGACAGCCATGCCACCAGCCTGTCCGGCGGCAACCTGCAGAAATTCATCATCGGCCGTGAAGCCATGCAGCAACCCAAGCTGCTGGTTGCCTCGCACCCGACCTGGGGCGTTGACGTCGGCTCGGCAGTGGCCATCCACGAGGCGCTGGTGCGGCTGCGTGACGAGGGCGCTGCGGTACTGCTGATCTCGGAGGATCTGGACGAACTGTTCCAGCTCTGTGGCCGCATGGGCGCGATCTGCGCCGGCCGGCTGTCGCCGCTGGTCAACACCAGTGACCTGACCATTGAACAACTCGGCCAGTGGATGGCCGGTGATTTCCCCAGCGCTGCACCTTCGGAGATTTCCCATGCTGTCGCTTGAGCGTCGCGCCGTCGACTCCCGGGCCATGCAATGGGCATCCCCGTTGCTGGCTCTGGTCCTCACCATCATCACCGGCATGGGCATTTTTATGGCCCTCGGCAAGGACCCGGTGGAAGGTCTGACCTTCTTCTTCCTGACCCCGCTGAGCGATACCCACGGCTGGGCCGAGCTGGGCCTGAAGATGGCACCGCTGCTGCTGTGCGCCGCCGGCCTGACCATCTGCTACCGGGCCAAGCTGTGGAATATCGGTGCCGAGGGGCACTTCCTGATGGGCGCGCTGTGGGCCAGCGTGGTGGCCCTGCAACTGGGCGGCCAGAGCGGCCCCTGGGTGCTGCCGCTGGTGCTGATTGCCGGCATCGTAGCCGGCGCAGTCTGGGCGCTGCTGGCGGGGCTGCTGAAAACGCAGTTCCACTGCAACGAGATCCTGACCACCATCATGCTCAACTACATCGCCCTGAACCTGCTGCTGTACGCGGTTCACGGTCCGCTGAAGGACCCGTACGGGTTTGGCTTCCCGCAGTCGGAGATGTTTGCTGCAGCCGCCCTGCTGCCCAAGCTGATCCCTGATACCCGCCTGCATATCGGCCTGCTGTTCGGTCTGCTGGCAGCGGTGGCGGTCGGCGTGCTGTTTGCCCGCACCTTTATCGGGTTCCAGCTCAAGGTCCTCGGTCAGGACGAGCGCGCCGCCGCCTTCGCCGGCTTCCCGGCCAAGCGTCTGACCCTGCTGGCGTTCATTCTGGCCGGTGGTCTGGCCGGTCTGGCGGGCGCGTCGGAGGTGACCGGCCCGCTCGGCCAGCTGGTGCCGCAGGTGTCACCCGGCTACGGCTACACCGCGATCATCGTGGTGTTCCTCGGACGCATGCAGGCGGTCGGCATCGTGCTGGCAGCCGCGCTGCTGGCGCTGACCTTCATGGGCGGCGAGATGCTGCAGATAGCCATGGCCCTGCCCAAGGCGATCACCGGGCTGTTCCAGGGGCTGCTGCTGTTCTACCTGCTGACCTGTGACGCCTTTATTCACTACCGCATTCGCATTCGTCGGGCCCCCAAGGCCGTGGCAGGAGAGGCCTGATATGGACAGCGTACTGATTACCAACGTACTGGCCGCGACCGTGGTCGCCGGCACCCCGTTGCTGCTGGTCGCCCTGGGCGAGCTGGTGTGCGAACGCTCAGGCGTTCTCAACCTCGGCCAGGAAGGCATGATGCTGATGGGCGCGGTGATCGGCTTTATCGCCGCCACCTCGACCGGCAGCCTGAGCATGGGCGTGCTCGCCGCCATGCTCGGTGGAGTGCTGATGGCCATGCTGTTTGCGCTGATGGCCATTACCTTGGCCGCCAACCAGTATGCCGCCGGCCTGGCACTGACCATCTTCGGTATCGGCCTGAGCTCCTTCGTCGGCGCAGGCTTTGTCGGTCAGTCGATCGACGGCTTTGACAAGATCGCCATTCCGCTGCTGTCGGACATCCCGGTCATCGGCCAGGTGCTGTTCAACCAGGACCTGCTCGTCTACGGCTCGCTGCTGATCTTCGCGCTGGTGTTCTGCTTCCTCAAATACAGCCGCGGCGGCCTGGTTCTGCGCGCCGTCGGCGAGTCCCCGGAAGCGGCCAATGCCAACGGTCTGAAAGTGCTGCCGGTGCGTTACATGGCGGCGGCCTTCGGCGGCGCCATGGCCGGCCTGGCGGGCGCCTACCTGTCGCTGGCCTACACCCCGATGTGGACCGAAAACATGACTGCCGGTCGCGGCTGGATCGCGCTGGCCCTGGTGGTGTTCGCCACCTGGAAACCCGAGCGTGTGCTGCTCGGCGCCTACCTGTTCGGCGCCGCCAGCATCTTGCACCTGGTGCTGCAGGGGCTCGGCTGGAACAGCTCAACGGAGCTGCTGGCCATGCTGCCCTATGTCGTCACCATTATCGTTCTGGTGCTGTTGTCGTGGAATCCCGCGCGGACCCGCCTCAACACACCCCTATCAATCGGCCAACCCTATAGGCCGAGCAAATAACTTCAGCACCCACTATGCCAATCAAAACTAAATCACTGATTCCAGGAAGCATTGAATATGAGCACACTGCAAAAAAACGCTGATCGCCGCTTGCATCGCAGGCGCCTTTGTACCGAGCGCCTACGCTGAGAAGTATTTCTCCGACTCCAGCATCTCTGTCCTGTACAGCGATGACTACGCCCGCGTTAACTTCGACGGCGCCGGCAAGAAGACCTCGCAGACGTTCTTTACCTTCGAGAACGCCAGCGGTCACGACTGGGGCAGCACCTTCTTCTTCGTTGACCGTAACCAGGGTCACGGAAAAGACACCGATTCTGACGATCTGTACGGTGAATTCGCGCCTAACCTGAGCCTGAGCTGGCTGACCGGCAGCAAGCTGGGCGGCGGCCTGATCAAGGACTACACCCTGTCCGCTCAGTACGAATTTGGCGGCGGCACCAACGTCAACAACTACATGGTTGGTCCGGGTATCGACTGGAACATGCCGGGCTTCATGTACTTCGGCACCCGTTTCTACTACGTAGACAACAGCGAAACCTCTGACGATTATCAAACCACCGTCGTCTGGGGCAAGGCGATGGAATTTGGCAGCACCCGTATCCTGTTCGACGGCTATATCGACTGGTCCACAGCGGAAGACGATCACAAGTCCGACTTCCACTTCAACCCGCAGCTGAAGCTGGACCTGGGTAACTACCGCGGCAAGCCGGGCGTGCTCTACGCAGGTATCGAATACTCGTACTGGAACAACAAGTACGGTCTGAACGACGATGTAATGGAAACCGAAAACGCGGTCAGTGCGCTGGTGAAATTCCACTTCTGATCACGGCAATGGGGGTTCGGCCGTGATGGTCGAACCCCTGCAATGGTGTAAAGGCGATGGAACAGATGACAAACAAAAGCGCATCCAAGACCTACCGACCCGGTCGCATCCGCGAGCGTAACCACGAAATCATTCTGGCGGCCGCCGAGCAGGAATTTGCCCTGCACGGTTTTCGCGGCGCCACCATTCAGAACATTGCCGAACGGGCCGAACTGCCCAAATCGAACGTGCTGTACTACTTCAGCAACAAGAAGAAGATCTACGCAGCCATGTTCGACGATATTCTTGCGCGCTGGAACGCGGTGTTCTCCAGCGTGACCGTCGACGACGACCCCGCCGAGGCGCTCGCCAGCTTTATCCGCGCCAAGGTCGAGATGGCCCGCCTGTATCCGCTGGCCTCCCGTCTGTTTGCCATGGAAATCATCCAGGGCGCCCCTTTTTTGATGACCCACCTGCGCACCAACATGCGCGAATGGGTGCGCGGCCGCGCCGGGGTCATGCAGCAGTGGATTGATCAGGGCCGCATGGCGCCGGTAGACCCGGTGCAGCTGATCTTCCTGATCTGGTCCTCAACCCAGCACTACGCCGACTTTCAGGTGCAGGTGCTGATGGTGGAAAACAAGGCCGAGTACGAGAAACAGGACTTCGACCGCGTGGCCGACTTCCTTACCGACATCATTCTTCGCGGCTGCGGCCTCGAGGTACCCAAGAAATGAGCCATTCGCACTACCCGCGTGATCTGATCGGCTACGGTGCCGAGCCGCCCAAGGCCAACTGGCCGGGGCAGGCACGCATCGCCGTGCAGTTCGTGCTGAACTACGAAGAGGGCGGCGAGAACTGTGTGCTGCACGGCGACAGTCACTCGGAAGTCTTCCTCAGCGACATCATCGGCGCGCAGGCCTTTGCCGACCGCCACATGAGCATGGAATCACTCTACGAATACGGCTCGCGCGCCGGTGCCTGGCGCATCCTGCGCGAGTTTCGCCAGCGCGGCCTGCCGCTGACCGTATTTGGCGTCAGCATGGCCCTGCAGCGCCACCCGGACATGGTCCGCGCCTTTATCGAAGACGGCCACGAGATCGCCTGCCACGGCCTGCGCTGGATTCACTATCAGGACATGAGCGAAGCCCGCGAGCGCGAACACATGCAGCAGGCCATAGAGCTACACACCGCACTTACCGGCCAGCCACCGCTCGGCTGGTACACCGGCCGCGACAGCCCGAATACCCGCCGCCTGGTGGTCGAGGCCGGTGGCTTCGAGTACGACAGCGATTACTACGGCGACGACCTGCCGTTCTGGACCACGGTAGACGCCGGAGCCGGCCAGCAGCCGCACCTGGTTGTGCCCTACGCGCTGGACACCAACGACATGCGCTTTGCCATCGCCGGTGGCTTCAACAGCGGCGAGCAGTTTTTCCAGTACCTCAAGGATGCCTTCGACGTGCTCTACGCTGAAGGGGCTGAAACGCCCAAGATGCTGTCGATCGGCCTGCACTGTCGCCTGGTCGGCCGCCCCGGCCGCTTCCGCGCGCTGCAACGCTTCCTGGATCATATCCAGAGCCACGATCAGGTCTGGATCACCCGCCGCATCGACATCGCGCGGCACTGGAAACAGACGCACCCTTACCAGCCTGCCAAGGATTAACCATGGGCACCGCCATCATCGCCCCGGCCGTCGACGGCCCGGCGTTCACCAAGACCGGCCTGAACCTGGCCGACGCCAGCCTTGGCGCCGAATTTCTCTGGGCGACCGACCAGTTCTTTGCCCCCGGCATCCGCATGCTCAACCCGGAACCGGCGGCGTTTTACCCCGGCCTGTACGACGACAACGGCAAGTGGATGGATGGCTGGGAAACCCGCCGCCGCCGCACCACCGGCCACGACACCGCGATCATCAAACTGGCGCTGGCCGGCACTCTGCAGGGCGTCGACTTTGACACCAGCTTCTTCACCGGCAACTTCGCCCCGGCGGTCTCGCTGGAAGCCTGCTACAGCCCGGACGCCGAACCGACCAACGACAGCGCCTGGACCGAGCTGCTGTCTGCCGTGGAGCTCGGCGGCAACGCGCATCACTTCCATGAACTGACCTCCGATCAGGTTTGGACCCACCTGCGCCTGCACCTGTACCCGGACGGCGGCGTCGCCCGCCTGCGCGTCTACGGCACCCCGCACTGTGACTGGTCGACCCTCGACAGCAGCCAGACCATCAACCTGATCGCGCTGGAGAACGGCGGCAATCAGGTGGCCTGGAGCGACGCCCACTACGGCGAGCCGCGCAAGCTGCTGCGTCCCGGTCGTGGCACCGACATGGGCGATGGCTGGGAAACCCGCCGCCGTCGCGAGCCCGGCAACGACTGGTGCATCCTCACCCTCGGCCACAAGGGCATCATCGAGCACGTGGAAGTCGACACCGCGCACTTCAAGGGCAACTTCCCCGCACGCTGCTCGATCCAGGCCGCCTGTGTTGAACAGGGCACCACCAAGAGCCTGATCACCCAGAGCATGTTCTGGCACACCCTGATGGACGAGCAGCCGCTGACTGCCGACGCCATCCATCAGTTCACCGAACTGAACGATCTCGGCCCGATCACGCACATTCGCTTCAATATCATTCCTGATGGCGGCGTCAGTCGCCTGCGCCTGTTCGGCAAGCCGGTCGCATGAGCAGCCCCCGCGTACTGACCGTCGAGCCGCTGACCCGCGAAGCCTTCGCCCCCTTCGGCGATGTGATCTCCACGGTCGGCGCCGACAGCTTTCCGATCAACAACGGCCGGACCCAGCGCTTCCACGCGCTCGCTACGGTGCAGTTGCTGGGCGAGGGTGCCGAAGGCATTTTCTCGATCTTCCGCGGCCAGCCGCTTGAGCCGCTGGAAATCAATCTGATGGAACGCCATCCGCTGGGCAGTCAGGCCTTTGTGCCGCTCAACGGCACGGCGTTTTATGCGGTGGTCGCCGCCCCCGGCGACTTTGATGAATCCGCCGTGCGCGCGTTCTACGTGCCAGGCGACCAGGGCATCAGTTACCATGCCGGAACCTGGCATGCACCACTGCTGCCGGTCACTGCGGACGCCGATTATCTGATCGTCGACCGCCGTGGTGCAGGTAACAATTGCGATGAAGTAACCCTTAAGGAAACGCTGCACAAATCAGCCATCTGCCTGAGTGCCCAGCTCCGCGTATAATCACCAGACACTGCCACTACCTCAGCCAAGCCACCCGATGAAACAGATCACATTCGCCCAAGCCGAGCATCAGAACAAGAAAAAGGTTACTCGCCGGGAACGCTTCCTGGCTGAGATGAATGTACTGGTGCCCTGGCAGCGCCTGCTGGATGCCCTGTCGCCCTCATATTACCCTGACTCTGCCGGCAAGCGTGGCCGCCCACCTACTCCGCTAGAGCGGATGCTACGAATCTACTTCCTGCAGCAGTGGTATGGCCTGGCTGATGAGGCTCTTGAGGATGCGATCTACGACAGTCAGGCGATGCGTGATTTCGTCGGCATTGATCTGTCCATCGAAAGCGTGCCGGATGCTACAACACTCCTGCGTTTCCGCCACCTGCTGGAAAGGCATTCGCTGACGCAGCGGATCTTCGAGGAGATTAACGCCAGCCTGTCAGAACGCGGACTATTCATGCGCGAAGGGACCATTGTCGATGCCACCATCATTGCTGCTGCACCTTCTACCAAGAACAAGGCCAAGCAACGTGATCCATCAATGAAGCAGACTCGAAAAGGCAACCAGTGGTTTTTCGGCATGAAAGCCCATATCGGTGTTGATGCAGTAACCGGTCTGACGCACAGCGTGGTGGCCACCTCGGCCAACCAGGCGGACATAACGGTAGCCGAGCAGCTCCTGCGGGACGGCAAGGAACCAGTCTATGCCGATGCCGGTTACACGGGGCTTGGCAAGCGTCTTGCTGGGTGTGGCGACAGCCTCCCTGCACTGCGAATTGCTGCACGGCGCAGCACCATCAAAAAAATGGAAGATGGCCCGGAGAAGCAGATCATGCAACGTATTGAACACTGCAAAGCGAGCATCCGCGCAAAGGTGGAACACCCGTTCCATGTGATCAAGAACCTGTTTGGCCACCGCAAGGTACGCTACCGTGGCATGGAGAAGAATCAGGCCCAGCTGTTCAGCCTGTTTGCACTGGCCAACCTGGTGTTGGCCAAGCGGTGTTATGCGATGACAGACGGGGTTATTGCGTCTTGAAACCCGGTAGTCGGGTGAAAACTGGCCCAAATGGCCAGAATTGAAGATGATTTGCGTGGTGCTGTCGCCGAGAGCGGGTTGGCTGCATCAAAAAACCATTGATTGGAACGGCCGCCGCGCCAATCTGAATTGATCAGCGATTCCCTAACCAACCCCTTGTGCTCCGCTCGGACAGCCTCTGAGGAAACCATCAGCCCACGCTGATGCATTCCGTGCCCGCCGTGCCGTCACAGTGTCCTGAACTGGCAACGCCCGTTCAGATTGCTATGAGGTGCATATGAACCACTTTGCGCTGCGCGATGCAGCCATCTTTACCGTTGACCCAGACAACCGCGTCATCCCGCGCGGCACCCTGATCGTCGAGGACAGGCGCATCAGCGCCGTCGGCCCGAGCGACGAGGTGATCATCCCGCCCGGCATGCCGGTCATCGACGCCAGCGGCCACGCGCTGCTGCCGGGGCTGATCGACGCCCACTCCCATTCCAGCCTGATGCGCGGCGTGACCGAAAACATGCAGCTGATGGAATGGCTGCCCTACTACCAGCTGGAACACCGCGCCCTGACCGAGGAGTACGCCTTCCACTCGGCACGTCTGTGCTATCTGGAGGCGCTGAAAAGCGGCACCACCTGTGTGATGGACATGTACCGCTTCATGCACCGCTGCGCCGATGCCGCCGGCGAGATCGGTCTGCGGGTCAATCTGGCGCCCTACGTGGCCGACGCGCCCGGCAAGGACTTCTTCGCCACCCGCGCCGAAAACCGCGCGCTGATCCACAGCCACCACGGCAGCCAGAACGGCCGCATTCAGGTCTGGATGGGGCTGGAGCACCTGTTCTACTGCACCCCGGATGCCTACCGCGAAGCACTGGAATGCCAGGCCGAATACGGCGTCGGCATCCACACCCACGCCAGCGAGCAGAAGGAAGAGGACGACGCGGTCAAGGCGCACTTCGGTCGTCGCTCGATTGCCCAGCTCGATCACTACGGCATCCTCGGTGAACGCACCCTGATCGCCCACTGCGTGTGGCTCAACGACGACGAAATCAAGCGCATCGCCGACACCGGCACCGCCATCAGCCACTGCCCGATCAGCAACGCCAAGCTCGCCAGCGGTGTCGCCCGCGTGCCGGAAATGCTCGCCGCCGGCATCACCGTCGGCCTCGGCACCGACGGCCCGGTGTGCAACAACAGCCTCAGCCTGTTCGAGGAAATGAAGTTCGCCTCGCTGATCCAGAAGGCCACCCGGCTGGACGCTACCGTGCTGCCCGCCGACCAGATCCTGCGCATGGCGACCATCAACGGCGCCCGCGCGCTGGGTCTCGGCGACCGCATCGGCTCGCTGGAAGTCGGCAAGCAGGCCGACCTGCTGCTGCTCGACCTGGCGCAACCCAACCTGACACCGACCGAGATCAATGCAGCCGGCGGCAATTTGCTGTGGAATCTGGTCTTTGCCGCCGACGCCCGCAACGTCGCCGCGGTCTGGGTTGATGGCCGACAACTGATCGCCAACGGCCGCGCCACCCGGGTGAGCGAACAAACGGTTATCACTGAAGCCCAGCAGCATGGCCTCGCACTTTTTCAGCAGTGTCGCGATATCGCGCACCTGCGTACGTCAATGGTTTAAGCGACTGCACCCACGCAGTCAGGAGTCATCACATGCAATCACTGCCCCTTATCTCCGTCGCTGGCCTGAACAGCGAAGACCCCGCCGTCCGCGCCGAAACCGCCCGCCAGCTGGGCGTTGCCTGCCGTGAAATCGGCTTCTTCTACGCCATCGACCACGGCATCCCGGAAGACGTCATGGCCGGCGCGTTCGCCAACTCCAAACGGGTGTTCGAGCTGCCACTGGAAACCAAGCAGGAAATGTCGATCAAGAAGTCGCCACACAACCGCGGCTACGTCGCCATGGCCGACGAAAAGCTCAACCCGCAAGCCGGTGCCGACATGAAGGAAGCCTTCAACATCGGCACCGACTTCCCGGCCGATCACCCGGATGTGCTGGCCGGCAAACCCTTCCGCGGCGTCAACTTCTGGCCGCCAATCGACGGCTGGCGTGAAGCCATGCTCGGCTACTTTGACGGCTGTCTGAACCTCGGCCGGCTGATCCACAAGGGGTTTGCGATTGATCTGGGCCTGCCGGAAGACTTCTTCGACGCACATCTGAGCTGCCCGATCGCCACCCTGCGGATGCTGCGCTACCCCGCCAGCGCCGGTCAGATCGACCGCGAAGACGGCGGCGCCGGTGCTCACACCGACTACGGCAACATTACCTTGCTGGCCACCGACAAGGTTGCCGGCCTGCAGGTGCTGACCCGTCAGGGCCAATGGATCGACGCCCCGCACGTACCGGGCGCCTTCGTCTGCAACATCGGCGACTGCCTGATGCGCTGGAGCAACGACACCTACGTCTCCACCCCGCACCGCGTCCGCCCGCCGGAGCAGGAACGCTACTCCATCGCCTTCTTCCTGGAAGTAAACCCCGACTCCATCGTCGACCCGCGCGACGTCATGCCGAGTGAAACGCCGAAGTACGAGCCGATCAGCTGCGCCGAATACCTCGCCGCCCGCCTGAATGCCACGTACGAGCATCGGGTAGAGCCGTCGTAACGGCACGACATGGTGCGCCCGCGATGACGGCAACGCCGTAGGCGTTGTCATCCCCGCGCAAGCGCACTGCTGTCCGGAATAAATTTGGGGGAGAGTTCTGGAGGGATTGCAGCCACTGAGTTTGAAGGGTAGAACCCGTTGATGCGACTCAACAACTCAGTGACTACAACGTGTACACAAATACCCGATTTGCCGATCTTTTGAAAGGCTTGCCACGCCCTGTTTTCGACAAGCAGGTGCGCGAACTCGATGCAGACAAACACTGCAAAGGCTTTAAATCCTGGGACCAACTGATCGCTCTGATCTATGCCCAGATTGCTTGCGCCTCCAGCCTCAGGGAAATAGAGACGGGCTTTAACAGCCAGAAGATCCACCATTACCACCTGGGCACCCGCTGCATTCGCCGTTCGACCCTGGCAGATGCCAACCAGAAGCGCCCGGCAGCGCTGTTTGAGCGCATATGCCAACTGCTGATGGCCAAGGTCAGTCGTCACCTGCGGCAGGAGGTGGGCGAGTTTCTCTACCTGCTGGACTCCACGCCTATTCCTCTAAAGGGGCTTGGCTACGATGACTGGACAAGAGACAACCACAACCACCGCACGCAAGGGCTGAAGGTGCATGTACTGATGGCATCAGGCAGCAACACACCGGTGCAGAGCCTGGTTAGCGCACCCAACATCAACGATATCGACGTTGGCCGGAATATGCCCATTGAGACTGGCCAAACCTATGTCTTCGACAAGGGCTATTGCGACTACAACTGGTGGTATCAGATTCACTGCGCGGGGGCCTACTTTGTCACGCGCCTGAAGAGCAATGCGGGTGTTCAGGTATTGGCTGACAACACGCAAGACAGCTCAGAGCACCCGGAAATACTGGGCGACCACCTGATTGGCTTCAAGAACCTCCGCCCTGGCGGCAAACGTATCAACCAGTATCACGGCACGCCGTTGCGCAGAGTCCTGGTAGCGCTAGAGGACGGCAGGCCGGCGCTAGTCATAGCCAAGAACGACCTGGCGTCGCCTGCCAACGTGATTACTGCCAACTATAAGGCACGCTGGGGCATCGAGTTGTTCTTCAAGTGGTTGAAGCATAACTTGAGCGTGCGGACGTTTCTTGGGCGCAGCGAAAATGCCGTCAAGATTCAGATATTTGTGGCCTTGATTACCTATCTGCTGCTGCAGATACAGCATGCCGGTTCAGCAACAGTCAGCTCATTGCGTTGCAGCCTGACCGAGCTGAGAGCAGGCTTGTTTCAGCGCAAAGAGACGGATCACCAACTGCTGCATCGAAGGCAACGGCGTCAGCGGATATGGACCAGGATGCAGGGTGCTCTGCCGCTATGAATTTATTCCGGACAGCAGTGCGCCTGCGAGGGGATGACGAATATGGGTCAAGGCCGCCAGGGTTGGCACGCTCGCGCGTCAGTCCCGTATCCCCGCCCGCGCGGGGATAACGAGTGTGGGTGTCGTTACGCGCGAGGGAGCGGCCGCGCAGCCCCTATTTCCCCAACACCAACTCTCGCGCCAACGCATTGTGCTCTTCAATAATCAGCGGCAGTTCCCGTGTCAGCAGCACGCCGTCTTCGATGACCTGGCGGCCATTGATGATGCTGTGAGCGACGCGTTGCGGGGTGCAGAAGACGAGGGCGGCGATGGGGTCGATGAGGGCGCCGGCCATGGCGATGTCGTCGGTGCGGAAGGCGATGATGTCGGCGCAGTAGCCGGGCTGGATACGCCCCAGCACATCGCTGCGGCCGAGCACGTCGGCACCGCCGCGGGTGGCGATGTAGAGGGCTTCGCGGGCGCTCATGGCGGTCGGGTTCTCATCGCGCACGCGGGCCGAGAGCATGGCCTGGCGGGCTTCGTCGAGCAGGTTGTTGGTGTCGTTGGAGGCGCTGCCGTCCACGCCCAGGCCAACCTTTACGCCAGCGTCGCGCATCTTGCGGATCGGCGCGATGCCGGAGGCCAGGCGCATGTTGGAGCAAGGGCAGTGGGCGACGCCGGTGCCGGTGCGGGCGAACAGGGCGATGCCCGGGTCGTCCAGATGCACGCAGTGGGCGTGCCAGACGTCATGTCCGACCCAGCCGACCGATTCGGTGTATTCGGTCGGGGTCATGCCATAGCGCTCCTTGCTGAAGGCGAGGTCCTTGGCGTTTTCGGCGGTGTGGGTGTGCAGGCCAACGCCGTAGGAGCGCGCCAGTGCAGCACCTTCACGCATCAGGTCGGTGGTGACGGTAAAGGGTGAGCAGGGGCCGAGGGCGACCTTGATCATGGCGTCCGGCGTGGCGTCGTGAAGCTCTTCAACCACGCGCTGCATCTCCTTGAGGATCGCCTCTTCATCCTGCTCGACCAGTGCATCCGGCGGCAGCCCGCCCTTGCTCTGGCCCAGACTCATAGCGCCACGCACGGCGTGAAAACGCATGCCCATTTCCTGCGCGGCCTGCACGCTGTCGTCCAGCCGGGTGCCGTTGACGTAGAGGTAGGCGTGATCGGCGGCGGTGGTGCAGCCCGACAGCATCAGCTCGGCCATCGCAGTGCGGGTGGCAGCGCGCTGCATGGCCGGGGTGATGTTCTGCCAAACCGGGAACAGCGCGGTCAGCCAGTCGAACAGCTCGGCATCCTGCGCAGCGGGCAGGGCGCGGGTCAGCGACTGGAACATGTGATGGTGGGTGTTGATCAGGCCGGGGATCAGCACGTGGCCGGTCATGTCGATGACCTTATCAGCGGTTGCTGGCAGCTCGCTGGCGGGGCCGACCGCTTCGACGCGGTTGCCGCGAATAAAGACTGAACCGTTGGCGATTTCACGTTGCTCGTCATCCATGGTGGCGATGACCAGCGCGTTTTTGAGCAGCAGGGTGGGTGACATGCGATTCCTCTATATTTCGTTATGTTGACCAGCAGGACAGAAATTCCTCATACCCCGCGACATGCAATTCCGGGGCCGCCGCAAAACCGCGCAGATTGGGTGCCAGAGCCTCCATTCCAGCACAGGATCAGTGCATTCGCCGCCCATTTTGGCGCGCAATCGCGTACCCAAACCCGTGCCAGAGCGCTTGGCACAGCCCTTGCTTTTCCAATTCTTGCGTAACTGGTCAGGTTATGAGTCGTGTCGTCCTGGACTCGGGTTCGAGGGCTAAACCGGCAGGTCGCATTTATCCACCGCTGCTGGGTGTGCCGCTTTTAAGCGCCTGCCCGCTGGCGGCGGTGCATGTACCCGCAACAGGAGACACTGATGACAACGGACTCAATACCGGTAATCGACTTTTCACCCTTTATCGACGGCGACGCAGCGGCCCGCGCCGAGGTAGCGCGGCAGATGCGTCAGGCCAGCAGCGATTGGGGCTTTTTCTATCTGTCTGGCTGCGGCATGCCAGCCGCGCAGCTGGCCGAGGCTTTCGCCGCCTCCAAGGCCTTCTTCGCCCTGCCCGACGACGACAAACAGGCCATCGCTTGGCAGAGCGCCGAGAGCAATCGCGGCTACGTGGGTGTGCGTCGCGAACGGCTGGACCCGAGCAAGCCCGGCGATCTCAAGGAGGCGTTTAACCTCGCACCCGAGCAGCCGGGCGGCCCACTCAACCTGTGGCCAGCGGCGTTGCCTGCCTTCCGCGGCGAAATGGAAGCCTTTATGGCCGAGTGCATCGCTACCGCCGACAGCGTGCTGGAAGCCTTTGCCGTGGCGCTGGCGCAGCCGGACGACTTTTTCGTCACCGCCCACAACCGCCACCACCACACCCTGCGGCTGCTGCACTACCCGCCGCTACCGGAAGGGTTTAGCCCGCAGGGCGGTGAGAATCGTGCCGGTGCGCACACCGATTACGGCAGCATCACCCTGCTGTTTCAGGATGACGCCGGCGGACTGGAAGTGCGTACCCGCGCCGGTGAATGGCTGGCCGCGACGCCGATCCCCGGCACCGTGGTGGTCAACACCGGCGACTTGATGCACCGCTGGACCAACCACGTGTTCTGCTCCACCCCGCACCGGGTCAACGTGCCGCCGCAGGCGCTGCACCGTGATCGATACTCGATCGCCTTCTTCTGTCATCCGAACAAGGATGCCGAGATCGCCTGCATCGACACCTGCGCCAGCCCCGACAACCCCGCGCGCTACGCCCCGATTTCCGCAGGTGACCACCTGCTTGAACGCCTGAATGCCACCTACTGAGTTCATCATCAAGGAGTTGTAACCATGCAATTGAAGTCATTGAAACTGACCGGTCTGGCCTTGGCACTGGGTTTCAGCGCCGCCACTACCAGCGCTGCCGACCTGATCCCGGTTACCGTCACCACCACCTGGTACGCACAGGCCGAACACGGCGGGCTGTACGCTGCCAAGGCGGCCGGTATCTACGAGAAGCACGGGCTGGATGTGACCATCGACATGGGTGGCCCGCAGGTAAACAACGTACAGCTGCTGATGGGCGGCAAGACCGATTTCAGCATGGGCTATGCGCTGCAATCGCTGAACGCGGTGAAAGAAGAGATTCCGCTGGTCACCGTTGCGGCTTGGTTCCAGAAGGACCCGCAGTCGCTGGTGGTACATGAAGGCGTTGGTAACGACAGCCTGGCAGACCTGGCCGGCAAGGGTATCCGCATCCCCACCGCTGGCCGCGTGGCCTACTGGCCGTGGATGAAGGCGCAGTATGGCTTCTCAGACGAGCAGCTGCGCCCGTACGACTATAGCTTCGGCCCGTTCATCGCCGATCCGCAGGCGATCCAGCAGGGCTACGTGACCAACGACGGCTACTTCCTGGCCAAGGAGAACGTCCAGGCCAAGAGCCTGCTGCTGGCCGACTACGGCTGGAACGCCTACGCCTGCACACTGGATACCACCGCCGAGATGCTGGAAGAGCACCCAGACGTGGTGAAGGCCATGGTTGAAGCCACCGCCGAAGGCTGGGCCGCCTACTTCGCAGACCCGGCGCCAGCCAACGCACTGATCAAGGCCGCCAACCCGGAAATGGCCGACGAGCTGCTGGCTTACAGCACGGCCAAAATGCAGGAACAAGGCATTCTGCTGTCGGGTGATGCCGCTGACGGTCAGTACGGCATCATGACCACCGCCCGCTGGAAGGGTTTCTTCGACGACATGGTCAAGGCCGGCACCCTGCCTGCCGATCTGGACTGGCAGAAGGCGTTCGACATGACCTTCGTCAAGGCCATGTACGGCGCGGAGTAAGCGCTGCGGTCCCGGGAGGGTCGAGCTCCTGCTCGACCAACTGACCTCGGTGCATCCTCATGGCCGAGTTGGAACTCGGCCTTCCCGACAAACCGCCGCGCATCCCTGATAGCACAATGGAAACTTGGCCTTGCCACGGGAAGGTCGAGCTTACGCTCGACCGACTGAGCTGCGTGCATCCCCAGATGGCCGAGTTGGAACTCGGCCTTCCCGACAAACCGCCGCGCCTCCCGGATAGCACAGTTGGAACTTGGCCTTGCCACGGGAGGGTCGAGCTCCTGCTCGACCGACTGAGCTGCGTGCATCCCCAGATGGCCGAGTTGGAACTCGGCCTTCCCGGCAAACCGCCGCGCATCCCGGATAGCACAATTGGAACTTGGCCTTGCCACGGGAGGGTCGAGCTCCTGCTCGACCAACTGACCTCCGCGCATCCTCGTGGCCGAGTTGGAACTCGGCCTTCCCGGATGATGGACCTCAGCCGCTGGCACTGGACCACGGCCAGTCTTCGGGCTTCGCACACAACCCGGCCTTGACCGGGTTCTGGTGTATGTACTCAACCACGGCCAGCAGGTGCAGTTCATCGCGGACATAGCGATCCCAGTAGCCACGCATCCACAGCCCGCGCTCCGGCAACTCAAGACGCAACCCCGCAGCGTGCTCCCGGGCCCAACGTGCCGACCAGACCTTCCAGCTCTGCACAATTTTCGCCAACGGCCAGGCCGGCTTGATGAGAACGTGCGCGTGATTAGGCATGACGCACCACGCCAGTAGCTCATATCGCTCTGCGTGATGGTGCTTGAAAGCCTGTTGCAGGGTCATTGCCAGACTCGGATGCGAGAGCGCACAGCACCCATAACCTTGGTCAAGATAGTCTTCCATGCGCTGACGCACAGCTGTTGTGCGCTCTTGGTCCGGCAGGCTAGTCAGCTGTTGCTGCCATTGTGCAAGGACCTCCTGCGGCAAACTATCGGCAAGGCGAAAGCTGATGAACTGCAGGGTGTCGGGTGAGTCGAGATGGGGCAGGCGTCGTGAGGTGTACCAGCCACGGTAAGGGGCGTCGGATAGGTTCATTGGGTGTTCCGGCTACTCGGGAGAACCTAAACCTGCCGACCGCTTGCAACCCGAGCTACCCATCCTGACTGGCAGTGTGAACCACTGCCGATCAACCTGATAAGAAACAGCACTCACTGCATTCACACGGACGAGCAGGCCGGGAGGGTCGAGCTCCCGCTCGACCAGCTGACCTCCATGCATCCTCGTGGCCGAGTCGGAACTCTGCCCTCCCGAGGCAGCACCGCGAGCGCCAAAGGTGGAGTTGAAATTCAGCCTTTCCGTTCACCTCGCGAACGCCAGCAGCGCCTCGGCCACCGCCGCGGTCTGCACTACCTGAGGTACGTGCCCGCAGGCCAGGCTGACCACCTGCGCGCCCGGCACCAGCGCCTGCATCTTGCGCTGCGCGGCCAGCACCACCGAACGATCCTCGGTGGCTTCCACATACAGCCGCGGCAGGCGGCCAAAACGCTCGGCAATCCATTCGGCGACCAGCGCTCGGGTGCCTTCGGGCTGGCTGCAGAAGCGCTGCGCCGCTGCCATCGCCTGTTCGCGCGGCAGATCCTGCAGGAAGATTTCGCACACCGCCTCCGGCGGTACTGTCGAGGATTGGCGATCCTCCGCCCAGTGTAGATGCGGCCAGATGCCGGCGGCTTCGGGATGGTTCTGTATCAACTCGGTGGTCAGCTCAGCAAAGCCGAGCCCGGAGGGGAGCATCATGCCCGCCAGATAGGCTACGCCCACCACGCGCTCGGCGAGCATTTCTGCTGCCTGGGTGGCGATCACGCCGCCGCCGGAATGGCCGACCAGCAGCAGCGGACCTTCGATCTCGGCGCAGGCAGCGGCGATATGCGCCATGCAGCCGGCCATGCTGATGGCGTCAGGCGCGGCCGAATGCTGCGGGTTACCCGGCATGTCGAGCGCCAGCACCCGGTGGCCGGCGGCTTCCAGTTCGGGTGTCAGCGCATCCCACACCCAGCTGCCGGCCCAGGCGCCGTGGATCAATACAAAGGTCGGTTTGTTCACTGACTCAGGCATAGGTCCTCCGGTACATCTCCTGCAGATGCGCCTCGACCGTGGTCACCGGATAACGCGGCGCATCGCCCGGCTGCAGACAGACCGGCAGACAACGCACTTCATGGTCGGGGTTGCCGCTGTAGAAGAAGGGCACCGAGTAGCGCTCGGCACCGGAGGTGTTGACCACCCGATGCAACGTCGAGCGGTAGCGATCGTTGGTCCAGCGGGCAATCATGTCGCCGAGGTTGACCACGAAGGTGCCGGGGATCGGGTTGGCGTCGATCCAGCGCTCACCAGCGGCATCCCAGACCTGCAGGCCGGGCTTGTCGTCGAGCAGCAGCACGGTGATGCCGCCAAAGTCGGTGTGTGCGCCGCAGCCCTTTTCACCGGGCTGTGGGTTGCCGGGTTGGGGCGGGTAGTGCAGCAGACGCAGGGTACACAGCGGCGACTCGCAAAAATCGGCAAAGAAGTCTTCCGGCAGGTTCAACGACAACGCCAGCGCGGCCATGATCCGGGCGCTGAGCTCGGTCATTGCGGCGTAATACTGCTCCATCGCCGGGCGGAAATCGGCGACGCCCTGCGGCCATTGGTTGGGGCCCATATTGAAGCGGCTCAGCGCGCGCGGATCATCGGCGGGCACCTCCTCACCGATATAGAAGCCTTCCTTCAAATCCGGCGGCGCACCGGCCTCCAGCGTCTGGCCGCGCAGCGGCTCGTAGCCCCGGTTGGCCTTGGACTGGGCCTTGTCGACCGCCAGCTTGTCGGTCATCGGCAACTCAAAGAACCGCTTCGACGCCGCGAACACCTGCTCGATCAACGCAGGTTCGATGCCGTGGCCGCTGACGTAGAAAAAGCCGCTGTGCTCGCAGGCATCGCGCAGCGTCGCCGCCATCGCCGCTTTGTCCCCGATGCTGCCGCCCTGCATCGGGCTGATGTCGATCACCGGCAGGTTGGCTGCCACTGACCCATACTGCTCTGTCATGTCGTTCTCCAGATGAATCAAAACAGGTTGTCCATTTGGTCAGGTATTCATATTGCATGCCAGCCCGTATAGCGATTTGTTCAACGTCACTCAGGAGCATCCATTCATGACCCCATCGCGCATCACCATCGTTGTTGATTCCCGCTACGGCACCACGCTGACGCTGGCCAAGGCCATCGCCGAAGGCGCCGCCAATGAGCAGGCCGAGGTCCGTTTGCGCCGGGTGGCGCTGTCGGAACCGGAGTTCAGCGTCGATACCGAACGCGCCGACTTTATTGCCGCCCAGGCCGAATACCGTGATCTGCCGCAGGCCAGCATGGCCGATCTGGAGTGGGCGACCGGCATCATCTGGGGCTCGCCGACCCGCTATGGGCTGATGAGCACGCCGCTGCGTGCCTTTATCGACGAGGTCGCACCGCTGTGGCGCCAGGGCGCGCTGATCGGCAAGGTGGGCGCGGCTTTCACCTCCACCGGCGGCATGCACTCGGGCAACGAGATGACGCTGATCAACCTGCTGCTGCCGTTCCTGCAGCACGGCATGATCCTCGCGGGCGTACCGCACAGCGTGCCGGAGCTGGTGCACACCCGCAGCGGCGGCTCGCCCTACGGCGCCTCGGCGGTCACCGGCTTCAACGGTACGCTGGGCGTAGATAAGGGTGAGCAGGCGATTGCCCGCGCCCTCGGTGCGCGGGTGGCGCGTCTGGCCGGGCAGATCACCCCGGAGCCGGCTTCGGTGGACCTGGCTGCGGGCCACGCTCACTGAGCAGCAGAGCAACGACCCAATGCGGTGCGAAAACCGCGCCGCAACGCCGCGCTCGCCACAAAGTCGTGCAAAAGGTCAGATTTTTATCCGCCCTCATCCCACCCGGCAGCACAGCCGCATGAGCCTGACATCATCATGCGGCTATCTATCCCAGCCGCACGGCGAGCCCAGGCAAATAGCGTGCTCCCCAACCTCATCCGGCCCCGAACAACAGAAAAACCTGTCTATTTCGTGGCATGCCTGTTGCTTTCCACTCTACGCGCAAGCGCAAAAGCTGATTATTCGGTCAGCTTCATAACGACAAGCTCGGCCCACCGAGCATTCGAACCTGAAGTCTGGGTTCGTCAACGCCCGCCCAACATTCAATGCAGTCTGATGAACAGGGGTACTTTATGAACAAGGCAACACGTGCAGCACATTCTTCATTGCGTCAGCGGGCAGGCCAGAAAGCCATCGCCGCGCTAGTGGGTTCCGCTCTGCTGGCCATGCCGCTGGCCGCCTCGGCGCTGGAAAAGGTCAGCTATCGCACCAACTGGTTTCCGCAGGCCGAACATGGCGGCTGGTATCAGGCGGCGGCCGATGGCACCTACGAAAAATACGGTCTTGAGGTAGAGCAGGAGCCGGGCGGCCCGCAGGTCAACAACCTGCAGCTGCTGCTGGCTGGCAAGGCGGACTTCGTCATGTTGCATTCCAGCGGGCAGATTCTCGAAGCCGTCTCCCAGGGTCTGCCGATTGTAGCGGTGGCCGCCTTCTACCAGAAGGACCCGCAGGCCATCATGACCCACAAGGGCGTGGGCCACGACAGCCTGGAGGACCTCAAGGGTGAGCCGATTCTGCTGTCGCAGGATGCGCACCAGTCGTTCTGGCCATGGCTCAAGCAGAAGTACGGCTACACCGATGAACAGGTGCGTCCCTACACCTTCCAGATGGGGCCGTTCATTGCCGACAGCAGCGTGATTCAGCAGTGCTACGTCAGCTCCGAGCCCTTTGTGGTCAAGCAGGCGGGTATCGACCCGAACCTGTTCCTGTTGTCCGACTACGGCTGGAATTCCTACTCGACCCTGATCGTCACCACCACCGACACCGTTGAGAACCGCCCGGAGCTGGTCGAGTCCTTCGTCAACGCCTCGGTTGAGGGCTGGTATCGCTATTTGAACGACCCGGCCGAGACCAACGTCGAGATCAACCGCCTGGCGCCCAACCAGACGCCGGCGCAACTGCAGCATTCGCTCGACAGCGTGAATTCGCTGGGCATTGTGGTGTCCGGCGATGCCTTGGAGCTGGGTATTGGTGCCATGACCGATGCTCGCTGGAAAGACATCAGCGAACAGCTCAAGTCGCTTGACCTGCTCGACGCAGACACCGATTACACCAAGGCATTCACCACCCGCTTTATCGGCACCGACGCGATCAAGACGATGATGGCCGAGTACCCCGAGGTGGCTGGCGGCGCAGCCAACTGAGCCCCAACGCCGGCGCGTTCGCGCGTCGGCATTTTCACTTCTACAGAGGCACCCATAATGACACTTGAGGCCAATGCGCCTGCAACCCGGCGCATCCTGACCGCCGCCATCGTTCTGCCGATGACCCCCGACAACCCGGTGCTGCAGCACGGCGCCGTGCTGGTAGAGGGCGACCGTATCGTCGCAGTTGGGCCGCGTGCGGATATTCAATCCCTGGCCCCCGAGGCCGAACTGATCGATTACGGTCAGGCCGTGCTGCTGCCCGGTCTGATCAATACCCACAGCCACTCCGGCTTTCTTCGCGGCACGGCCGAAGACCTGCCGGTGTGGGACTGGCTGCGGCTGTTCATCGACCCGATGCACCGCGTGCTGACCGCCGAGGACGCCGAGATCGCCTCCTGGCTGTGCTATGCCGAAAGCCTGCTGTCCGGTACTACCACCTCGGTCGACATGTGGCGCTACATGGCCGGCTCTGCCCGCGCCGCCGAAGCCTTGGGCAACCGCGTAGTGATGGTGCCTTACGTCGGCGAAGCCGAGGGCTACGACTACTTCGACACCCTCGACGACAACGAAGCACTGATCCAGCAATGGCACGGCAAGGCCGATGGCCGCATCAACGTCTGGGTCGGGCTGGAACACATGTACTACGCCACACCGGAGGCGTGCCGCCGCGCGGTCGCCATGTGCGAGCACTACAACACCGGTCTGCATACCCACTCCAACGAAGCGGAAGCGGAAATCGGCGAAGCCATGAAGCGCTTTGGTTGCAGCCCGATTCGCGCACTGGAGCGCCTCGGCCTGCTCGAACCCGAGCGCGTGCTGCTGGCCCACTGCGTGTGGCTGGACGAGGACGAAATCGCCCTGCTGGCCGAGAAGAACATCGGCGTGGCGCACAACCCGTCGAGCAATATGAAACTCGCGAGCGGCTCGGCACCCATCGAGCAGTTGATCGCTGCGGGCGTGGCGGTTGGTATCGGCACCGATGGCGAGAAGGAAAACAACAATCTGGACATGCTGGAGGAGATCAAGATCGCCTCGCTGCTGGCCAAGTTGCGCTGCATGGATGCCGCGGCCTACGGCGCCTGGAACGTGCTGCGCAGCGCTACTATCGAAGGCGCACGCGCCATCGGCATGGACGATCAGATCGGCTCGCTGGAGCCCGGCAAACAGGCCGACATCATCGCCGTGCGCGCCGACACCCCGCGCATGACGCCGTTCCTCACCGACGGCCCGTTCATGAATGTTCACCACAATCTGGTGCATGGGGCGCTCGGTGGCGACGTCTGCATGACTATGGTCGCCGGCCGAATCGTCATGCAGGACCAGCAACTGCTCAACGGCGATCTGCCACGTTACATGAGCGACGCCGAACGCGCCTGCCGTGCATTGCTGGAACGCCGCGCCGAATGGCTGGCCGAGCATGAGGATGGAGCGTTGTCGCCGTTGTGATGCGGATGCAACGGGGCACAGCGCGCAGCACACATACCCCGCGACAACGCACCGTCATCGTCGCGCAGGCGGGAATCCAGCGCACCAACCAGACCCCAACTGGATCACCGCCTGCGCGGGGATGGCTGAGGGTGGGCCACGGCGCACCACTCTGGCTGAGTTGAAACTGGGCCTTCCCGAACAAAAAAGGCGACCCGAAGGCCGCCTTTTTCAGTTACCGCTCGCTCACACGCTGAGCAATACAAAATCATCCTTGGTCACCAGGCATTCCGGGCACATCCAGTCGTCCGGGATATCCTCAAAGCGGGTGCCGGGGGCGATGCCGGACTCTGGATCACCAACGGTTTCGTCGTAGATCCAGCCGCACACCTGACAGACCCATTGCGGCTTGTCACTGCTGGGCAGCGCCGCGATGCTGTCACGGGCGATGGCCTTTTCACGCAACCGGCGCTCGAAGGCCAGACGGCCTTTTTGCTCCAGCTCAAAGGCATCCCACACCCGCTTGGTGACACGCTGCTGACGGTCCGCAGTGGTAGCAAAGCGTTGCACAGCCATACGCCCGAGCGAAACGTGAAACTTCTCGTCCGGGGTGATTTTGGCGAGCACCGCCTGGGTCGCTTCCGGGATACGCGGCACGATGCCTTCGAAGGCATTGATCGCGCCCAACTCGCCGGTGATGTTGTGCGCAGCAATGCGCTCCAGCGTGTCGTCACCGGCGGCGTAAAACTCGCTGACCCAGGCGACCCACTCCGGCTCCGGCTTCCAGCCGTCCATCGAGGCGCCGAGTGACTGCAGGTGCGAAGCCAGCAGCTTGTAGTGCTTGCCCTCATCGGCGACCTGCCGACAAAGGCCGACAAACACCTCGTTTTCAGGCGTATCACGCAGCCAGGAGCCGATGAAACCGGCCGCTTCGCGCTCATACCAGCACTGAAACTGCAGCCATTCGATCAGCTCTTCACGGCTGAGCGGGGCAAAGCCACCAAAGCTCTGTTCCGCCTCCGACAGTGCCTCACGGCGGGCGGTCAGCTCAGCAACCAGTTGCTCATAGAATTGCGTGGAATCCACTGCCGCTGACGCGGCGACGGCCGTCACACCGCCTCCTGCAGCGCATCCGGTGCGCTTTTGAGGTCATGAACGGCGTCATGCCAGGTGCCGGCGCGCAGGCAGCCCACCGCACGCAGACGACGGCTGGCTTCGATGGTTTCGTGGCCGTCGCTGAGCTGCACGGTACCTTCTTCGATACGCAGCACGCTGACCTCGGCGCTGCGACCGACTTTCAGCTCACCATACTCCTCGCCACGCTTGATCGCGGCGGCGGCGTTGACGGTGTTCATGCGGATAACATCAATCAGCGGCACGCCCAGCGCCCAGATCTTCGACATGGTGGTCGACAGCGAGAACACCGGACCGTCGACGTTGAAGACGTTGAGGTCGGTGGAAATGGTATTGGGCATGTAGCCGCGCTCGATCATGCGCCGCGCGGTGCGGAAGTGGAAGTCACCGGCGGAGTGGCCGATATCCAGCAGTACACCACGCTCGTAGGCTTCGATAAACGGCTTGGTCGGCTCGCCCTTGTCGTCCAGCTGGCCACCACCGCCACGGCAGGCGTGGGTGATGATGTCGCCCTTGCGCAGTTGATAAAGCAACTTGTTGGTATCCAGCACCGGAGTATGCGGGAAGGAGCCGAGGTGGATCATGATCGGCAGGTCCGGCGCGATGGCGTGGGCCGCATCCAGGAAGGGTGAGCGGTCGGGGTTGTCGGTGATGGTGGGGCGCACCTTGAAGCCGACAATCACGTCGCGGTTGGCATCCACTACCGCCTTGGCCGCTTCGATATCGATATTGCGCTCGTCACCGGCGATGCGCAGGTAATGGCAGATGAAGCTCTTATTCGCCAGATAGATCTGCGACGGGTCCATCAGCGCGAACACCTTGGTCTTGGTATCCGGGTGGTCGATGATCGCCTTGCGGGCCAGTTCGATGATGGTGGTGCTGGCGGTGCCGGCATCGACAATCACCGGAACGCCGGAGTCGACGCCCATCAGATCGGTCGGCAGACAGAAGTCGCCCAGACCGGGATAGCAGTGGGTATGAATGTCGATCAGCCCCGGGGTAACCAGATGGCCGCTGACATCGCGCACCTTCGCAGTGGGGTGGTTGGCAGCAGCGTTGGCGCCGATTTCTACGATGGTGCCGTCGCGCACCACAACATCAGCTACCGCATCCAGACCTGAAGCCGGGTCAAGCACCCGGCCGCCTTGCAATACCAGATATGCGTTTGACGCAGACATGGTGATTCCTCTTTCACGGATGAGAACCGTACGCCAGGGCGGCGTTATGACAGAGGAGCGTCATCTTGACTCAGGAGTCTGATCCAGGAGGTTCTCTCGGCCCGGAAATTCCCTGCCAGACACTTAGCAGGTTTCGTACCAGTCAGTCGCCGGCAGTGAATTCGCAGCAGACATGCAGGCAAATACCCGCAGCCGTGAGCGATTGAAGTGCAGGAGCGCAGCAACGGGCCGCAATCCGGTGCACGTTTTTGCTGACCAACTGTTCAGGAAATGGAAATAACGGCACTTACGGCACATGGCACGGCGCTTGCTGCAGGAGAAATGTTGAATAACTGGTCAGCTATCTACTGCAAGCAAGGAGCAACACATGCGCCACCCCCGCAAGAATCTGAAGTCGTTTGCACTGCTCGGCATGGCCGGCGCGGTGCTTGCCAGCGGTTTGTCCACATCCCTGATGGCGGCCGAGCTGGACGAAGTCGTATTCGGCACCAACTGGTATGCCCAGGCCGAACACGGTGGGTTCTATCAGGCCAAGGCCACCGGCCTGTATGAGAAATACGGTCTGGATGTGTCCATCGAGATGGGCGGTCCACAGGTCAACGGCATGCAACTGCTGGTGTCCGGCAAGCGCGACTTTTCCATGGGCTACGCCGTCGGTGCAGTCAAGGCAGTAGAGCAGGGCATGCCGGTCACAACCGTGGCCGCCGCCTTTCAGGGCGACCCGCAGGCACTGATCGCGCACCCGCACATCACCTCGCTGGAACAAATCAAGGCCGAGGGTCTGCCGGTCTACATCGCTGCTTTTGCCAACACCACCTTCTGGCCCTGGCTGAAGTCCAAGTACGGCTACACCGATGACATGATCCGCCCCTACACCTTCAGCGTCGCGCCCTTCCTTGCAGACACCAATATCGTGCAGCAGGGGTATCTGTCGTCCGAGCCCTTTGCCATGGAGAAGGCGGGTATCAAGCCGTCCGTGTTCCTGCTGGCGGACTACGGCTACCCGGCCTACGCCACTACCATCGAGACCACTGACGGGCTGATCGAGAAAGATCCCGATCTGGTGCGCCGCTTTGTGCAGGCCAGCATGGAAGGCTGGGCCAGCTACTTCAAGGACCCGGCACCGGGTAACGCGCTGATCAAGGAAGCCAACCCGGAAATGACCGACGAGCAGATCGCCTACGGCATCGCCAAGATGCAGGAGTACGGTCTGGTGACCGGCGGCGACGCGGCCACCCGCGGTATCGGCGTGATGACCGACGCACGCTGGGCGAAGATTCACGAGTTCATGCTGGAAGCCGGCCTGGTGGATGCCAGCCTGGATATCCACGACGTGTACAGCCTGGATTACCTGCCCGCCGAACCCGTCCTGCCCTGATTAACCGACCAGCCGGCGGCCCGCCTGCGGGCCGCCCCGGGAGATACCCATGACAAGCTCCAACGTGACGCCGCTCAAGGCCACACCGGTCGATGACAGCGCCGCCGAGCTGGCGCATACCGACAGCAACGGCAACCCGCGGCCAGTGCTGCAGGTTGAAGGCGTAAACAAGATATACGCCAACGGTACCATCGCGCTGAAAGGCGCCGACCTGACCATACGCCAGGGCGAATTCGTCAGTCTGCTGGGCCCCTCCGGCTGCGGCAAGAGTACCCTGCTGCGGATCATGGCCGGCCTTGGTGAGGTGACCACCGGCACCGTCAAGTTCTGGGAGCAGGGCTATGACGTGGTTGGCGACAAGGGCCGCAAGCTGGCCTTCGTATTTCAGAACGCCACCCTGATGCCCTGGGCACGGGTGCGCAAGAATGTACGCCTGCCGCTGGATCTGGAACACCAGCGCGGGCCGGAGGTCGAGGCCAAGATCGATGATGCACTCGAGATGGTCGGCCTCAAGGGCTTTGACAACGCCTTCCCGCGCGAGCTGTCAGGTGGCATGCAGATGCGCGCCTCGATTGCCCGCGCCATGGTCACCGAGCCCAACCTGCTGCTGATGGACGAACCCTTCGGCGCGCTCGATGAGATGACCCGCAACAAGCTCAACGACGATGTGCTCAAGCTGTGGCAGAAGAACGGCTGGACCATCGTGTTCGTTACCCACAGCGTCTACGAGGCGGTTTACCTGTCCAGCCGCGTGGTGGTGATGGCTGCCCGCCCGGGCCGCATCGTCGACGACATCCGTATCGATCAACCCTTCCCGCGCAACGCCGACTTCCGCGTTTCGACCGAGTTTGCCGGCTACTGCCGCCAGGTCTCGCAGGCGCTTGAGCGTGCCAGCGCCATGGGCCAGCCACAGGAGATCAAGGCATGAGCACGCCGCTGATCCAGAACGAAAACTTCGTCAAAGTCGCCGCGCCCCTGGGCGTCGGTATCCTGTTTCTGCTGTTCTGGGAAATTGCCGTCCAGGCGCTGGAGATGCCCAAATACATCCTGCCGGGGCCGATCGAGATCTTCAAAGCGCTGATCGACGGCTGGCAGCCGCTGCTGGGGGCGCTGTACATCACGTTGAAGGTGACCTTCCTGGCCTTTGTCATCGCGGTGGTGCTGGGCGTGGCCGCCTCCTTGCTGTTTGTACAGAGCAAGTGGATCGAGATGAGCCTGTTTCCCTACGCGGTGCTGATGCAGGTGACGCCGGTGGTAGCGATTGCCCCGCTGATTATCATCTGGGTGGATGACACCACCTGGGCGCTGACCGTCTGCGCGGTGATCATCGCCATCTTCCCGATCATCTCCAACACCACTCTGGGGCTGCGCAGCGTCGACCCGAACCTGCTGAGCATGTTCCGCATGTACCGCACCAGCCGCTGGCAGGAGCTGGTCCGCCTGCGTATCCCGGGCGCGCTGCCGTACTTCTTCGGCGGTCTGCGCATTAGCTCGGGTCTGGCGCTGATCGGCGCGGTCGTCGCCGAGTTCGTCGCCGGTACCGGCGGCGCCAAGGCCGGGCTGGCCTACATGATCCTGCAGTCGGGCTACAACCTGCAGATTCCGCGGATGTTCGCCGCCCTGCTGCTGATCACCCTGACCGGTATCGCGCTGTTCGCCCTGATGGTCTGGCTGTCCAACCGCGCCCTGCAGAACTGGCACGAAAGCGCCCTCGAAGTGGAGCACTGAGGTGGCCCGGAACGCGACCGCCGGCAGCACCGGCGGTCACAGCTACGCCTTCCGGCTGGGCTATCTGCTGCTGTGCTTCAACGCCATCGGCTGGGGGCTTAATTTCCCGGTTCTCAAACTCGGGCTGGCCTACAGCCCGCCGATGCTGTTCACCTGCCTGCGCATGGCGCTGGGCACGCTGGCGATGTTTGCCATCGCCGCCGCGCTCGGCGTGCTGCGCTTGCCTCGGCGCGCGGATGTGCCGGTGCTGCTGTCAGTCGGGATTATGCAAAACATGGCCTTCATTACCCTGGTCACCCTCGGCGTGCAGTATTTGCCGGCGGGACGGGCGGCGATTCTGGCCTATACCACGCCGATCTGGGTGGTGCCGGCGGCAGCGCTGTTTCTGGGCGAGCGCTTTACCCTGCCGCGCGCCATCGGCGTCGGCCTGGGGCTGGCCGGCCTGCTGACCGTGTTCAATCCGTTGAGCATCGACTGGTCCGATCATGAGGTGTTCATCGGCGGCGGCTTGATCATGCTCGGCACCATACTCTGGACCGCCGGGCTGATTCATGTGCGCAGGCATCACTGGCAGGGCGACGTGCTGTCGCTGATCCCCTGGCAATTGCTGACCTCGGTGTTGGCGCTATTGCCGCTGGCGTTACTGGTAGAAGACCCGGGGCAGATCGACTGGCAGCCAGACTTCATCTGGATGCTGATTTTCAGCGGGGCGATTGCCTCCGGCATCTGCGTTGCGGCGCAGGTGGCAGCGATTCGCTCCCTGCCCGCGGTCAGCCTGTCACTCAGCTCGGCCTCGGTACCGGCAGTTGGCATGCTCTCGGCTGCCTGGTTCCTGCATGAGGTACCCACACCAAGCGACCTGACCGGCTTTGCGCTGATCGCACTGGGCATTCTGATCGTGGGCCTGGCAGATCGCCGCCTTGCCCTGCGCAGCCGCAAGGTCGCCCCGGACCCGTCCGGCTGAGAACGCACGAGACTGGTTCACGCCGCACCAAAAACGCGCGGCGCCCTGGTCAGGAATTCAGGTGCACCGCCGGCCAAGCCCGTGACAGAGCAATAAGACCCAGAAAATACGGGGTTTTCAGCCAATTTCCGACATTTCCGAAAGCTGGCCCGCAACTTGCTGAATAGAAATAAAACCTGCCCAACTGGTCAGGATAAAAAGCCAAGCACATCACTCTGGAGAATGACTCATGTTGAAAAAAGCGTCCGGCGTTCTGGCGATGGTCATCGCCATGTCTGCCAGCGGGTTCGCCGCTGCAGCCGACAAGGTTACCTACCAACTGGACTGGCTGCCGGGGGGGCGACAAGGCTCCGGTCTACGCCGGTATCCAGCAAGGCTTCTTCGCCGACGAAGGGCTGGAAGTCACCGTTGCCAGTGGTCGCGGCTCCACTGACGCCATCACCAAGATCGCCACCGGCCAGGCTGACATCGGCAGCGCCGATATCGGCGCCCTGATGGCCGCCCGCGCGCAGGATACCGTGCCGGTCAGCGCCGTTTACATGATCTTCAACCAGGGCCCGCACGCGTTCTTCTCGCTGTCTGACTCCGGCATCGAGAGCTTCAGCGACATCGCTGGCAAAAAAGTCGCGACCTCACCGTTCACCTCCTCCAACGCGTTTCTGCCACTGGTGCTGGAAGCCAACGACATGCCGGACGACGCCGTCAGCCTGACCAAGTCTGATCCGGGCGCGCTGGGCCCGATGCTGGTCACCGGCAACACCGACGCCATCATCGCCTGGGTCACCAACATCGCGCTGTTCAAGCAGCAGGCGGCGGCCGCCGGCAAGGACATCAACGTGATCCGCTGGTCCGACGCCGGCCTGTCGCTGTACAGCTCTGCCGTGGTCGCTGCCGACAGGTTCCTGAGCGAGCGCCCGGATGTGGCCAAGCGCTTTATGCGCGCCTTTGACAGGTCGGTTCGCTTCACCCACGAGCATCCGGAACTGGCTGCTGCCGACCTGCACACCATGGTGCCGGAAGTGGACGCTGCGGTTGCCACCGCGCAGATCGGCGATTCCATGCCGCTGACCTTCAACGAGATCAGCGAAGCGGACGGTCTGGGTGCCATGACACCCGAGCGTATCGCCACCACCTGGGACTGGGTTGCCCGCGCCAATGAACTGAGCGTGGACTCCCTGGACCCGGAAACCATTGTCAATCGCGACTTCATGCCGGTAGCGGAGTAACCCATGGAGCACACTAGCGAACGCGCTTTCGTGCGGATGACCGGCGTTGGGCATCGTTACGATCCCACGCCCGGCAGTCCGATGGCGGTGCAAGGCATCGACCTCGACATCCATCGCCACGAGTTTGTGGCGGTGGTCGGCCCCTCCGGCTGCGGCAAGTCCACCTTGCTGCGGATGGTCTCGGGCCTGCTGATTCCAAGCGACGGCGAGGTCAGCGTATTCGGTAAGCAGGTAAACGGCCCCCGTGACGACGTTGGCATCGTGTTTCAAAAGCCGACCCTGCTGCCGTGGCTGACCGTTCGCAAGAATGTGCTGTTCCCGCTCAAGCACAAGTTTGGTCGCTACTCGTCCCAGGACGAGAAGCGCGCCAACGAACTGCTGGCAATGGCCGGTCTGGAGGCCTTTGCCGACAAGATGCCGGACGAGCTGTCCGGCGGCATGCAGCAGCGGGTCGGCATTGTCCGCGCCCTGCTGCTCAACCCCGATATTCTGCTGATGGACGAACCGTTCTCGGCACTGGATGCCATGACCCGTGAGCAGATTGGCTTCGATCTGCTGAAAATCTGGGACGAAAACCCGAAAACCGTGCTGTTTATCACCCACTCGATCTCCGAGGCGGTGCTGCTCGCCGACCGCGTGCTGGTGATGAGCAAGCGCCCGGGCAGCGTGCTCGATCTGATCGAAGTGGATCTGCCCCGCCCGCGCAGCGCGGACACCATCAAGCAACTCCGTTTCAGTGAGCTGACTGACCGCATAAGGAAACACATCTATGAGCCGGACGCCCACTGACGCCGCCGCGCGTCGCGCGCTGCTGCTGAACCTGTCGCCGTGGCTGTTCTTTGTCGGCCTGATCCTGCTCTGGGAGCTGGTCTGCCGCATCTTCGAGCTGCCGACCTACGTGCTGCCGGCACCGAGCGAAATCGCCAAGGCGTTCTTCGACGTCGAGTTCAGCCGCTGGATGATGCACCTGTGGGCTACCCTGCGGGTGGCGCTGATGGGCTTTGCCCTGTCCATCGTGATCAGCATTCCGCTGGCCATTGCGATGATGCGCTCGGAGTTTCTCTCACGCACCCTGTACCCGATGCTGGTGGTGGTGCAATCCACCCCGGTGGTTGCGGTAGCACCGCTGATCATCGTGATGATGGGCTCGGATGATCCGTCGCGGGTGCTGATCACCTGCCTGCTTACCTTCTTCCCGCTGGTAGTCTCGACCGCGACCGGGATCAACGAGACGCCGGCCGAACTGATCGAACTGAGCCGCTCGCTGGATGCACCGACCCGCCGGGAAACCTGGCAGATCCGCATTCCGTATGCGATCCCGCACATCTTCAGCGGCCTGAAAGTGGCGATCACCCTGGCGATCATCGGTGCGGTGGTGGCGGAGTTCGTCGCCGCAGAAGAGGGGCTGGGCTACTTCATCCAGTTCTCGACCTCGTTCTTCAAGATTCCGCAGGCCTTTGCCGGTCTGTTCTTCCTCGCCATTGTCAGCCTGCTGCTGTTCAAGTCGGTGCAGTGGACGCAACAGATCTTCTTCGCCTGGAGCCTGCCGAAGAAGAAGTAATCCCTTACCGGCGGCCTGCGCGCCGCCGGACCCCAAGCTGTAAACAAGGACACTTTTGTGAGTCATACCGAACGCGATATTTATTTTCTGCGTGAAAGCTTCCGGCTGGCTGAAGAAGCCGGCAAACAAGGCATCCACCCGTTCGCGGCCATCCTGGTCGACGCCGACGGTAACGTCCTGATGGAGCAGTTGAACGCCTTTCTGCCCGATCACGACATGACCGGCCACGCCGAACGGGTGCTGATGACCCGCGCCAATACCACCTACAGCCCCGAGGTGCTGGCCGGCTGCACGATGTACACCAGCGCCGAACCCTGCGCCATGTGCTCCGGCGCGGTGTACTGGGCCGGCGTGGGCCGGGTGGTCTACGGCGCCAGCGAAAAGCGCCTCAAGGACATGACCGGCAACCACCCGGAAAACCCGACGCTGGATCTGCCCTGCCGCACGGTATTCGAGTCCGGCCAGCGCAGCGTCGAGGTGATCGGCCCGCTGCTGGAAGAGGAATCCATCCGCGTCCACGAAGACTTCTGGAAAGACTGATTATCGGGGCTACAGGCGACTCGCCCGGCTCATCTGCCACCGCAGCCCCTCTACCTCCCCCTGCCCGTTGCCCCTCCGCAGGCTCTGCACCTGTGGCGACGGTCAGGCTTTGTCGAGAGCACGTCCATGACCCTTTGGAAACGCAGTATTCAATGGCAGCTGATCATCAGTATGGGCGCCGCGCTGGGCGTCACCACCCTGATTGTGGTGCTGATCTACTCCTCGGTGCTGCGCCAGATGACCGAGCGCTATCTGATCAATCAGGCATTACCCGCGCAGGTGAGCGCCATTCGCAACGACCTGGAACGCACCCTGGCCGGACCGATTTCGGCGACCGAGGCCATCGCCGGCAACAGCCTGGTGCAGGACTGGCTGGCCTATGGCGAGAACCCGATCCGGATGAGTGCCTTCGCCCGCTATCTGGATGGCGTCAAACAGCAGCAAAACGCACTCACCACCAGCATCGCCGTGCTGGAAAGCGGCAATTTCTACTCCGAGCAGGGCCAGATTCGGGTGATGAGTCGCGACAACCCGGCAGACAGCTGGTTTTATACATTGGTCGACGGCGACCAGGATCAGGTCGCCTCAATTGACACCGACAAGACCTCTGGCCTGCCGACACTGTTCATCAATCAACGCATCGCCCTCAAGGACAAGACCCTTGGCGTCGCCGGTCTGGGCTACAGCCTGCAGAGCCTGTCGGAGCTGATTGGCGGCTTTCAGTTTGGCGAGCGTGGCGTGATTTTCCTCATCGGTGCCGATCAGCAGGTCAAGGTTCACCCCAACGCCAGCGTCAACGACAGCCGCAGCCTGAGTGACCTGACCAGCGTCGAGGCGGCCAACACACTGACCGCAGGCAGTGAGCCGGTGCGTTTTCAGCGTGACAACGAAGCCTGGCTGGCCAGCGCACAGCCGCTGCAACGCCTCGGCCTGACCCTGGTCAGTCTGGTGCCGGAAGACGAAATCTACGCCGACGCCCGCGCCGCGCTGCAGCGCACCAGCCTGATCGCGGGTGCCGTCGGCCTGCTGGCACTGGCGCTGATGGCGCTGCTGGTGCGCGGCCTGGTGCAACCGCTGCGCCGCGTGTCGCAAGCCCTAGCAGCCTGTCGGACTTGAAGTCATAAATGGACAGAGCCCGACAAAGACAAAGCGAATTGCCCACTATTTGAGAGTTTTTAACCGGTTGTTGCCCTGGATTTCCTTAATTCGAGCGGATTCAGCTGCTGTT